>NZ_CP117709.1:4121898-4768796 GCF_028622875.1 Streptomyces sp. MMBL 11-1 | reverse complement strand
CCGACAACGGCCGGGGCGGGGCGTCACCGGCCTCGGGCGGCGGTCTGGCCGGGCTGACGGAGCGGCTGGACGCCGTGGACGGGGTCCTGGTGGTCGACTCCCCGGCCGGCGGTCCGACGACGGTCACGGCCGAGCTGCCCTGGCGGGGCTGACCCGGACGCGGGCGCCACTCCAGCCACCTCTCTCCTCTCGTACCCCCCACCTCATCCCCCTCACCCCCCTCACTCCCTCACCCCCTTCATCCCCCTCATCCCCTCTTGTCTCCCTTACCTCCCCCCTCTCTCTCCCCCGCCCCACGCGTGCGCCCCTTCGCCCGGCCTCCCGGCCCGGCGGCGGGGCGTACGGCCGTGATCGTCCGGAGGTACGGCCGTCATGGTCCGGGGCGCGCGGCCGGGCGTGCCCGGGGCGTACGGGACTGCGCTCCCGGGCCGTGCTGGCAGGCCGTGCTGGCGGGCCGTGCGAGTTATCCACAGGGGGCCCATCCGTGTCCGGGTCCTGGGATGCTTGTGCGGTCGGGGCGCGGTGCGCGGTGGTCGGGCGTGGTGCGTGCGGGGTCGCGAGGAACGCGGCATATTCGGAACAGTGGGGGACTCGCAGTCGTGGAGAACGTGGAGAACAGGGTGCGCGTGGTCATCGCCGAGGATTCGGTCCTGCTGCGGGAGGGGCTCACCCGTCTGCTCACCGATCTCGGGCACGACGTGGTCGCGGGGGTCGGGGACGCGGAGGCGCTGCTCAAGACCGTGGCGGACCTCGACGCCCAGAAGGCGCTTCCCGATGTGGTGGTCGCCGACGTGCGGATGCCGCCGACGCACACCGACGAGGGCGTGCGCGCGGCGGTGCGCCTGCGGAAGGACTACCCGGACATCGGGGTGCTGGTCCTCTCCCAGTACGTGGAGGAGCAGTACGCCACCGAACTGCTGGCGGGCAGCAGCCGCGGGGTGGGGTATCTGCTGAAGGACCGGGTGGCGGAGGTCCGCGAGTTCGTGGACGCCGTCGTCCGGGTGGCGCAGGGCGGGACGGCGCTTGACCCGGAGGTGGTGGCGCAGTTGCTGGGCCGCAGCCGCAAGCAGGACGTGCTGACCGGGCTGACGCCGCGCGAGCGGGAGGTCCTGGGTCTGATGGCCGAGGGCCGGACGAATTCCGCCGTGGCCCGGCAGCTCGTGGTGAGCGACGGGGCGGTCGAGAAGCACGTCAGCAATATCTTCCAGAAGCTGGGGCTCTCGCCCAGCGACGGAGACCACCGGCGCGTCCTCGCCGTGCTGACCTACCTGAACTCCTAGAGGGCGGTTCCGGAGGTGCTCCGGGAGCGATCCGGGGGCGCTTCGGGGGCATTGCGCGGGTCCGGGGGTGTCCGGCGGGCGCCGGACGGGCACCTCTGATCAAGGAAGGACCAACGACGACGACGGAGCCCGGGGCGGCCTGGGGCACCCGGGCCCTGTCCTCGGACTCCCGGCTGCCGCGCCTGCCCTACGGGCGTCGGCGGGTGTTTGCCGAGAGGGCCTAGGACCAAAGACTCAGAGGGCAGCCGCCTTCATGCCATGATCGAGGGCTTTATAAAAGGCGACAAACCCGACTAAAAGGGTGTCTCAAAATAGCGTCCACCATATGATCGGTCCCTGGAGAGCCACCTACGCGGACGTAGGGTGGCCTCTGGGATCGCCGGCTGGCCGGACGGTTCCGAACCGCCGCCCCAAGGGAGGTCCAGTTCAGTGACGAGCCAGGTCAGTAGCGCGACAGAGATGGCCGATGAGGCCAACGACGCCGTCCTCGGGGGTCAGCGAGCCCCCCTGTCAGGTACGACGGGAACCACGGGCGGCGACGGGAAGGAGATCCGTCGCCTGGACCGGGTGATCATCCGTTTCGCGGGCGACTCGGGTGACGGTATGCAGCTCACGGGTGACCGGTTCACCTCGGAGACCGCCTCCTTCGGCAACGATCTCTCCACGCTGCCGAACTTCCCGGCCGAGATCCGCGCCCCCGCGGGCACCCTGCCGGGGGTCTCTTCCTTCCAGTTGCACTTTGCCGATCATGACATTCTGACCCCGGGTGACGCCCCGAACGTCCTGGTCGCGATGAACCCGGCCGCGCTGAAGGCGAACATCGGTGATGTTCCGCGCGGCGCGGAGATCATTGTGAACACGGATGAGTTCACGAAGCGGCCGATGGCGAAGGTGGGGTACGCGACCAACCCGCTGGAGGACGGTTCGCTGGAGGCCTACAACGTTCATCCGGTGCCGTTGACGACGTTGACACTGGAGGCCTTGAAGGAGTTCGGGCTGCCTCGCAAGGAGGCGGAGCGGTCGAAGAACATGTTCGCGCTGGGCCTGCTGTCGTGGATGTACCACCGGCCGACCGAGGGCACGGAGACGTTCCTGCGGCAGAAGTTCGCGAAGAAGCCGCAGATCGCCGAGGCGAACGTGGCGGCCTTCCGGGCCGGGTGGAACTTCGGCGAGACCACCGAGGACTTCGCGGTCTCCTACGAGGTCGCCCCGGCCTCGCAGGCCTTCCCCACCGGGACCTACCGCAACATCTCGGGGAACCTCGCCCTGTCCTACGGGCTGATCGCGGCCGGGCAGCTGGCGGATCTGCCGTTGTATCTGGGGTCGTACCCGATCACTCCCGCGTCGGACATCCTGCATGAGCTGTCGCGGCACAAGAACTTCGGCGTGCGGACGTTCCAGGCGGAGGACGAGATCGCCGGGATCGGTGCGGCGCTGGGCGCGGCGTTCGGCGGGGCCCTGGGCATCACGACGACGTCCGGTCCGGGGGTGGCGCTGAAGTCGGAGACGATCGGGCTCGCGGTCTCCCTGGAGCTGCCGCTGCTGATCATCGACATCCAGCGGGGCGGGCCGTCGACCGGCCTGCCGACCAAGACCGAGCAGGCGGATCTGCTCCAGGCGATGTTCGGCAGGAACGGTGAGGCCCCGGTTCCGATCGTGGCTCCGCGGACCCCGGCCGACTGTTTCGACGCCGCGATCGACGCGGCCCGGATCGCCCTGACCTACCGCACCCCGGTCTTCCTGCTCTCCGACGGCTATCTCGCCAACGGCTCCGAGCCGTGGCGGATCCCGGAGACGGCGGCCCTGCCCGACCTGAAGACCTCCTTCGCCACCGGCCCGAACCACACGCTGGCGGACGGCACCGAGGTGTTCTGGCCCTACAAGCGCGACCCGCAGACCCTGGCCCGCCCCTGGGCCATTCCCGGGACGGCCGGCCTCGAACACCGCATCGGCGGGATCGAGAAGCAGGACGGCACGGGCAACATCTCCTACGACCCGGCCAACCACGACTTCATGGTCCGCACCCGCCAGGCGAAGATCGACGGCATCGAGGTCCCCGATGTCCAGGTCGACGATCCCGCCGGGGCCCGCACCCTGGTGCTCGGCTGGGGATCGACGTACGGGCCGATCACCGCGGCGGTGCGCCGGCTGCGGGCCGCGGGAGAGCCCATCGCCCAGGCCCATCTGCGCCATCTCAACCCCTTCCCGAAGAACCTCGGCGAGGTGCTGAAGCGCTACGACAAGGTCGTCGTCCCGGAGATGAACCTCGGCCAGCTGGCCATGCTGCTCAGGGCGAAGTATCTGGTGGACGCCCACAGCTACAACCAGGTCAACGGAATGCCGTTCAAGGCCGAGCAGCTCGCCACGGCCCTCAAGGAGGCCATCGATGCCTGACACCGACGAACTGCTCCACAACGATCTGCTGCAGCTGGTGCCCAAGGCCGAGGCGAAGCAGTCCATGAAGGACTTCAAGTCGGACCAGGAAGTGCGCTGGTGCCCCGGCTGCGGCGACTACGCCGTCCTCGCCGCGGTGCAGGGCTTCATGCCGGAGCTGGGGCTCGCGAAGGAGAACATCACCTTCGTCTCCGGCATCGGCTGCTCCTCCCGCTTCCCGTACTACATGAACACCTACGGGATGCACTCCATCCACGGCCGCGCCCCCTCCATCGCGACGGGGCTCGCCACCTCGCGGCGCGATCTGTCGGTCTGGGTCGTCACCGGCGACGGCGACGCGCTCTCCATCGGCGGCAACCACCTCATCCACGCCCTGCGCCGCAACGTCAACCTCAAGATCCTGCTCTTCAACAACCGGATCTACGGGCTGACGAAAGGCCAGTACAGCCCCACCTCCGAGCTGGGCAAGATCACCAAGTCGACGCCGATGGGGTCGCTCGACGCGCCCTTCAACCCGGTGTCCCTGGCCATCGGCGCGGAGGCGACGTTCGTGGCGCGGACGGTCGACTCCGACCGCAAGCACCTCACCAGTGTGCTGCGCGCGGCCGCCGAGCACTCGGGCACGGCGCTGGTGGAGATCTACCAGAACTGCAACATCTTCAACGACGGCGCTTTCGAGGTCCTCAAGGACAAGGAGCAGGCCGCCGAGGCCGTCATCCGCCTCGAACACGGTCAGCCGATCCTCTTCGGCTCCCAGGAGCCCAAGGGCGTCGTCCGCGATCCGGCCACCGGTGATCTGAAGGTCGTGGCCGTCACGGAGGAGAACCGCTCGCAGGTCCTCGTCCACGACGCCCACGCGGAGTCGCCGACGACGGCGTTCGCGCTGTCCCGGATCGCCGACGCGGACACCCTGCACCACACCCCCATCGGGGTGCTGCGCAGTGTGGAGCGGCCCGTCTACGACACGCTGATGTCCGACCAGCTCGACGCCGCCGTCGAGCAGAACGGCAAGGGCGACCTCGGTGCGCTCCTCGCCGGCAACGACACCTGGACCGTCGTCGGCTGAGGCCTGGCCACGACCGTACGCACACCGCATGGGGCCCGGGCCCGACCCCCCGACGAGGGGGTCAGGTCCGGGCCCCGTCGCATGCCCCGCACCCGCTGCCCCCTGACCGCTGACTGCTGCCGAATGTCATGAGTGTTTCCGTGAGACGGCTATGACACGAAGCGCTTCCGGCGCTACCGTCGTGCCGTCGGCGGATCCGCCGGCGCGGGCGGCCGGGAGGGCACGTGGAGGGGAAGAACGAACAGCGGGCAGGCCTGCTGTACGGAATCGGCGCGTACGGGATGTGGGGCCTGGTCCCGCTGTTCTGGCCGCTGCTCAAGCCGTCCGGGGCGGTCGAGATCCTCGCGCACCGGATGGTCTGGTCGCTCGGCGTCGTCGCCGTCGCCCTGCTCGTCGTACGCCGCTGGGCCTGGATCGGTGAGCTGGTCCGCGACCGGCGCAAGCTGGGCCTGATATCGGTCGCGGCGGCGACCATCACGGTCAACTGGGGCCTCTACATCTGGGCCGTGAACAACGGCCAGGTCGTCGAGGCCTCGCTCGGCTACTTCATCAACCCCCTGGTCACCATCGCCATGGGCGTCCTGCTGCTGGGCGAACGGCTGCGGCCGGTCCAGTGGGCCGCGGTCGCCACCGGCCTGGCCGCCGTCCTCGTCCTGGCGATCGGTTACGGCAAGCCGCCCTGGGTCTCGCTGGTGCTGGCGTTCTCCTTCGCCACCTACGGCCTGGTGAAGAAGAAGGTGAACATGGGCGGCCTGGAGTCCCTGGCCGCCGAGACCGCCGTGCTCTTCGTGCCCGCGCTCGGCTTCCTGCTCTGGCTCTCCGCCACCGGAGAGTCGACCTTCACCGCCGGGGGCGCGGGGCACGGGTTCCTGCTCGCCGCGACGGGCATCGTCACGGCGGTGCCGCTGATCTGCTTCGGCGCGGCGGCGGTCCGGGTGCCGCTGTCCACGCTGGGGCTGCTCCAGTATCTGGCCCCGGTCTTCCAGTTCGGGCTGGGCGTCCTGTACTTCAACGAGTCGATGCCGCCCGAGCGGTGGGCCGGGTTCGCCCTGGTCTGGCTGGCGCTCTCGCTGCTGACGTGGGACGCGCTGCGGACCGCCCGGCGCAACCGGGTCCAGGCGCTGAAGCTGCTGGCCACGGCGGGCGCCGCCCCCGGAGCCCCGCCCCTGGGCCCCACCTCCGCGGCCCCGAGCCCGGCACAACAAAAGATTACCTAGTTGCTTTTCTTACTCGGTTACGTTTTCCTGGTCCCGGAGACCGGGGAGCGTGACCGAAGGAGAGGCATGGACATGACCGACGTCATCATCGTGGGGGCGGGTCCCACGGGGCTGGTGCTGGCCTGCGACCTGGCCCGGCGCGGCGTGGCCGTACGGATCGTGGACCGGTCCCCCGCCCCTCCGCGCACCTCGCGCGCCAAGGGGCCGAACCCCCGCTCGCTGGAGATCCTGGACGATCTCGGAGTGGCCGAGGAGGTGCTCGCCGCCGGTTCGGCCCCGCTGCCGATGCTCAAGTACCGCGACCGCCTCCCGGTCGCGGAGGCCGATCCGTGGGCGGACGCCGTGCCGTCCCCGGACACCCCCTACGACCGGGGGTGGCTGATCGCCCAATGGCGGCTGGAGGGGATCCTCCGCGACCGGCTGGCCGGGTACGGCGTCCGCGTCGAGCCGGGCCGCGAGGTCGTGGGTCTGACGCAGGGGCGGCACGAGGACGGCGGAGGCCATGTCGACGTCGCGTACGCCGCTGGGTCGGCCGGGCGCGCCCGGTACGTCGTCGGCTGCGACGGCGCCCACAGCTCCGTACGGAAGCTGCTCGGGATCGGGTTCGAGGGGACCACCGACGAGGACCAGGTGATGGTCTGCGGCGATGTCGGCCTGGCGGAGGGCGCCCTGGACCGCACCCGCTGGCACCAGTGGTTCGACGAGGACGGCGCGGTGATGCTCTGCCCGATCCCCGGTACGCGGACGGGCTGGTGGTTCCAGGCCGGGCCGGAGCGGGACGGGCGGGGACGGCCGCTCGCGCCCACCGCCGACGGGTTCCGGCGGCTGCTCGCCCACCACACCGCTCTGCCCGGCCAGGCCCTGACCCGGGCCGAGCTGCTGTCGACGTACCGGGTCAACGTACGGATGGCGGACCGGTTCCGCGCGGGGCGGGTCCTCCTCGCGGGCGACGCGGCGCACGTACACGCCATCGCGGGCGGCCTCGGGATGAACACCGGCATCCAGGACGCGTTCAACCTGGGCTGGAAGCTGGGTCTGGTGCTCACCGGTCAGGCGGACGCGCAACTGCTGGACACCTATGAGGAGGAGCGCCTCCCGGTGGCCGCCCGGACCCTGGAACTCACCTCGGAGCGGCTGCGGGCCACCCTGGAGGCGATCCGCCGCCCCGGCGGCGGCCTGGACGCGGCGATCACCCCCGACACCACCGGCCTGAACACCGGGTACCGCTGGAGCTCCCTGGCCGCCCACCACGCGGGGGCTCCCGCAGGCGTGACCGCCGGGGACCGCGCCCCGGACGCCCCCTGCGCCGACGCCGCGACCGGGGCACGGACCCGGCTGCACCGCGTCTTCGCGGGCCCCCGCACCACGGTTCTCGGCTTCGGCCCCGGGAGCGCGGCGGTCCTGCGGGAGGTGGCGGAGGCGTACGGCGACGCCGGGGTGCGGATCTGCCGGGTGTACGCGGCACACGAGCACCGGGCCGGGGCGGCGGAGCCGGAAGCGGTGGAGCCGGGAGCAGTGGTCGACCACGCGGGCCACGCGGCCGCCGCGTACGGAACGGGAGCCTCCGGTCGTACGGGCACGGGCACCGTGGTGGTCGTCCGCCCCGACCACCACGTGGGCGTGGTCGCCCCGGCGGACGACGCCCGCCCCGTACGGGAGTATCTGCGCCGGCTGCACGGAACGGGCCGGTCCGCGGAACGGTCCTCCGGCATGGTGGACGCCGTGCGGTAAAGGCTGATTGAGTGCCCGGATGGGGACTGTCCTGGGGGCCATGAGGAACGTGCGGTGGCACGAGTTGCAGCACGCGTACGGCTCCGCGTCCCAGGTTCCCGGCGTGCTGTCCCGGATCGCCTGGGGGGACGCGCCGACCTCGGACGAGGCGCTGAGCGATCTGGAGCGCTGGATCGGCACCCCGCCCGTCTTCGACTCGACGGCGGCGACGGTGCCGTTCCTCTGGGAGCTGGCGGCGACGGACACGGTCAGGGACCGGGCGGGCGTCCTGGACCTGCTCGCCACCATCCTGGCGGCCGGGAACGCCGAGCACCCGGCGTGGACCCGCGCCGCGCACGACACGGTGGCGGCGGGCCGCGCCACGGCCGCCCGGCTGGCCGCCGCACCCGGCACGCCGGAGCCCGGGGGCGCGTCCTCGGCGCGGACCGTACAGACGGCTGCCACGCGCCTGCTGGCCGCGATCGACCGGCACACCTGCCCCGCCTGCGCCGGCCTCCCCCCGGGCCGGGCCGAGGCGCACTGACCCGGCGCTGTGGGCGCCGGTGACGGCACACCCCTCGAACCGGCCGGACAGCGGTGCATAGGATTGGGCCCATGTCGAAGCCTGACGAACTGCTTGTTGATATCGCTGCCCTGGTGGAGTCCGGGCACAGCAATCAGATGACCCTGACCGTGGTCGCCGGTGGTGCTGTCATCACGGGGCGACTGGCTCCCGAAGCGGCCTGGAGGCAGCGGGTGTCGGAGGTCCTGGCCGACTCGGCCCAGCTGAGCGAGTTCTCCGCCGCCTTCACCGCCCCGGCACCCGGGGACAAGGCGCCCACGCATCTGCACTTCCATGTGGCGCGGATTCTGCAGGGCACGGTGGGAATCCCGGAGACGGGCGGGATGTACCGCGTGGCGATCGATGACGTCAGCGCCTGGACCATGGGCGACTTCAGCTACTCCGACCACTGAGAGCACCACCGCGCGCTGACCGCCGGCCTCTCGGCGCGCGGTGTGGGCCCGGCCGCCGGTATCGCCCGGGCGGCAGACCGGAACCGGTTCGACGCCCCGGCCCCGACACGGATCAGGGCCGGGCGGCGACGCCACCTCAGCCTGCGGACGTCGGTTTCTCCGATGCGGCGGCGCGGTATTCGGCGTTGATGCGCTGGGCTTCCTCAAGCTGGTCCTCGAGGATGACGATGCGGCAGGCAGCCTCGATGGGGGTCCCCTGGTCGACGAGCTCCCGGGCCCGTGCGGCCATGCGCAGCTGGTACCGGGAGTAGCGGCGGTGCCCGCCCTCGGAGCGCAGCGGGGTGATCAGGCGGGCCTCTCCGACAGCTCGGAGGAAGCCCTGTGTGGTACCGAGCATCTCGGCGGCCCGGCCCATGGTGTAGGCGGGATAGTCGTCGTCATCGAGACGCCCGAATGATTCGCCTGCTGTCATTTGCACCTCTCTGTGGAACGCGTGGAGGGGCCCGAGCGCCGTACGGCACTCGGGCCCCGAAGGAACTGCTACACCATCTGCCGGCCCTGTTACTCCGCCGGCCCTGTGTTTCCGCCGACCCGGTCCGGAATGCGCCGGGGCTGCGGGGATCGCGGTTGCTTGACCGGAGACCACCTCACTATCGATGTCCTGCGGTACCCGGGCTCACGCCTCCGCCCGGGCGATCCTGATGGCGCCTCGCTCCTCCGTTCTTCCCTCTGGGATGAATCACTTGCCTACTGCTGGTGATGCTGAACTGCTGGTATTGCTGTGTACCGCTGGTGTTGCCGTACTGCTCCCGCGTGAACCGCGGTCCTGCTGACGGCGGCCCCTGATCACTGCGGGCCACCCAGTGCGGTCGCCAGTCCCGTCGCCGTCCTGCAACAACCCTGGCTTCGAAACTCCGCCACCGCACTGTGCCGCGAACGGCGACTTCGTGTACTGCTGCCCGGCAGTTCATCTCTGCCGGGCCCTTCTGTCTCTCTGCGCTACAAGAGAAACCATAGCCACCGCACCCACCAATGTCTACTCCAGCGAGCATAGATTTCCGTGACCCATGCACAGAGATAGTCGGCATCGACCACACGTGCGACAGAGCGCCCCTCACTCCCCGTCGGCCTCCCCGTCGGCAGTGAGCCGGGCGCGGTGGGCGCGGACCTTGTGGCGGTTGCCGCAGCGCTCCATCGAGCACCAGCGGCGGCGGCCGGGGCGGGAGGTGTCGACGAACAGCAGGCGGCAGTCGTGCGCGCCGCACGTGCGGATCCGGTGCGCGTACGCCCCGGTGAACAGCTCGACCGCGTCGCGGGCGACGGAGGACAGCAGCCCGGTTCCGGTACCCCCGGGAGCCCACTCCCGATCGCCGCCCTCGGTCAGCCGGGCCGTCAGGGGCGGGTGCGCCGCCGCGTCGTTGAGGGTGGCGAGGTCGTCCCGGCCGGGCCGTGCCCCGCCCACATGGCCCTCCGCCAGCCGCCAGAGCGCATCGCGCAGCACACGCGCGTCCGCCACCTCCCCCGCGCTCACGACAAGCGCGGGGCCCACCCCCGGACCGGGATCACCGTCCGGACCGAGCCCGCCCGGACCGAGCCCGTCCGGCAGCCGGCTCTCCTCCGCCCAGCGCACCAGGTCGGCCGGCTCGCGCAGCACCTCGAAGTACGCCAAGGGGCCCGGGCCCCCGGTCGGCAACAGCTCCAGACACAGCGCGCCCGGATCGAACCGGAACGAGCTGCCGTCCGGATGCCGCAGCAACAGTCCGGCGGGCCCCTGCCGCCCCGGCCGCACGGCCCGCCCCGACCGCTCAGGCAGCTCAGGCCACGCAGACCGCTCAGGCCGCCCTGTCCGTGCGCTCCGCTCGGCCAGATCCGGCGTGTCCGTTGCCTTTTCACTCATGTAACCACTATAAACGGTTTCCATGACGCAGACACTGTCCTGGAAGCTCGTGATCGACAGCGCCGACCCGCACGCACAGGCCGGGTTCTGGGCGGCAGCCCTCGGCTACCTCGTCGAGGACAACAGCCCGCTGGTCGAGCAGTTGCTCGCGGCCGGAGCCGTACCGGAAGCCATCACGACCCACGCCCACGGCCGCCGCGCCTGGCTCGACCTCGCGGCGGCCCGGCATCCGGACGATCCGTACGACGAGGTCAGCGGTACGGGGCAAGGGCGGCGGCTGCTGTTCCAGCGGGTACCGGAGCCGAAGACGGTGAAGAACCGCCTCCACATCGACGTGCACTCCGCGCCGGGGCAGCGCGACGCGGAGGAGAAACGGCTGGTGGGGCTGGGCGCGCGGGTGCTGCGCACGTACAACGAGCAGGGTGGGAGCTGGGTCCTGATGCTGGACCCCGAGGACAACGAGTTCTGCCTGAGCTGACCCGCGACGGGCCTTGCGGGCGGGCGGGTTGCCACGCCCACCGCTGGTTCGGCCACACAGCCGGCCGGGGCAACCCCTCTCGCAGTAGATGCGTCATACAGGGAGACGACGACGTACGGCCGAGGGAAAGAACGACGTGATGGACGAACAGCTGGTGAGAGCGTTCAGGTGGGCTGCTCGCGGTGTGGGCAGCGCCCTCGACTACATCGCCCTGCGCACCGGCGTCGGCACCCTGACCGGCGGCCTGCGGAACGCCGTCGGGCGCAAGCGCCGTTAGAAGGTGTCCGGCCCGCCGCCGTCGCGGTCGCGGTCGCGTCGTACGTCCTCCCGGATCCGCTCCGTCATCAGATCGGCGAGCGGATCCCTCACGTCCCAGGAGTGCGCGGCCGGGTGCCGGTCGTAGAGCATGCAGGCGTCCCCTTCCCTGACGGACAGCCGGTGGATGACCGCCGGACACGGCAGCAGTTCCGTGAAGCGGAACGTCCGGCGACCGTCGCCGTCGGTCCAGAACATCCACAGATCCCGCCCGGCCGGAGCCGAGGCCGACCAGAGCTGGGCCGCGTGCTCGCTCCCCTCCTCGTGCTCGCCCAGCTCACAGAGCAGGAAGTCGTCCAGATCGGGCGCTTCCGATGCCTGGCCGGGTCCGGCCGCCAGGCCCATGAGCGCGACCCGCGCACCCATCTCGGGAAGTTCGGTGAAGGCAGTGCACTGCAGCATGACGCTCATCCTTGCCGGAGACGAATAGAAGAGGCAGAGGCAGAGGCAGGGGTACGGGCGGCGGGGGCCAGGGGACGCATGACCAGCCCGTACCAGGCCACCGCGTCCCGGGCGACGAACTCGTACGGCAGGCCCTCCGCGAGCCGCCCCAGCGCATACTCGTGCTCACCGAAACTGTCCGCCCAGGAACGGAGTTCGGCCGGAGCATCACGCCGGCCCCCGACAGCGACCGGGTACAACGCACCGGCCGCAACCCAGGACACATACGGATCCGGATCGAGCGCGTCCGCGAAACGCCGCGCCTGCCGCCGCAGCCAGCGCAGAGCCAGCCGCCGCGTCGGCGCGAGGAACCCGCCGAGCCGGACGGACCGCGCCGCATCGCCGCCGTGACTCTCGGCGACGTACCAACGCACCTGCGCCGGGGCCGCGTTCACAGCACCTCACCCCGACTACGGGCATTCAGACGCGCCGTCCTGGCCCGAAGCTGCTCTATCAGGAGCGCGGGCCGGACCCGGAGCGGCTCGGCCTCCCACTCCGCCCCGCCACCCACCGGCCGCAACGACCAGTACGGACCGGCGACCCCACGGAACTCCCCCACCCGGTCACCCCGACCGGTATCCACCACGAGCGTGCCGGGGGCCGGGGGGTCGGGAGGCTGCCGCACATTCGGGCACACGTTCTCGCCGTACACCTATCGCTCCTCTCTGTAGCCGAATGACTACCGGGGCGATTCAGCGTGACCTACCGTGAGAAGCCAATCAACTTTTCCATTCGGCACGGAAGATTCGGGGCTGGGGTCCGTGAACATCAAGGAGTTGAACCCGGAAAGCTCCGCGCAGGCGGCCTACGGTGCACGTCTGCGCGGCTTACGGGAGAAGCGGGGCTGGACGCAGGAGGTGCTGGGGAGCCACAACGGCTACTCCAGCACGCACATCTCGTCGGTGGAAACTGGTCGCAAACTCGCTACCTTGCGCTTTTCGCGCAGTACGGACCGGGTGCTGGGACTCACCGGGACCGAGGCGTCGTTCGAGCGCGAGCTGAGCCAGATCAAGCACGGCAGCCTGCTGGAGGGCTTCCCGGAGTTCCTCCGTTACGAGCGCCGGGCGGCGGAGATCCGGCTGTACGAGGTCGGCGTCATGCCGGGGCTGCTCCAGACGCCGGAGTACGCCAGGGTCCTGGCCGACAGCGCCGTCCGGCGTCAGGGGATCACCGCCGACCAGGCGGAAGAGCGCGTCGCGCTGGTCGCGGAGCGCCAGGCGGCCCTCGTCCGGGAGAAGCCTCCGCTGGTCTTCGCGCTGCTGGACGAGAGTTGCCTCCGCCGTCCGGTCGGTGGACCGGAGGTCATGAAGGCGCAGATGGACCGGCTGATCGAGTTCGCCGAGCAGCCCAACACGGTGATCCAGGTGGTGCCGTTCACCATGGGCGAGGACCGCCCCTTCAGTCTGCCGCTCTACATCCTGACCATGCCCGACCGCTCGCTGATGTCGTACGCGGAGTCCGCGCAGCAGGGCTATCTGGAGCGTGAAAGTGGCTCGGTGGTGCAGCATCTGACGGCCTACCATCAGATGCAGGCGCTCGCGCCCTCTCAGGCCGCGTCCGTAGACATGTTCAGGCAGTTGCGAAAGGGCATCCAGTGACAACCGAGACCCCCCGTTGGTTCACGTCCTCCTACAGCGAAAACGGCGGTGCGTGCGTCGAGGTCGCCACCAACCTCGCCGCCCCGCACGGCGTCGTCCCCGTCCGCGACTCCAAGAACGTGAGCGGTCCGAGCCTGAACGTCCGGGCCGGCGCGTTCACCGCCTTCGTCACGGGTATCAAGTCCGGTGAGTTGCAGCACCCGTAACTCCCGTAACTACGGAAGGGCACCCATGACGGCCGAGACCCCCCGTTGGTTCACGTCCTCGTACAGCGACAACGGCGGCCAGTGCGTCGAGGTCGCCACCAACCTCGCCACCCCGCACGGCGTCGTCCCCGTCCGCGACTCCAAGAACGTGAGCGGCCCGGCCCTGACCGTGCCCGCCTCCGCGTTCAGCGCCTTCGTCGCGGGCGTCCGGGCCGGGGGCTTCGGCACCGGCTGAGCCATCGGAGCCGTACAGCGAGGCCCGTACAGCAAGGCCCGTACACCGAGGCCCCACCGCGCACGCACACACGCGGTGGGGCCTCGCGTCGTTCAGTCCGGCCAGGTCCACTCGATCCCGTACACGCCCGGTACGCACCGCGTCGGCGCGAGGTGGGTCGTGTGGAAGTCGTCCAGGGCCGCGCGGTGGCGGTGGCTGGGGTCGGCCCCGATCCGCTCGCGGCGGTATCCCCAGCAGTGGGTGGGCACCGCCCGGGGGTGGAAGCGCACGTGCAGCAGGTACGCGCGCAGGGGGACCGTGACGCGGCGCTCGTGCTGCCAGGAGGTCTCTCCCTCCGCGCGCAGCGTGTAGGCGACGACCGCCGTCTCCGTACGGGCCAGCCGACGCCCGAGCGGGATCTCGGCCGCCACGCAGCCCAGCTCCTCCAGGAACCGGATGCGTGGTGCGGGGCGGCCGGGGACGTCGAGGACGGCAGTTCCGGCCTTCGGTGAGTCGAGGAAGTGGACGATGCTGAGGTGGTCCACGCCGTCGTGGACGGCCTGCACCACCGTGGTGACCGAGGTCTCGCGGATGGCGCGCTGCTCGTCCAGGCAGACCGTCTCCTGGACGGTGAGCGCGCGCAGACCGGCGTTGAAGTGGGCGAAGGCGTCGCCGAGGGCCTGCTCGACGTCGGAGTCCTCGCCGAAGACGCCCCGGGCGGCGGCCGGGTCGGGCGGCCGGGCGCCGCCCCGGGGGCGGTGCGGGCCGAGCAGCGAGCGCAGGGCCCCGGTGGGGAGATCGAGCAGCGGTTCCAAGGCGTCGACGGCGCGCAGCGACTGGGCCTTCTCGGGCTGGCTGCGGCCACGCTGCCAGTGGCTGAGGGTGGCGAGGCTGACGGATATCTGCTGGGCGCGCAGGTGGTCGCGGATGCGTTCCAGCGGGAGTCCTCGTCGGCGCAGGGCCTCGCGGAACACGGCCGCGAAGGTCGCGTCGGCCCCGGGGAGGTCTTCGAGACCGTCGGTGGCGGCGGGGAGGGGATGCGGCATGGCGTCTCTCAACGGTCTGCGGGCACCGGCGGCGCGGGGGGCCGCCCACCTTAGTGCGGTGGACGGCCCCTGGTCAGCCCTTCTGTCGCAGGTCAGTTGGTGTTGAGGGTCAGCCCGTAGTAGCGCAGGGTGTCGTCGAGCGGCTGGAAGTAGGAGGAGCCGCGGGAGTTGACTCCGCCGGTGCAGCGCTGGTTGGTGGGGCCGCCGGAGGTCATGCCCTGGGCCTGGTTGCCGGAGATGTACGCGCCTCCGCTGTCACCGCCCTCCGTGCAGACGCTGGAGGTGGCGAGGCCGGTGACGACGGTGTCGGGCCCGCCGTTGAGGTCGACGTAGGTGACCGAGACGTTGTAGGAGCCGACCGAACCGCAGGTCCAGCCGGTGGTGGCGCCGGACTTGCAGACCGATGCGCCGGAGTAGGCCCGGCTGCTGCCGCGGACGGCGATGGGGCTGGTGTTGCCCCAGGTGCCGACGCTGGTGGTGATGGAGTGGCCGGAGTTGACGGAGGCGATGCCCATGTCGACGCTGCGGGTGCCGAGGGCGTAGCGGGTCTTGACGCCCTTGGCGAAGGCGGTGCCGTCGTAGCGCAGGGTCGGGAGGTTGGCGACGCAGTGGCCGGCGGTGACCAGGTACTGGTTGCCGGACCGGTCGCGGGCGCCGTAGCCGACGGAACACCAGCCGGTGGTGTTGTTGATCGTCATCTTGCTGCCGGGGTGTATCGCGGCCTGGGGCGCGAGCTTCTCCTCGCCGCGCACGATCTTGACGGCGGAGCCGTGCTTGGCCGCCGCGGCGAGGAACGCCTTGGCGGGGGCCGAGCGGTCGCTGTTCACCTTGACGACGACCTGGTCGGCGGCGAGGTCCACGGACCAGGCCACCACTCCGGCGGGGGTCTTCTTCGCGGCGGAGGCGTCGAGCTGGGCCTTGATCCGGTCGAGGGTGCTCTCGCCGCGGGCGGGCAGCCGGGCGTCGAGTCCGGCCCGTTCGAACCGGGCGACGTCGGCGCGGTCCTCGGCGTTGACGGTCAGCTTGCCGGAGGCGTCGAAGAACGCGCCGTCGTCGGCCAGTCCGCCCTTGCTCAGCTCGGCGAGCCGCTTCTGCTGGGCGTCCTGCCGGTCCAGCCGGTCGGTCGCCGCCTTCTCGTCCACGCCGAGCGACGCGGCGAGGGCCCGTACCATCTCGGGCTGGTAGCGCGGGGTGGACGCGTTCCCGGCGGGGGCGGCGTCCTGGGCCTGAGCGGTGGCCTGGGTGCCCATGACCACGGAAGCCGAGAGCGCGGCCGCCACGAAGGCGAATCTGTACTTGCGGGCATTGCGCGAGCTGCGCGAGCTGCGGGAAATGCGGGAATGACGGGAATTGCGCACGCTGATTCCTTCCGGATGGCAGGCGAAAGCTCGCGAGGGGGGTTGATTCGGCGATACGTCAGCGCGTGTCGCCGGGGGTGAGTTTTCGCCCGGCGGCGGGAGCGATGCCCGCCGCGAGATGAACTGTGGCCCAACGGCCGGGCGCCATCAAGGTTCTTGGCGGGGCGAGGTTTTAACAGAACGTCGGCGAGATTGTTAAAGCCGCTGTTCGCATTTCATCTCGCGGCCGACGCCCCTATCGGCGGGTCGGCACCGCTGCGGCTGAGGCTTTCGGCACTGTCAACCGCCTGTCTTCCGCGTGCCGTTGGCCGCGCCCCGGCCTCACGCCGGCTCAGTCGGGCGTGGCGGCGGCGGTCGTGCGGGCGGTCCTCTGGCCCTGGGTCTTGACAGCCCAACTCGCGCAGCATGCAATATATTGCATGCCCGTTCCGCAGAACCGAGGTCTCGTCTCCCGGTCGCTCCTGCGCGAGAGCGCCTACCGGGCCATCCGTGACGCCATCGTCGACGGCACGCTCGCACCCGGTGAACGCCTCAACGACGGTGACCTGGCCGTCTGGCTCGGGGTCAGCCGTACGCCGGTGCGCGAGGCGCTGGCGCGGCTGGAGCAGGCGGGGCTGGTGCAGACGAAGCCCGGCCGGTACACCATCGTGAGCCCGCTCGACGTCCGCGCCGTGCGGGCCGCGCAGTCGGTCACCTCCGCCATGCACGAACTCGCCGTACGGGAGGCGGTTCCGCGGCTGGACGCGGTGGAGCTGGACGCCATGCGCGAGGCGAACGCCCGCTTCGCCGAGGCCTTGCGGCGCGACGACGCCGAAGCGGCGCTGGAGGCCGACGACGCCTTCCACCGCGTGGCCGTGACCGCCTGCGCCAACGCCGCCGTCACCACCGTCCTCGATCAGTTCACGCCCGTGCTGCGCCGCCTGGAGCGGCTGCGCTTCTCCTCGTTGAGCGGACGTGGGTCGGTCGCCCAGCACGACCGGATCATCGCGCTGTGCGCGGCCGGGGACGTCGAGGGTGCGGTGGCCGCCACCCGGGCGAACTGGCAGACGCTGCTGCCGTTGCTGGACACGCTTCCCTGATGTTGCTGGACGCACCCCCCCCTGAACGCCCTCCGTCGCACGACGCCCCCGCGGTGCCACCGTGCCGGACCCGTCCCCACCCACCGAGGAGCCCACGATGTCCCTTGACGACTTCGAGCGTTACCCCCTGCTGTTCGGCCCCAGCCCGGTGCACCCCCTGGACCGGCTCAGCGACCACCTCGGCGGGGCGCGCGTCTGGGCCAAGCGCGAGGACTGCAACGCCGGTCTCGCTTACGGCGGCAACAAGACCCGCAAGCTGGAGTACCTGCTCCCCGACGCCCTCCGGCAGGGCGCGGACACCCTCGTCAGCATCGGCGGCGTGCAGTCCAACCACACCCGGCAGGTGGCGGCCGTCGCCGCCCGCGCCGGCCTGAAGGCGGTCCTGATCCAGGAGAGCTGGGTGGACTGGCCCGACGCGGTCAACGACAAGGTGGGCAACATCCTGCTGTCCCGCATCATGGGCGCCGACGTGCGGCTGGTGCAGGCGGGCTTCGGCATCGGCGTCAAGGACAGCTGGCGCCAGGCGCTGGAGGACGTACGGGCCGCGGGCGGCACACCGTACGCCATTCCGGCGGGCGGCTCGGACCATCCCCTCGGCGGCCTCGGCTTCGCGAACTGGGCGCGCGAAGTGCAGCGGCAGGAGCAGGAGTTGGGGGTCTTCTTCGACACCGTCGTGGTGTGCAGCGTCACCGGCAGCACGCAGGCCGGCATGATCGCCGGGTTCGCGGGCCAGGACCGGCCACGGCGGATCCTGGGCATCGACGCGTCGGCGAAGCTCGCCGAGACCCGCGCCCAGGTGGCGCGGATCGCCCGTAACACCGCCGAACTCATCGGCCTGGGACGCGAGTTGAAGGACGACGAGATCACCGTGCTGGAAGGCTGGGCCGGAGACCTCTACGGCGTGCCCGTGGCGTCCACGGTGGACGCCATCAAGCTCACCGGCCGGCTCGAAGGCATGATCATCGACCCGGTCTACGAGGGCAAGTCCATGGCCGGGCTGATCGATCTGGTGCGCGGCGGCGAGATCCCCAAGGGGTCCAACGTGCTGTACGCGCACCTCGGCGGCCAGCCCGCGCTCAACGCCTACAGCGGCATCCTCCGCTGACCTCCTTGCCCGAGCCCCTCCGGGACCGGCCCCGGAGGGGCTCCTCCGGACCGGCCCCGCCAAGCCCGCCCTTTGCCCGCGCCCTTGCCCTCGCCCTTGCCCTTGCCCTCGACCGCACTTGAGGTTCTACGGTCACCGCAAGGCCCGTACGACCGTCCGGGTCCGGTCCGCACCACCGAGGGAGCACGTTCTCATGTCGGATCAACAGCTCAGCGACGCCGAACTCGCCGGACAGCCCGCCGCCTACTGGACCGGCGTCGCCTACGAGGCGCTGATCGCGTACATCCGCGAGCGGCAGGCCGAGAAGGGCTACACCCAGCCCCAGTTCTGGCTTCTGCGCAATCTGTCGGCCGATGACATCTCGCCCGACGGCGCGGGAATGACCGTCCCCGAGCTCCAGCGGGCCATGGCCTCGTACATCCGGCCCGAGGACGACCTGGCGGTCGCGGCCGGGGAACTCGTACAGCGCGGCTGGCTCACGCGGGACGCGGCAGGCCGGTTGTGGATCACGGAGGAGGGGGAACAGGCGCGCCTCGACCTCAAGCGCAACGCTCCCGCGATCCGCGCCGCGCTCCACGCGGGCATTTCCGACGCGGACTACGTCACCACGGTGAAGGTGCTGCGGCAGCTGGTCCGCAACGCCGGCGGGGCCGTCTCCTGACCATCGCCTGACCGTCGCCTGACCGTCGCCTGACAACGGTCTCGGCACTTACCCGATACGTCCCTGACGCGCAAGCGGCCATCCAGGTCCTTCTAGTCTGGGGCCCATGCCCACGCCCCCCGCATACGCCCCCGGCACCGCCCCCGGCGCCGCCCCCGCCTACGACCTCGTCGCCACGGACCTGGACGGCACCCTGCTGCGCCCGGACGACACCGTGAGCGTCCGGTCCCGCGCCGCGCTCGCCCTCGCCGCCGCCGCGGGCGCCCGGCACCTGGTCGTCACCGGGCGGCCCGTGCCCGGGATACGGGCGCTGCTCGCGGACCTGGCGTACACCGGGCTCGTCGTCTGCGGGCAGGGCACCCAGCTGTACGAGGCCGGGGCGGGCGGCGGCGGGCGGTTGTTGCGGTCCGTCACGCTGGACCGCGAGGCCGCCGACACCGCGCTCGGGAAGATCGAGGCGGAGGTGGGGGCCGTGTTCGCCGCCGTGGACCAGGACGGCGTGGACGGGGTGACCCTGATCGAGGACGGGTACCGGATGCCGAACCCGACGCTTCCCGCCCGACGCGTCGGCTCCCGCGCCGCGTTGTGGGAGCGGCCCGTGATCAAGGTGCTGGTGCGCCACCCCGAGCTGGGCGACGACGCGCTGACCGCCGCAGCGCGCGGGGCCGTGGGCGATCTGGCGACGGTGACCATGGCGGGGCCGGGCACGGTGGAGCTGGCCCCGCGCGGCGTGGACAAGGGCACGGGGCTGGCGCTGGCCGCCGAACTGCTGGGGATCGGGGCGGAGCGGACTGTCGCGTTCGGGGACATGCCCAACGACCTGCCGATGTTCGCCGGTTCGGGCCATCGGGTGGCCATGGGCAACGCGCACCCGGAGCTGCGGGCGGCGGCCGACGAGGTGACCCTGTCGAACGCGGAGGACGGAGTCGCGGTGGTCCTGGAGCGCCTGTTCGGCGCGGTCCCGGCCCGGCGGCCGGGCACAGAGCTCGCGCCCGGGTCTAGCTTGGTCTAGACCAAGAGCGGTACGCTTCCGTCGTTACCCGTGACAACCCCACCGTCACGGCGTGACTGCTTGACATGCGCATGCCTGATCCGTCGTCACGCGGGCAGGCACGGACCCCCACAGAGGAGTTGTCATGAAAAGCAAGAGGCTCTTAGCCGTCGCCATCGGCGCGGGAATCGCCCCGCTCCTGGCCGTCAGCCTGCCCGCGAGCAGCGCGAGCGCGCACGGCTACATCTCATCGCCCCCCAGCCGGCAGGCCCAGTGCGCCGCCCGCACGGTCCCCTGCGGCGACATCAAGTACGAGCCGCAGAGCGTCGAGGGCCCCAAGGGCCTCATGAGCTGCAGCGGAGGCAACGCCCGCTTCGCCGAGCTCAACGATGACGGCAGGGGCTGGAAGGTCACCCCGGTCGGCCGGACGACCAGCTTCAACTGGCGGCTGACGGCGCGGCACGCCACCAGCACCTGGCAGTACTACGCGGGCGGCCAGAAGATCGCCGAGTTCAACGACGGCGGCGCCCGGCCCGGCGAGACCGTCACCCACCAGGTCAGCTTCGGCGGCCTGTCCGGCAAGCAGAAGGTGCTGGCCGTGTGGAACATCGCCGACACCGCCAACGCGTTCTACGCCTGCGTGGACGTGAACGTGAGCTGACGCGGTTCCGCGTCGCACGTGAGCAAACGCGGTACCGCGTCGCACGTGAACGGAAGCGGTTACGCGTCGCACGTGAACGTAAGCAAACGCGGTACCGCGTGAACGAGAGCTGACGCGGTACCGCACCCCTCCCGGCGCCTGCCGGGACGAACCAGGCCTGTCCGGGTACCGGAGCGCGCCGGCCGCGGCCGCGAGGAAGCCGCCCTCGCGACCGCGGTCGCCGGTACCCCGGGCAGGCCCCGCCGGCAGGCCGCCACCCGGCCGCCCCTTCGAGACGAGGTCCCATGAACCGACACCGACTCACCGCCCGCGCGGCCGTCGTGGCCCTGCTCGCCACCGGCCTCGCCGCGTCCCCGGCGGTCGCGGCCCCCGGCGCCACCGCGGCGAAGGCCCGCGTCGGCGCCGACTGGGCGAAGCAGTCGATCACCTTCACCGCCGGCGCGGGACAGACGAACGACCTCCACGTGGTGCCCATGGACCGGGGCGACGGAGTCCGCCGGATCGGCTTCCGCGACGCGGTCCCGCTCGTACCCGGCGACCACTGCGCCTACCTCACCCCCGGGGACGAGACCTACGTCGTCTGCGAACTGCCCACCGACAGCTCCCGCCCGGACCGGATCGACGTCTTCCTGGGCGACGGCGACGACGAGATCGCCACCAGCGACCCCGGGGTCGCGACCGTCAGCGGCGGCCCCGGCGACGACATGCTGCACGCCCACACCGCGCACACGGTGCGGGGCGACGCGGGGAACGACATGGTCATGGGGCGCGTGGTCCTGGACGGCGGCGACGGCATGGACCACCTGATGGCCGTCGACGGCGACCAGCGGCTGTGGGGTGGCCGGGGCGACGACATGATCGAGGCGTACGAGGGCGATGACCTGGTGTACGGGGGCCCGGGTGACGACCACGTCATGGGCGGGGACGGCAACGACATCCTGCTCGGCGGCCCCGGCGACGACATGGTGCACGGCGAGGGCGGCGACGACCTGGTCGTCGGCGGCCCCGGCAAGGACACCGTCGACGGCGGCCCGGGCCGGAACATCGTGCTCCGGTAGGCGGGGCGGTGGGCCCGGGGCGGCGGAGGCACCGGCCTCCGGGCCTCCGCCCCCGGGCGCCCCTCGCCGCTACCGCCCGCCGCCCGCGCCGCCCTGCTCGCCGCCCGCACGGTCCGGCCCGTCACCCGCCCCGCCCGGCCCGTCCCCCGCGCCCTCCGGCTCGCCGGCCTCGTCGTCCTGTTCACCGCCCTCGTCGTTCCGCTCGTCGTCCGGCAGTTCCTGCTCGGTCCACAGCACCTTGCCGTCCGGCCCGTGGCGGGCCCCCCAGTGGGAGGCCAGCCGGGAGACGATGAACAGTCCCCGGCCGCCCTCGTCGACGGTCCCGGCGTGCCGCAGGTGCGGGGAGGCCGTGGAGCCGTCGTGGACCTCACAGGTGAGCGTCGAGTCCAGCAGGAGACGCAGCCGCAGCGGCGGGGCACCGTAGCGGACGGCGTTGGTGACCAGCTCGCTGACGATCAGCTCCGTCGCCTCGACGGTGTCCTCGCCCAGGCCCCAGCCCTGGAGCCGGTCGCGTACGAGCACCCGGGAGGTGCCGGGCGTCGTGGGGTCCTGGGCCAGGTCCCAGGTGGCGACCAGATGGTCGGAGACCGTACCGGTACGGGCCAGGAGCAGGGCCGCACCGGCGGAGCGGGTGTCGTCCGGCAGCGCGTACACGATGTCGTCGCCCAGTTGCTGAAGGCTTCGGCCCGGCCGGGCGAGCGCCTGAGTGATGCGTTCGGCGGCCTGGTCGCCCGAGAGCAGGTCGGCGGTGCAGAACGCGAGGAGGCTGCCCACCTCCAGGGTGACGGTGGCGGGCGCGAAGAGCGCGCTGTCGTCGGAGAAGAGTCCGGGCCCTTCCGGCACGTCCAGCGCGACCGCCCGCCCGTCCGGGCCGACGATCAGCGGCGCGGGGTGCCCGGCGCGCGCGACGGTGCAGGTGCGGGTGAACGGGTCGTAGACCCCGTACAGGCAGCCCGCGCTCAGGGGTTCGCCCTGGAGTTCGTCGGCCGGGGGCAGGGAGGCGCGCTCGTGGGCGAGGCGGTCGGCGGTTTCCTTGAGCCGGGCGAGGACCTCCTCCGGCTCCAGGTCGAGGCCCGCCAGCGCCTGGATGACCGTACGCAACTGGCCCATGGCGATGGCCGACTGGAGGCCTTCGCCCGCCACGCCGCCCACAACGAGCGCGGTGCGGGCGCCGGACAGGGCGATGGTGTCGAACCAGCAGCCGCTGTCCCGGCCGGGCAGCAGGACGTGCGCGGTGTCGACGGCGGCCTGCTGCCGTTCGGCCTGCGGGAGCAGCCGCCGCTGGACCGTCGAGGCGATGACGTGCTCGCGCTCGTAGCGGCGGGCGTTGTCGATGCTGAGCGCCGCCCGGGTGGCCGCCGTACCGGCCAGGGAGACGTCGTCCTCGTCGAACGGCTCGGCCGCCCCGCAGCGGTAGAGGCTGACCAGCCCGAGGACCGCGCCCCGCAGGGTGAGGGGGACGACGATCAGGGAGTGCGCGCCGGTCTCCGTCACGGCGCGCGCCCCGTCCGGGTCGGTGTCCAGCCAGGGGGTGTCGGGCGCGAGCGGGACGAGCCGGGCCCGCAGGTCGGTGGTGGCGAGCGCGTACGGCGTACGGGCGGCCAGGCGGCGGGTCATCCCCGTCAAGCGCTCCCGCGCCCGGCCCTCTCCCCCGCCCTCCGCCGTGTCCCGGACGGCGTCGCACCGGCCGCTCGCGGCGCGGCGCAGCGGGGTGTCGGGCGGCAGCGGGCCCGGGGGCGGGTCGGCGCCGCGCAGGACGTCGTCCACCACCTCGACCACGGCGAGGTCAGCGAATCCGGGCACCAGGGCGTCGGCGAAGGCGCGGCAGGTGGCGGCGACGTCGAGGGAGCCGCCGACGGCATCCCGTACGGCGGCGAGCGCGGCTTCCCGGGCGCGGGCCCGTTGGCGCTCGGTGACGTCGACGATCGCGGCCAGCAGGCCGAGGGCGGGTGCGTCGGGGCCGTCGGGGGCGTCGAGGCGGTAGGCGGAGACCAGGAACTCCCGGTCGCCGGGGGTCTCGCGCAGCCGGCCCCGCACGAGACGGTCGCGCACCGGGCCTTCGCCCGCGAGCACCCGCTTCAGCAGCTGCTCCGCGCCGCCCGGGTCGTCGAGCCGGAAGGCCTCGGTGAACCGGCGGCCGATGTACGCCCCGATCTCGACGCCGTCGCCGAGCGCGTTGGCCCGGGCCAGCCGGAGCTGCGGGTCGAGGACGACCAGGCCGACGGAGGACTGGCTGAACAGCGTCGCCAGCAGGGCCTCGTCCAGCAGGTCCTCGTCCAGCAGGTGCGGCCCGCCCGGGTCCTTTCCGCGCCCGGCCCGGGTCTCGGCGTCCGCCACGGCTCCACCCGCCCTCCGGCTCCGGCGCACCGGTGCACCGGAGCCGGCACGCGCCGGACCAGCATCACCCGGCGCACCGTGCCCGGCCACCGGTGGAGGGCAGACGCGTGAACGGGGAAGCCGGCGCGGCCCGGCGCGGGAACCCCGTCGGGCCGCCACGGCCGGCGGACGCGGTCGGCGCACACCCTCGGCGCGCACCCTCGGGTCAGTACCCCGGCGCGCGCAGGGAGCGCAGTACGTGGTCCACCAGGGCGGCGATCGTCTCCTCGTCCTGGACGGGCTTGCGCAGCACATGGCGGTAGTAGACGGGCCCGTACAGCATCTCCACGGCCAGCGGGAGGTCCGCGCCGGGCGGGATCTGGCCCTGTTCCTGGGCGCTGCGCAGCCGGCCGATCGCTTCCTCGACGCGCGGGTCGACCAGTTCCTCCCGCAGTTGCCGGGCCAGGAGGTCGTCGTGGTGCAGCTCGGAGAGGATGCCCGCGTAGGCGGGGCCGAACGGCGGGACCGAGAGCAGTCTCACCGCTCCGGCGACATGGGCGCGCAGGTCGGTGCCGATGTCGCCGGTATCCACGAACGGGGTGGCGTCGACCAGGGCGTCCGTGAACGCCTCCAGCAGCACCGCGCCCTTCGACGGCCACCACCGGTAGATCGTCTTCTTGCTGACCCCGGCACCGGCCGCGATGGCCTCTATCGTGACGTGCCCGTACCCCCGCTCCGTACAGAGATCGAGAGCGGACCGCAGGATCGCGCGGCGTGACCGTTCGCTGCGGCGCACGCTGCTCGGCGATGTGATCATTCGGTGAGCATAGGGGGATTCCAGCCAATCTCTTGTTGACAGTTCGTCGCCAAAGGCCGAACAATACCCAGGCGGAAACGGAACGTACCGTGTCGTGTCGTTCCCTTTGGCCGCACCGTTCGTGCCGTTCGTGCCGCGACGAGCCGATCGGGGGACGGCTCGCCCGGCCGACGGCGCGGACGGCCTCCCGCAGATCCGATCCGGTCATCGTCGCTCAGGCCGTGATGTCCTTGGCCGTGAAGCGCGCCCAGGCC
This sequence comes from Streptomyces sp. MMBL 11-1, assembly GCF_028622875.1. NCBI lineage: Bacteria > Bacillati > Actinomycetota > Actinomycetes > Kitasatosporales > Streptomycetaceae > Streptomyces > Streptomyces sp. MMBL 11-1. Next base: position 4,743,659 of record NZ_CP117709.1, on the reverse strand, counting down.
GCCGAGCCGAACACCGCGACGTACAGCCCCTGCAGTTGGAAGTTCTTGATCAGGTCGTCCCAGTGGACGGGTTCGCGCAGGACGTCCGCGAAGGACGGCCAGTAGTGCGCGAACAGATACGGGTGCACGCCGCTCAGCTGCGGGATGCTGCCGAGGATCTGCACCGTGATCAGCAGCCCGACCGTGGCGGCCATCGCCCCGATCCCGCTGCCGGTCAGCGTCGAGACGAACAGCCCGAGCGCGGCGAACCCGGTCAGGGAGACCGCGACGACCAGCGCCGTCAGTGCCGCCCGCACCAGCCCCTCACCGAAGCTGATCCGGGTCCCGGAGATCGTGGTGACCTCGCCCACCGGGAACAGCAGCGCACCCACGGCCAGCGCCGACGCCGCCACGACCAGGGTCGCGACCAGGCAGAAGGCGAGGACGGAGGCGTACTTCACGAGCAGCAGCCGGGTCCGGCCCGCCGGGGCGACCAGCAGATAGCGCAGGGTCCCGCTGCTCGCCTCGCCCGCGATCGCGTCGCCCGCGACGACGCCGACGGCCATCGGCAGGAAGACCGGCAGCGTCGCGGCGAGGGCGGCGAAGACGAGGAAGAGGCCGTTGTTGGTGACCTGGGCGAGGAAGGCCGGGCCCGCCCCGCCGTCCGGGCCGCCCGACCCGCCACCGCCACCGCCCGTCTCGATCCGGACCGCGATCCCGATGAGTACGGGTACGGCGGCGAGCACGCCGAGCAGGGCGAAGGTCCGGTGGCGGCGGAGCAGCGTGGTGATCTCGGACCGGAGGAGACCCAGCGTCCACAACGGATTGCGGGGACGACCCGCCGGATTGCCGGGACCCGCCGGATCGCGGGATGCCGCCGGATCGCCGGGGCCCGCCGTCTCGCGGGGACCCGCCGTCTCGCGGGATGCTGCCGTCCCGGCCTGCGGCCCCGTCTCAGCCTGCGACATCGAATCCCTCTCCCGTGAGTGCGACGAAGGCGTCCTCCAGCGAGCCCCGCTCGACGCCGAAGAACCGTACCCGCACCCCGCCGGAGACCAGCGCCGCGTTGAGGTCGGCGAGGTCCACGGCGGCGGGCGGGGCGTCGGCGGTGAGCCGGTCGCCGTCGGCGCTGAGACCGGTGAGTCCGTGCTCCCGGAGGATACGGGCGGCGTCCCCGGGGTCGGGGGTGGTGACGGCGAGCCGGCCCCGGGCTCCCGCGGCGAGGTCGGCGACCGGGCCCTGGACGATCAGCCGGCCCCGGGCCATCACCGCGGCGTGGGTGCAGACCTGCTCGATCTCGTCCAGCAGATGGGAGGAGAGGAACACCGTGGTGCCCTCGGCGGCCAGCTCCCGGACCAGGGAGCGGATCTCTCGCATGCCCTGCGGGTCGAGGCCGTTGGTCGGCTCGTCCAGGACCAGCAGCCGGCGCGGCCGGAGCAGGGCGGCGGCGAGCCCGAGGCGCTGCTTCATGCCGAGGGAGTACGTCTTGGCCTTCTTCCCGGAGGCCGCGGCGAGCCCGACCCGCGCCAGGGCCTCGTCGACGCGGGCCCGCCGGGTGCGCGGGTCGGCGGTGGGGTCGGCCCGGTCGTAGCGCAGGAGGTTGTCGCGGCCGTTCAGGAAGCCGTACAGCGCGGGTCCCTCGATCAGCGCGCCGACCTCCGGCAGCACCGTGCGGGCGGCGCCCGGCATCGGGCGGCCGAGCACCTCGGCGGTGCCGGACGTGGGGTCGATGAGGCCCATCAACATCCGGATCGTCGTGGTCTTCCCGGAGCCGTTGGGGCCGAGGAAGCCGAAGACGCTGCCGCCGGGCACGGTCAGGTCGAGGCCGTCCACGGCGAGCTGGCCGCCCCGGTAACGCTTGGTCAGACCACGGGTGCGGATGACCGGACCGGCCTCCTCCCCGTCCGCGGCGCCCGGCGTGCCCGTGGTGTCCGGCGTACCGGCGGTGCGCGGTGTCCCCGCCCCGGTCGGCCCAGCGGTCCCCGTCGTCGTCATCCCGGTCGCACCTCTCCCGTCCGCACGGCCGGCAGCGCCCCTGCGACGCTGCCGTCCCGCCCCGCCGCACGGTGTGGGTGCGACGGGGCGGGTGTCCGGCGCCGGTCGCCCGGCACGGCGGGCGCCGGGGTGTCCTACTTGGCGGCGTCGGCGGCGCGGACCAGCGCGTCCTTGGTCACCGCTCCGACGTACACCCTGCCGTCGTCCGTCAGCAGGGCGTTGACCAGGCGCGTCTTGAAGACCGTGCCCGAACCGAACTTCCCGGTGACCTTGTCGCCGAGCGCGTCGATGAAGCCCTGCGCCTCGGCCGGGATGTCGCCCGAGCCGGCCGCCGGAAGGCCCGTGCCGCCGGGGGTCCGGATCTCGGCGATCGAGGTCCAGCCCTCGCCGATGACGTTGAGGCCCTCGAAGCCGTCCAGCTCGGCCAGCTGCCCGGGGAGCGCCTTCCGCGCCGCGCCGTGCTCGTCCTTGCCGGTCTCCAGCTCGTCGGCCTCGGTCACCTTGGCGCCCTTGGGCGGGGCGAAGTCGAAGGTGGACGCGGCGGGCCTGGAGAAGTCGACCTTGGTGAACCCGGCGTCGACCACGGCCTTGCCGCCGCTCGCCGCGGACAGGGTGAACTTCAGCGGTACGCCGTTCTCGGCGTCCACGGCGATGCGGACCGAGCCGATCGTCGAGCCGGACTGCTTCGGCTTGATCAGCAGCTGGTACGCGTCCCGCCCGGCGACCTGCGCCGTGCCGTCCACGGTGACCGAGGTGGTGTCCCCGGCCGCCGCGAGCGCCTGCTCGGCGAAGTCCTTCGGGGTGGCCGGAGCGCCCTCGGGGAGCTTCGGAGCCTTCTCGGCGGCGTCGCCGCCGTCCCGGCCCCCGGGGGCCTCGGCGTGGTAGACCTCGTCGGACTGGCTGTCGTACGCCCAGACCTCGCCCTGGTTGTGGATGACGCTGTACTCGGACGCTTCCCCGAGGATGGAGAGCTTCTGCCGCTCCGGGCCGTCGGCGGCCACGCGCAGCGTGTGCGTGCCGGACGTCAGCTCCATGAGCTTGTCCTGCGGGGCCGCAGCGCCGCCGTCCTTGTCCCCGCCCGTGCCCCCGGCGCCCGGTACGAGCGAGCCCGCGAGGCCGTCGAGGGGCAGGCCCAGGTCGGTACGGATCTTGAACGTGCCGGAGAGCTGCTCCTCGTCGGAAGCGGCGATCTTCTCGATGAGCTGCTGTGCGGTGATCTTCGGCAGATCCGGGTCGCCGGTGCTGGCGAGCGCCGGGACGAGCCCGATGGTCGCGGCCGCCACCCCCGCGACCGCGACGGGGACGATGTAGCGCGCCGCCTTGCGGCGGCCCACGACAGTGCTCGTGGCCTCGCCGGTGGTCTCTGCGCTGTCGTTCGGTGCCATGGTGTGCCCTACCTCCGTGGTCGGCGGCTTCCGTTGTTCTCCATCTGACCAAATCAGACGGTCCGAAGCGTCAGCCCGGGGAATCAACTCCGCCTACTGCTCCGGTATGACAACCGGGAGGCTCGTGTACGTCATCCAGTAGGGGTACGGCCCCGACGAATGACACGCCGTCAGCGTCCCGCGCACCACGGCGGGCTCTCAGCCCGCGCGGTGCACCACGGCGTCGCACAGCTCTTCCAGCGCGGACTTCGCGTATCCCTCGGGCAGCGGTGCGAGCGTGGCGCGCGCCGCCTGGGCGTAGCGCACGGTGTCCTGGCGGGCCTGCTCCAGCGCCGGGTGGACGCGCAGCCGGCGCAGCACCTCGTCCAGGGCGTCGTCGTCGCCGAGGTCGCCTTCGAGCAGCTCGACGAGCTCCAGGTCGTCGGGCTTGCCGTCGGCCGCCGCCTGGGCGCGCAGCCGCAGGACCGGGAGGGTCGGGATGCCCTCGCGCAGGTCGGTGCCGGGGGTCTTGCCGGACTCATGGGAGTCGGAGGCGATGTCGAGGACGTCGTCGGCGAGCTGGAAGGCGATGCCGAGCCGCTCCCCGTACTGGGTGAGGACGTCCACGGTGCGCTCGTCGGCGCCGGACATCATCGCGCCGAGGCGGCCGGACACGGCGACCAGCGAGCCGGTCTTGCCGCTGAGGACGTCCAGGTAGTGGTCGACCGGGTCGCGGCCGTACCGCGGGCCCGCGGTCTCCAGGATCTGGCCGGTGACGAGCCGTTCGAAGGCCTCCGCCTGGATGCGGACGGCCTCGGGGCCGAGGTCGGCGAGGATGTGGGAGGCACGGGCGAAGAGGAAGTCGCCGGTGAGGACGGCGACGGAGTTGCTCCAGCGGGTGTTGGCGCTGGGCACCCCGCGCCGCACGTCGGCCTCGTCCATCACGTCGTCGTGGTACAGCGTGGCCAGGTGGGTCAGCTCGACGACGACGGCGGAGGGGACGACCCCCGGCGCGCCGGGATCGCCGAACTGTGACGCGAGCATGACCAGCAAGGGGCGGAACCGCTTGCCCCCCGCGCGCACCAGGTGCTGGGCGGCCTCCGTGATGAAGGGCACATCGCTCTTGGTGGCTTCGAGCAGACCCGTCTCGACAGCTGCCAGGCCCAACTGGACATCGGTCTCAAGAGACTGGTCCCGCACGTGCAGTCCGAACGGCCCGACGACGGTCACGAGGGCATCTCCTGTCTGCTGACGATCACACGCAATGTCGATGTGTCGCTGTCTCTCGAATCAACTTCAGCGTATCCGGTCCGCTATGGATCACCGTGGGCGGCTTCCCATGACCGCCGGTATGTTCGTGATCAGCTCATACGATCAGGAGTCCCCGTTTTGTCCCACAGCACCGCAGGCACCGAGCCGGCCAAGCCCCCGCCCGAGGACGACCACGCCTTCTTCGGGCAGCCACGGGGCCTGATGACCCTGTCCGGCCTGGAGGTCTGGGAGCGGTTCTCGTTCCTGGGCATGCAGGCCATCCTGGTGCTGTTCTTCGCCGACACGGTGGCCAACGGCGGCATGGACATGGACCCCGGAACCGCCGCCTCCGTCTCCGCCGCCTACGGCACGCTGGTCTATCTGGTCTCCGTGGCGGGCGGCTGGCTGGCGGACCGGATCCTCGGCTCGTACCGGGCCGTGCTGTACGGCGGCATCCTCATCGCGTGCGGCCACTACTGCATGGCCGTACCCACCGACGCCATGACCTGGGTGGGCCTCGGCCTGATCAGCGCCGGAACGGGCCTGCTCAAGCCCAACGTGGCCTCCATGGTCGGCAAGCTCTACCGCACCGACGACGAGCGGCGCGACGCCGGCTTCGCCCTGTACTACATGGGCATCAACATCGGCGCCTTCGCCGGACCGCTGATCACCGGCTGGCTCGGCGACCACGCCGGCTGGCACTGGGGCTTCTCGGCCGCCGCGATCGGCATGACCCTCGGTCTGATCCAGTACGTGGTGGGCCGCCGTCACCTGGCCGGGCGTAAGCACGCCGCCGAATTCGCGCTGGCCCCCGACGCGATGCGCCGCGCGGTCCGGCTGATCGTCGGCGGGGCCGTCGTGGTCGCCGCGGTGGCCACCGCACTGGCCCTCGCGGGCTGGCTGACGATGGACCGGTTCGTCGACGTGCTCACCGTCATCTCGGTGATCGCGCCGATCGTCTACTTCGTCGTGATGTTCCGCTCCCCCCGGGTCACCGCCGAGGAGCGCGGCAGGCTCCGCCCGTACGTCGTCCTCTTCCTCGGGTCCGTCGTCTTCAACTTCATCCTCTTCCAGGCGTACTCGACCATGATGCTGCTCGCGTCGACGAACGCCCGGACCGAGATCCTCGGCTTCACCTTCCCGGCGAGCTGGTACGCCTCCGCGCTCGGCGCCTTCGAGGTCGCGCTCGCCCCGGTCGTCGCCGCGGTCTGGGCGAGGATGGGCCCCCGCCAGCCGCACGCCTCCAACAAGATCGCGTTCGGGGTGATCCTCGGCGGGCTCTCCTTCCTGCTGATGGTCCTGCCGACCTCCGGCCACGACGACACCACGTACCGCATGGCGGCCTGGTGGATCGTCGGCTCGTATCTGCTGCTCGGGCTGGGCGACATCCTGCTGGAGACCTCCGGCATGTCCGCCACCACCAAGCTCGCCCCCCAGGCCTTCGCCAGCCAGACGATGGCCCTGTGGTTCCTCTCGCTCGCCCTGGCCAACGGCATCCAGGCCCAGATCGTGAAGCTGTACGGCGAGGTCTCCAACCCCGCCTACTTCGGCGTCAACGGCGCGATCGCCGTGGCGGTGGGCGTGGCGATGATCGCCGCCGCCCCCTGGCTGAAACGCACCATGCACCCCGTCCACTGAAACGGGCCCCGCACCCCGTCCACCGCGCACCGAGCACGCCTCCGCACCCCGTTCACCGAGCACGTCCCCGCCCCCGTCGTCGTACATCGAGGTGACCCATGCACATCACGACCGAGTTCCCGTACGAGACCACCCGCGAGGACGTCTCCATCCCGCTGTCCGACGGCACCCGGCTCTACGCCCGGATCTGGCGTCCGCTGACCGACGAACCGGTCCCCGCCCTGCTGGAGTACCTGCCCTACCGGCTCAGCGACTGGACCGCGCCCCGCGACTGGCAGCGCCACCCCTGGTACGCGGGCCACGGCTACGCCTCCGTACGGGTCGACGTCCGGGGCCACGGCAACAGCGAGGGGCTGCCGGGCGACGAGTACGACGCGCAGGAGCTCGCCGACGGGGTCGCCGTCATCCACTGGCTGGCCCAGCAGGAATGGTGCTCCGGCCGGGTCGGGATGTTCGGCATCTCCTGGGGCGGCTTCAACTCGCTCCAGATCGCCGCGCTCGCCCCCGAGCCGCTGAAAGCGATCGTCACCGTCTGCTCGGCCGACGACCGCTACGACAACGACGTCCACTACATGGGCGGCTCCGTCCTCGCCGTGGACATGCACGCCTGGGCCGCCACCATGCTCGCCTTCGTCTGCCGGCCGCCGGACCCCGCGCAGGTCGGCGACGCGTGGAAGGAGATGTGGCTGGAGCGGCTGGAGGCCGTCGACCCCCTGATCCACACCTGGCTGGCCCACCAGAGCCGCGACGACTACTGGAAGCACGGCAGCGTCTGCGAGGACTACGGCGCGATCAAGGCGAACGTCCTCGCCGTCGGCGGCTGGCACGACCCGTACCGGGACACCGTCCTGCGGCTCATGGAACACCTGGACCCGGAGCGGGTGCGCGGGATCATCGGCCCCTGGTCGCACCAGTACCCCGACCGGGGGCTGCCCCCGGGCCCCGCGATCGGCTTCCTCCAGGAGACGCTGCGCTGGTGGGACCAGCACCTCAAGGGCCAGGAGACGGGCGTGATGCGGGAACCGCTGCTGCGGTCCTGGATCAGCGGCTCGCACCCGCCCGCCACGGTGTACGAGACGCTGCCGGGCCGCTGGGTCGGGGACGCGAGCTGGCCCTCGGAGAACGTCTCCCCGGTGGCGTACGCCCTCCAGGGCGGCGAGCGGATCGTCGCCTCGCCGCAGCAGACCGGTGTGGACGCGGGCCGCTTCTTCCCGTTCGGCAACGACGCGGACCTGCCGCCGGACCAGCGGGACGAGGACGCCAAGTCGGTGTCGTTCGAATTCCCCGTCGCGGACGCGCCGATCGAGATCCTCGGCCGCCCCCGGGTGAAGCTCCGCCTCCGGATGGACGTGCCGCGCGGCCAGGCCATCGCCCGGCTCTGCGACATCGCGCCCGACGGCTCCTCCACCCTGGTCACCCGGGGCGTCCTCAACCTCGCGGCCCGGCACGGCCGCGACCGCACCGACGACTGGCCCCCCGGCGAGACCGAGGACGTGGTCTTCGACCTCAACGGCATCGGGCACACCTTCCCGCCCGGCCACCGCATCCGGCTCGCCGTCTCCTCCTCGTACTGGCCCTGGATCTGGCCGCAGGCCGGCTCGGCGGGCTTCACCCTGGACGCGGACGGCAGCTTCGTCGAGCTCCCGGTGCGCCGCCACACCGAGGACCCGGCGATCAGCTTCGGGGAGCCCGAGCAGTCCGAACCGCTCGGCGTGGCCCACCCGGTCACCCTGGAGGAGCCGCGCCCCGAACGCCTCGTCGTCCGCGATGTCGCCAAGGGCGAGTGGCGCCTGGAGGTCGACCCCCGCTACGGCGGGACGCGGGTCTACCCCGACGGTCTCGAATTCACCGAGGACGCGTCGGAGACGTACACGATCCAGCAGGACGACCCGCTCTCCGCGCGGACCCGCTCCGACTGGCGGATCCGGCTGCACCGCCCGGAGATGGCCTGGGACGTGGAGATCGAGACCCGCTCCGAGATCGCCGCCGACGACCAGGACTTCATCACGTCCAACGAGGTGATCTGCACGGAGGGCAGGGACGGCGGGGAGAAGGAGGTCGTCTTCCACCGCACCTGGGAGAAGCGCATCCCGCGCACGGCGGGCTGAGCGGCCCCGCTGTCCCACCGCCGGACCCCCGGTTTTCCGGCGGGCCCGACGAACTTTCCGGGCAATGCGCACAGTTGGGGATAGTCGGGGCACTGCCGCTGGGTAGGAGCACCGACGTAACGTGTCCCTCACGCGACCTGGAAAGCGAGGCAGCACCACATGCCCGAGCAGAGCAGCCCGCTCGATCTGGCCGAGGGCGACCCCTTCGGCCCGCACAACCTTCCTTACGGTGTGTTCTCCACCTCCGACCACCCCGACGACCGCCGGGTCGGTGTCCGTATCGGTGACCACGTCCTGGACGCCGGGGCCGCCGCCCACGCCCTGGGCTCCCCCTACGCGGGGCTGCTCGCCCAGCCGAGCCTGACGCCGCTGCTCGCGGCGGGCCGCAACGCCTGGCGGGACGTGCGCCGCGCGCTCACCGCCTGGCTGACGATCCCCGCCCACCGCGCGGACATCGAACCGCTGCTGCACCCGGTGGACGCGGTGACCCTGCACCTGCCGTACGAGGTCGCGGACTACGTCGACTTCTACGCCAGCGAGCACCACGCCACCAACGTGGGGAAGATCTTCCGGCCGGACGGCGACGCGCTCACCCCCAACTGGAAGCACCTGCCGATCGGTTACCACGGCCGCTCCGGCACCGTCGTGGTCTCCGGCACGGACGTGGTGCGCCCCAGCGGCCAGCGCAAGGCCCCCGCCGACCCGGCCCCCGTCTTCGGGCCTTCGGTGAAGCTCGACATCGAGGCCGAGGTCGGCTTCGTCGTCGGCGTCCCCTCCGCGCACGGCGCTCCGGTCCCGCTGGCCGACTTCCGCGAGCACGTCTTCGGGCTCTCGCTCCTCAACGACTGGTCCGCCCGCGACCTCCAGGCCTGGGAGTACGTGCCGCTCGGCCCGTTCCTCGGAAAGTCCTTCGCCACCTCCGTCTCCGCCTGGGTCACCCCGCTGGAGGCACTGGACGCCGCCCGCACCGCGCCCCCGGCCCGCGACTTCCCGCTCCTGCCCTACCTCGACGACGCGGCGGACGAGGAGCCGGGCGGCTTCGACATCCGGATCACCGTCGAGATCAACGGCCAGGTCGTCGCCGAACCGCCGTTCGCCTCGATGTACTGGACCGCCGCCCAGCAGCTCGCTCACATGACGGTCAACGGCGCGTCGCTGCGCACCGGCGACCTGTACGGCTCCGGCACCGTCAGCGGCCCCGAGCCCGGCCAGCGCGGCTCGCTCCTGGAGCTGACCTGGAACGGCCGCGACGCGCTGGAACTCCCCGAGGGCAAGCGGACGTTCCTGGAGGACGGCGACACGGTCACGCTGACCGCCTGGGCCCCCGGCCCGCACGGCACCCGCGTCGGCCTCGGCGACGTGACCGGAAGGATCGTCACCGCGCCATGACGCAGGACGCCCCCGGCCTGACGCTGCCCGAGGAACTGATCCTCCTTGCCCTGGACCCGGACCGGGGCAAGCCGACCTGCAACGCCCGCGATCTGGGGTACGGAACCGCCGGGGCCGTCCTCGCCGAGCTGGAGATCCGGGGCCACATACGCGAGGAGCGCGGCCGGGTCCAGGTGGTGAACCCGCTGGACCCGGCCGACCCGATCCTCGCCGCCCTGCTCCGGACCCTGGACCCACCGGCGAAGGGCCGCCGCCGCCCGGGGATCCGCGCCCGGCGCTGGGTGGGTGAGTACGACCGGTACGTGCAGGAGAAGTACCTGGACTCCCTGGTCGAACGCTCCGTCCTGTCCCGGACGACCCACCGCGTCCTCGGCGTGCTCCCCTACCACCGCCACTTCCCGGGCGTGCCGGACCTCTCGCGGGGCGTCCTCGACCGGTTCGCGGCGGCCGAGGCGGCGGGGTACCCGGACCACCGCGACCGGGTGCTGGCCTCCCTGGCCTCCGCCATCGGCCTGGCCGGTGACCTGACCCGTCTCGGCCGCACGGGCCGCACGGTCATGAAGGTCATGCGCCGCTCCGAGTGGACCGCCGTGGCCGTCCGCTACAACGTCGAGCAGAACGAGACCGGCAACGGCTGGAGCGGCTACAGCGGGAGCGGCGACCCGGACTGACAGGGACCAGGGAACGGCGGGCCCGGTCAGCGGTGCGCAAGGCGTTCACACGTTCGGGGGAGCCCCGTCCCGTTCCCGGCGGATACGCTGGTCGGGCCCGCGAGACTCCTCCCCATGGGAGCAATGATGAGCATCGAACCCGAGGCCTCCGAGCCGCGGTGGGCGGTCCCGCCCGAGGGCGGCTGGACCGCCGATGACCTGGACACACTCCCGAATCTGCCTCCGCACACGGAGCTGATCGACGGGAGTCTCGTTTTCGTGAGTCCGCAGACCCTGTTCCATTCGCGAGCGGTCGACTTCTTCAACTGGCAGCTGCAGTCCCTGGTACCGCCCGAGCTGGAGGTCGTCCGCGAGTTCACCATCGACATCGACCGCTACAACCGGCCCGAGCCCGATGTGATCGTCATCGACGGTGACGTCATCCAGGATCCGGACCAGACCCGGTTCCCCGCCGAGTCGGTGCGCCTCGCCATCGAGGTCGTCTCGCCCGAGTCCCGGTCCCGCGACCGGGAGACCAAGCCCGTGAAGTACGCCCGTGCGAAGATCTCCCACTACTGGCGGGTGGAGAACCACGACGGGCGGGCCGTGGTGTACGTCTTCGAGCGGGAGCCGGCCACCGGCGCGTACACCTCGACGGGGATCTTCCACGACCGGATGAAGGTGTCGGTGCCCTTCCCCGTGGATCTGGACCTCACGGCGATCACGCCCCGACGCCGGGCGGCGGATCTCGGGTAGATCCGCCGCTCCTCCGCCTCACCGCCCGGTACGGATCACTCGTACTCGGGCGGTTCCTCGTCCCATCCGAACTCGGGGTCGCTGTGCTGCGGGGCCGGGGCGACCGGGGCCTTCGTGCGAGCCGCCGGGGCAGCCGCCGGGCGGGACGCGGGCACGGGAGCCGCGGCGGGGGCCGGGGCCGCCGGTGCGGGAGCTTCCGCCGCCGCCGAAGGCGTCTGCGCCAGGACCTCCAGCACGCCCTCCCCGTACGTCGCGAGCTTCTTCTCGCCCAGGCCGCTGACGCCGCCCAGCTCCGCGAGCGAGGACGGATGCAGGGTCGCGATCTCGCGGAGCGTGGCGTCGTGGAAGATCACATACGCCGGGACGCCCTGCTCCTTCGCCGTCGCCCCGCGCCAGGCGCGCAGCGCCTCGAAGACCGGGACCGCGGCCTCGGGGAGATCGGCGGCGGCCGCCTTGCCCCTGGCGCCCTTGGCCCCGCCGGCGGAGGACGACGACCGGGTTGTCGGCTTCTTCGGCTCCTTGCGGAGCAGCACGTCCCGCTCCCGCCCCAGGACCGTGGCGCTCTCGTCGGTCAGGACCAGCGTGCCGTACTCCCCCTCGACCGCGAGGAGCCCCTGGGCCAGCAGCTGGCGCACCACACCGCGCCACTCCGCCTCCGCCAGCTCCTCGCCGATGCCGAAGACGGAGAGCTGGTCGTGGTCGAACTGGATGACCTTGGCGGTCTTGCGGCCCAGCAGGATGTCGATGATCTGGCCCGCGCCGAACTTCTGGTTCCGTTCGCGCTTCAGCCGCACCACCGTGGAGAGCAGCTTCTGCGAGACGACCGTGCCGTCCCACGTCTCCGGCGGGGTCAGGCAGGTGTCGCAGTTGCCGCAGGCGGGGGCCGTGGGTTCCTGGCCGAAGTAGGTCAGCAGCTGGGCCCGGCGGCACTGGACCGTCTCGCAGAGGGCCAGCATCGAGTCCAGGTGGGAGGCGGCCCGGCGGCGGAACGCCTCGTCGCCCTCGCCGCCCTGGATGAGCTTGCGCTGCTGGACGACGTCCTGGAGCCCGTACGCCATCCAGGCCGTCGACGGCTCCCCGTCACGGCCCGCGCGGCCGGTCTCCTGGTAATACCCCTCGACGGACTTGGGGAGGTCGAGGTGGGCGACGAACCGGACGTCCGGCTTGTCGATGCCCATGCCGAACGCGATCGTCGCGACGACGACGAGCCCCTCCTCGCGGAGGAAGCGCGCCTGGTGGGTGGCGCGCGTCCCGGCGTCCAGGCCCGCGTGGTACGGCACGGCCTCCACGCCGTTGCGGCAGAGGTACTCCGCGATCTTCTCGGTGGAGTTGCGCGAGAGGCAGTAGACGATGCCCGCGTCCCCGGCGTGCTCCTCCTGGAGGAAGGTGAGGAGCTGCTTCTTGGGCTCGGACTTCGGCACGATCCGGTACTGGATGTTCGGCCGGTCGAAGCTCGCGACGAAGTGCTTCGCGTCCGGCATGCCGAGGCGGCGGGTGATCTCCTCGTGCGTGGCGTGGGTCGCGGTCGCCGTCAGGGCGATGCGCGGAACGTCCGGCCAGCGCTCGCCGAGCACGGACAGGGCCAGATAGTCGGGGCGGAAGTCGTGGCCCCACTGGGCGACGCAGTGCGCCTCGTCGATCGCGAAGACGGAGATCTCGCCCCGGGCCAGCAGGGAGAGGGTGGAGTCCAGGCGCAGCCGCTCCGGCGCCAGGTAGAGCACGTCCAGCTCGCCCGCGAGGAACTGCGCCTCCATCGAGCGGCGCTCGTCGAAGTCCTGCGTGGAGTTCATGAAGCCGGCCCGGACGCCGAGCGCCCGCAGGGCGTCGACCTGGTCCTGCATGAGGGCGATCAGCGGGGAGACGACCACTCCGGTGCCCCGCCTGACCAGGGACGGGATCTGGTAGCAGAGGGACTTTCCGCCGCCGGTGGGCATGAGCACGACCGCGTCGCCGCCCGCCACCACATGATCGATGACCGCGCCCTGCTCGCCGCGGAACGACTCGTACCCGAAGACGCGGTGCAGCGTCCGCCGCGCCTCGCTCTCGCCGTCCGTGTCGATGCCGGTGTCGGTCACCGTCCCGGTCACATCCATGGTCACACCCAATGCTCTGTCCCCCGAGGTCCGCACGCCCGGCCCTGTCCGTCCTGCTCTCGTCCCCGTCCACGATAGGCGGAGGCAACGACAACGCCGGACGGTCCGGGAGAACCCGACCGTCCGGCGCTGCTGATCCGCGTACCGCGCGGGCTACCGCACGAACACTCCCGCCTGGCTCGCCAGGTCCAGGAAGAACTGCGGGGCCAGGCCCAGCACCAGGGTGACGGCGACGCCGACCGCGATCGTCGTCATGGTCAGCGGGGACGGGACGGCGACCGTGGGGCCGTCCGCCTTCGGCTCGCTGAAGAACATCAGGACGATGACCCGGAGGTAGAAGAACGCCGCGACGGCCGAGGAGAGCACACCGACGACGACCAGCCCGCCGGCCCCGCCCTCGGCGGCCGCCTTGAACACCGCGAACTTCCCGGAGAACCCGGAGGTCAGCGGGATGCCCGCGAAGGCCAGCAGGAACACCGCGAAGACCGCGGCGACCAGCGGCGAGCGCCGGCCGAGCCCGGCCCACTTCGACAGGTGGGTGGCCTCGCCGCCCGCGTCCCGCACCAGCGTGACGACGGCGAACGCGCCGACCGTCACGAAGGAGTAGGCCAGCAGGTAGAAGAGGACCGAGGAGATGCCCTCCGGGCTGGCCGCGATGACGCCCGCGAGGATGAAGCCCGCGTGCGCGATCGAGGAGTAGGCCAGCAGCCGCTTGATGTCGGTCTGGGTGATCGCGACGACCGCGCCGCCCAGCATCGTGATGATGGCCACCGCCCACATGACCGGCCGCAGGTCCCAGGCGAGGCCCGGCAGCGCCACGTACAGCAGGCGCAGCATCGCGCCGAACGCCGCGACCTTCGTGGCGGCGGCCATGAAGCCGGTGACCGGGGTCGGGGCGCCCTGGTAGACGTCCGGGGTCCACATGTGGAACGGGATCGCACCGACCTTGAAGAGCAGGCCGACCAGGATCATCGCGCCGCCGATGAGCAGCAGCGCGTCGTTGCCCATGGTGTCGGCGAGGGCCGGGTCGATCTCCAGGACCGACCCGTCGACGACGTTGGCGATGTCGGCGTACGCGAGGGAGCCCGCGTAGCCGTAGAGGAGGGCGATCCCGAAGAGGAAGAACGCCGAGGAGAACGCGCCGAGCAGGAAGTACTTCACGGCGGCCTCCTGCGACAGCAGCCGCTTGCGGCGGGCCACGGCACACAGGAGGTAGAGCGGGAGGGAGAAGACCTCCAGCGCGATGAACAGGGTCAGCAGGTCGTTGGCGGCCGGGAAGACCAGCAGCCCCGCCACCGAGAAGAGGAGGAGCGGAAAGACCTCGGTGGTGGCGAAGCCGGCCCGGACCGCGGCCTTCTCGCCCTCACCGCCCGGTACGGCTCCGGCCTGGGCGGCGAAGGAGTCGACCCGGTTGCCGTGGGCGGTGGGGTCCAGCCGGCGCTCGGCGAAGGTGAACACCGCCACCATGGCGACCAGGAGAACGGTGCCCTGGAGGAACAGGGTGGGGCCGTCGATCGCGATGGCGCCCATGGCCGCGATCTGGGCCTTCGTCGTGCCGTATCCCCCGGCCGCGAGGCCGACGATCGCGGCGAACGAGGCGGCGACCGCGACCACGGTCAGGAAGAGCTGGGTGTGGTAGCGGGCCCGGCGCGGCACGAAGGCCTCCACCAGGATGCCCAGGACGGCGGCGACCACGATGATCAGGACCGGCATCAGCTGGGTGTACTCGATCTTCGGCGCCGTGAACGTGCTGCCCGGTGCCGCCGATGTCACCCCGCTCGCCGTCGTCCACAGACTGTGGACAGCTGTTGCGCTCACTTGGCGGCCTCCACCTCGGGCTGGGGGTCCTTCTTCTGTACGTCGGACATGGTGTGCTCCACCGCCGGGTTGACGACCTCGGTGAGCGGCTTCGGGAAGACGCCCAGGAAGATCAGCACGGCGATCAGCGGAACCGCGACCGCCAGCTCCCGGGCCCTGAGATCCGGCATGGACCGGACCGATTCCCGCACCGGCCCGGTCATCGTGCGCTGGTAGAGGACCAGTACGTAGAGCGCGGCGAGCACGATGCCGGAGGTGGCGATGATGCCCGCCACCGGATACGCGCTGAACGTGCCGACGAGGACCAGGAACTCACTGACGAACGGGGCGAGTCCGGGCAGCGACAGGGTGGCGAGCCCGCCGATGAGGAACGTCCCGGCCAGCACGGGGGCGACCTTCTGCACCCCGCCGTAGTCCGCGATGAGCCGTGATCCGCGCCGGGTGATGAGGAATCCGGCGACCAGCAGCAGCGCGGCCGTCGAGATCCCGTGGTTGACCATGTAGAGCGTGGCGCCCGACTGGCCCTGGCTCGTCATCGCGAAGATGCCCAGGATGATGAAGCCGAAGTGCGAGATCGAGGCGTAGGCGATGAGCCGCTTGATGTCGCGCTGGCCGACCGCGAGCAGCGCCCCGTACACGATGGAGACGAGCGCCAGGGTGATGACCACCGGCGTCGCCCACTTGCTGGCCTCCGGGAAGAGCCCGAGGCAGAAGCGGAGCATCGCGAAGGTGCCGACCTTGTCGACGATCGCGGTGATCAGCACGGCGACCGGGGCGGTCGCCTCGCCCATCGCGTTGGGCAGCCAGGTGTGCAGCGGCCACAGCGGGGCCTTGATCGCGAAGGCGAGGAAGAACCCGAGGAAGAGCCACCGCTCGGTGCTGGTCGCCATCTCCAGGGAGCCGTTGGCCCGGGCCTCGGCGATCTCGGAGAGCGAGAAACTGCCCGCGACCACGTACAGCCCGATGACGGCGGCCAGCATGATCAGGCCACCGGCCAGGTTGTAGAGGAGGAACTTGACCGCCGCGTAGGAACGCTGGGTCGCGGCGTTCTCGTCGGTGCCCGCGTGGGCCCGATCGCCGAAGCCGCCGATGAGGAAGTACATCGGGATGAGCATGGCTTCGAACAGGATGTAGAAGAGGAAGACGTCGGTGGCGACGAACGACAGGATCACCATGGCCTCGACCATGAGGATCAGGGCGAAGAAGCCCTGCGTCGGACGCCAGCGCGAGGACTTCGTCTCCTGGGGGTCGGCGTCGTGCCAGCCCGCGACGATGACGAACGGGATCAGCAGCGCGGTGAGGCCGAGGAGCGCCACCCCGATGCCGTCCACGCCCAGCTCGTAGCGGACGCCGAAGTCGGCGATCCAGGACCGGGACTCGGTGAGCTGGTAGCGGTCGCCGCCCGGCTCGAAGCGGAGGAAGACGACGGCCGCCAGGACGAGCGTGCCGAGCGAGAAGAGCAGCGCGAGCCATTTGGCCGCGGTGCGCCGCGCGGCGGGGACCGCCGCGGTGGCGATGGCGCCGATCGCCGGGAGCGCCGCCGTCGCGGTCAGGAGGGGAAAGGACATGTGATCAGACCGCCCTCATCAGCAGGGTCGCGGCGATGACGACCGCCGTACCGCCGAACATCGAGACCGCGTAGGTGCGGGCGTAGCCGTTCTGCATCTTGCGCAGCCGGCCGGAGAGCCCGCCGACCGAGGCGGCCGTGCCGTTGACGACGCCGTCGACCAGGGAGTGGTCCACGTAGACCAGCGAGCGGGTGAGGTGCTCGCCGCCGCGGACCAGGACCACGTGGTTGAAGTCGTCCTGGAGGAGATCGCGGCGGGCGGCCCGGGTGAGGACCGAGCCGCGCGGGGCGACGACGGGCACGGGCTTGCGCCCGTACATCGCCCAGGCGATCCCGACGCCGATGACCAGGGCCACCACGGTGGCTCCGGTGACCGTGGCCGCGCTCAGCGGGGCGTGCCCGTGGTCGTACCCGGTGACGGGCTCCAGCCAGTTGATGAACCGGTCACCGATGGCGAAGAACCCGCCGGCGAAGACGGAGCCGAAGGCCAGCACGATCATCGGGATCGTCATCGACTTCGGGGACTCGTGCGGGTGCGGCGCGTGGCCCTGGGCGTCCGGCTGCCAGCGCTTCTCGCCGAAGAACGTCATCAGCATCACGCGCGTCATGTAGAACGCGGTGATCGCGGCGCCCAGCAGGGCCACGGAGCCGAGGATCCAGCCCTCGGTGCCGCCCTTGGCGAAGGCCGCCTCGATGATCTTGTCCTTGGAGAAGAAGCCGGACAGGCCGGGGAAGCCGATGATGGCCAGATAGCCGAGGCCGAAGGTGACGAAGGTGACCGGCATGTACGTCCGCAGGCCGCCGTACTTGCGCATGTCGACCTCGTCGTTCATGCCGTGCATGACGGAGCCCGCGCCGAGGAAGAGCCCGGCCTTGAAGAAGCCGTGCGTCACCAGGTGCATGATCGCGAAGATGTAGCCGATGGGACCGAGCCCCGCGGCCAGGATCATGTAGCCGATCTGCGACATCGTGGAGCCGGCCAGGGCCTTCTTGATGTCGTCCTTCGCGCAACCGACGACCGCACCGAAGATCAGTGTGACCGCGCCGACGATGACGACGACCAGCTGGGCGTCCGGGGCGGCGTTGAAGATGGCGCCGGAGCGGACGATCAGATAGACACCGGCGGTGACCATGGTCGCGGCGTGGATGAGGGCGGAGACCGGGGTCGGGCCCTCCATCGCGTCGCCGAGCCAGGACTGCAGCGGCACCTGGGCCGACTTGCCGCAGGCGGCCAGCAGCAGCATCAGCCCGATGGCGGTCAGCTTGCCCTGGCTCGTCTCGCCCGCCGACTCCAGCACCGGCCCGAAGGCGAAGGTGCCGAAGGTGGTGAACATCAGCATGATGGCGATCGACAGGCCCATGTCGCCGACCCGGTTGACCAGGAAGGCCTTCTTCGCGGCGGTGGCCGCGGTGGGCTTGTGCTGCCAGAAACCGATGAGCAGGAACGACGCCAGACCGACGCCCTCCCACCCGACGTACAGCAGCAGGTAGTTGTCGGCGATGACCAGGATGAGCATCGCCGCGAGGAACAGGTTGAGATAGCCGAAGAAGCGGCGCCTGCGCTCGTCGTGCTCCATGTAGCCGATGGAGTAGATGTGGATCAGCGTGCCCACACCGGTGATGAGCAGGACGAACGTCATCGACAACTGGTCGAGCTGGAAGGCGATGTCGGCCTGGAAGCCCTCCACCGGAATCCAGCTGAACAGGTGCTGGTGCAGGGCCCGGTCCTCGGCGTCCTTCCCCAGCATGTCGGTGAACAGAACGAGTCCGACGACGAACGAGGCTCCGGCCAGGACGGTGCCGAGCCAGTGGCCGGTCTTGTCCAGGCGGCGTCCGCCGCAGAGCAGGACCGCCGCTCCGAGCAGGGGCGCCGCGACGAGCAGCGCAATCAGGTTCTCCACGTTTCCGACCCCTTACAGCTTCATCAGGCTGGCGTCGTCGACCGAGGCCGAGTGGCGGGAGCGGAACAACGACACGATGATCGCGAGTCCGACGACGACTTCCGCGGCGGCGACGACCATCGTGAAGAACGCGACGATCTGCCCGTCGAGGTTGCCGTGCATCCGGGAGAACGTGACGAGCGCCAGATTGCAGGCGTTGAGCATCAGCTCGACGCACATGAACAGCACGATCGTGTTCCGCCTGATCAGCACCCCGGAGGCGCCGATCGCGAACAGCAGGGCCGCGAGGTAGAGGTAGTTGACCGGGTTCACTTGGCGGCCTCCGAATTCTCCGCCGCGGACGGGGGATTGGCTCCGCGCTCCACGGCGTCCGCGTCCTCACGTCCGAGCCGCTCCCCGGAGCGCTGCTCCAGCGCCTTGAGATCGGCGAGGGACTGCTGCGAGACATCACGGATCTGGCCGCGCTGCCGCAGCGTCTGCATGACGGTGAGCTCGGACGGCGTGCCGTCGGGGAGCAGACCGGGGATGTCCACCGCGTTGTGCCGGGCGTAGACGCCGGGGGCGGGGAGCGGCGGGAGGTGCTTGCCGCGCACGCGCTCCTCGGACATCTCCCGCTGGGTCTTGGCCCGTTCGGTGCGCTCGCGGTGCGTGAGCACCATCGCGCCGACCGTCGCGGTGATCAGCAGGGCGCCGGTGATCTCGAAGGCGAAGACGTACTTGGTGAAGATGAGGTTGGCGATTCCCTCGACGTTGCCGCCGTGGCGGGCGTTGGCCGCGCCGAGCCCGTTGAAGGTGGACAGGGAGGCGTTGCCGATGCCCGCGATCAGCAGCACGGCGAACCCGAGAGCGCACCCGAGGGCCAGCCAGCGCTGCCCCTTGAGGGTCTCCTTGAGGGAGTCGGCGGCGGTGACGCCGACGAGCATGACGACGAAGAGGAACAGCATCATGATCGCGCCGGTGTAGACGACGATCTGGACGATGCCGAGGAAATACGCGCCGTTGGCGAGGTAGAAGACCGCGAGGACGATCATGGTCCCGGCGAGCGACAGAGCGCTGTGCACGGACTTCTTCATCAGCACCGTGGCGAGCGCGCCGATCACGGCGACGGTGCCCAGGATCCAGAACTGGAAGGCCTCGCCGGTCGAGGTGGTGGTGGCTGCGGCCAGCGCGTTCACTCCCCCACCCCCTTGCCCGGCCGGGTGGCGTCGGCGGCCCGAGTGGACTCGATGGGGTCCTCGTCGGGCTTGTCGCCCTCGCCCTTGGACACGGCCGTCTGACGGACCGTGCCGGGGGCGGCCTCGGTGACCACGCCCCGGTAGTAGTCCTGTTCGTCCATGCCGGGGAAGATCGCGTGCGGGCTGTCGACCATGCCCTCCTCCAGGCCCGCGAGCAGCTCGTCCTTGGTGTAGATGAGGCTCTCGCGGGTGGTGTTGGCCAGCTCGAACTCGTTCGTCATCGTCAGCGCCCGGGTGGGGCAGGCCTCGATGCAGAGTCCGCACAGGATGCAGCGCGCGTAGTTGATCTGGTAGACGCGGCCGTAGCGCTCGCCCGGGGAGTAGCGCTCCTCCTCGGTGTTGTCCGCGCCCTCCACGTAGATCGCGTCCGCCGGGCAGGCCCAGGCGCACAGCTCGCAGCCGACGCACTTCTCCAGGCCGTCCGGGTGGCGGTTGAGCTGGTGACGGCCGTGGAAGCGGGGCGCCGTCACCTTCGGCGTCTCCGGATACTGCTCGGTGAGCCGCTTCTTGAACATGGCCTTGAAGGTCACGCCGAAACCGGCCACGGGGTTCTGGAACTTCTCCCCCGGCTCACCCGCCTGCCCCGAGGACCCAGCGGATCCCGATGAGCCCGTGAGCTCTGGTTTCTCAGACACCGCCGGCCTCCTTTCCGTCACTCGCGCTTTCGTCACTCTGAGTATCCGCTCCACCACTGACAACGAGCTCCCGCTCCCGTCGTGGTGTGCGCCTGGGCACCGGCGGCAGGGTCTGTCCGGGCAGCGGAGGCACCGGGAACCCGCCCGCCATCGGATCGAAGGCGGGCTCCGGTCCGGCCGCTTCCTCCTCGGCCCGGTTCCTGCGGTCGCGGAACATGTCGACGACGAACGAGACCAGCAGGATCGCGATCACGACCGCCCCGACGTACAGCACGATCCGGGAGAAGTCGTAGCCCTCGTTGCGCAGGGCCCGGACGGTGGCGACGAGCATCAGCCAGACCACCGAGACCGGGATGAGGACCTTCCAGCCCAGCTTCATCAACTGGTCGTAGCGCACGCGGGGAAGCGTGCCGCGCAGCCAGATGAAGAAGAAGATCAGCACCTGGAGCTTCAGGAAGAACCAGAGCATCGGCCACCAGCCGTGGTTCGCGCCCTCCCAGAACGCCGAGATCGGGTACGGGGCCCGCCAGCCGCCGAGGAACAGCGTCACCGCGATCATCGACACGGTCACCATGTGGATGTACTCGGCGAGCATGAACATCGCGAACTTGATGGAGCTGTACTCGGTGTTGAACCCGCCGACCAGGTCGCCCTCGGACTCCGGCATGTCGAACGGCGCCCGGCTGGCCTCACCGACCATGGTCACCATGTAGATGATGAACGAGACCGGCAGCAGCATGATGTACCAGCGGTCCGCCTGCGCCTCCACGATCGTCGAGGTGGACATCGACCCGGAGTAGAGGAAGACCGAGGCGAAGGCCGCGCCCATGGCGATCTCGTACGAGATCATCTGCGCGGACGAACGGATTCCGCCGAGCAGGGGGTAGGTCGAGCCCGAGGACCAGCCGCCGAGGACGAAGCCGTACACCCCGACCGCGCCGACGGCGAGGATGTACAGCGCGGCGATCGGGAGGTCGGTGAGCTGCATCGTGGTGCGCTGCCCGAAGATCGAGATCTCGTTGCCCGCCGGGCCGAAGGGGATCACCGCGATCGCCATGAAGGCCGGGATCGCGGCGAGGATCGGCGCCAGGACGTAGACCGCCTTGTCCGCGCGCTTGACGATCACGTCTTCCTTCAGCATCAGCTTGACGCCGTCGGCGAGCGACTGGAGCAGCCCCCAGGGGCCGTGCCGGTTGGGGCCGATGCGCAGCTGCATCCAGGCGACGACCTTGCGCTCCCACACGATGGAGAACAGCACGATCAGCATCAGGAACGCGAAGCAGAAGACCGCCTTGATGACGACGAGCCACCAGGGGTCGGTGCCGAACATCGAGAGATCCTCGGCGGCGAGGACGACGCGCTCGGGCGCCGTCGTGAGTGCGGCGAGGCCAGTCACGCTCGTACCTCCGATGGTTCGACGGGAGCACTCGGTGCGGCGGCGGGGCCGATCCGCACCAGGCCTCCGGGGGTCGCGCCGGTGTCGGCGGGGATGCCGCGCCCCACCGAGTTCAGCGGCACCCAGACCACCCGGTCCGGCATGTCGGTGACCGCGAGGGGCAGTTCGACGGTGCCCGCGGGGCCGGTGACGGCGAGCAGGTCGCCGTCCTTGACGCCGGACTCGGCGGCGGTGACCGCCGAGAGCCGGGCGACGGCCGCGTGCCGGGTCCCGGCGAGCGCGGTGTCGCCGTCCTGGAGCCGGCCGAGGTCGAGCAGCATCCGGTGGCCCGCGAGGACCGCCTCGCCGTCGCCGGGCCGGGGCAGCGGCCGCGCGCTCTCGCGCGGGTCCTCGGCGTGGCCGCCCTCCCAGCCGCCGAGCCGGTCCAGCTCGCGGCGGGCGGCGGTCAGGTCCGGCAGGGCGAAGTGCACGTCCATGGCGTCGGCCAGCATGTGCAGCACCCGGGAGTCCGTCGGCGCGAGCGTCCGGGACATCTGCTCGGGCTTGAGCGCCGCCTGGAACATCCGGACCCGGCCCTCCCAGTTGAGGAAGGTGCCGGACTTCTCCGCGACGGCGGCGACCGGGAAGACCACGTCCGCCCGGGCGGAGACCGCGCTCGGCCGCAGTTCCAGCGAGACCAGGAAGCCGACCTCGTTCAGCGCCTGGATGGCGCGGTTCGGGTCGGGCAGGTCCTCGACCCCGACCCCGGCGACGAGCAGCGCGCCCAGTTCGCCGGTGGCCGCGGCCTCGACGATCTGGCCGGTGTCGCGGCCGTGGCGGGTGGGCAGTTCGGCGACCCGCCACAGCTCCGCGACCTCCTCGCGGGCCCGCGGGTCGGTGGCGGGGCGGCCACCGGGCAGCAGGGTGGGGAGCGCGCCCGCCTCCACCGCGCCCCGGTCGCCGGCCCGGCGCGGGATCCACACCAGGCGTGCGCCGGTGGCGGTGGCGGTGCGGACGGCGGCGGACAGTGCGCCGGGCACTCCGGCGAGCCGCTCACCGACGATGATCAGGGAGTGCTCCGCGCGGAGCGCCTCGGCGGCGGCGGCCCCTTCGGCCTCCAGGCCGACGCCGCCCGCGAGCGCGTCCAGCCACTCGGTCTCGGTGCCGGGGGCGGCGGGCAGCAGGGTGCCGCCCGCCTTCACCAGGCCCCGGGTGGCGTGCGAGGCGAGCGCGAAGGTCCTCTGACCGCTCTTGCGATGGGCCTTGCGCAGCCGCAGGAAGACGCCGGGCGCCTCCTCCTCGGACTCGAACCCGACGAGCAGGACCGCCGGGGCCTTCTCCAGCGCGGTGTACGTGACCCCCTCGCCGTCCAGGTCCCGGCCGCGTCCGGCGACCCGGGCGGCCAGGAAGTCGGCCTCCTCGGCGCTGTGGACGCGGGAGCGGAAGTCGACGTCGTTGGTGTCCAGGGCGACCCGGGCGAACTTGCTGTAGGCGTAGGCGTCCTCGACGGTCAGCCGGCCGCCGGTCAGGACGCCGGTACGGCCGCGGGCGGCGAGGAGTCCGGCCGCCGCTGCCTCCAGCGCCTCGGGCCAGCTCGCCGGTTCCAGGACGCCCTCGGCGTTGCGGACCAGCGGGGTGGTGAGCCGGTCGCGCTGCTGGGCGTAGCGGAAGCCGAACCGCCCCTTGTCGCAGAGCCACTCCTCGTTGACCTCGGGGTCGTTGGCCGCGAGGCGGCGCATGACCTTGCCGCGCCGGTGGTCGGTCCGGGTCGAGCAGCCGCCCGCGCACTGCTCGCACACCGAGGGGGTGGAGACCAGGTCGAAGGGGCGGGAGCGGAAGCGGTACGCCGCCGAGGTCAGCGCGCCGACCGGGCAGATCTGGATGGTGTTGCCGGAGAAGTACGACTCGAAGGGGTCGCCCACCCCGGTGCCGACCTGCTGGAGGGCGCCGCGCTCGATCAGTTCGATCATCGGGTCGCCCGCCACCTGGTTGGAGAACCGGGTGCAGCGCGCGCAGAGCACGCACCGCTCGCGGTCCAGCAGCACCTGGGTGGAGATCGGGACGGGCTTCTCGAAGGTCCGCTTCTTGCCCTCGAAGCGGGAGTCGGCGGCGCCGTGCGACATCGCCTGGTTCTGCAGCGGGCACTCGCCGCCCTTGTCGCAGACGGGGCAGTCCAGCGGATGGTTGATCAGCAGCAGCTCCATCACGCCCTTCTGCGCCTTGTCGGCGACAGGAGAGGTGATCTGCGACTTGACGACCATGCCGTCGGTGCAGGTGATGGTGCAGGAGGCCATCGGCTTGCGCTGGCCCTCGACCTCGACGATGCACTGGCGGCAGGCGCCGGCGGGGTCGAGGAGCGGGTGGTCGCAGAAGCGCGGGATCTCGATGCCGAGGAGCTCGGCGGCGCGGATGACCAGGGTCCCCTTGGGGACGCTGATCTCGATGCCGTCGATGGTCAGCGTGACCAGGTCCTCGGGCGGGACCGCCGCCTCGCCGCCCCCGGAGGGCGCACTCGTGGTGACTGTCATGCGTTCACCCCCCGGTGAGCGTTCTTGCCGTCGGTGTTCTTGTCGTCGGCCCAGGCCGTGGACCGGGCGGGGTCGAAGGGGCAGCCCTTGCCGGTGATGTGCTGCTCGTACTCCTCGCGGAAGTACTGGAGCGAGGAGAAGATCGGCGAGGCGGCGCCGTCGCCGAGCGCGCAGAACGACTTGCCGTTGATGTTGTCGGCGATGTCGTTGAGCTTGTCGAGGTCGGCCATCTCGCCCTTGCCGGCCTCGATGTCGCGGAGCAGCTGGACGAGCCAGTACGTCCCTTCGCGGCAGGGTGTGCACTTGCCGCAGGACTCGTGGGCGTAGAACTCGGTCCAGCGGGTGACGGCCCGCACGACGCAGGTCGTCTCGTCGAAGCACTGGAGCGCCTTGGTCCCGAGCATGGACCCGGCGGCGCCGACGCCCTCGTAGTCGAGGGGGACGTCGAGGTGCTCGTCGGTGAACATCGGGGTGGAGGAGCCGCCCGGGGTCCAGAACTTCAGGCGGTGACCGGCCCGGATGCCGCCGCTCATGTCGAGGAGCTGGCGCAGCGTGATGCCGAGCGGGGCCTCGTACTGGCCGGGGCTGGTGACATGGCCGCTGAGCGAGTAGAGCGTGAAGCCCGGGGACTTCTCGCTGCCCATCGACCTGAACCAGTCCTTGCCCTTGTTCAGGATCGCGGGAACCGAGGCGATGGACTCGACGTTGTTCACCACAGTGGGGCAGGCGTACAGACCGGCGACCGCGGGGAAGGGGGGTCGAAGCCGGGGCTGGCCACGCCGTCCTTCGAGAGAGTCGAGCAGCGCGGTTTCCTCACCACAGATGTACGCACCGGCGCCCGCGTGCACCGTGAGTTCCAGATCGAGTCCTGAACCCAGGATGTTCGTCCCCAGATAGCCCGCCTCGTACGCCTCTCGTACCGCCTCGTGCAGACGTCGCAGCACGGGGACGACCTCACCGCGCAGATAGATGAACGCGTGCGACGAACGGATCGCGTAACAGGCGATCACCATGCCCTCGATGAGGCTGTGCGGGTTCGCGAAGAGGAGCGGGATGTCCTTGCAGGTCCCCGGCTCCGACTCGTCGGCGTTGACCACCAGGTAGTGCGGTTTGCCGTCGCCCTGCGGGATGAACTGCCATTTCATCCCGGTGGGGAAGCCCGCGCCGCCGCGTCCGCGCAGACCGGAGTCCTTGACGTACGCGATGAGGTCGTCGGGCGTCATGGCCAGGGCCTTGCGCAGCCCTTCGTAGCCCTCGTGACGGCGGTAGGTGTCCAGGGTCCAGGATTCGGGCTGGTCCCAGAAGGCGGAGAGGACCGGTGCGAGCAGCTTCTCGGGGCTCGTCCCGTTGTGGTCGATCTCGGCGGCCAAGGTCATCACTCCCCCTCCTCGGCTGCGGGCCCGGCCGGGTGCTCCGGGTCGGACGCCGAGGTCTGCTGCGGTGCGTCGTGCGAGCTGAGGTGCTCGGACGGCGAAGGGTCGTGCGGCTGCGCGTCCTGCGGCTGCGCGTCCTGGGGCTGTCCGACGCGCGGGGAGACCACGCGCGCCTGCGGAAGCGCCTCGCCCTTGGCCAGCTTCAGCCCGACGAGGGAGGCGGGGCCCGCGCCACCGGTCGCTTCGACGGCGCCGGGCCGCTCGTCGGGGAAGCCGGCCAGGATGCGGGCCGTCTCCTTGTACGAGCAGATCGGCGCGCCCCGGGTGGGCTCGACGGTCCGGCCGGCGATCAGGTCGTCGACGAGCTGCGTGGCGCTCCGGGGCGTCTGGTTGTCGAAGAACTCCCAGTTGACCATCACGACGGGCGCGAAGTCGCAGGCGGCGTTGCACTCGATGTGTTCGAGCGTGACCTTGCCGTCCTCGGTGGTCTCGTTGTTGCCGACGCCGAGGTGCTCCTTGAGCGTCTCGAAGATGGCGTCGCCGCCCATGACCGCGCACAGGGTGTTGGTGCAGACGCCGACCTGGTAGTCGCCGCTCGGCCTGCGCCGGTACATGGAGTAGAACGTCGCGACGGCGGTGACCTCGGCGGTGGTGAGGTCGAGCGTCTCGGCGCAGAAGGCCATGCCCGTACGGGAGACGTATCCCTCCTCGGACTGCACGAGGTGCAGCAGCGGCAGGAGGGCGGAGCGGCTGCCGGGGTAGCGGGCGAGCACCTCCTTCGCGTCCGCGTCGAGCCGGGCGCGCACCTCGGCCGGGTAGGGGGTGGGGGGGAGCTGCGGCATCCCCAGACTGACGTCTTGGCGTGATGTGGTCACCGGTCGACGCCTCCCATCACGGGGTCGATGGACGCGACGGCGACGATGACGTCGGCGACCTGGCCGCCTTCGCACATCGCCGCCATGGCCTGCAGGTTGGTGAAGGACGGGTCGCGGAAGTGGACCCGGTAGGGGCGGGTGCCGCCGTCGGAGACGACGTGGACGCCGAGTTCGCCCTTGGGGGACTCGACGGCGGTGTACGTCTGTCCGGCCGGGACCCGGAAGCCCTCGGTCACCAGCTTGAAGTGGTGGATCAGGGCTTCCATGGAGGTGCCCATGATGTTCCGGATGTGGTCGAGCGAGTTGCCGAGACCGTCGGGGCCCATGGCGAGCTGGGCGGGCCAGGCGATCTTCTTGTCGGCGACCATGACCGGCCCGGGCTCCAGGCGGTCGATGCACTGCTCGATGATGCGCAGCGACTGGCGCATCTCCTCCAGGCGGATGAGGAAGCGTCCGTAGGAGTCGCAGGTGTCGGCGGTCGGGACCTCGAAGTCGTAGGTCTCGTAGCCGCAGTAGGGGTCGCTCTTGCGCAGGTCGTGCGGGAGTCCGGCGGAGCGCAGCACCGGGCCGGTGGCGCCGAGCGCCATGCAGCCGGTGAGGTCGAGGTAGCCGACGTCCTTCATCCGGGCCTTGAAGATGGGGTTGCCGGTGGCGAGCTTGTCGTACTCCGGCAGGTTCTTCTTCATGGTCTTGATGAACTCGCGCAGCTGGTCGACCGCGCCCGGGGGCAGGTCCTGGGCGAGGCCGCCGGGCCGGACGAACGCGTGGTTCATCCGCAGGCCGGTGAAGAGCTCGAAGAGGTCGAGAACCAGTTCACGATCGCGGAAGCCGTAGATCATGATCGTGGTCGCGCCCAGCTCCATGCCGCCGGTGGCGATGCACACCAGGTGCGAGGCGAGCCGGTTGAGCTCCATCAGCAGGACGCGCAGGACGGTGGCCCGGTCGGGGATCTGGTCCTCGATGCCGAGGAGCTTCTCGACGCCCAGGCAGTACGCCGTCTCGTTGAAGAACGGCGTCAGGTAGTCCATCCGCGTGACGTAGGTGGTGCCCTGCGTCCAGTTGCGGAATTCGAGGTTCTTCTCGATGCCGGTGTGGAGGTAGCCGATGCCGCAGCGGGCCTCGGTGACGGTCTCGCCGTCGATCTCCAGGATGAGGCGCAGCACGCCGTGCGTGGACGGGTGCTGGGGGCCCATGTTGACGATGATGCGCTCGTCGTCGGACTTCACCGCGGATTCGACGACCTCGTCCCAGTCGCCGCCGGTGACTGTATATACAGTCCCCTCGGTCGTGGCACGGGGTGTCGCGTGGGGAGTGGTCATCAGGAGTACGACCTCCGCTGGTCCGGAGCCGGGATCTGGGCGCCCTTGTACTCGACGGCGATGCCGCCGAGGGGGTAGTCCTTGCGCTGCGGGAAGCCCTGCCAGTCGTCCGGCATCATGATCCGGGTCAGGGCCGGGTGCCCGTCGAAGACGAGCCCGAAGAAGTCGTAGGCCTCGCGCTCGTGCCAGTCGTTGGTCGGGTAGACCTCGACGAGCGACGGGATGTGCGGGTCGCTGTCCGGGGCGGACACCTCCAGCCGGATCAGCCGGCCGTGGGTGAGGGAGCGCAGGTGGTAGACGGCGTGCAGCTCGCGGCCCTTGTCGCCCAGGAAGTGGACGCCGCTCACGCCCGTACAGAGTTCGAAGCGCAGCGCGGGGTCGTCGCGCAGGGTGCGGGCGACCTGGACCAGGTGCTCGCGGGCGATGTGGAAGGTCAGCTCGTCGCGGTCGACGACCGTCTTCTCGATGGCGTGGGAGGGGAGCAGGTCCTGTTCCTCCAGGGCCCCTTCGAGCTCGTCGGCCACCTCGTCGAACCAGCCGCCGTACGGCCGGGAGGCGGCTCCCGGAAGGGTGACGGTGCGGATGAGGCCGCCGTAGCCGGAGGTGTCGCCGCCGTTGTTCGCGCCGAACATGCCCTTGCGGACGCGGATGACCTCGCCGCCGGTGTCGCGCGGGGCGGGTACGGCGTCGCCGTTCCGCTCGCCGTTCGCGTCGGAGTTCTCGGTCACCGCAGCAGCCCCTTCATCTCGATCAGGGGCAGTGCCTTGAGGGCCGCTTCCTCCGCCTCGCGGGCGGCCTCCTCCGCGTTGACCCCGAGTTTCCCGTCCTGGATCTTCTGGTGGAGCTTGAGGATGGCGTCCAGCAGCATCTCGGGGCGCGGCGGACAACCCGGCAGATAGATATCGACCGGGACAATGTGATCAACACCCTGCACAATGGCGTAATTGTTGAACATCCCACCCGATGACGCACAAACTCCCATGGAGATGACCCACTTGGGATTCGGCATCTGGTCGTAGACCTGCCGCAGGACGGGCGCCATCTTCTGGCTCACCCGCCCCGCGACGATCATCAGGTCAGCCTGTCGCGGCGATCCGCGGAAGACCTCCATCCCGAACCGGGCCAGGTCGTAGCGGCCCGCGCCGGTCGTCATCATCTCGATGGCGCAGCAGGCCAGTCCGAACGTGGCCGGGAAGACGGACGACTTCCGCACCCAGCCCGCGGCCTGCTCGACCGTGGTCAGAACGAAGCCGCTCGGCAGTTTCTCTTCGAGTCCCATGGTGTGCCCCTCAGCCCCTCAGTCCCATTCCAGGCCGCCCCGACGCCACACATACGCGTAGGCGACGAAGACGGTGAGCACGAAGAGCAGCATCTCCACGAGCCCGAAGATCCCGAGGGCGTCGAAGGAGACCGCCCAGGGATAGAGGAAGACGATCTCGATGTCGAAGACGATGAAAAGCATCGCCGTCAGGTAGTACTTGATCGGGAAGCGGCCGCCTCCGGCGGGAGTCGGGGTGGGTTCGATACCGCACTCGTACGCTTCGAGCTTTGCCCGGTTGTACCGCTTGGGGCCGATAAGCGTGGCCATGACCACGGAGAAGATCGCAAACCCTGCCCCGAGGGCGCCGAGCACGAGGATGGGCGCGTAGGCATTCACGCTCCTCGCTCCTTCCAGTCGTCCTTGACCTGTGGACCGCATCGGGCGACCGGCTCGCCACCTCACCAAGATCGTGCACATGTGAGGCAGTTCACAAGCCCGACTGCCCCGCATCCTATGCCCGCCCCCCTGTGATCTGCGACACGGGGTACGACAACGGCTTTGTGATCTCCACCACCTGACGAACGATCATGAAGTCGTATCAGCGGTGATCTTCGTACGCGAAGCGGCCGAGTGATCACGAGACGTGACATTCACCGGTGTTACCGCTGGTCAAAGGCGTGCTGCGCTATCAATCGACAGCCCCTACAAGCAAATTGGCGATGGACTGCCGTGAGGTGATATGGGCGTCGGCCGAGGCCTGCGGCCAACCCGGACGGGGGTGGCGAGGACCGATGGGGACATGTGCACGCATTCACGAAGTTCCGGATCGCGCACCCGGAGGCCGCCCGTCCGCCCCCTCCACCCGAAGACCGCCCCGCCCGGCCGGCCGCCCGGCACGCGAGCGGAGCCGCCACTTCCGCCGACGGGGCGACCGCGGGCGGCCACGCGGAACACGGCCGCGAGGGTTGCCCGCCCCGGCGACCTCACGCCGTGACCTGCGCCACACGGCACGGCGCCCCGGAAAACCGGGCTTGGCCATCGGTGTGAACGGATGGTAAGCGACGGGCAATTCGGGCGTATTGCCGAAAGGCAGTGATCACGGGCCTGATGACGGCTGCCCGATTTGCCCGTTACGGCGTCAATAAAGGCGCCCGGAAAGCGGATTCACAGATTCCGAACGTAACTGTGTCGCAACACACGTTTCTTGATGGGACCCCTACAGCCCTGATAGCGCTAGTACCCATGTCCCACACCGCTCACATACCCAGCCACCGGAAGCCCCGTCAGAGCGCCTCGAAGTCGGCGCTGCGAGCCGGAGTTGCCGGTGGCGTCCTCAGCACCATCGCGGTCGCGGGTGCCGCCGGTCCGGCCCAGGCCGAGCCGGTGACCCAGACGATCGAGATGCCCACGATCACGTCCGGCTTCTCCACCGCTGTGGCCGCCTCCGCTCAGGCCACGCAGCAGGTCGCCCTCGACCTGGAGACGCGGGCCTACGAGGACGCCGCGGCCGAGAAGGCCGCGAAGACGGCCAAGAAGGCCCACGCCGAGGCCGTCCGCAAGGCCGAGGCCGAGAAGAAGGCCGAAGCCGCCGCCAAGGCGAAGGCCGAGGCCGAGGCCAAGGAGCGCGCCGAGCGCGCCTCCCGGACCTCCGAGCGCACGACGCTCAGCGCTTCCTCCGGTTCCTCGAACTCCTCGGACTCCTCGGGCAGCTCGGCCTCCGCCCCCTCCTCCTCGAACGTGAGCGGCTCCGCCGCCTCCATCGTGGCGTTCGCCAAGGCCCAGGTCGGTGACGCGTACGTGTCCGGCGGCACCGGCCCCAACGCGTGGGACTGCTCGGGTCTGGTCCAGGCCGCGTACCGCACGGCGGGCATCGACCTGCCGCGCGTCTCGCAGTCCCAGTCGACCTTCGGCACCCAGGTCTCCCTGAACAACCTCCAGCCCGGCGACATCCTCTACTGGGGCAGCGCGGGCAGCGCCTACCACGTCGCGATCTACGTCGGCGGCGGCCAGTTCGTCGGTGCGCAGAACTCCAGCACCGGTACGGTGCAGCGCTCCATGGACTACGACCGGCCGACCGGCGCGGTCCGCGTTCTCTGACGCACCGGCGTCCGGGGTCACCGGACAGCCGCTGAGGGCCGCCGCTCCCCCGCTCGGGGGCGGCGGCCCTTCGCCGTCGTCGCGGCGACGAGCAGGGCCGCCGCCATCAGCAGGGCGCTCACCCAGACCGGCGCCCGGTAGCCGAACCCGGCGTCCAGGGCCAGGCCGCCCGCCCACGGGCCCACCGTCGCCCCCAGGTTGAACGCAGTCGTCGAGAAGGCCCCGGCCAGCGTCGGGGCCCCGGACGCCAGGCCCAGGACCCGGGTGATCAGAGCGGTGCCCGTACCGAAGGCGAGCATGCCGAGGAGCGGGATCAGCGCCAGGGCGAGCGCCGGGCGGCCCGCCGCCAGGGCGAGGGCCGCCCAGCCGAGGGCGAGGGCCGTCATGCCCGTGGCGACGACGGCGACCGGGCGGGCGTCGGCGAACCGGCCCGCCACCGTGACCCCGGCGAAGGAGCCCGCCCCGAAGAGCGCCAGGGCCACCGGCACCCACCCCGCGCCCAGCCCCGTCTCCCGGGTGAGGAGCGGCTCCAGGTAGGAGAACGTGCAGAAGGTCGCCCCCTGCACCAGCGCCATCGTGAGCAGGACCGGCCGCAGCCGGGGCCCGGTCAGCGCCCGCAGTTCGTGCCGTACGGGTACGGGTGCGGCGGCCGGGTCCGTACCCCGGCCGCCCGGGATGGAGCGCAGGACCGCGAGGACGGCGGGCAGCGAGACGATCGCGACCGCCCAGAAGGCCGACCGCCACCCCCACCGCTCCCCCATCACCGCACCGGCCGGTACGCCCACCACGCAGGCGATCGTCACGCCGCCGACCACCACGGCGGTGGCCCGGCCCTTCAGCCGGTCCGGGACCATCGAGACGGCCGTGGTCAGCGCGACCGCCCAGAAGCCCGCGTTGGCGAGGGCCCCGACGAAGCGGGTCGCGAGGAGAACCCCGTAACTCGGGGTGAGAGCGCCGACGACGTGGACGGCGACGAAGACCGCGAGGAAGAGGAGCAGGGCGCGTCGGCGGGGCCAGGTGCGGCTGAAGAGCGCCATCAGGGGTGCGCCGACGACCATCCCGACGGCGAAGGCGGAGGTGAGGAGGCCGGCGGCGGAGAGGGAGACGTCGAGGTCGGCGGCGATGCCGGAGACGAGCCCGGACAGCATGAATTCGGAGGTGCCCTGGGCGAAGACAGCGAGCCCGAGGACGTAGACGGCGATTGGCATGGGTGAGTAGCCCCTTGGACGGAACCGTCGGGTGGACAGACAGACCGGGTGCGGGGATGCGGGCCGCGCGGACGTCCGCCGGTGGCCCGGCGGGGCGGCGCGGAGAAGTGCCCGGCGGTGATCGGCCGGTGGCACGGAGAGGTGCCCGGCGGTGACAATCGGCCGGTGGCACGAACCTCGCGTACGGCGGTGCTTCAGCGCGTGCGCGAGAGGGAACGGCCCGAACCCGCGGTGAGCCGAGGGGGCGTGCGGCCGTGGTGAAGGGGGCCGGTGACCCGTGGGGTCAGCCGGCGACGCTCAGCACGAACACGGCCACCGGCGCACCGGTGGCCGGAGTCTGTCGGACTCGGGGCCGGCCATGAGATGAGGCTACCGTCCGGGCGGCGCGGCCTCCAGCGGTTTTACGGGCCGGGGGCCGTCGTCGGGATCAGCGGCGGCGGGGGCGGCGGTTGGTCCGCTCCGGCTCCCTGGCCGAGGTGGTGGGCGCGGGCGGCGCGTCGTACGGGGCGTCGAAGTCCTCGTCGTCGTCCGTCGCGGTCGGGTCCACGGCGAAGCGGGGCTCCAGGAAGAGGCCGTGGTGCTGGGGCGTGGCGGCGGCCGATTCCGGACGTTCGGAGTTCCGGGGCAGGGAGGCGGTGGTCATGGCTGTCTGTCCTTGGGGTCGAGCAGCGCTGTATCGGCTTGTTCCGTACCCCGCTGGCCTGCGTTCGGTGTGAGCGTGCGTCAAGAAGAGCGGCGCGCGCCGCGTGCCGCCGCTACGGGCGGGGGCGGGTGCCGGCCGGTCCGGACTGCCGACGACCGGGGGGCGCGCAAATCATCGCACACGATCACCTGGGGAGTTGAGGATTAACTCCCCGGGTGATCGGGGCGCCGGGATCCGGGGGGCTCAGAGGACGACACGGAAGTGCGTGGTCAGCCGGCGGTCCTCGCCCAGGACGTGGAACGCCAGGCCCGGCGGCTGGTCCCGGTCCGCCGGGCGGTCGCCCTCCCAGGGCAGGCGCAGGGTCCAGGTGACGGCGGGTCCGACGATCAGGGGGCGGCCGCCGAAGACCGAGGCGGCGGCCGTGTGGGCGTGCCCGGTGAGGACGGCGACGACCCGCGGGTGGGCGGCGAGCAGGGCGGCGAGCCGCTCGGGCTCCTGGAGCATCCCGGCGTCCGGCAGCGGGTGGTGGAGTTCGACGGGCGGCTGGTGGAAGGCGATCAGCGCGGGGACGCCGTCGGGCAGCCCGGCGAGCGTGGCGTCGATCCAGGCCAGGGTCTCGGTGTCGAGGCGCCCCTCGTCGCGGCCGGGGATCGTGGAGTCGCACATCAGGATGGCGGTTCCGGCGATGTGGTGGACCCGGTTGACGGGCGCGGTGTCCGGGGCCTCGCCGAGGAACGCCTTGCGGTAGGCGGGGCGGGCGTCGTGGTTGCCCGGGCAGGCGAGGACGGGGAACGGCGCGTCGAGCAGGCGTACCGCCTCCTCGTACTCGGCCTCGGTCGCGTGGTCGGCGATGTCCCCGGTGACCAGCAGCGCGTCGACGGGGCGGGGCAGGGCCCGCAGATGGTCCATGACGCGGACCGCCCGCCGTGTCGCGCGTTCGCCGCCGTCCAGGTGCAGATCGCTGATCTGGGCGAGCAACATGAGCAACCCCTCCCCCGCCTAACGCTTATTCTCATTCTTCCATTAGGACTCTAGGGTGGGGAGCGCAGACGTTCAAGAGGCGCGAGGGGAGCGGCCGGTGACCGAGCGGCCCGTCATGGAACTGGCAGGCACCATCCGCCACGACGGGGCCGGCGGCGTCCTCGACGACCTCGACACGGTCGAGGGGGCGGCCCGGTGGATCCGCCGTCAGGCCGGACTGCTGGACTCCCTGACTCCGGCCGGAGAACCCGGAGCCACCACGGAGCCCGGCGTCGACGAGCAGCTCAGGGAGGCGGTCGTCGGCGTACGGCGGGCCGTACGGGCCCTGTTCGCGCGGGTGGTCAGCCCGGCCCCGCCCAGCCCGGCCGACGCCCACCGCCTGATGCCCGCCGACGAGGCCCTGGCCCTCCTCAACGCGGCCGCCGCCCGGGAGCCCGTGGCCCCCCAGCTGCACTGGCCCGCCGAAGGTCCCCCGGCGGCCGTCCTGTTGTCGGCCGAGGACGATCCGGGCGTACGACTGGTCGCGGCACTGGCGCGCGATGCCGTCGACTTCCTGAGCGGGCCGCAGCGCGAGCGGCTGCGGGCCTGCCACGCGCCGCGCTGCGTACGGTATTTCGTCAGCGGCCACGGGCGGCAGGAGTGGTGCAAGCCGTCCTGCGGCAACCGGGCCCGGGTGGCCCGCCACTACGAGCGCACGCGCGGAGCGGCGTCCGCCGAGGCACCTCCCCGCACCGCCTGACACACGGCGGCCCGCCCCGGCCCCCGCCCTGCCCGGCGCCTTCATTGGCCCAGTCACAGAGCTTCCCAATGGCCCACGGTCAGGGCCATTGGCTCCCCTAGATTCGAAGCCGAACGCAGATGGCTGCCCACGCCGGGCCTCCGGTCGGGCCGGAGCGGGACGGGCCGGGACGGGACGGGGCGGAACAGGATGAGGCCGAACGGGGCGGGGCGGAACAAGGCTGTGCGGAACGGGGTGGTCGTGTCCGCGCGAAGGGCTCCCGCCGCCGGTCCGGCGCGCGGTCTGGCCCTGGCCCAGTTGGTCAACTCAACGGGCGACGGAGCCTATTACGTCTGCTCCGCACTGTACTTCTCGCAGGTGGTCGGCCTCTCGGCCGCGGAGATCGGGCTTGGTCTGACGGTCGCGTGGGGCGTGGGAGCGGTCGCCGGGGTGCCGATCGGACACCTCGCCGACCGTCACGGGCCGCGGCGGACGGCCATCGGGCTGGCCCTCGCCACGGCGGTCTCCGTGACCGCCTTCCTCGCGGTGCGGTCCTTTCTCCCGTTCGTCCTGGCGGCCTGCGCCTACGCGACCGCGCAGTGCGGGCTCGCCGCCGCCCGGCAGTCGCTGCTGGCCGGGCTCGTGGACCGGGACGGGCGGACAGCCGTGCTCGCCCGTCTCCAGTCGGCCCTCAACGCGGGCCTGGCGCTGGGGGCGGCTCTCGGCGGAGTGGCCCTGCATGTCGGTACGGCCGGCGCCTATCTCGCCGCCCTGGCCCTGGACGCCGCCGCGTTCGTGGGGTGCGCGCTGCTCCTCGCGCGCCTTCCGGAGCCGGCTCGCGCCGGCCGGAGCGCACCGGAGCGCGGCACCGGTCCGAGCGTCCTGCGGGACCGGCCGTACGCGCTCGTCGCCCTCCTCAACATGATCATGCTGCTCCGGATGCCGCTGATCAGCCTGGCCATCCCGCTCTGGATCGCCGGACGCACCGCCGCCCCCGGCTGGACCGTTTCGGCGCTCCTGGTGCTCAACACCGGTGCCGTGATGCTCTTCCAGGTCCGCGCGGCGTCCGTCGTACGTGATCTGCCGAGCGCCGTACGCACCGTGCGGAGCGGCGGGGCCTTGATGCTGTCCTCCTGCGCGGCCTTCGCGTGCACCGCGCTCGACGCGCCGCTGTGGGCGCTGTTCGCGGTCCTGCTGCTCGCCGCCGGGCTTCAGGTGTGGGGCGAGATGCGGCAGTCGGCGGGGGCCTGGCAGATCAGCTTCGAGCTGGCCCCGGCGGGGCGGCAGGGGCAGTACCAGGGCCTCTTCGGGGCGGGGGTCCCCGTGGCGAGGATGCTCGGGCCCCTGGTGCTGACCGCGCTGATCCTCTCCTGGGGTGTCCCCGGCTGGCTGCTGCTCGGGGTGCTGTTCCTCGCGGCGGGCCTGGGCATGGGCCCGGCGGTGCGGTGGGCGGAGCGGAGCCGCCCGACCGCACCGGGGCACGTCCCGGACGGCCTCGTCAGGCCTTCGGGGCCACCTTCGACAGGCCGTTGATGATGCGGTCCATCGCGTCGCCGCCCTGCGGGTCGGTCAGGTTGGCCAGCATCTTCAGGGTGAACTTCATCAGCAGCGGGTGGGTCAGGCCGCGCTGGGTGGCGAGCTTCATGATCTTCGGGTTGCCGATCAGCTTCACGAAGGCGCGGCCCATCGTGTAGTAGCCGCCGTAGGTCTCCTTGAGCACCTTCGGGTAGTTGTTCAGGGCCAGTTCGCGCTGGGCGGGGGTGGCGCGGGCGTGGGCCTGGACGATGACGTCGGCCGCGATCTGGCCCGACTCCATGGCGTACGCGATGCCTTCGCCGTTGAACGGGTTGACCATGCCGCCCGCGTCGCCGACGAGGAGGAGGCCCTTGGTGTAGTGCGGCTGGCGGTTGAAGGCCATCGGGAGGGCCGCGCCGCGGATCGGCATCGTCATGTTGTCCGGGGTGTAGCCCCAGTCCTCCGGCATCGAGGCGCACCAGGCCTTGAGGACCTCGCGCCAGTCCAGCTCCTTGAAGGCGGAGGAGGAGTTGAGGATGCCGAGGCCCACGTTGGAGGTGCCGTCGCCCATGCCGAAGATCCAGCCGTAGCCGGGCAGCAGGCGGTCCTCGGCGCCGCGCTTGTCCCACAGCTCCAGCCAGGACTCCAGGTAGTCGTCGTCGTGGCGGGGCGAGGTGAAGTAGGTCCGCACGGCGACGCCCATCGGGCGCTTCTCGTCGCGGTGCAGGCCCATCGCCAGGGACAGCCGGGTGGAGTTGCCGTCGGCGGCGACGACGAGCGGGGCGTGGAAGGTGACCGGGGTCTTCTCCTCGCCGATCTTCGCCTCGACGCCGGTGATGCGGCCGGTGCGCTCGTCCCTGATGGGCGCGCCCACGTTGCAGCGCTCGTACAGCCGGGCGCCGGCCTTCTGCGCCTGCCGGGCCAGTTGCTCGTCGAAGTCGTCACGCTTGCGGACCAGACCGTAGTCCGGGTAGGAGGCGAGGTCCGGCCAGTCCAGCTGGAGCCGTACGCCGCCGCCGATGATGCGCAGGCCCTTGTTGCGCAGCCAGCCCGCCTCCTCGGAGATGTCGATCCCCATGGAGACGAGTTGCTTCGTGGCGCGGGGCGTGAGCCCGTCGCCGCAGACCTTCTCCCGGGGGAAGGCGGTCTTCTCCAGGAGCAGGACGTCGAGTCCGGCCTTGGCGAGGTAGTAGGCGGTCGTGGAGCCGGCTGGGCCCGCTCCGACGACGATCACGTCCGCGCTGTGCTCGGAGAGGGGCTCGGTCACGGTCGGATCTCCCGAAGACTCGAATTCGCGTGCCGCGCGGCACATGACCCGTGCAGTCTATGGGGGCCTGCGAACCGACCCTCCGAAGGGCTCCCTCATGTCGACAGCACCCGTCACCCCGCCTGCTTCGGCCCCCGCCGTCCATCTCCGTGTTCCGACCGACGAGGACGCCCTGTCCTGGCACCGCGTCTTCGACGACCCGGGTGTGATGGAGTTCTTCGGCGGGCGGAGCGCGGAGCTGTCCGCGTACGAGGAGCTCACCGCCCGCCAGCGGCGGCACGACGCGGAGCTGGGCTACTGCCTGTGGACCGTCACGGACGAGGAGGACACCGTCCTCGGCTTCACCGGGGCGCAGCCGTGGCCGCACACGCACTACGGGCCGGTCGGCGCGACCGAGATCGGCTGGCGGCTGGGGCGCCCGGCGTGGGGGCGGGGGTACGCCACCACCGCGGCCCGCACCACCCTGGAGCGGCTGCGGGCGGCCGGGGTGGGCGAGGTCGTCGCGATGATCCACTCCCGTAACGCCCGGTCGGCGGCGGTCGCGGAACGGCTCGGGATGCGGCGGGCCGAGTCGTACGCCACGCCGCGCGGGCAGGAGGCGTACTGCTTCCGGCTGGAGCTCTGACCCCCGGGCCGTTACGGCAGCGTCAGGCGCGGGTGGCCCGGTGCAGGGCCACCACGCCGCCGGTCAGGTTGCGCCACGCCACGTTCGACCAGCCCGCCTTCTGGAGCAGTGCGGCGAGGGCGGGCTGGTCGGGCCAGTCCCGGATCGACTCGGCGAGGTAGACGTAGGCGTCCGGGTTGGAGGACACCGCGCGGGCGGCCGGCGGGATCGCCCGCATCAGGTACTCCGTGTAGACCGTGCGGAACGGGGTCCAGGTCGGCTGGGAGAACTCGCAGATCACGACGCGTCCGCCGGGCTTCGTCACCCGGTACAGCTCGCGCAGCGCGACCTCGGTGTCCTGGATGTTGCGCAGCCCGAAGGAGATCGTGACGGTGTCGAACGTGCCGTCCTTGAACGGCAGCCTCATGCCGTCGCCCGCGGTGAACGGCATCCAGGGGTGGCGCTCCTTGCCGACCCTGAGCATGCCGAGCGAGAAGTCGCACGGCACGACGTAGGCGCCCGCCCGCACGAAGGGCTGCGAGGAGGTCGCCGTACCGGCCGCCAGGTCCAGGATCTTCTGCGCGGGGCGGGCGTCGACCGCCCGGGCGACCGCCTTGCGCCACAGCCGGGCCTGGCCGAGCGAGATCACGTCGTTGGTGAGGTCGTAGTTGGCCGCCACACCGTCGAACATCGAGGCGACTTCGTGCGGCTGCTTTTCCAGGGAGGCTCGGGTCACCCCTCCATTCAAGCAGCCCGGCCACGGGAATCGGCGGGGGCGGTCTCCCGGTCCCGCACCGCCCTCGAACTGATCTTCACTTCTCTTCAACCTTTTCGGCGCCCGGGTGCTCTGTAAGGGGTGGGAGTCCGCCCCGGGGCGGACTCCGGGGGAGCACGGAAGCGCGAGGAGAGGGGAGGGCGGATGCCGGCAGGGGCTGAGCCCGCCATGGCCGACGGCGAGGTCGCCGCGTTCGAGGCGTACGCCAGGGCCGGGCAGCGCCGGCTGTACCGGACGGCCTACCTGCTGTGCGGAGACGTCGAGGGCGCGCAAGACCTGACGCAGACGACGCTCGCCAAGCTGTTCCAGCACTGGCGGAGGGCGAGCCGGGCGGACAACCTCGACGCCTACGCCAAGACCGTGCTCGTCCGGACCTTCGTGGCCGAGCGCCGCCGCACCGTGCGCGATCTGCTCGCCCACAACCGCAACGCCCCCCGCCCGCACCCCAATCCCGCGCCGGGCGCCGATCTCCGGGTCACGCTGCTCGCCCTGCTCGCCGAACTGCCGCCCCGGGCCCGGGCGATGGTCGTCCTGCGCTACTGGGACGACCTGAGCGTGGAGACCGTGGCCTCGCTGCTGCGGTGCAGCGAGTCCACGGTGAAGAGCCAGTGCTCGCGTTCGCTCGTCCGACTGCGCGCCCGGATGGGCGACGTCCAGCTCTACTCCACCGGAAGCTGAGGGCCGGTCATGACCCCTGAACCGCACGAGCACCTGCCGCCCCGCAGCCACGACGAAGAGCTGTTCCGGGACGCCCTGCACCGTACCGCCGGCCCGTTGTCGCTCCAGCCCGATCTGGTGCCCGACGCCGTACGGGAGGGCCGCCGGCGGCGGGCCAGGACCCGGGCGTTCGCGGTTGCGGGCACCTTCGTCGCGGTCACCGCAGTGACCCTGGGCCTCGCGGTGCTCGGCCCCTGGCTGTGGGCCGGGCCCGACGCGGGCCCCGCCACGCCCGCCGGCCCGTCCGTCTCCCCGCACACACCCACCCCGTCCCCCCAACGTACGGAGCCACGCCCCGACATGCCGAGCCCCACGTCCACCCCCGTGCCGACGGGCACCGCGCCCGTGCCCCCGGCTCCCCCCTTCGCCACGCCCGCCACGCCCTCCGCGTCCGTCCCGTCCGGCCCCGGCCCCGAGGCGGCCCAGCGGCTGCAGGACTTCCGGCAGCAGGTGGCCGGGGCCCTGGACGCCCTGCTGCCCGCGTGGATCGGGACTGTCCTGCCGGTCGGCGACGACGCGCGGAGCTACCAGGGGCGGCGCGGCTCCGTCGTGCACGCCGTCCGCCTGTCGGTGCGCCCGGAGCCGGGGGGCGCGGCGCCCGCCTGCCGCGACGTCCCGGCGAAGGGGCTGACCTGCGAGGGCCTCACCCTGGACGACGGCACGCCCGCCCGGGTCCACCGGCAGCC
Organism: Streptomyces sp. MMBL 11-1; assembly: GCF_028622875.1. NCBI lineage: Bacteria > Bacillati > Actinomycetota > Actinomycetes > Kitasatosporales > Streptomycetaceae > Streptomyces > Streptomyces sp. MMBL 11-1. Next base: position 4,703,338 of record NZ_CP117709.1, on the reverse strand, counting down.
CGCCGAGGGCCGCACGGGCACGGAGGTCTCCCTCCAGTACCGGTACGGCCGCAGCGCGGTGGCCCTGTCCGTCTCGCCCACGCCGTCCGGGGCGGGCGGCGCTCGCGTCACCGCCGGCGACCTGGTCCGGGTCGCCCAGAGCCCGCTGTTCCGGGAGCTGATCGCGTACGCCGACGAGAAACCGGTGGAGCGGAGCGGGGCCGCCTCGTGACGCGCCGCCGCCCCACGGGCACCCTGCCGCGCGCGAACGGGCAACCGGACCGCGACGAGGACACGTTCCGGCTGCGCGTGCCGCCGCCCCGGGCCCCGGGGCCCGCGCCGGGCCGCTCGCGGTCGGCGGCCCGCTCCCGGGTACGCCGCAGACGCCGCGACCGGCGCCGGGCGGCCTCACTCGCCGTGCTGGCCCTCGTGGTCGTGGCGGGCGCGGCCCTGCTGGTCGGCCGCCCCTGGCAGGACGGGGGCGGCCCGGCGGACACGGCGGCGCCGGGCCCGTCCCGTACGGCCCCGGCGGGCGGACCGGACAACGCGGCACAACCGCTGGAGGACCCTCCGCCGTCCACTCCCCCACCGTCCCCGACGCCCTCCGCCTCGGCCAAGGACACGAAGGATGACGCCGTCCGGGCCGAGGACATCCCCGCCTCGGGCCCCGGCACGTTCACCGTGGCCCGCGCGGGGGTCGACGCGAAGGGCAGGGGCAGCGCCTACCGGGTCGAGGTGGAGGACGGCAGCGGCGTCGACCCCGACCGGGCCGCCGAGGAGATAGCCGCCGTCCTCGCCCACCCGCGCGGGTGGAGCCACGGCGGGGAACAGTCGTTCCGTCAGGTCGCCGACGGCCCGGCCGGACTCGTGATCAAGATCGCCACCCCGGCGACCACGGACCGGATCTGCGGCGAGTACGGCCTGCGGACGCGTGGCGAGGTCAACTGCCGGGGCGGCGAGAAGGTGATGGTCAACCTGAAGCGCTGGCAGCTCGGTTCCCCGCAGTTCGACGGGCCCGTGGCGGAGTACCGGGCGCTGATCGTCAACCACGAGGTCGGCCACTGGCTGGGACGCGGCCACGAGACCTGCCCGGGGAAGGGACGCCCCGCTCCCGCGATGATGCAGCAGATCGACGGGCTGAAGGGCTGCGTCGCCAACGCCTGGCCGTACGACACGAAGGGGCGCTACCTGGGCGGGCCGAAGGTGCCGTGACCTTCCCGTAGGGTGCCGGCTCGGCCTCGGGGGCGGCCCGGGACCGTCACCCCCTTCTGCCTTGCGCTGGCCCTATTGACCTTCGGAGGCACCGAATACGGCGACAGGCCCGGCAGACACCTGCCGGGCCTCCAGCCGAGCCGGGCGCCGGATCAGCGGCGGGCGGTCACCAGGAGCGTTCCGATGTGCCCGGCCCGCGGGGCGTCGAGGACGCGAGCGTCGATGTCACGGAAGCCCGCCCGTTCGAGGAGCCCGGCCCATCGGCGCGGGGTGTAGCTGTACCGGTACGTGTACATCGCCTTCCCCGCGAACCCGCCCTTGTACATGCCCTGCGGCCCGTACGCCCCGGGAATCGCCGGAGGATGGGAGAACGCGAACACCCCGCCCGGCCGCAGCCGCGACGCGACGAGCGGGAGCAGCCGCGCCGGGTCGGTGAACCAGACGGCACCGAAGATCGAGTAGACGGCGTCGTAGGTCGCCTCGTCGGCCGCGAGCGTCTCCAGCACCTCACCGCGGACGAAGTCGGCCCCCGTACCGGCCCACCGCTCCGTCACCTTCCTCACCATGACCGGAGACAGGTCGATGCCCGTCGCCTTGATCCCGCGCCCGGCGAGGAGGGCGAGCGCCCGGCCGGTACCGCAACCGACCTCCAGCACCGATGCCGGATCGCCGAGGAGCTCCGGACCAGGACCGTGACCGGTGTACTGCGTCCAGCAGAAGACCGGTTCCATGTCGTCCTTGAACGCGCTGCCTGCGTAGGTGTCCCACAGCTCGGTCTCGGCTGCGATGTCGTGTCGTACGGGCACAGTGCCTCTCTCGAAGCTGAACGGGAAGGCCCCTGCGCTCCGCGCGGGAGGAGAACAGGGGCCAGCGTAGGGGGCCGGAACCCCGGGTCAGTGGCTGTCGGGAACCTTGCTGTCGCACGGGGAGCAGTTCGCCCCGTCGATCTCCCAGAGCTCAGCGTCGACATTCCAGCCGTCAGCCGCCAGGAAGTCCGCGGTACGCAGGCACAGACCGTCGGACCGACGCGCGACGAACGGCGCGTGATGCTTGTACGCCCCGGCGTTGTGGACCTTGCACAGCGCCCAGTAGACCGGGGTGTCGAGGATGAGCTGATGCACACCGATGTCGACGAGCTTCCCCACACCGAGATGGACATCCGGGTTCTCCATGGCGCACACGACGTACGCCACGGCCTGACCGAGGATCCGCTCCGCCATGTTCCGGACCATGGTGTTGTCCCGGAGGAGCAGAGCGATCTCCCGCTCCCACAGGAGGCCGCCGTCCAGGACGTTCACTGTGAGGTGTTCGATGTACGGCGCCAGGGCGTTGAGAATCTGTTCCGGATCGCTGATACGGGCGAGGGCGGGCGGCTGAGCTGCGATGGTCATCCTGTCCTCCGTCGATCGTCGAGTGGTGCGGTGGAGCCCGCGCCCCGGCCAACCTGAGTGCGGGGGCCTGTTGGGGGCGTGGCGCCCGGTGTCAGGTCGCCTCCGCGATACGGAAACGAGCACTCTCACGCACGGCGACTCCTGGTCGGCCGACACCCCGGGCCGGCGGATGTCACCACTCACGGGGCCTGACGTCCGAGAGTCCCGTTCCTGCGAGTGCCCCGCCTGCCCATCGCGGGTGTACCCATGATGGGTACACCCCGTGGGTGCCCCCGGTGCACAGTGGGGCGAGCAGGCAGGAGAGCCGCATGACCTACCGGCCACCGACAGCTCTACCGCCCGACCTCATCGACCAGGACGACATCCACCGCGCGCTGGTGCGTCATGACTTCGGGGTGGTGTTCCGTCTCGCGCGCGAGCACGCGGGCATCTCGTATTCCAAGATCGCCACGGAGTGCGACATCAAGCCGAATCGCGTGGGGGAGCTCGCCAAGGGCCGCGGGCGCATCACGACCTTCGAGAAGATCGTCCAGATCGCCGACGCCTTACGCGTCCCGGGGCACGTGCTCGGTCTGGCTCCCCGCCCCTGGGAGGCGGACTCTCCTGGTCATTCCAGTGAAGAGATCGGATCACACGTGCGACGTCGAACCATACTCAAGGCCGCAACCTCTGCCGGCCTCGCCGCCGCGCTCCCCGCCCTTCACACTCCGGACCCACCGAGCAGGATCACCCCGGCCTACGTCGAGGAACTGCGCGCGCGGGCAGCCCGCCTCCGGCGCCTCGACATCTACCTCGGCGGCGGGGACACCTGTCGGGTGTACCTCGCAGAGGTCCAGCGCACCAAATCCCTCCTGCGGGCGGCCGTCTTCACCGATGACGCCCGCCAGAGAGCGACGGCGCTGCTCTCCGAGCAGGCCCAGCAGGCGGGATGGTCCGCATTCGACAGCGGGCGTACCCGGGAAGCGGTGGACCTGTACCAGGAGAGCCGCGCCCTCGCGCGCGAAGCCCAGGACTCGGACCTCTACGGCAACGCGCTCGCATTTCTTGCCTACAAGATCGGGCCCGACGACCGACAGGCCGCCGTCAGCGTCGCAGAAGCCTCCTGCGCCACGATCACGGCCCGCACCCCGTCCACCGTCCGCGCGCTGCTCCACGAGCGTCGCGCCTGGGCCTGTGCCCTGGACGGTCAGATCGCAGGCACGGAGCGCGCGCTGGAGGCGGCCCACAATGCGCTCGACAGCACACAGGACGGTGAGCCCCAGCCCGACTGGGCGGCCTGGGTCGACCACGTCGAGCTGGACATCATGACCGGCCGCTGCTGGACGGAGCTTCAGCGACCTCTCCGCGCCGTCCCCGCTCTCACCCGGGCACTCGGCCACTACAGTGACGACCACGCGCGCGACAAGTCCCTCTACCTGTCCTGGCTCGCTCAGGCCTACTTCACCGCCGGCGAGGTCGAGATGGCCGCGCAGCACGTCAGCCGCGCAGCGGCTCTCGCCCGTGGGGTCGCATCTCGACGACCGGCGCAGCGGCTCACCCCGCTGATCGACCGCCTGCGCCCGCACGCCGCCCTCCCCGCAGTGCGTGAACTCCTGGAAGGCACCGTCGCCTAAGGGTTGCCCGAAGCCCGGATCCATTCGAGGCACCGGTCGGCACCCTCGACGATCGGGACGGCGCACAACTCCGGGTTGTCCCAGGGATGCCGCTCCAGGAGATGCGCCTCCAGCTCGGCGTAGCGCTCCGTCGTCGTTTTGAGGAGGACTTGCCACTCCTCACCGGTACCGTACTGGCCCAGGTGCCAGAAGACGCTGACGACGGGCCCCACGATCTGGGCACCCGCCGCCAGACGTTGCTGAACAGCCCCGCCCGCCAGGGCAATCGCCTGTTCCCGGGTCTCTGTCGCGGTCGTTACCTGCACACATCCAGTCATGGCCGCGAGCCTACGAGAGGCCCCGCCGCGGGGGCGGTTCGCCTCGGGCAGAGGGGCCGGCTCCCGCCTCAGCGGGCCCGGTGCACGAGCCGTCCCGCGAGGACCGTCGCCACGCAGGCGCGCGCGCCGCCCGCGCGCAGGGCCGCCTCGTCGGGGACGTCGAAGACCGCGAGGTCCGCCCGGCCGCCCGTGGTCAGCGGGGCGCCCGCCGTACGGGCCAGGTCGCCGCCCGCCGCGAAGGGGTCCAGGTCCGGTGGGCCCGGGTGCGCGGGCGACGGCGGGACCCGGACCAGGCCCGACCGGGAGAGGGCCGTGCGCAGGGCGGGGTCGTCCGCGTCGAAGGGGCCCGCCAGGTGCGTCGTGCCGTGCCGCAGCATCCGCTGGAGCCCGCGCCGGACGGACCCGGCCCGCCGGGCCGTGTCCATCGTCGCCGCCAGCCGCTCGAACTCCTCGCCCCACAGCGGTCGTTCGCCCAGCTCGTCGGCCTCGCGGGGGTCGGGGTGGTAGCAGCGGGTGAGCAGCTCCCGGGCGCGGTCCTGGCGCAGGCCGGGCGTGAGGAGGCCGGGCCAGCGGCGGACCCGGGCGGCCGGGTACGCGGCGACGACCTCCTCGTACGGGCCGAGGGCCGCGATCCGCTCCCCGTCCACCGCGACGGCGCCGTCCACGACGGCCGCCGCGCCCACCGGGAGGACCAGGGGCGCGGCGTGGATCGTCAGCACGGGAAGCCGGGACCTAGTTGGCGTTCAGGAGCTTCAGCTCCGGGTGGGCCGTGCCGCCCTCGATCGCCGTCGAGGAGATGTGCGAGACGACGCGCTCGTCGGCCGGGTCCATCGCCGGGTCGTCGTGCACGACGAGGTGCTCGTACGTCGTGGCGCGCTGCGCGGGGACCCGGTCCGCCTTGCGGATCAGGTCGATGATCTCCAGCCGGTTGGAGCGGTGCCTGGCCCCGGCCGAGGAGACGACGTTCTCCTCCAGCATGATCGAGCCGAGGTCGTCCGCGCCGTAGTGCAGCGACAGCTGGCCGACCTCCTTGCCGGTGGTCAGCCAGGAGCCCTGGATGTGGGCGACGTTGTCGAGGAAGAGCCGGGCGATGGCGATCATCCGCAGGTACTCGAAGAGCGTGGCCTGCGTCTGGCCCTTCAGTTTGTTGTTCTCCGGCTGGTAGGTGTACGGGATGAAGGCGCGGAAGCCGCCCGTACGGTCCTGGACGTCCCGGATCATCCGCAGGTGCTCGATGCGCTCGGCGTTGGTCTCGCCGGTGCCCATCAGCATGGTGGAGGTGGACTCGACGCCGAGGCCGTGCGCGATCTCCATGATCTCCAGCCACCGCTCGCCGGACTCCTTGAGCGGGGCGATGGCGGTGCGCGGCCGGGCGGGCAGCAGTTCGGCGCCGGCGCCGGCGAAGGAGTCGAGCCCGGCGGCGTGGATCCGGCTGATGGCCTCCTCGGCGGAGACCTTCGAGATCCGGGCCATGTGCTCGATCTCGGAGGCGCCCAGCGAGTGGATGACCAGCTGCGGGTACGCCTTCTTGATCGCGGAGAAGTGCTCCTCGTAGTACTCGACGCCGAAGTCCGGGTGGTGGCCGCCCTGGAACATGATCTGGGTGCCGCCCAGCTCCACGGTCTCCGCGCAGCGGCGCAGGATGTCGTCGAGGTCGCGGGTCCAGCCCTTGGCCGTGTCCTTCGGCGGGGCGTAGAAGGCGCAGAACTTGCAGGCCGTCACACACACGTTGGTGTAGTTGATGTTGCGCTCGATGATGTACGTCGCAATGTGCTCCGTGCCGGCGTAGCGGCGGCGGCGCGCGGCGTCGGCGGCGGCGCCCAGCGCGTGCAGGGGCGCGGAGCGGTAGAGGTCGAGCGCCTCCTCCGGCGTGATCCGACCGCCTTCGGCGGCTCGGTCGAGGACGGGCTGAAGGTCGGCCTTCTCGGTCACCGGGCTGTCACCTTTCGGCGGTTTTATTGACGTTCCTCGGACCGATCCAGCCTACGCCAGCCCCTCACGCCGTCAGCCGCCGGACCGGGTGAGCTTGCCGTACGGGAGACCCGCGGCGCGTTCCTTCGAGCGGTAGGCCAGGGTGCCGTCGTCACCGAGGCGGAAGACCAGGTCGGCCTCGGTGGTGGTGCACAGGCCGGGGGTGCTCGGGCGGTCCGGGTCGGTGGCCTCGCGGATGTTCAGCTCCTTGGCGGTGCCGGAGGCGAGGGTGCCGACGCTGTTGCAGGTGACGGTGATGCCGAGCTGGGAGATGGTCGTGCTCATCCGGACGACCCGCTCCCCGCGTTTCCCCTCGGTGAAGACGGCGGTGAGCGTGCCGTGGGGCTGACCGGTCGTCTTCTCGGTGACCGGCCCCTTCCAGGTGCCCACGTACGCCTTCGGCAGCTCGCCGACCGGAGCCCCGCCCCGGCCGGCGGACTCGGCGGGCGACGGCTTCCCGGAGCCGGACGGGGAGGCGGGGGCCGACGGCGTCGCCGCGGCGCCGTTGTCCCGGTCGGCGGCGCCGCCCGGGAGGAAGCCGTCGAGCAGGCCCGCGCCGAAGGTGACGACCGCGAGTGCGCCCGCCACGGCCAGGGCGACCGTGCAGCTGACGCGGCGGCTCCGGCGTTCCCCGGAGGGCCGCCGGTTCTCCGCGCTGACGGTCAGGGAGAGGCGGGGGTCGCCGGTGCGGCGGCCCGGCAGCCCGCTCGTGCCGTGCCCGCCGTGCGCGCCGTCGCCGCCCTGGCGGTAGGTCCCGGCGTGCGTGGGGGGCGGAGGCACGGTGGAGGCGGGTTTCGCGCGCGGAGGCGTCGGCGGCGGGGGCGGCGGCGGGGTCCCGTACACGTCGTCCTGCGGGTGCGGCGTGCCGTACGCGTCGTCCTGCGGATGCGGGGTCCTGTACGGCGCGTCCTGCGTCGCCTCCTGCGGGCGCGGTGTCCCGTACGGGGCTTCCCGCGCCGCGTCCTGCGCCGCTTCCTGCGGGCGCGGCGTCCCGTACGGCGCTTCCTGCGGGCCCGGGGCGGGCGGGCCGAACTGCCCGCCCCGGCCCGGCGCGGCCGTCCCCGGCACCGCCCCCAGCGACGCGCTGCTGAACGGCACCGGCCCCGACTGCACCGGCGCGTCCTGTGGTTCCAGGTCCAGCAGCGCCACCGCGGACCGGCTCAGCTCGCGCACCAGCCCGCCCGGCAGCCAGCCGCCCGCCACCATCGCCGCCGCCCCGCCGGGAGCGAGCGCACGGGCGAGATCGGCCGGGGCGGGGCGGGCCGCCGGGTCCTTGGCGAGGCAGCCCTCGACCGCCTCGCGCAGCTCGCCCTCCAGGTCGCCCAGTTCGGGTTCCTCGTGGACCACCTTGTAGAGGAGTACGGCGGAGGAGTCGCCCGGGAAGGGGGCCGCGCCCGTCGCCGCGTACGCGAGGACCGCGCCCAGGGAGAAGACGTCGGCCGCGCCGGAGACGTCCCGGCCCCGGATCTGCTCGGGCGCCATGTAGCCGGGAGAGCCGACGGAGACCCCGGTGGAGGTGAGCGAGACGGTCGCGCCGAGGGCCCGGGCGATGCCGAAGTCGATGAGGCGGGGCCCGTCGAGGGCGAGCAGCACGTTGGACGGCTTCACGTCGCGGTGGACGATGCCCTGCCCGTGGACGACGGCGAGGGCCTCGGCGAGACCCGCGCCCAGGGTGCGTACCGCGTGCTCGGGCAGCGGGCCGTGCTCGGTGATCGCCTGCGAGAGCGGCGGCCCGGCGACGTACCCGGTGGCCACCCACGGCACCGGGGCGTCCGGGTCGGCGTCCAGGACGGGGGCGGTCCACTGGGCGCCGATACGCCGGGCGGACTCGACCTCGCGCCGGAACCGGGCGCGGAACTGCTCGTCGAGGGCGAAGTGGGGGTGGACGACCTTGACCGCGACCGTACGCCCGCCCGCGCTGCGGCCGAGATAGACCCGGCCCATACCGCCCGCGCCGAGCCTGCCGAGCAGCCGGTAGGCACCGATGGTGTGCGGTTCGCCCGCTTCCAGCGGCTGCATATGGACTCCCCCTGTGAACCCTGCGGACGGTGAACCCGTGGACGGTAAACCCTGTGTACGGTCCGTGCCCGGACCGAAGCCTAGGGGGCGCCAACGGCGTGGTCACCGCGAAACGGCCGGACCATTCCCCCTTCTCCGGTCAGGAAGGGACCTTTTCGCCCCGGGGAAAGGCGCGAATGTGTTGTTCCGCCGCCTCTTCCATTCCTTTGCGGGAGCCCTGTCCGGGGACGGAAAGGGAATTCCCCCCATTCCCCGGTTCAACCGCTCAACGCTCAACCGCTCAACCGCTCGATCTGTCAGCCGCTCGTTCTGTCAGCCACTCATCCGCCCGGCCGCTCATCCCGCTCGGCCTCCCGGCCTCTCTCGGCCTCTCAACCGCCGAGCAGCTCCACCTGGACATCGGTCGGGTAACCCGTGTCCCGGCCCGTACGGCGGGCGAACTCGCGGACGCCTGCCAGCTGGTCCGGGCCGAAACGGAAATCGAGCGTCGTGAAGTACCGCTCCAGCACCTCCGCGTCGAAGGCCTCCCAGCGGGCCGCCTGCTCCGCGACCTTGGCGACCTCCTCCAGGGAGAGGTCCCGGGAGGCCAGGAACGCCTCGTGGACCTGGGCCGTCTGCTCGGGGTGCGCGGCGAGGAAGTCCTTGCGGGCCGCCCAGACGGCGAAGACGAACGGCAGCCCCGTCCACTCCTTCCACATCTGGCCCAGGTCATGGACCTGGAGCCCCAGCCGGGGCGCGTCGTGCAGATTGGCGCGCAGCGCGGCGTCGCCGATCAGCACGGCGGCGTCCGCCTCCTGCATCATCACGCCCAGGTCGGGCGGGCAGGTGTAGTAGTCGGGCCGGACCCCGTAGCGCTCGGCCAGCAGCAGCTGCGCCAGCCGCACCGAGGTGCGGGAGGTCGAGCCGAGCGCCACCCGGGCCCGGTCGAGCTGCTCCAGCGGGAGCTGGGAGACGATCACGCAGGACATGACGGGGCCGTCGCAGCCGACGGCGATGTCGGGGAAGGCCACCAGGTCGTCGGCGTTGCGCAGGTACTCCACGAGGGTGACCGGGCCGATGTCCAGCTCCCCCCTGATCAGCTGCTCGCTGAGCCGCTCCGGGGTGTCCTTGGAGAGCTCCAGGTCGAGCAGGGTTCCCGTCCGCGCCAGGCCCCAGTACAGCGGGAGGCAGTTCAGGAACTGGATGTGGCCGACGCGGGGCCGACTGCGACGGTCGTCGTCGCCTTCACGGGGGGAGACGGTTGAATTGTCCACATCGCGAGGCTAGACCCGCATCCGCCCAGGAGCACCACCGGGGCCCGCGCGCCCGTCCCACGCCCCGCCCGCACCCCGGCCCACGCCCCCTTCCGGGGGCCTCTTGTCAGACGCCCGATGCGGGCCGTCAAACATTCGGGTGAAGTGATCTTTCCCTCTACCGCTCGCCAGAGACCGCGTGCTAGGCTCGCTCGCAAGTTGCAGTTTGGTTTCCCTTGCAGTACAGAGCCTGCGGAGCATGTAACCCGCAGGCTTTTGTAGTTTTCAGACTTGTTTGCAGGTTCTGGAGCAGGGCAACCCTTTGGCCCAAGGAGGGCTTATGGCTACCGGAACCGTCAAGTGGTTCAACGCTGAAAAGGGCTTCGGCTTCATCGCCCAGGACGGCGGCGGCCCGGATGTCTTCGTTCACTACTCCGCGATCAACGCGTCCGGGTTCCGCTCCCTCGAGGAGAACCAGGTCGTGAACTTCGACGTCACTCAGGGACCCAAGGGTCCGCAGGCTGAGAACGTCACCCCGGCCTAGTTGCCCGGGTCGGTCGATCGCGGCCGTACATAGCAGTACCCAAGGAGCCCCGCTCCCCCGCTTCGGCGGAGGAACGGGGCTCCTGCCTTTGTACGGCCGGATCGCCCGTACGACCGGATCGCCGGTGGACGACCGAACCTGTCAGGCCACGGCGGACCGGGCGGCGACCGCGTCGGCCGGGTCCCAGCCGGCGCGCGGCACCGAGGCCAGCAGCAGCCGGGTGTAGGGGTCGCGGGGGGCGGCGAGCACCTCGGCGGTCGGGCCCTGTTCGACGGCCGTTCCCCGCCGCATCACGACGACCTCGTCGGTGATGTGCTGCACCACCGCCAGGTCGTGGCTGACGAAGACCAGCGCGACCCCGGTGTCCCGGCGGATCCCGTCGAGTAGTCGCAGGATCTGGGCCTGGATCGACACGTCGAGCGCCGCCACCGCCTCATCCAGGACCAGCACCTTCGGATCGACGGCGAGCGCGCGGGCGATGGCCAGGCGCTGCCGCTGCCCGCCGGAGAGCCCGTGCGGCAGCGCCTCCGCCTCGCGGGCGCCGAGGCCCACCCGGTCCAGCAGCCCGTCGGCCAGCTCCGCCGGCCGGCCGTGCAGCCGCAGCGCCGTGGTCAGGCAACGGCGGGCGGTGAGCCGGGGGTCGAGCGAGAGGTAGGGGTCCTGGAAGACCATCTGGATCTCCCGCGCGCGGGCCAGCCGGGCCGCCCTGCCGCGCGGGGCCGTGAGTCCCCGGGCCCGGCCCTCGACCCGGACCGTACCGCCGTCCGGGCGGACCAGGCCCACCAGCATCCGGGCCACGGTCGTCTTGCCGGAGCCGGACTCCCCGACGATCCCGAGCGAACCGCCCGCCGGGACGGTGAAGCCGATGCCGTCGGCGGCGGTCAGGAGACCCTTGCCGGGCAGCGGGTACGTCTTGCGCAGCCCCTCGACCGCGAGCAGCGGGGAGGGGTCCTGCCCTGGGGAGCGCGTCATCGGTCGGTGCCCTTCCGCACGGTCTGCTGCGTCGGTGTCGTCGGTACGGGGACGGGTTCCGGCAGTCGGCGGCAGGAGGCGGAGCCCGTACCGCCGTCCGCGAGGGCCACCGGTTCGGGCCGCCAGGTCGCGCACTCCGGTTCGGCGTCCGGACAGCGCTCCGCGAAGGGACAGCCGGTGAAGACGTCGGCCAGCGACGGCGGCTTCCCGGGGATCGGGCGGATCTCCCGGTGGTCCTCCCCCAGCGTCGGCGAGCAGGCGAGCAGCCCCCGGGTGTAGGGGTGGCGGGGCCGCTCGAACAGGTCGGCGGCGGTCCGCTCCTCGACGACCCGGCCCGCGTACATCACGTACACGCGGTCGCAGTAGGCGGCGGCCAGGTGCAGGTCGTGGGTGATGAACAGCAGACCGAGGCCGCGTTCGGCGCGCAGGGTGCGCAGGAGGGCGAGGATCTCCGCCTGGGTGGTGACGTCCAGGGCGCTGGTCGCCTCGTCGGCCAGCAGCAGCCGGGGCTCGGCGGCCAGCGCCCCGGCGATGACGACGCGTTGGAGCATCCCGCCGGAGAGTTCGTGCGGGCGCTGGCGGACCCGGCGCTCCGGTTCGTCGAGGCCGACGGCGTCCAGCAGCTCGACCGCGCGGCTCCGGGCGGCCGCTCCGGTCACCCCGGTCCCGGCGGCGGCGAGCCGTTCGACGAGGAAGTCCCCGATGCGGCGGACGGGGTTGAGGGCGGCGCGCGGGTCCTGGTGGACCAGGGCGACGGTCCGGGCCCGGTGGGCGCGCAGCTCCTCGCCGCGCAGGGCGAGGACGTCGCGGCCCTCCACGCGTACGGAACCGTCGAGGGCCGTCCCTCCGGGGAGGGTGCGGAGGGCGGCCTTGGCGGTCGTGGACTTGCCGGAGCCGGACTCGCCGACCAGGCCGACGACTTCGCCACTCGCGACCCGCAGGGACACCTGGTCCAGAACGGGGCGGGCGGTGCCGGGGAGGCGGAGGGTGAGGTGGTCGATGTCGAGGAGCACGGTGTCACTTCCCGGTGCGGCGTGGGCCGCCGTCCTGTGGGCCGCTGTGTTGTGTCCCGCTGCGGCGTGCCCCGCTGTGTTGTGGGCCGCTGCGGCGTGGGCCGCCGTGCTGTGGGCCGCTGTGTTGCGTCCTGCTGTGTCGTACGGCATGCGCGCTACCTCCCGTTGGCGAGTCGGTCGGCGGCCCGGACCCCGACGACGTTGAAGGAGACGACCACCAGGGCGATGGCGACGCCGGGCACCAGGGCGGGCAGGAGCGCGCCCTGGACGACGGCGGCCTGTCCCTCCTGCACCATCAACCCCCAGTCGGAACTGGGCGGCTGGGCCCCGAAGCCCAGGTAGGAAAGCGTGGCCAGGGACATCAGGGCCTCACCGAAGAGGACCACCAGATAGCCGATGACGGAGCGGCCGAGGTTGGGGACGAGGTGGAACGCGCAGATCCGCAGGGAGCCCATGCCCTGGACGCGGTAGGCGTCGATGTAGGGCTTGCGCCGCTCCGAGAGGGCCACGGAGCGGGTGTACTTGGCGACGGTCGGCGTGTACGCGAGGCCGAGCGCCAGCACGGAGGTGGTCATCCCGGTGCCGCAGACCGCGATGATCAGCACGGTGAACAGCAGCCCCGGGAAGGCGTACATGACGTCGGTGAGCCGGGAGATGACGGTGTCGGCCCAGCCGCCGCGCCAGGCCGCCAGGGTGCCGAGCGCGATACCGAGCACGGCGGCGATGGCGAGCAGGAGCGCCGGGGCGACGAGGCTGGTGCGGGCCCCGTACAGCACCCGTGACAGCAGGTCCTGGCCGGAGGAGTCGGTGCCCAGGAGGTGGTCGCCGGTGGTCCCGGCCAGCGAGGCGGAGAGGTCGATGGCGTCGGGGGCGTACGGGGCGATCAGCGGGGCGAGGAGGGCGGCGAGCACCACCAGGCCGAGGACCGCGCCCGCGAGGATCGCCCCGTAGGGCCGCCGGGCGGCCGGGATCTCCACCGGGGTGAGGGCCGGGGCCGAGGCCGGGGCCAGGCTGGGGGCGGTCATACGGCGGCCTCCTTCACGCGCGGGTCGAGCAGCGGGTGGACCAGGTCGACGAGGGTGGTGACCAGGATGTAGCCGGTGACCATGAGCAGCAGCACCGCCTGTGCCACGGGGAAGTCGTGGGTGTTGATCGCGCCGACGAGCAGCGAGCCGATGCCGCTGATGCCGAACGCCGTCTCCACGACGACCGTGCCGGCGAGCATCCCGGCCATGACCAGGCCGCACATGGTGACGATCGGGCCGAGCGCGTTGCGCAGGATGTGACGGCGGACGATCTCGCGCTCGGGGATGCCGGAGGAGCGGGCGGCCTCCACGTGGTCGGCGGCCCCGGCGTCGGCCATCGCCTGCCGGGTGACCCGGCTGATGATGGCGAGCGCGCCGAGCGCCAGCGCCAGGGCGGGCAGGGTCAGATGGTGCAGGGTGCCGGCGAAGCCCTCGCCTCCCCCGGTGACGGGGAACCAGCCGAGCTGGACGCCGAAGACGGCGGCGAGCGCGATGGCGGAGACGAACGAGGGGACCGACGCCGCCAGCGTCGTACCGCCGACCACGGCCGAGTCGACCCAGGTGCCCCGCCGGACGGCGGCGAGGATGCCCGCGCCGACGCCGAGGACGACGAAGAGGACGGTCGCGTACGCCACCAGCGCCAGGGTGGTCGGGAAGCGGGCGACCAGCAGGTCGGCGACCTGGTCGCTGTACTTGAAGGAGCGGCCGAGGTCGAACTGGAGGCAGTCGCCGAGCCAGCGGCCGTACTGCACGACGAGGGGTTCGTCGAGGTGGTACTGCGCCCGGACCAGCTCCAGCTTCTCGGGGGTGAGTTTGTCGCGGCCGCCGGCCAGGAAGACGGCGGGGTCGCCGGGGGCCGCGTACACGGCGGCGAAGATGACGAAGGAGGCGGCGAGGAGGGTGGCCAGCAGTCCGGCCAGCCGCCGGGAGATCCGGGCGAGCATCGCGGGTCAGCCCTTCTTGGTGCCGAGTTCGGCGGCCCAGGGGTAGTAGAGGTACGCCATGGAGGCGGGCGGCCCGGTCAGCTTCTCGTCGAGGACGAGGACGGAGGGGACCTGGGCGACGGAGATCCAGACGGCGGCGTCGGTGAACTTCTTCTGGACCTCGGCGGCGAGCTTGGCGCGCTCGGCGTCGTCGAGGGTGGCGAGCGCCTTCTCGACCGTGGCGTCGTAGGCGGGGTCCGCGAAGCCGACCCAGTTGTTGGAGGAGCCGGTGAGCGCGTTGTCGTAGAAGCCGATCGGGTCGGCCTTGGAGATGTACCAGTCGCCGACCAGGACGTCGATGCCGCTCCGGGCCTCGGGGTCGCTGTAGAACTGCTCGAACTGGGCGGTGGGCACGGTCTTGATCTGTCCGGTGAGCCCGATCCGCTGGAGGGCCGAGCGGACGGCGTTGGCGACGACGGTGCGGCCCTGGCTGGCGTCGGTGCCGATGACGATCGGGGTGGCGGCGTCGGCGCCGGAGTCCTTCACCAGCTTCTTCGCGGCGGCGATGTCCTCGGCGTCGGGGCTCGCGGGGGCGACCGGGTCGGCGGCGCGGGCGGCGGCCTCGAAGACCGGCTTCTCGTACCCCCAGGCGCCGGAGCCGACCGGGGTGGACCAGGGCTGGACCATGCCGCCGTAGCCGGAGGCGGCGATGCCCTTGCGGTCGAGCGCGAGGGAGAGCGCGCGGCGCACGGCCGGGTCCTTCAGTCCGCCGCGTGCGGTGGGGATGAGGACGAGGGAGGCGGTGGAGGGGCCGTAGTGCTGGGTGATGCCCTTCTTTCCGGCGAGGGCGGCGGCGGTGTTGGGGGATTCGGCGTACGCGCCGTCGGCGGCCCCGGTGGTGAGCGCGTTGACCAGGGCGCTGTCGGTGGCCCAGCGGAAGGTGACACGTTTCGTCAGCGGTCGGTCGCCCCAGTAGTCGTCGTAGCGCTCGATGGTGATGGAGTCGCCGGACTTCCAGTTCGCCAGCCGGTAGGGGCCGGTGCAGGCGTCGGGCTGTCCGGGGGTGCCGAAGTCCCGGCCCGCCTTCTCGACCTGCTCCTTGTTCCAGACGATGCCCGCGTCGCCGGCGAGCGCCTTGAGGAAGAGGGCGTCGGGGGCCTTGAAGGAGAGGGTGATCTCCCGGTCGCCGGTCTTCTTCATGGAGGCGACGTTTCCGAACTCGTCGCCCTGCTCCATGTCCGGGTCGGCGTGCCGCTGAAGGCTCCAGAGCACGTCGTCGGCGGTCATCGGGGTGCCGTCGTGGAAGGTGACGCCGGAGCGGAGCTTCAGGACGAGGGTGGTGTCGTCGGGGGTTTCGACGCTCTCGGCGAGGAAGGGTTTCGTCGTCATGTCCGGCTGGAGCTGGTAGAGCCGCTCGCAGACGTTGGTGAGGACGACCCGGCCGGCGCTGGAGCCCTGGGTGTCCAGGTCGAGGGAGTCCGGTTCGTCCTCCAGGAGCCAGCGGGCTTCGGCCAGTTCGCCCTTGGCGGCGGCCGTGGTCGGGGTGAGGGTGAGCCGCCCCGCGTCGGCGGCGGAGCCGCTGCCGGCGGGCTGGGTGGCCCCGCTGCATCCGGCGGCGAGCAGCGCGGCGACGACGGCTCCGGCGACGGGGGCGGTCCGGCGCAGGGCGCGGCGGGGAGCGGCGGCGGATGCGGCGTGGCCTCCGGCTGCGGGTACCGCGTGGCCTCCGGCTGCGGGTACCGCGTGTCCTCCGGCTGCGGGCGGACAGAAGGTGTCGGGCGTGCGGTGGGTCATGGCTGGGTTCCTGTCGGTTCCGGGCCGCCGTGCGGGCCGTCGTAGAGGTTCCAGGGAAGGTGCTGGTACGCGCGGTCGCAGGGGGTTCCGGCGGTCACGTGGTAGTCGCCGGTGGTGAGGTCGGCGAGGGAGGAGACGAGGGTGGTCCAGTGCTCGACGGCCGGCCGGCGCGGGTCGGGGTGCGTGCACAGGGACTCGGGGTGGCCGAGGTGGTCGGACATCGCCCGGCGGATCAGCTTCCGGGACTCGTCGGGCCCGGTGGAGTGGCGCAGGGCGGCCAGGCCCTGTTCGGCGCGGGGGACGCGGACCAGGGAGTCGGAGGACATCGGGCGGTAGCCGGCGGCGGCGAGCGGGGCGGGGATGCCCGCCTGGTAGTGGTTGCCGTGCACCAGCAGGCCGTCGGTGGGATACATCCAGCCGTGTCCGGCGGGGGTGGTCTCCAGGTCGATGGCGAAGCCCTCGCGGCAGGTGAGCAGGGCGTTGCTGGCGATGTGGGCCCGGGTGCGGCAGAGCACGTCGAGGGCGTCGGCGATGTTGTCCTGGTCGAGGACGGTGCGCCGCACGACGGTCTGGGGCAGCCCGATCCGGTCGTCGAACCGGCCGCCGAGGCCGTTGGCGTTGAAGGCGATCCCGGCGGAGTTGGCGCCCTGGCGGCCGATCTGTCCGGCCTCCACCTGCATGATCAGGGTCGGCCTGGGCGGCTGGACGATCCGGATCATGACGACGGTGTCGGCGACGCCGGCCCGCCAGTCCCAGTTCTGCCCGGCGTAGACGTGGCCGTCGCCGCTGGCCGGGCCGTACGCGGCGAACGAGGTGCAGCCCTCGGCGGGTTCCTCCTCGGCCGGCCGCTGCCCGTGCCCGTCGGCGGCGATCTCGGCGAAGGACTTGTCGTAGATGACCTCGCCGCGTGCGTTCAGCGCGAGGACGTCCAGCAGACCGGTTCCCGCGCCGTCGGCGATGCCCCGCATCTCCTCCACGAGGTGGGGGGCGTAGGCGCTCACGGGCTCCAGCCAGCGGGCGGCGCGGGCGGTGACCTGGTCCCAGGTGAGCCCGGCGGAGCGGCCGAACGCCTCCTCGTAGTAGCCGAGGGCGGCGTGCAGTTGGGGGCGGACGGCCTCGCCGTACTGCCGGCCGCGCTCCAGCGGGGAACCGGAGATCTCGATGACGGGGAGGACCCGGGCGGCGGAATCCGTGGGCGGGGGTGCGGAATCCGTGGGGACGGGCGCGGACTCCGTGGGAAGGGGTGCCATTCTTCTCCTCGCGACGGAACGCTTCGGCGACCGACGGACAGGCAACGGGAACCGGAAACCGGCACGGTCCTGTAACGTCGATTTCAGAATGCGTTCCCTTTGGAACGTTCTGCCCAGGACAGTAACGCCGGTCACACGGAAGTCAATGCTTGTAATGGAAATTCCAGAGAACGAGACCGGAGTGACGCGCCTCCGTGTCGCCATTCGTGACCAATGGAACGATCTGTCCACCTCGGAACGGGCCGTGGCCCAGTACCTGGTGAGCGCGCCGGTCGAGCAGTTGCTGTTCGCCAGCGCACAGCAGCTCGGCGCGGCCAGCTCCACCAGCAACGCCACCGTCGTACGGGCCCTGCAACGCCTCGGCTACGCCGGTCTCCCGGCGCTCAAGCGGGAGCTGGCCAACGACTTCACCTCGGCCGTCGCTCCCGAGGTGCGGCTCAAACGGCGTATCGCGCATGTGGGCCAGGACCTGGACTCCATCTGGACCGATGTCTTCGACGAGGCCCAGGAACGCATCGACCAGGCCCGCCGGCTGACCGGCCCGGACTCCCTGAAACGGGCGGTGGCCGTCCTCGCCGAGGCCCGCGAGGTCTTCGCCTACGGGGTCGCCGCCTCCGAACCGGGCGCGCGGCACCTGGCGCTGGCGCTAGGCCGGATCGGCCGCCGGGCCCGCGCCGTATCGGAGACCGGGTTCGCCCTGGCCGACCAGCTGCTGGCCCTCGGGCAGGGCGACGCGGTGGTGATCTTCCAGCCGGGGCGGCGGCTGATAGAGCTGTCGGTCCTGATGGAGCGGGCCCGCTCGGTCGGCGCGAAGGTGGTCCTGGTGACGGACGAGCTGGGCGAGGCGTACGCGGACCGGGTCGAGGCGGTGCTCACCGCGCCGCACACACCGACCGGGATAACGGCGGAGTCCCTGACCGGGCTGCTGGTGGCCGACGCGCTGCTGCTGGCGCTGGCCACGCTGGACGAGGACCGGGCCGTCGGCTCCTCGCACCAGCTGACCGCCCTGCGCGAACAGCTGCTGGACCCGAAGCGGCAGGGCTGACGGAGCATCCGGAGAGAGCAGCCCCGACGACGCTTGACCTTCACCCCGTGTGAAGGGGTGCAGTGGAGCCATCATGTTCACCATCGGAGATTTCGCCAGGTACGGGCGGGTGTCGCCCCGGATGCTGCGCCATTACGACGCCATCGGACTGCTGACCCCCGACCGCACCGACCCCGCCACCGGCTACCGCCTCTACGGCGCGGCCCAGCTCGCACGGCTCAACCGGATCATCGCGCTCAAGGACCTCGGTTTCACGCTCCAGCAGGTGGGGGCGGTCCTGGACGAGCGGGTGGGCCCGGAGGAGCTGCGCGGCATGCTGCGGCTGCGCCGGGCGGAGCTGGCGGAGGCGGTGGCGGCCGCTTCCGCGCGGCTGGCCCGGGTCGAGGCGAGGCTCCGGTCGATCGAGAGCGAGGGGCACATGCCTGCTGACGACGTTGTGATCAGGGCCGTTCCGGCGGTCCGGGTGGCCGAGCTGACCGGGACGGCGGCGAGCTATCAACCGCAGGACATCGGGCCGGTGATCGGCCCGCTGTACGAGCGGCTCTTCCCGCTCCTGGAAGGCGCCGGACTCCGGCCCGCCGGTCCCGGGATCGCGCGTTACGAGGACGCGCCCGAGGGCGGCGGCGCGATCACGGTGCACGCCGGGGTGACGGTGTCGGCCCCGGTGGGCCCGGTCGGGGACACGGGGGCGCGGGTGGTGGAGCTGCCGCCGTTCGAGGCGGCCACGATCGTGCACCGGGGCGCGATGGACGACGTCCTGTCGACGACCCACACCCTGGCCCACTGGCTGGACGCCCACGGCTACCGCTCCACGGGCTACGCCCGCGAGGTCAACCTGGAGTGCCCGCCGGACCGCGAGCAGTGGGTGACGGAGTTGCAGGAGCCGGTGACGAAGGGCTGACCTGCAATAAAGGGGAGGGGAGGGGGGCGCACCCCTCCCCTCCCTTCTTACGTACGCCCACGCCGAGGTCCTACGCCCCTGCCAGGTGGCCCATCTGCGCCTCGCCGACCCCGCGGTGTCCATGGCGATCACGGTGCCCATCTCGTCACAGGCTGCGAGGAACGGATCCCAGTCGTCCGTATGTAGGGACGGAAGTCCGAGATGGGGAGGTATCCCGGAGAACCCGACCGCGCGCACGCCGAGCAGCCCCGGCTCGCGGTCCTTCGCTTCGGTGAACGTCTGCCCGCAGGAGCCGGGGAAGGCCGGGAAGCAGAGGGCGGACGCGTTCCACGGTACCGCCTGCCTGACTAGGCGTCAGTTACCGTGCGCGCATTGACAGCGCCACGGCGGGGGCACGGCATGTGGCACGGTTCCCGAATCGTTGTCGAGGGCTTGTGCAGAGCGTCACCCACTGCTGACGAGTCCGCCCGGGACAAGGCAGACTGTTGAGCGCGATACCAGCGGTTCCGCGCCACCCGGATGCCCGACGCACTTCGACGCACGGGCGGACATGCGGGCGCGGGCACCACCGGCAGGATCCGCAGACGAGCGGGACCGGCAGGCGAGCAGGACAGGGGGCATCAATGGACCGTGACAACGGGCCACGCGTGCGCGTACCGGAGCAACGTGCTCCGGAGAAACCGGTGACGCCGGATGCCCCTCTCAGGTTCACCGTGCTCGGCCCCGTACGGGCCTGGCGGGGCTCGGAGCTGCTCTCCTCCGGCTCGCCCCAGCAGCGCGCCCTGCTGGCGGCGCTGCTGCTGCGCGAGGGCCGCACGGCCACCGCGGGCGAGCTGATCGACGCTTTCTGGGGCGAGGCCCCGCCCTCGCAGGCGCTGGCCACGATCCGGACGTACGCCTCCCGGCTGCGCAAGATCCTGGGCCAGGACACCCTGGTGAGCGAGTCCGGCGGTTACGCGATCCGGACCGACCGGGCGGCGCTCGACCTGACGCTGGCGCAGGACCTGGCGGCCGAGGCGGAGAAGGCCCGCGCGGCCGGTGACCGCCCCCAGGCGCGCGCCCTGATCAGCAAGGTGCTGGGGCTGTGGGACGGTGAGGCGCTGGCCTCGGTGCCGGGCCCGTACGCGGACAACCAGCGGACGCGGCTGGAGGAGTGGCGGCTCCAGCTCACCGAGAACCGGCTGGATCTGGACCTGGAGGTCGGCTGCCACGCGGAGGCCGTCTCCGAGCTGACCGCGCTCACCGCCGCGCACCCGCTGCGGGAGAGGCTGCGCGAGCTGCTGATGGTGGCGCTGTACCGCAGCGGCCGGCAGGCCGAGGCCCTCGCGGTGTACGCCGACACCCGCCGCCTCCTCGCGGAGGAGCTGGGCGTCGACCCCCGGCCCGAACTGGCCCAGCTCCAGCAGCGGATCCTGCGCGCCGACGAGGAGCTGGCGCGCCCCGCGGACGAGCCGGCCCCCGCGCCCGCCCCGCTGCGGCCCGCGCAGCTTCCCGCCACGGTGCCGGACTTCACCGGCCGGTCCTCGTTCGTGTCCGAGCTGGGCAGCCGGCTGGCCACCGCCGAGGGTTCGGTGATGGCCGTCTCCGCGGTCGCCGGGATCGGCGGCGTCGGCAAGACGACGCTGGCGGTGCACGTCGCCCACCTGGCGCGGCGGCACTTCCCGGACGGGCAGCTCTACGTCGACCTCCAGGGCGCGGGGGCGCGGGCGGCGGAGCCGGAGACCGTGCTCGGCTCGTTCCTGCGGGCGCTCGGCACGGCGGACTCGGCAATCCCTGACACCCTGGACGAGCGGGCCGCGCTCTACCGCTCGACGCTGGACGGCCGCCGCATCCTGATCCTCCTCGACAACGCCCACGACGCCGCCCAGATCCGCCCGCTGCTGCCCGGTACGCCGGGGTGCGCGGCGCTGGTGACGAGCCGGGTGCGGATGGTGGACCTGGCCGGGGCGCATCTGGTGGACCTGGACGTGATGTCGCCCGAGGAGGCGCTCCAGCTCTTCACCCGGATCGTCGGGGCGGAGCGGGTCGGCGCGGAGCGCGAGGCGGCGCTGGACGTGGTGGCCGCGTGCGGCTTCCTCCCCCTGGCCATCCGCATCGCCGCCTCGCGCCTGGCGGCGCGCCGCACCTGGACGGTCTCGGTCCTCGCCGCCAAGCTCGCGGACGAGCGCCGCCGGCTGGACGAGCTGCAGGCGGGGGACCTCGCGGTGAAGGCCACGTTCGAACTCGGCTACGGGCAGCTGGAACCGGCCCAGGCCCGCGCCTTCCGCCTCCTGGGCCTCGCGGACGGCCCCGACATCTCCCTGGCCGCGGCGGCGGCCCTGCTCGACCGGGACCCGCACGTGGCGGAGGACCTCCTGGAGGCCCTGGTCGACACGAGCCTGGTGGAGTCGGCCGCCCCGGGCCGCTACCGGTACCACGACCTGGTGCGCCTCTACGCGCGTGCGTGCGCGGAACGGGACGAACAGTCACCGGTGGAGCGGGAGCTGGCGCTGTCGCGGCTGCTGGACTTCTACCTGGCGACGGCCGCGGGGGTTTATGCGCTGGAGCGGCCGGGGGAGCGCGTACTCGACCATTTCACACCCACCGAACACCCGGGCCTCTCCTTCCCGGCGCGGGAAGCGGCGCTGGACTGGCTCTTCACCGAGTCGAGCGCGCTGCTGGCCTGCGCGCGCCAGTCGGCAGGCATCGGTATGCCGCAGCGGGCCGCCGATCTCCTCATGGCCGTGGTGGACCTGGGCGAATCGGGCGCGAACTCCCATCAGTTCGCCACGGCCGCGAAGGCGGTCAGCGAGGCAGCAGAGACGGCGGGAGTGCCGCGGGCGGAGGCCAGGGCACGGACGATGCTGTCCCATGTACACAGCGTCTCGGGCCGGTTCGCCGAGGCCGAGGCCGAGGCGGTCCGGGCACTGGAGCTGGGGCGCCTGGCGCAGGACGCGGTGTCCCAGGGGCAGGCTCCCAATCAGATGGGCATCATCGCCCTCTACGAGAACCGGCACGACGACGCCGAAGCCCATCTGACCCAGGCGATGACCGCTTTCCGGGCCGACGGCAACAAGCCCGGCGAGGCCGCCACCCTGTGCAACCTCTCGCGCGTGCACCTCGCGACCGGCCGGACCACCAGCGCGGTTCAATTGGCCGAGGAGGGCATCGCCATCTATGAGAGCGACGCCTCGGAGTTGGCACTCCGGCTGGCCAACGGCAAGTACGCACTCGGGCTGGCGCTGATCGGCAGCGGCCGAACCGAGCCCGCCCGGAACGTGCTGCTGGAGGCTCTGCAGATATTCCAGGAGAGCCGGCAGCAGCTGTGGCACGGGATGACGCTCTTCCGCCTGGCCGAGCTTCACCTGGACGAGCGACAGGGGGCACAGGCGGCAGCCCACGCGGAACAGTCCCTGGCCGTGCTACGCGGCATCGGCGGGGACTGGCGTCGCGCCAATGTCCTGACCGTGCTCGGCCGGGCCCTCGCAGTGATAGGCCAGACCGACCGGGCCCAGGTCTGCTGGCGTGAGGCTCTGACCATCTTCGACGAGCTGGGGTCGCCGGAAGCGGAGGCAGTACGTCAACTGCTGGGCCTGGCAGACGTGGGCTGACGCCGCAGGGGCGTTCATCAATCGTTTATCGCCACACTGCACCCTTCAGTCATCGATCCGTCGCGTCGGGGGGCAGACGGGTCGGCGCAGCGGCCCACCACTAAGGTGAACGGCCCTGGAGGGCCTGCCCGGCAGTCCACGGGGGAACAGCCGGGCGGCCCCACCCGATCATCACGTCACCACGATCAGGAGTTGAGCCAGATGGCCGCCAACAAGGACAACCTCAAGCCGCTGGACGCACACGCCACCGGCGAGGAGATCACCACTCAGGACGCCCACGCGACCGGCGGCATCCTGAAGCCGCAGGACGCCCACGCCACGTCCACCCCGGTAGCGAAGCCCACCGACGCCCACGCCACGGGCGAGCCCGCCAACTAGACCTTCCCGACGGGGATACGGGGGGACGCGGCCGCGGTGGCACCGAGGGGGAGCCGCCGCGGTCGCGGTAGGGGGAGAGTGAGGGGCCCGGGCCAGGGGAAGCGCTCGGGCCCCTCCCGCATGTCCAGGGGCGACGCCTACAGGCCCCGCAGCTGAACCCTCGCCCCGCACAGCTTCCCCATGTAGTCCACGTCGGACGTGAACAGCGCCGTCCGGCCCTGCTGCCGGTTCGCGATGGCGGCGAGCGCGGCGTCGATGGCGTACGTGTGGCCGTGCAGTCCGGCCTCGCGCAGGAGGCGGATCGCCTCGTCGGCGATCTCCTTGGTGACGGGTTCGACGACGATCCGTGCCATCGCCCAGTTCCACGCCGGCATGGGGATCTTGCCGTGATACGCCTCGATGAGCGTCATGGAACTGGTCACCACCCGGATGCCGGACTGGTGCGCCTTGGTCAGGACGCCCGTCAGCGCTCGGTCGCGCAGAGCGACCCTGCGTCCGGGCGGTGTGGTCCACGCAGGCGGCGGCCAGGGTCCAGGCGATGTCCAGGCCCCGGCGCTGACCGCCCTTGCCCGCCCCTGTCGGCCGGAGCCGCGTCAGACCGCCTCGGCGGTCACGATGCAGCGCTTCACCCGGGACACCTTGCCGGGGCTCTCCATCCGCACCGTGAGGGTGTCCACCTCGTCGACGTCGAGGATCGTGGTGGCCTCGGCCGTGTCCACGGTGTTGCCCAGGCCGTCGACGAACCGTACGTCGATCTCGTACGCCTGCGTGCCCGGGTAGTTCGACCGCACTTCGACCAACGACGCGGTGACCGCCTTGCGCTTGCCCTTGCGCGGCACGGCGCAGCGGATCACCCGGACGGCGGGGGCGTCGGACGCGGTGGGCGTCGGGGTTGCGTAGGAGCCGGACGAGCCGGAGGACGAGGAGTCGTCGCCGTAGTCTTCGTCGAAGTCGTTGTCACGGTAGCCGTTGTTGCTCTTCTTCGAGCTGGAGCAGCCGCCGCCCGAGCTGCTGCTCTTGCCGCTCTTGCCCTTGCCGCCGCTGGAAGAGGTGGAGAACCCGGTGAGCGCGAGCACCACCACGACCAGGACCGCCGCGAGCTTCGTCTGTCGCCGCATCATGGATGCAGCCCCCCTTGAGTTTCGTTGCCGGTACGTCGCGCCGATGGCGTACGTCGTCACCCTCAGCATGCCGCGCGCGACACCCTATCCAAGTCATGACCCTGTCACGATCCCGTCATGGTCCGCGTGGCGGGGGTGATCGCCCGGGCGTAGCGTCGGCTGCGGGGGATGCCCGCGTATGCGCCGGACGACGCCCTGGAGGCCGCCGATGATCCGCAACCTCCTCGGCTCGCTCGTCGCCCTGGCGGGGGCGGCCTCCGCCGTGCTGAGTCCGTTCCGCGACTGGTACGACGGGCGGGTCGGGCGCGACTACCGGGTGCGGGACCTCTTCGAGGGGATCACCGCCACGGAGTCGGGTGTTCTGGTGTCGATCCTGCTGCCGTTCCTGGCCGCGGCGCTGCTGGTGATCGTGGGCGTGGTGCTCCGCTCGCGGCTCGTGGTCGCCCTCGCGGGTCTGGTGGTGCTGGGCTTCACGATCCTGTGGATGGTCCGCCAGGGGCAGGCCGCGGGCTCGCTGGTGGTGGGCGGGGACGGAGCGGGGCTGCAGGTGGGCGTGGCCAACGCGCTGGCGGGCGGGCTGCTGATGCTGATCGGAGCGCTGCTGATGAGTGGGCGTGACCGGCGCGGCCGGCGGAACCGGCGGGGGCGGGAACCCGTGGAGCCGTATACCGCGCCGGGGGCGGATCAGGTGGACACCTGGCCGCCGACGCAGGAGCCGGGGATGTCCGTGCAGACGTCGCCGTGGCCGGAGCCGGAGGCGGACCCGTACACGGGACCGGAGCCGAAGGCGGACCCGTACAACGCGGGGCCGGAGCCGGAAGCGGCCCCGTACACGGGGCCGGAGCCGGAGGCGGACCCGTACACGGGGCCCGGCCCGCATGGCCCCCGTACGCGCTCCTCTCCCCAGGCCCCCCATCCGGAGGACGACCCCCGGGACCCGGTACACCCGCCGCACCGGCCGCCGCCGTCTGCGCCTCCGCAGGGTTGACGGCCACCTCGTCGAGGGTTCCGTCCTCAAACGCCGGACGGGCTGGATCACCGCAGGGCCCACGCCCCTCCGCGCCGGGGTTCCGTCCTCAAGCGCCGGGCGGGCCGGGTGCGCGCCGGACCGGCCGGAAATCAAGCCCGTCCGGCGATCGAGGACGTCTTTCGAGCCCGTCCGGCGCTTGAGGACAGGGCCAGGCCCCGGATCAGGTCCGGGCCCTGTTCCCCGTGCCCGTTCCCTTCAGCGCGTCCAGCGCGTACACGCAGCGGTCCTTGCTGCAGGCGTAGACCACGCCCGCCTGCGCCACGGGCGAGCCCGTGATCTCGCCGCCCGTCGCGAGCTTCCAGCGCAGCTGGCCGCCCGCCGCGTCCAGGGTGTAGAGGACGTGGTCGGCCGAGCCGAAGTGGACCCGGCCGTCGGCCACCACCGGGGAGCCCACCACGTCGCCGCCCGCCGCGAAGCGCCACTTCGGGGTGCCGGTGACCGCGTCCAGGGTGTACAGCGCGCTGCCGCTGCCGACGTGCACGTTGCCCACCGCGACCAGCGCCGGTTCGATGGAGGAGCGGGCCTCCGTGGCGATCCGCCAGCGGTCCTTGCCGGTCGTCGCGTCCAGCGCGTACACCGTGCCGAGGTAGTCCGCGAGGTACACCCCGCCGCCGGTCACCGCCGGGCCCGGTGCGAACGCGGGCGGGGAGAGGAAGACCGCGGGGGCCTCGAAGTGCCAGCGCACCCGGCCGGAGCCGGTCTCGACCGCCAGCACCCGGGTGCCCGCCGCGATGTAGACGTAGCCGTCGGGGGCCGGGGTGACCCGGACCGGGACGCCGCCGCAGGAGGCCGCGTCGCCGATCGGGTACGACCAGCGCTCGATGCCCGTACGGGCGTCCAGCGCGCGCAGCCGGGCGTCCTGCCAGACGTACACGGTGCCGTCGTGGATGGCCGGGCCGGCCTCCGCCGTCTCGAAGTCGCTCTGCGCGCCGGTGACCTCCCACAGCTTCTCGCCGTTGGACGCCTCCCAGCCCTGGACGCCGCCGCCCCGGGTCGCGGTCAGGACCGTGCCCCGGTCGGCCTTGAGCGCGTACACCCAGGCGTCGGTCGCCAGCCGCCACTGCTCGGCGCCGGTCGTGGCGTCCAGCGCGTACAGCGAGGGGCCGTCCGAGGCGTGGATCCTGCCGCCCTCGACGGCCATCGCCCAGGCCACGTCCCGGGTCTTGAACTGGCGCCGCCCGTTGCCCACGTCCAGCGCGTGGACCTCGAAGGACGTCACGTACAGCAGGTCGCCGGAGACCACGGGCGTGCCCCACACGTCGTTGGACATGCGGAAGCGCCAGGGCCGCCAGCGGTCGGGAACGGGTGCCGCGCCGTCCGGGGCCGGGCCCGGGGCCGGGACGCGGGCGGTGGAGGCCGAGGCCGCCGGCGAACCGTTCACTCCGGCGGGCGGGCGGACCCAGCCGGTCGCGGCGGCCGGGTGCGCGGCGGCGGCCCCGCGCCCCTCCCCCGCACGCGGACCGGGGCCGATCGGCACCTTCGCGCCGGGCAGCTGGACGGGCCCGCCCGCAGGAGCGGCGGAAGGACCCGCAGGAGCGGCGGAAGGACCCGCGGCCGGGCCGGAGGCGCCGGACAGCGGGGAGGGCGAGGACAGCGGGGAGGGCGAGCGCAGGTCCGCCCCGCTGCGCCAGGCGGTGTCCCGCTCCGGAACCCTGGGGGGCTGTCGCGGGGGCGGCGGGGGGACCGCCGGGGCGGGCGGTGCGGTGCGCCCGCCGCCCCGGCGCCGCTCGATCATCGCGGTGGCCGGGGACGGCAGCCAGGCCGAGGCGGTGCCGCTGTCGTCGCTGCCGGAGGCGAAGAGGTGCGGGGCGAGCTGGGCCTGGAGGTCGGCGGGGCTCGGCCGCTGGGTGGCGTCCATCTGCATGCACGACTCGATCAGCGGCCGCAGGTCCTCGGGCAACCCCTCGGTGTCGGGACCCTCGCGCAGCAGCATGAACACCGTCTCGACCGGGTTGGCCCCGTGGAAGGGGGCGTGCCCGGTGGCGGCGAAGACGAGCGTGGAGCCCAGCGAGAAGATGTCGCTCGCCCCGGTGACGCTGCGGGAGTCCCGGGCCTGCTCGGGCGACATGTACGCGGGCGTGCCCACGGCGACGTTCGTCATGGTCAGCCGGGTGTTGGAGACACCGGACGCGATGCCGAAGTCGATCACCCGGGGGCCGTCCTCGACGACGAGGACGTTGGACGGCTTCAGGTCGCGGTGCACAAGGCCCGCGCCGTGGATGGACTGGAGGGCCTCGGCGATGCCGGCGGCCAGCCAGCGCACCGCCTGGGTCGGCATGGGCCCGCACTCGTTCACTATCTCTTCGAGCGAGGGCGCGGGCACATAGGCGGTGGCGAGCCAGGGCACGGCGGCACGCGGGTCGGCGTCGACCACGGCGGCGGTGTAGAACCCGCTGACCGCGCGGGCCGCCTCGACCTCGCGCGTGAAGCGGACCCGGAAGAGCTGGTCCTCGGCGAGCTCGGTCCGCACCGTCTTGATCGCCACCCGCCGACCGGACGCCGACCGCGCGAGATAGACCAGCCCCATGCCGCCGGCCCCGAGCCGTCCCAGCACCTCGAACGGGCCGATCCGTCTCGGGTCGTGCTGCGTCAGCTGCTCCACCACTTGCCTGCCACCTCCCCGTAAACGAACCTCGGCGACGAAGTCCGCGCATTACCGCCCGGTCGAATCGCGCCCTGCGCAGCGCGCCCTGTGCAGGGTCTCACCACTGAGCACCACCTGGCGGTACGCACCCCGATTCTTCCTGGCCCGGGCCCCGGTTGCGAACCCGGGGGCGGATGCGGGTGTCTCATGCCACTTCGGGCGGTATCCCCCCACACCGGGTCACGGACAGGGGCGCGGGGGGCGCGGACGGCGGGTCACGGAAGCAGTGCGCCGGGCTGGAGTACGGCGAAGGCGGCACCCTGGTCGTCGTGCAGCACGGCCATCCGCCCGGAGGGGATGTCGAAAGGCGGCTGGGCCACCCGGCCGCCGAGCCGTACGGCGAGTTCGGCGGCGGCGTCGCAGTCGGCGACGGCGAAGTAGACGAGGAAGTAACTCGGCATCTCGGCCGGGAACGCGTCCGTGATGACGCTGCGGCCGCCGACAGCGGTGTCGGGGCCCGGTTCGGTGCCCTCGGGGGACCACATCCGGAAGTCGACCAGCGCCTCGGAGTCGCCGGAGATGTCGTGGCCCGCCTCGTCCAGGTCGGTGCTGTGGAAGCCGAAGACCTTCTCGTAGAAGGGGTCCACCTTGTCCGGCTGCCGGGTGTAGACCTCGGTCCAGCAGAAGGAGGCGGGGTCGTTCTGCTTCTCGAAGCCCGTACGCTCCTCCGGCTGCCAGAGCCCGAAGACGGCGCCCCCGGGGTCGGCCGCCTGCGCCACGATCGCGGCGCGCCCCGCCCGTACCGGGTCGGTGATGATCTGGCCGCCGTGCTCGCGGATCGCGGCGACGGTGGCCCGGATGTCGTCGGTGGCGAAGTAGACGCCCCAGGCGGTGGGCATCCGGCCGTCCTTCTTGGCGGCGAGGGCGGCGACCAGGCGGCCGTCGCTGAGCGCGTCCGCGAAGGGCATGCCGTCGCCCGCCCGGAAGGTCCAGCCGAAGAGCCCGCCGTAGAAGCGCTTGCCCGCTTCGAGGTCGGAGAGCTGCACGTCCGCCCAGCACGGCGCGGAATGCGCGAATGCGGCCATGGGACCGGGTCCTTCCGTAGCAGGGACGCAGTGACGCCCGTCACAGTCAACGTAACGTCGCCCTCCGCCCCGCGCGCCCCGGACACACGGCGGAAGCACTCCACGGACACCTCGGACACGCCAGGGGGTGCACCTGTAGGGAACATCTGCCCGACTGATGAAGGAGGCGCTCACCGTGTGGACGAAAGTCATCCGGCGAAGTTGTTCACCGAAGTTGTCCACCGACGTTATCCACAGGCTGTTGATAACATTTACTCCGCGCGGCTCCCAGGGCGGCGCTCCTGCCTTCCGGGCCTCGCACACCACGGCCGAAAATCGCCGCTCCTCACCCCCGCGCACCCCGCTGGTCCTGCGGCGTTCCCCATTTGCAGTCGGCCGAATCGCGCTCCCATCACCCCTCGGTAAGCTGACGGCATGACAGGACAAGTACGCACCGTCGATGGCCGCGTGGCCGGTCGACGCGGTCAGGCGACGCGGCAGAAGCTGCTCGACTGCCTCAGCGAGATGCTCAGCTCCTCGCCGTACCGGGACGTCAAAGTCATCGACGTCGCCCGGAAGGCCGGGACTTCACCCGCGACTTTCTACCAGTACTTCCCCGATGTGGAGGGCGCCGTCCTCGAAATCGCCGAGGAAGTCGCCAAGGAGGGTGCCGGACTGACCGAACTGGTCGCCGGGCGCTCCTGGGTCGGCAAGGCCGGCTGGACGACCTCTGAACAACTCGTCGAGGGGTTCCTCGACTTCTGGCGGCACAACGACGCGATCCTCCGCGTGATCGACCTCGGCGCGGCCGAGGGGGACAAGCGGTTCTACAAGATCCGCATGAAGATCCTGAATTCGGTCACCAACTCCCTCACGGATTCCGTGAAGGAGCTCCAGAGCAAGGGCAAGGTCGACAAGGACGTCAGTCCGGCGGCGATGGCGGGCTCCCTGGTGGCTATGCTGGCCGCGGTCGCCTCACACCAGAAGGGATTCACCACTTGGGGTGTGAAGCAGGCCGAACTGCGGCCCAATCTCGCCCTGTTGGTGCACCTCGGCATCACCGGCAAGAAGCCGCCGAAGTAGGCCGGGGCGGCAGGAGGCCCACCGGCCCCGGACGCCCCTCACCACCGGGCGGGCACCCGCCCACCCGGTCGCCCCACGTCCTGTCTCACCGACGGCGGACCACCCACACACCCCTGCGGGCGGTCCGCCGTCGGCGTTCCCGGAGAAGGCCCCTGGGCCTGGGGGACGGACTTGGGGACCGGACCTGCGGGCAGGGCTCGGGGGCCGGACCAGGGGCCCCACCCCGTCGGCCGGACTTGGGGGCCGCCGTGCCGCCCGCTATCGCCTCTCCAATCGGAACAACCGGATCTGCCGCTCCAGCCCGCCGCTGGTACACCGCGTACGGCGGCCAGAACGCGAGGGCGGCCTCCCACACCCGGTCCCGGTCCTCGCCCTCCGGCATACAGGCCAGCGGCGTGGCCCTTGGCCGTGAGCTCCTCGGCACTGAGCCGCCTCTTGCGACTCAGGGTGCGCAGCTCGGCGACCTCTGTGGCCGTTCCGGGTGAGGGGCGAGACGAGACTTCGCGGACACGACCTGGGGTCCAATAGCCCCATGACCGACGACACCCCCGCCGGCCCCCGGCCGGCCTCCACCGCCTTCCGCGGCCTCCTGCACGCCCAGCGCGTCTGGGACACCGAGCTGCCGTCCTTCGACCCGGCGTCGGCCCCGCCCGCCCCGGTCCCCCTCTTCCACGCCTGGTTCGCCGAGGCCGTCGCGGCGGGGCAGCCGGAGCCGCACGCGATGTCGCTGGCCACGGCCGACACCGAGGGCCTCCCGGACGTACGCACGCTGCTCCTCCACGACGCCGACGAGCGCGGCTTCCACTTCGCCTCCCACGCCACCAGCGCCAAGGGGCGCCACCTCGCCGTCCGCCCGCACGCGGCGCTCGGCTTCTACTGGCCCGCGCAAGGCCGACAGGTACGGGTCCGGGGTCCCGTCGTCCGCTGCACGCCCGCCGAGAGCCACGCCGACCTGCACGCACGGTCCACCGGGGCGCTCGCCGCCGCGCTGACCGGGTCGCAGAGCGAGGTCGTGGGCTCCGTGGCGGAGCTGCACCGGGCGGCGGACGCGGCCTGGGACCGGGCGCGGGCGGCACCGGACACGGAGGCTCCGACCTGGACCCGGTACGTGGTCGAGCCGGCCGAGGCGGAGTTCTTCCAGGGCGACGCCCGGCGCCGCCACATCCGGTTGCGCTACCGGCGCCAGGAGGACGGTGTCTGGACGCGCGAGCTGCTCTGGCCCTGACCGGCGCGGGCGGCGGCCCCGAGCCGTTCCGCCCCGGTCAGTGCAGATTGCACGCTTATCCGGTTCTCACCGTAAAGGGGCACTATGGGAGTCAGGTGAGAGGTGAGCTGTTGGGAGGCACCGATGCCACGAGCCCGTTCGCGTTACGCCCCCGACCGGGGCCTGACCGGTCGCATGGTGACCACCATGTTCCTGATCGGCCTGCTCTACGTCGTCTTCGTGGGCGTGCTCCTCGCGGCCCTGCGGGGCTCCTGGCCGATCATCCTGGTCATCACGGGCGGCCTGTTCATCGCCCAGTTCTGGTTCAGCGACCGCATCGCCGCGTACGGCATGGGAGCCCGCGAGGTCACCCCCGAGCAGGCCCCCGAGCTGCACGGCACCATCGACCGCATCTGTGCCCTGGCCGACATGCCCAAACCCAAGGTCGCCATCGCCGAGAGCGACGTACCGAACGCGTTCGCCACCGGCCGCAGTGAGAAGACGGCCCTGGTCTGCGCGACGACGGGCCTCCTGCGCCGACTGGAGCCGCAGGAGCTGGAGGGGGTCCTCGCCCACGAGATGTCGCACGTCGCCCACCGGGACGTGGCCGTCATGACGATCGCCTCGTTCCTCGGGGTGCTGGCGGGCATCATCACCCGTATCGCCCTGTGGGGCGGCTTCGCGCGCAGCAGACCGGGCAACGATCCGGCGGGCATCCTGCTCCTGCTGATCCCGCTGATCAGCGCCGTCGTGTACGCGATCAGCTTCCTGCTGACCCGGCTGCTCTCCCGCTACCGCGAGCTGTCCGCCGACCGGGCCGCCGCCCTGCTCACCGGCCGGCCCTCCGCGCTCGCCTCCGCCCTGACGAAGGTCAGCGGGCAGATGGCCCGCATCCCGACGGAGGACCTGCGGAAGGCGGAGCCGTACAACGCGTTCTACTTCATGCCGGCGTTCTCCGCGAAGGAGAGCCTGGGCCGGCTGTTCTCCTCCCACCCGACGCTGGAGCAGCGCCTGGACCAGCTGTCCCGCATCTCCGCCGACCTGTCCCGCTGAGCGACGGGAAGCGACGTGAGCGGCTCGCGCGACGTGAGCGGCTCGCGCGACGTGAGCGGCTCGCGCGATGTGAAGCGACGTGAAACGGCTTGAAGCGACGTGAAGGAGTTACGCCCGTGGGCCTGCTCGACGTGATCCTCGGCCGGAGCAAGCCCGTCCGCCCCGACCTCGACCAGCTCTTCGCCGTCCCCTCGGCCGCCCTGACCCTCCAGGCCGCCACCGGCCTCGCCCCGACCGGCCTGGGCTCGGTCTGCTTCGCGGGAGTGGAGGGCGGCGGTTTCGCGCGCCTCCAGGAGGACGTACGCGAACTGCTGGACGCGGACACGGAGCGCGGCGGCATTCCGGTGGAGTTCAGCCGGGACGCGTACGGCTACACCTGGCTGCTGGCCAGCCATCCGGCCGAGGACACGGCGGGGCTGGTCAACGACCTCCACGCGGTGAACACCCTGCTCCAGGACGGCGGCTTCGGCCCGCACCTGCTCTGCTCGCTGATCGGTTTCCGGGACGCGGAGGGGCGGGCTCTCGCCCTGGTCTACCTGTACAAGCGCGGGACCTTCTATCCGTTCGCGCCGCTGCCCGGAGGCGCCGAGAAACGGGACAACCAGCTGGAGCTCCAGGTCAGGGGCGCCCTCGGCGACGACCTCCGGGTGGAGAAGGACCTGTCCCGGTGGTTCCCCGTGTGGGGGGCGCCGGGGCTGTGAGCCCGCCCCGGCAACACGTATCCGCTGAGCTGCGGTGCGGGGCGCCGGAGGAGGACAGGCTCACGGACTCACGGGCTCAGCCTGATGCCGTGGCGTGCGGGCTCCAGGCGTGCCCGGTAGCGGCGGATGCCCCAGCTGCGGTGCTCCAGTTCGGCGGCGACCAGCACCTCCGCCGTGTTCACCGCATCGGGGACCAGCTCCACCAGGGCGGCGACCGGGTGGTCGCCGACCAGCGGCAGGCGGCGCAGGCTGCGGAACTCCCACTGCGGGTCCGGCTGGGACGCCCCGTGGCCGCGCACGATCCACTCCTCCCGGCCGGGGCCCGCGCCGCCCGGCTGCCGCTCGACGCCCACGTCCACAATGCCGGTGCTGACCGTGAAGCTGAGTCCGGTGCCGGGGCCGGCCGCCGCCGGGCGGGTGCGTTCGCCCGGGTCGATGAGCCGGGCCACCGGCCGTACGGCGGGATCGGGGGTGGTGAGGGAGACCGCCAGGGAGGCGTGCCGGAAGACGCCCGGTGACTGCGGGGTCTCCGGGCGGAAGGAGCACACCAGCAGCAGGTGGCGGTAGTCCCGTCCGGGCGTGCCGCGGACCTGGGCGAGCCAGTCGGCGGTGGCGCCCGGGTGGTCGGCGGGCAGC
This sequence comes from Streptomyces sp. MMBL 11-1, assembly GCF_028622875.1. Taxonomy (NCBI): domain Bacteria; kingdom Bacillati; phylum Actinomycetota; class Actinomycetes; order Kitasatosporales; family Streptomycetaceae; genus Streptomyces; species Streptomyces sp. MMBL 11-1. The sequence continues at coordinate 4,669,693 of NZ_CP117709.1, read as the reverse complement.
AGGTCCCAGCCGAAGGTGAGCCGGCCGCGCAGCGGTCCGTCCTCGGCCGGGGCGCCGAGCGTGCGCTCCGGCACCAGGGCGACATCGTGCAGCTGGACCTCGGTCATGTGCTGGCTCCCTTGCTCCGGCCCAGTAGGAAGGTGAACGCTCCCCAGTCCCGGTAGTGGGAGTACCGGGCCCGGGTGGCGGTCTGCGCTGCGCGGAACGCGCTTTCGAGATCCTCTCCCGACGCGGCCCGCTGGTGCAGGCGGTGGTAGAAGTACGTGGCCGGTTCGGGGCGGACGGCCCACAGGCAGCCCACGACGGCCTGCACACCGGCGGTGATCAGCGCGGCGGGGACGCCGCGGATGTTGTCCGCCCGGTCGAAGCGCCCCAGCGCCGACTCGCAGGCGGCGAGCGTGACCAGGCGGACGCCGCTCAGGTCGAGTCCGAGGAAGTCGTGGGCGAGGAGGCGGCCGTCGTCGTCCTCGTCCGGGGTGAGGTAGAGGCAGTGCAGCCAGGGGGCGTCCTGGTCCATCGTGCCGTGGACGGCGAGGTGGACGACGTCGGCCGTGGCGAGTTCGGCCAGCAGGGCGGCGCGGGTGGCGGCCGGGCCGGTCAGCACGGTCGCGCCGACCGCCTCGGCGACCGCCCTGGCGTGTTCCTCCAGCGCGGGTTCGGCGGGCAGGCCGTAGGGGACGCCGCCGGTGGCCGAGGCGAGTACCGCCGTGCGGCGCGGGCGTACGGGGCCGGCGGCGGGGAGGAGCGCTTCGAGACCGGCGATGGTGGTGACGGCCCAGTCGTCGGCGATCACGCGGCCCCCGGCGGTGCAGAGCGCGACCGGCAGGTAGTGCAGCGCGCCGTGCGGCCAGAGCAGGAGCCGGTCCTTGCCCCGGGCGCGCCACGCGGCCCACCGGTCGCCCGCGACGAGCGGGAGTTCGTGTCCCGTCAGCAGTCGGCGGCCCTCCGGTGTCACGTCGCCGAAGAGCGGGTCGCGTTCGACCTCCGCGCGGACCGCCTCGACCAGGTCGGCGACGGGGTGCCGGTCGGCGTAGGCAGCGGCCCGTTCCGGTCCGCCGTCGGCGGTGTCGCCGAGCTGCACGATCATCGCACTGTCCTCGCGGGTGACGGCGAGCAGGACGGCCGCGCCGTTCACGGCGGTGGGCAGGAACCAGGTGAGCAGGACCGTGCGGTCGTCCAGCAGCTCCGCCGTACGCGCCCACAGGTGCGCGTCGTCCACGAACGCCGCCGAGCGGCTGCGCAGTTCGTCGTCGATGAACGAGGAGATGCGCCGACGCAGGTTACGGGCGAACTCCTCGCGTTCCTCGCCGCCCCGGTCGCCCCGGTCGCTCCAGTCGCCCCCGTCGCCCCGGTCGGCCCCGCCGCCCGCGCTGCCCCCGCCGCTCCCGTCGCCCCCACCGTCATTGCCGCCCCCGCCGCCCCCACCGTCCTCGCCCCCGGGGCCGTGGTCGGCGTCCAGCACGTCGAGCAGGTTCGCCGTCGCGCCGCCGGGGGCGGTGGGGCTCTCCAGGGCACGGAGTTTCTCGACGTAGTTCCCGATGTGCGGGGGCGGGGTGACCGGGCCGTCGATCCGGCGCCACGCGCCCGCCTCCGGGCCCTTGCCCGCCTGGTGGAGGCCGAGCATCAGCGCCACCGGCAGGGTCTCGATCTCGACGGTGAGCTGCCATACGGCGGCGTGGACGAGGTCGCGCAGCACCTCGCCGAGCGCCGGTGCTCCGCTGGTGTCGAAGTTGGGGACGTCCACGATGATCGCGTACACGGCGTTCCTGAGCGCGTCGCCGCGCAGGCGCGGTATCTCCCGGAGGACGGGCAGCAGGCAGGCCTGGGCCAGGTCCCGCTGGCCCAGGGAGGCGTAGGAGAGAGCGGCGTACGTGGAGTGGCCCCACGGGAAGGGGACCACGTCGGAGACCGGCTCGCCCACCTCCACGGCCAGGCGGTACAGGTCCGCCGTCAGGAGTCTGACCGCCGCGCTGTCGCCCGCATCCGCCTGCCGCAGGAGGTCGGCGCCCAGCGCGGGCTGCCGCCGCTCGCGGGCGTGGGCGGCGGCGTGCAGGAGCGCGGCGGAGCGCCGGGCCGCCGGCCAGGACGCCGGAAAGGACCGCGGGAGGGGGTCGCCGGGGGCCGGGCAGCCGGTGGGGTCGTCGGGGAGTGCGTGCAGCCGGGCCTCCGTCAGCTGCCTGCGGTGCGCGGGGCCCCGGATGAGGCCGGAGCCGTCGGCCCAGTCCAGTGCGGCCCGGAGCAGCGGCCGGTCGGCGCGTTCCCGGGCGAGGCTGACGCCCTGGTCGACGGTGCGGGCGGCGACGGCACCGCCGTACGCGGCGAGGAAGGCCCCCGTGTCCGAGCCGAACACGTTCTCGCGTACGGCGTCGACGAGGGTGCCCTGCATGTCGTCGGCCACCGAGCGGAGCAGGAAGAGCAGGAGGTCCGGCGGAGCGGCCCCGGGCGCCTCGTACAGCGCGGCGAACGCGGTTCGCGCGGTCTCCTGGTCCACTCCTCCGTCCTCCGTGAGCACCTGGGCCCGCGCGGCCAGGACCGCCGGGCGGAGCGCGCTGCCCGGGCCGTGCTCCCGGTCGTCCGACTCGGCTGCCCGTCGCAGCAGTCGGCCCGCCTCCGCCCGCAGCCGCGAGTCGAACCGCAACGGCTGCTCCCCGCCGGACCACGGCCGGTGCGACGGAGAGCGGTACAGGTCGGCGGCGAGCTGGGCGGCCCGCACGGTCCGCCCCTCACCGGCGTACCGGTCGCCGCCCCGGTCCTCCGGCCCCCGTACCGCCAGCCGCAGCCGGGCGGCCGCCAGGAGGGCTGCCGCCTGGCCCGGGGAGCCCTCCAGCTCCGCGACGAGGCGGCCCGCCACCGTGTCGGCCTCCTCGAAGACCGAGCGGTCGCAGCGCTGCGCCAGAACCGGCGCCGCGCTCTCGACCGTACGCAGGGCCGCCTGCCGCCAGGTGGACTCCGCCCCGCACTCCTCGGCGACCTCGGCCACCAGCCGCCAGTAGTGGTGGAGGATGTCTGCGGGTGCGTCCCGGCTCCGGGACGCCTCCGCGGTCAGCGCGTCCAGCATCGCCTCGGCGGTCAGCCCGTGCGCCTCCTCCAGCTGCCGCTCCAGTCCGCGCCGCGTCCGTTCCATCCCCCGGGCCCGCAGCTTGGCCGCGTCGAGGGACAGCACCCGGTCCCCGACGTGGAGCGCCAGTTCCAGCAGGACGGACACCGGGTCGAGGACGTACGTCACGGTGGGCGGACCGGCCGCCGCACGGCCGGGCGGACCGAACCGCACCCGTCCGGCGCAGACCATCCCCCGCCGCGTCTCGTCGGTCAGCACGCCGACCATGTCGCCCGCGGCCGGCAGCACGTGGGACACCACCAGGACGAGCGATCCGGCACCGGCGGCCGTCTCCAGCCAGCCGGGCGGCAGGTCCAGGCCGAGGTCGTACGCCAGCTCCAGGCCGCCGGGGCCGAAGACGGCGAAGACGCCCGCCGTGTCCCGGTGGACGCACCACCGTGCGTCGACGGCGTCGGCGAACGGCAGTCCGTCCAGCGAGGTGAGCACGGCCAGCCCTCGCGCGTACGCCCGGGTGAACAGGCTTCCGCCGGGACCGGCCCCGGTGAACGGGCTGAGCCCCGCCTGTCCGACCGCCAGCCCGGCGTGCCGGGCTCCGTCCACCTCCGCCAGGAACGCCCAGCCCGTGACCTCCCCCGACCGTCGCACGCCGCCCCCTCGCACCCGCGGATCATGGCCCCCGCGCCACCCTTCCACAGGTGGCGGCCACGGGCAGACCGTTTCCGGCGGGAGTCCGGGTCCGGAACCGTTTTTGACGTGTCGTCAGTTACGTTGCAGAGTCAGCTCAGCGGCCAGGGCTGCCCCGCGCAGGAGAGCGGCGATATCCGGCCTACGCCGGAAGCCGGGAACCGGAAGCCGGAAGCCGGGTGCCGGACACCGGTGCCCGGCACCGCCCGCGAACCCGGCGTCCGGGCGTGGCACGTGCCGGGAGCATGTGGGGGCACCGCCAGGCATCGGCCCCGGCATGCGGCGCGCGAGGCCCGCGGTCGGGATTCCGAGACGTAGAAGGCCGTAAATCCGGCCACCGGGGCCTCTCGGCGTTTCGCCGACCGACCGGTTGGAAACTGACCAACCAGCCTGCAGAGGAGGCCCCTTGCTGGTTCTGCTGGATCACCCAGTGCCGACCTCCGTCGAGCCGCTGCTGAGAGGCGCACACATACTGCACCGCCCCACGCTGGGCGCCCGGCCGGGTGCCCTTCGCGGCCGGGCGCTGGCCCGGGACCGGCCGGACGTCCTGCTCACCCGGTCCGTTCCCGAGGCCGCCGAGACGGCCGCCTGGGGCGAGGCGGCCGGCGAGCGCCCCCTGGTCGTCGTCCTCCTGGACCGGGTGGCCGGGCCGGGCGGCGTACGCGAGGGCGCCGCGCGGGTCCGCCGCCCGCGCACCCGCCGATTACCCGGGGCCGGACCGGCCGGATCCCGGTTACGCGTGACCGCGTGCCCGTCGGCCGGGGCCGCCGAGCCCTCCGCGGACCTCTACGCACGGGCGCTCGCCACGGCCGAACGGCGCTTCCTGGCGGAGCGGGTCGGCCCGGCGCTCGCCGGGCACCTCGGCGCCGTCCGGCCGGAAGCGGCCTCGGTCGTGCTGGTGGGCGCCGGGGTGGTGAACCTGCTGACCGGGCTGCGGCTGCTGCGGGCCGGTCACCGTGTGACGTTCTACGACAGCGGCCCCGACCCCCGGTCCGACGCCCCGTGGACATGCTTCGGATGCAGCAGGGGCGGCGGCGACGCCCGGATGTTCACGCTCACCGAGGCCGACGGCTATTTCGGCAGCCCCGGCGGCGGGCCCCCGCCCTTCACCCAGCCGGTGAAGGACAAGGGCTGGGGCCTGGCCGACCTGGCCCGCCTCGGGCCTGCGGAGGCGGCCTGGGCCGAGGACAACGCCCGGGTCCCCGGCTGGCTGGCCCGGTCCTTCACCGAGGACGTCCTGGGCTACAACCTCACGTCCGACCGGCTCTGGCGGGAGCTCCGGCGCGACGCTCCGGAGCTGTTCCACGGAGTCGGCCTGCGGGAGGGCATCCTGCGGGTCTACAGCGATCAGGCCGTACTGGAAGCCCATGTGGCGCGTCAACGCGCCCTCACGGACCGGCACTTCGAGATCCTGTCCGCCGACCGGGTCAGTGCCCGGCACCCTGCGCTGGCCGCGGCGCACCGGGCGGGGGCCTTCGTCGGCGGCATCGAGGTGAACGGGTTCACCGTGCAGGTGCACCGGTTCCTCGGCGCCGTGGCCGACGCGGCCGAGCGGGCGGGCGCGGTCTTCCACTGGGGACGGCCGGTGGACGCCCTCGTCCCGGGCGAGGGCGGCGCGCCGGACGGCATCAGCTGCCGTGACGGCGAGACGGTCCGCGCCGACCACTACGTCCTCTCCCCCGGCGCCTACGGGGAAGCGCTGCTGCGCGGCACCGCGTCCGCCGGGCTGATCCACGGGATGGTCGGCGTCTGGCTCACCCTCCCCGACGCCGGCCGGGGACTGAAGAACTCCCTGAAGATCACCCGGAGCGGGCACACCGCGGCCGACGCCAACGTCACCGTCACCGAGGGCCCGGACGGCCGCTCCTTCCTCACCGTTGGATCGGGCTACGGCTGGACCGGCGCCGACCCGCACAACATCGATCCGACGCAGCTCGAAGCGCTCTACGCGGCGGTCGACGACACGGCGTCCTCCTTCTTTCCCGACGCGTTCGACGAGGCCCGGAGATCCGGTCTGCTGAAGCGGAGCAGAAGGTATTGCGTGCGGCCCTGGACCGCTTCGAGCCTTCCGGTCTTCGAGACCACGAGGACTGCCGGAGGCGGGCTCCTCCTCGTCACCGGCGGCCACAACACGGGCGGATTCGCCCAGGCCCCCGTGACCGCCGAGGCGGTGGCGGCGGCACTGCGCGGGGAAAGCCATCCGATGCACTTCGACTATCACCCGAATCGACTCCGTATGTTCTACGGACAACAGGATGCGAGGCTCCCGGAATGACGGACGAAGAAGCCACGGCGGACACGACGGCATGGCAGCAGCGAGGCAGTTCCTTCGGCGACGGTGTCGACGCCTACGAGACGACCCGGCCGGGATATCCCGTCGAGAGCGTCCGGTGGATCCTGGGAACCGAACCGCGGGACGTGCTGGACCTCGGCGCGGGCACCGGCCTGCTCACCCGGGTGCTGGCGGCCGAGGGACACCGGACCCGGGCGGTCGAACCGGACGGCGCGATGCGCGCCCGCATCACCGCCACCGCCCCCGGATCCGTGGCCCTGGCCGGCAGCGCCGAGAACATCCCGCTGGCCGACGCCAGCCTGGACGCGGTGCTGGTCAGCCACGCCTACCACTGGTTCGACCCCGACCCCGCCCACGCCGAGATCGCGCGCGTACTGCGCCCCGGCGGAGTCCTGGCGACCCTCTGGAACCTCCGCGACGAAGAGGTCCCCTGGTCGGCGGCGCTGTCCGGGATCCTCGCCGACGAGGACACCGGGACCGACCCGCGCACCCCCGCGGCGATCATGCTGCACGGCGCGCTGAGGGCGCTGCGCACCCAGGACACCGCCTGGCTCACCGGCTGGCTGCGCGACCCCACGTTCGGGCCGGAGTTCGGGGCCGTCGAACAGGGCTTCTTCCCGCACTCCGAGCCGAAGACGATCGATTCTCTCGTCACGCTCATAAAATCACGGTCGTACTACCTGACGTCCTCTCCGGAACGCCGCCGGGAAATCGAGGAACGCATCCGCGAACTCGCCACCGTGCACCCGGAACTGAAAAGCGGCAACACCTTCGAGCTACCCTACGTAACGGTCGTATTCACCACGGTCCGCAACTGACGCACCACACCGGAACACGAGAAACCGGGAAATCGGGAACACGGGAACACGGGAGCGCGGGAAGCCAAGAAACCCGAAATACCGGATCGCCGGACGCCGGATCACCGGACGCCGGAGCGTCGTAACACGGGAAACCGGAACACGGGAAACCGGATCACGGGGAACCGGAAACCGGAAACATCATCGCTGAAAGGGAACACGGTGCTCTCACCCGTCGCCGCGTCCGTCCACTCCGCACGAGACGGCGGAAAGGCACGCTGGGAAGGCTTCTTCACCGGACACCTGGTCTGGGACGAGACGCGCGTCGCGGAGAGCGCCAAACGGCTTCTCGGCATGGACACCGCGGCCGTGGCGAGGGCCGCGGGCGAGGCGGTGCGGCCGTACCGGGCCCAGCCGGAAAGCACCGCCCCCGCACTCCTGCTGCACACCACCACGCCCCTGCTCAAGTCGTTCGACGGGGACCTGGCCGCTCTGCTGAGCGGCCAGGAACCCCACGACGTGACCACGTACGTCGAAGCCAGGTCGGTGTATCTGGGGACCCCCGACGACCTCACCCTGGGCCGCACCGCGCCCTGGGCCGAGGCCGCGGCGCTCCGGGGCGTCCCCGCCGTCGACATCGGCGACCTGGACCACTACTACCTGACCCACGCCCTGCTGCTCATGGCGGAGGCCCACGAGGAGGGGGCGGACACCCCCCTGCGCCACGTCATCGACTGGCTGCGCGACCGCCCCGACGCGGTGGTCCGGCTGTACGCGCTGGACGTGGAGACGCAGATCTTCCTGCTCTGGCTGCTCCGCAGGACCGGGCTGGCCGAGCTGGCCACGGACGCCAACAGCCCGGTGGTCGCCACCGAATGGAACCGGAAGAACCACATCCACCCCACCGTCGCCGACGCCCGCGCAATGCCCGTGTCCGCGCTGGACCTGCCCCCCGAGGAGCTGCTCGCCGCCGAGCAGCGTCTCGGGCGGGCCCACCGGCGCCTGGGGCTGACCGTCCCGGTCCTGCCCGGCTACACGATCGCCCGCACCGGCGTCGACCGGGAGGCCTTCGTGGCCGACGTGCTCGACGCGGCCGCCCTCCTCCGATCCCGCTACGGTTTGGACCGGGCCGCGCTGAAGCCCGCCGACGCGGGCGACGGGGCCCGCATCGTGGGAAACCTGGACCTCGCCGACACCGGACGGCTGGCCGCGGAGGCCCGCACCGCGCACGCGGTCGGGGACGACCACCTCCTGGAGGCCTGGGTCACCTTCCTCACCGTCTCCCTGGGCGGCGAGGAGGCCGAGCCCGGCCCACCGGCACCCGCCTCAGCCGAGCCCGCCTCCCCGGAGGCCGGGCCACCACCGGCGGCTCGCCGCGTCCCGGTCGTGCCGTCGGGGCACATCCGCAACGGGCAGGTCGCCGATGGCCTCACCCTCCAGATGCTGGACGGTTACTCCTGGCGGGGCAACGACTACGTCGACGAGGCCGGCTGGACCGCTCTCGGGCTGCCCCGGGACGCGTACCGGACCGTCCGCGCCGCGCTGGAGGCCGTCCGCTCGGCCTTCCGGGGCCCGGGGAGCGTCGCGGACGGCAGCTACGGCGGGCTGGTCACCGGCGGCATCGACTTCGCCGTGGGCCGGCTCGGCGGCGCGTTCGGCGACCGTCTCCTGGTCGGGGCGATCGACTTCAACCTCTCCGCGCACGGTGCCGAGAGCCTGCGCACCTTCCGGGACCGTGCCCGGGAACAGGCGATCGACGAACCGTACGCCTCCACCCGCGTCTTCCTGCCGCCCGCGGACCGGACACTCCATCAGATGGACGCGACGGCCCGGTCCATGGCCGTGCCCGGCGCCCTGCTGGAGGCGGTGGCCTGCGTACCGCGACGGTGGGCCATGGTCGCCGCGACCGGCGCCGACCCGTCCGTCGCCGCCGCCCGGGCCGAGGCGCTGGCCGCGGCTCTGGCCGCCCCCGGCCCCTGCCCGTGACCGTGACCGTGACCGTGACCGACGGGGCCCCGCCCATGGTCAGCCGTCCCCTGCCCGCGAACGACCGCCCCCGCCCGCGAACGACCGGAACGACCGAACCCTGCCCGCGCTCGACCGACCCCCGCCCGTGATCGACCGCCCCCGCCCGTGATCAATTCGCAATCGATTTCGCTCTTGACCGAGACCCATCAACAGAGCGGGCGATTACGCTCCGAACCATGCCCAACAGCCCGTCCCCCACCGGCAGTGACGCCGCCGCCTTCACCGACCGTACGGACGACCGTCCCGTCTACGTCATCGGCGGCGGCCCCGGAGGCCTCGCCGTCGCCGCCGCACTGCGCGCCCGGGGTGTACGGACCGTGGTCCTGGAGAAGTCGGACCGGGTCGGCGCTTCCTGGCGCGGCCACTACGACCGGCTCCGCCTGCACACGACCCGCCGCTGGTCGGCGCTTCCGGGGCTGAGAATGCCGCGCAGATTCGGGCGCTGGGTGGGCCGGGACGACATGGTGCGGTATCTGGAGAAGTACACCGAGCACCACGGGCTGGAAGTGGTCACCGGTGTCGAGGTGACGCGGGTGGACCGGGCCCCCGACGGCTCGGGCGACTGGCAGCTCAGGGCGACGGGCGGCCGGGTCCTGCGGGGCCGCGCGGTCGTCGTCGCCACCGGCTTCAACCACACCCCGCGCATCCCCGACTGGCCGGGCCGCGACACGTTCACGGGCGACCTGCTGCACGCGGCGGCGTACCGCGCCCCGGCCCCGTACGCCGGCCGGGACGTCCTGGTCGTCGGCATCGGCAACACGGGCGCGGAGATCGCCGCGGACCTCGCGGAGGGCGGCGCGTCCCGGGTGCGCATCGCGGTCCGGACGGTCCCGCACATCGTCCGCCGCTCCACCGCGGGCTGGCCGGCCCAGGCCACCGGCATCCTGGTCCGCCGCCTGCCGGTGCGGCTCGTCGACGGCGCGGGGGCCGTGATGTGCCGGATAGCCGTGCCCGATCTGGCCGCCCACGGCCTCCCTCGCCCGGACACCGGCCTGTACTCCCGGGTCCGCCAGGGCGCGATCCCGGTCCAGGACGCCGGGTTGGTCGACGCGGTCAGGTCCGGCGCGGTCACCCCGGTGGCGACGGTCGCCTCCTTCGACAAGGACACGGTGGTCCTGGCCGACGGCTCCCGCCTCACCCCGGACGCCGTCATCGCCGCCACCGGCTACGACCGGGCGCTGGAGCCGCTGCTCGGCCACCTGGACGTCCTGGACGGGCGGGGCCGCCCGGTCACCCGCGGCGGACGCTCACCGAAGGGCGCCCCGGGGCTCTACTTCACCGGATTCACCAACCCGATCAGCGGGATGCTCCGCGAAATGGCCCTGGACGCCGAGAAGATCGCGAAGAGGGTGGCGCGGGCCTCGCACTGACGGCCCGAAGCCCCCACGTACCCCGGAGCCCCAAGCACGTACCCCCCGGAGCCCCACGCACGTACCCCAAAGTCCGCGGGCCCGGAGCCACGCGTGCCCCGGCGTGCCGTGGGGCGAGGGCAGGCCCGGCCCCGGCCCCGGTCAGACGTCCGACAGGGCCGTCTCCGCCGGGTCGTCCCCGTCGTGCTGCGGCACGTCGCCGCCGATGACGCCGACGCGCCGCAGCACGACGGCGGAGAGGATCGAGAGCACCAGGGCGCACGCCGCGGCGGCGGTCATCGCGGTGTTCATCCCGGAGGTGGCCGCTTCCTTGGCGTGGTCGAGCCATCCTGCGGGCATCCACTGCGCCGAGGAGACCGCACCGGCGAGGCTGTCACCCGCCACCTCGGCCACCTCGGGCGGGACGTCGGCGGGCATCTCGACCCGGTCGCGGTAGACCGCGGTGGCCAGGCTGCCGAGGACCGCCACGCCCAGGGCAAGGCCCAGCTCCTGCACGGTCTCCGACATCGCCGAGGCCGAGCCGGCCTTCTCCGCCGGCGCGGCGCCGACCACCAGGTCGGTGCCCAGGGCCGCGATCGCCCCGAGCCCGAGGTAGACGAGACCGAAACCGGTCACCATCGGGGCGATGCCGTCCGAGGCGTCCACCTGGGCGAGCAGCGCGTACCCGGCCGTGGACAGCGCCAGGGTGGCCGCCACCACGATCCCCGGCGGCACCCGGCGCGCGACCAGGGGCGATCCGATCGCGGCCAGGAACATCAGCAGGGCGGGCGGCCCCATCCACAGGCCCGCCTCGACGGGGGGCAGCCCCTCGACGAACTGGAGCTGCTGAGTGATCAGCAGCATCGAGCCGCCGACGCCGACGAGTCCGATGAGCAGCACGCTCAACGCCGCGCTGAACGTCCGGTCGGCGAAGAGGCGCACGTCCAGCAGCGGGCTCGCCAGTCTGCCCTGACGCCGGACGAACAGCACCGCGAAGCCGACTCCGAGCAGCGCGGCGGCGAGTGTGGGCCCGTCGGGGCCGTCCTCGGCGAACCGCTTCACCGCGTAGACCACCGGCAGGATCGCCATCAGCGACAGCGCGACGCCGAGCAGGTCGAACGGGCCGCTTCGCGGTGCCCGGTACTCGGGGATCAGGGCCGGAGCGGCCATCAGCAGCACGATCGCGACCGGCACCGCGAGGAGGAACACCGAACCCCACCAGAAGTGGTCCAGCATCACACCGCCGACCACCGGCCCGAGCGCCATGCCGAGTGCGAAGCTCGTCGCCCAGACACCGATGGCCAGGGAGCGCTGTCGCTGATCGGCGAACATGTTGCTGATCAGGGCCAGTGTGGACGGCATCAGTGTGGCCCCGGCGATCCCCAGGGCCGCCCGCGCGACGATGAGCAGGTCGGCGCTGGGGGACCAGGCCGCCAGCACCGAGACGATCCCGAAGGCCGCTGCCCCGGCCATCAGCAGCCTGCGACGGCCGATCCGGTCGCCCAGCGTCCCCATGGTGAGCAGGAAACCGGCGATCAGGAAACCGTAGGCGTCCATGATCCACAGCTCCTGGGTGCCGGACGGCCGCAGATCCTCCGCCAGCGAGGGAAGCGCCAGGTACAGGACGGTGACGTCGAGGCCCAGCAGCACGGTGGGCAAGGAGAGGACGGCCAGCCCTCCCCACTCCCGGGCACCCGCTCTGCGTACGGTCGTTGTGCTCATGGCGCTCCCCTGTGTGTCTCGTGTCTCGTGTCCCGCGTCGCGCGTCTCGCGTCCCGCGTCTCGACAACGGGCACGCGCCACAGTGCCGACCCTCACGCACGGTTTCCTGATGGTCGTCCGGCGTTAGACTCCGGCCATGCGTTACGGGGTGCTCGGCCCGCTGGCCGTCTGGGACGCCGAGGGGCGGCCGGTCAAGGTCCCCGAAGCGAAGGTCCGCGCCCTGCTGGCGGATCTGCTCGTCCACGGCGGCGGGCCGGTGCCGGCGGACCGCCTGATCGAGGACCTGTGGGCGAGCGGCCCGCCGGGCGGGTCGGCCAACACCCTGCAGACCAAGGTCTCCCAGCTGCGCCGCGTGCTGGGCCGGGAGCGGGTGATCCGCGAGCCCGTCGGCTACCGGTTGCTGCTCGCGGACGACGGGCACGACGTGATCGGCAAGGTCGACGCCCTGGAGTTCCAGGAGCTGGCCGAGCGCGCCCGCGCCCACCGGGAACCGGCGGTGCGGGCGGACCTGTTCGCCGAAGCGCTCGCGTTGTGGCGGGGGCCGGCCTACGCCGATGTGGCCGAGTCCCTGTTCGCCCGCGGCGAGATCGCCCGGCTGGAGGAGCTGCGCCTCAACGTCGTCGAGGACCACGCCGAGGCGCGCCTCGCACGGGGCGAGCACGCGGCACTGGCGGCGGAGCTGGGGGTTTCGGTGGAGCGCCACCCGCTGCGCGAGCGGCTGCGCATAACCCATATGCGTGCCCTGTACCGGGCCGGGCGGCAGGGCGACGCCCTGCGGAGCTTCGAGGATCTGCGGCGGCGACTCGCCGAGGAGCTGGGGGCGTCACCCGGCCCGGAAGCCTGCGCGCTGCACGAGGCGATCCTGCGTCAGGAGGCGCGGCTGGCCACGCCCACGGTCGGATCGCTGTCGTGCCGTACCAATCTTCCCGCCCCGCTGACTCCGCTGATCGGCCGGCGCGAGGCGGCCGAGCGGGTCCTGGCCCGGCTGGACCCCGGCGGGAACACCCGTCTCGTCACCCTCACCGGTCTCGGCGGAGTGGGCAAGTCTCGGCTGGCGGTCGCCGCGGCACGCGACGCGTCCGCGCGGTTCGCCGACGGGGTGTGGCTGGTCGAACTGGCGGGGCTGGGCGCCGCGTCGGCCCCGGACGACATCGCCGAACGGGTCATCACGACGCTGGGGTTGTGCGACACCGCGGCGACGGAGCCGGATCTGGACGACCTGGTGGGCTGGCTGTGCCGGGCGGTGGCAAACAAACGGCTGCTGATCCTGCTGGACAACTGCGAACACCTCATCGAGCCGGTCGCCGTGCTCGCGGGTGCCGTGCTGTCGGCCGTGCCCGCGGCACACCTCCTGCTCACCAGCCAGGAGCCCCTCGACGTCCCCGGCGAGGTGGTCCATCCGGTACCGCCGCTGACGCTGCCGGAACGAACCGACCCGCGGGCGGTGGCGAGGGCAGGCGCCGTCGAACTGTTCGTGCAGCGGGCCGCCGCGGCGGCGCCCGGCTTCGTCCTCGACGCGGACAACGCGGAGGCCGTCGCCGCCATCTGCCGTCGCCTCGACGGTATTCCGCTCGCCCTGGAACTCGTGGCGTCCCGGCTGCGGACGCTGAGCCCGCAGGAACTCGCCGCCCGTCTGGACGACCGCTTCACCCGGCCCGATGTCCGGGTACGCGGACTTCCGGACCGCCAGCAGACGCTGCGGGGCATGCTCGACTGGAGCTGGCAGCTGCTGACCGAGGACGAGCGCACCGTACTGCGACGCCTGGTCGTGCACGCCGACGGCTGCGTCATGGCGTCCGCCCAAGCGGTCTGCGCCGACGCCGGGCTGGGCGCCGAACGCATCCCCGACCTGGTGTCCCGGCTGGTGGACCGCTCGCTCGTGGTCCGTGAGGGAGACCGGTTCCGGCTGCTCGAATCGGTGGCCGCCTACAGCGCCGAACGGCTGGTGGAGGCGGGCGAGGAGACCGCCGTACGCGCACGGTTCGTACGCCACTGCACCGAGCTGGCCGAGCGGGAGAGCGAGCGGCTGCGCGGCCCGGACCAGCGGAGCTGCCTGGAGCGCCTCGACGCGGAGACCGTCAACCTGCGCCGTGCCCTGGATCTCGCGGTCACCCAGGACGCCGCCGGATACGCCGTTCGGCTGGTGAACGCGCAGGCGTGGTACTGGTTCCTGCGCGGCCGGCTCACCGAGGCCCGCAGGTCGATCCGGACGGCGCTGGCCGCCGCCGGGGGCGGGGCCGCCCCGGCCGCGCGCGTGGCGGCACGGCTCTGGCTGGCCGGTATTGAGCTGCGCACATCGGGGACCGGTACGGCAGCCGCCCCGGCGGGCGGGGACCCCACCGCCGGCGTCGAGGATCCTGTGCTGAGGGCCCGGCTGCAGTGGTTCGTCGGCACCGGCCTGACCGGCGGGGGCCACCACCGCGAGGGGCGGCGGCTGGTGGAGGCGAGTCTGGCCGGCGCGCGCGCCGCCCGGGACCGCTGGGGCGAGGCCGCGGCACTGGTCGAGCTCGCCGGCCATGCCCCGGGCCAGGACGCGTCAGCGGAGCTGGGCGCCGCACTCTTCGCCGAGGCCGGCGACCGCTGGGGCCGGCTGCGGGCCGCCCGGGCCCTGGCGCTCGCGGCCGAACGCGGGGGTGACCTCGTACGGACGGAGGAGCTGCACCGGGAAGGTCTCCTGATGGCCGAGGAGCTCGGCCTGTGGACCGAGGTCGTCGAGGCGCTGACCTGGCTCGGCAGAACGGCGTTGGCGGGCGGCCGTACCGAGCGGGCGACGGAACTGTACGAGCGCGCGCTGGCCGTGTCGGCCGAGCGCGCCCACAGCGTGGGCGAGATCCGTGCCGAGATCGGCCTGGGACGGGCGGCACGGCTCCGCGGCGACCGGGAGGCCGCCAGGCGCCACCTGAACCGGGCACGGGCCAAGAGCCACACGTCGGGCCACACCGGCCACGCCGACGCCGCACTGGCGGAACTGGCGGAACTGAACCTCGTGCCCCGGCCCTGAGCGGCCTCCTCGCGCCCCCTTCGCCGCTCCCCCGGCCACCTCCTCAGCGTTCCGCCACCTCTTCAGCGTTCCGCCACCTCTTCGGCGCTCCCTCTCGCCGCCCCTTCGGGTGACGCCCGTCACTCCCTCGGGTGTCACATCCTCCGGGGCCCGTTCCGTCCTTGTGTGCAGCTACGGACGACAGCAGAGGGAGCACACCATGAACGCCCGACTCAACGCCTTCGCCAGCCCGGTCGCGGGAAAGGTCGTGGGGCACCTGCTCTCGGCGGGCAAAGCCGTCGAGGACACGACGCTGCCCCCGGTGACCCAGGAGCTGGTGAAGATCCGCGCGAGCCAGATCAACGGCTGCGGCGGCTGCCTGGACATGCACACCAAGGAAGCCGCCGCGGCCGGGGAGACCGCGCTGCGGCTCAACCTGATCGCCGCCTGGCGGGAGTCCACCGTCTTCACCGACGCCGAGCGCGCCGCGCTGGAGCTGACCGAGCAGGGCACCCGCATCGCGGACGCGGCGGGCGGGGTCCCGGACGACGTCTGGGCGAACGCCGCCCAGCACTACGACGACGACAGCTCCTCGCCCTGGCCTCCCTGATCGCGCTGATCAACACCTTCAACCGGCTGAACGTCATCCTCCAGCAGCCGGCCGGCGGCTACCGGGTCGGGCAGTTCGCCTGAGAGCGGAGAGCTGTCCCGTCCGGATCATGCCGGACCGCGCGGGCCCGGCATGATCCGGACGGGCGACCGTAGGGGGTGCCAGGCGTCGCGGGCCCGGTCACGATCCGCCGGACGCGCCCTCGGCCCAGACCCCGGTGGCGGCGATGCGCCGCGCCCACGGTTCCAGGTCCGCCGCCTCCCGGCCGAGCACCTGTCGGACGCCGTCGGTCACCTCGGCCGTGTGGCCCGCGCGGTGCAGGGCGAACATCGCGCCGAGGGAGTCGGCGGCGGCCTCCGGCCAGCCCTGGGCGAGGAGTTCGGCGCGGTACGCCTCCGGGGTCAGCTCCTCGTAACGGATGGGCCGGCCGGCCGCGCGGGCGATGGTCTCCGTGGCCCCGGCGAAGGTGAGGGCGCGGGGTCCGGACAGTTCGTACGTGCGGCCGGCGTGGCCGTCCCCGGTGAGGACGGCCACCGCGACCGCCGCCACGTCGTCGGCGTCGACGAAGGGTTCGGGGACGTCCCCGATGGGCAGGCCGAGGCGGCCTTCGCCCAGCGGGGCCCGCCACAGGTCCTCGTCGAAGTTCTGGAAGAAGTTGTTGGGGCGCAGGAGGGTCCACTCGGCCCCGGTCCCCCGGACCGCGTCCTCCGCCGCCGCCATGCCCCGGCCGAAGCCCTCGCCCGCGTGCTCGATGCCGTGGCCGGACAGGACCACGAAGCGGCGGACCCCGGAGGCCTCGGCGCGGGTCACGAAGTCCTTCACGGGGGACGGGTCCTCGGGGGCGACCAGGTAGAGGGCGTCGGCCCCGGCGAGGGCGGGCTCCCAGGTGTCGGGGAGGGTCCAGTCGAACCGGACCTCGCCGGAGCGGGAGGCGGGGCGGACCGTGGTGGTCCCGGTCGCGCGCAGCCGGGCCACGACCCGGCGGCCGGTCTTGCCGGTGGCCCCGAGGACGAGGATCCCGGACGGAACGCTGTGCGTGCTCTTCGTCGTCATGGGCCCAGTCCACCGCGGGGATCGCGCCGGGCCCATGGGCGTCCGTCCGTCGTGCATAGGGGAGCGTCCGGAACGGCGGCGGCTCTGCCTACAGTTGCGTCATGGACGTGTTCGACGAGCTGTTGCGGGGCGTGCGGGGCAGTGGCGCGGTGTTCGGCCGTTCGGTGCTGCGCGCGCCGTGGTCGGTGCGGTTCACCGACGGGGCGTATCTGACGCTGTGCCTGCCGATGCGGGGCGGGGGGTGGATCGTGCCGGAGGGCGGCGAGCCCCTGCGGGTGGAGGTCGGCGAGTCGGCGATCGTCCGCGGCCCGGCCCCGTTCGTCTTCACCGACGACCCGGCGAACGGTACGGGGACGGGCCTCGCCGGCGGCGCACGGGAGGTGGCCGGGGCCATGGCCCCGGCCGGCGCCCCCGCGCCGGAAGCCGGGCCCGGGTCCGGCTTCCCCACCGTGCTGCTGGCCGCCACCTATGACGTGCGGGCGCAGGTGCCGCAGCGGCTCCTGCGGGCGCTCCCGCCCGCCCTCGTGGTGCCCGACGAGCAGGACTGCGCGCCGATGCGCGACTATCTGGAGGGACAGATCGGCGGCGGGCGGCCGGGCGAACAGATCGTGCTCGACCGGCTGTTGGACTGGCTGCTGGTGTGCACGCTGCGCGACTGGTTCGACCGGCCCGAGGCGGATCCGCCGGGGTGGTACGGGGCGCTCGGCGACCAGGTGGCGGGGCCGGCCCTGCGGGCGATGCACGAGGACCCGGCGCATCCCTGGACGACGGCGGAACTGGCGGTCCGGGCGGGTGTCTCCCGGACGACCCTGGCGAAGCGGTTCACCGAGCTGGTCGGGGAAGGCCCGGTGGCCTACCTGACCGCATGGCGGATGACGCTCGCGGCCGACCTGCTAACCCGCCCGGAGCTGACGGTGGCGGCCGTGGCCCGGCGGGTCGGCTACGCGGACGCGTTCGGTTTCAGCGCGGCGTTCAAGCGGCTGCGCGGCGAGAGCCCGACCGCGTTCCGGCGCGCGGCTTCGGCCGCCGACACCGTGGAGACGGCCGCCCCGGCGGGGTGAACCGCCTCCCGGTCCCCGCCAAACCGCCCCCGGGCCCCAGGCCCCAGGCCCCGGCAAACCGTCTTACGGACCCCGCGAAAGGGTGAGCCGCCCCCGGGGCGCGGGGGCGGCTGCCTCTTCATGGAGCCCGGGGCCTGGCCCGCCTCCGCCCCCGGGCTCGGCCCCTCTCCGGCCCTGATCCCGGTTCCGGCGTCCGCCCCCGCCCACGCCCCCGCCGGGGCCGGTGGTGCCGGGGGGCCGGTGGTGCCGGTGCCGGAACCGGCGAGGCAGGGACAGGGGCAGGGGCAGGGACACCGGCAGGGGGTCTCAGCCCCAGACGCCCCGTGCCGCCGCGTCCCGGACGAACACGGCGAAGTCGCGCGGCTCCCGGCCGAGCGCCCGCCGCACCCCGTCCAGGACGGGCGCCTCCCCGCTCGTGATGATCGGGTACAGCGCGTCGGTCCAGAGGCCGGCCTCCTCGTCCGGGAAGCCCTGGGCGACGAGCCCGGCACGGAAGGCGTCCGTGTCGACGCGGACGTACGCGGCGCGCTTCCCGGTCTCCTTCGCGATCTCGTCCAGGACATCGTCGATGCCGAGCGCGCGCGGGCCCGACAGCCCGTACTCCTGGCCCGCGTGACCGTCCTCGGTGAGCGCGGCGACGGCGACGTCCGCGATGTCGTCGGCATCCACGAACGCGGCCCTCCCGTCCCCGGTCGGCAGGGCCAGTTCGCCGCCGCGTACGCCGTCGAGGAGGACGCCCTCGCTGAAGTTCTGGGCGAACCAGCCGGGCCGCAGGATCGTCCAGGTCACCCCGGAGGCGCGTACGGCCCGCTCGCCCTCGCCGTGCGGGCCGCCGTTCTCGTACCCGGGGCCGAAGAAGCCGGGCACGTCCACGCCCCGGGCCGAAAGCAGCACCAGCCGCCGCACCCCGCTCGCGACGGCCTGTTCGACGAAGGCGGGTGTAGGAGAGGGGGAGGCGTCGAGCGGGGTGATGTAGACGGCGGCGGCCCCGTCCAGGGCGGCCGCCCAGGTGGTGGGGTCCGCCCAGTCGAACGGGGTGTCGCCGGTCCGCGAGGCCGCCCGGGTCTCCACTCCCCGCTCACGGAGCCGGGCCACCACCCGGCGGCCGGTCTTGCCGGTGCCGCCGATCACGAGTACGGGTTCCTGCGCGGAGGTCGTGTCTGTCCGATTCATGGCACCAGCCTCACCCGGCGGGGCTGCCCCGCCCATGGCTCAGTGACCGGGAGGCATGTCCGAGCGTCCGGCGGAGGCGGCACGGCGGCCCCCACCGGGAAACGACCGAGGCCCGGATCCACAGGGATCCGGGCCTCGGTCGTGTTCTTCAGTAGCGGGGACAGGATTTGAACCTGCGACCTCTGGGTTATGAGCCCAGCGAGCTACCGAGCTGCTCCACCCCGCGTCGGTAAACACCACTCTACGCCACGGATTACCTCTCCGTGACCACGGCACGTTCCGCCCGCACGGCCGGCGGATGATCGCGCGAGCCTTTGCGCGCACACCCATTTCTGACGCATCACCAGTTCAGCGCCCTGACGTAGCGTCAACTAATGGCCTCTCGCTGGACGGTGACCGGGTCATGGCGTTCGCGGCGGAGACCGCCGCCCAGGAGATCGACATGGCCACGCGCGACGCCAACGAGGGCGCGGCGTCCTTCGTCGAGCGCCGGTCGCCGGTCGCCGGAGTACCGGGGGCGCTGACGGGGCGCTGACAGCCGGCACTGACGGCGGGGCACGGAGAGGACCACCCCCGGCCGTGGGATCAGCGGGCCACCGGTGGGTTGAAGCGGTGGAAGGCGGGTTCCGACCAGCGCAGCGGGGAGGCGGCGGCGATCTCCCGCACGGCGGTGACCTCGAACTCCACGAGGCGCTCCGCCCCCGGGATCCGCGCCACCGCGTCCCCGTCCCAGACCGTGCGGGCGAAGCCGGTCAGGTGGAGGGAGGCCCCGGTGTCCCAGCCGGGCACGAGCAGGCCGGCGGCCGGGTTGAGTTCGAGGTTGCCCAGGGTCAGGAACATGCCGTTGCCCGCATAGTCGGGCCAGCGCAGCAGCCGGGGTGTGAGCACCTGGACGAAGCCCGGGTTGCCACCCCGGTGCGAGGCGTCGGCGTCGCCCCGGTCGGACGCGGTGGCGACGAAGAAGGTGTCGGCGGTCCGCAGCGCCTCCTGCTGCGCCGGGCTCAGGGCGTCGCCGTCCACGACCGCGGGCCGCTGCCCGGTCTCCTCGCCCGGAACGATGCGGTGGTGCCGTCGCACCTGGATGTACTTGGGGCAGTTCGCGATGGCCTGGTCGAGGGCGACGCGGAGCCCGTCCCCGTGACGGACCGCCCGGCCGTTCATCCGCATCCGGCGCCGGGTGGCCGGTTCGATGCCGATCATGCCGATGCGTGCGGGGGCGGCCCCACCCGCGCCGGCGCCGGACAGCGGACCGGCCAGCGGGTCGTCGGGCGACGGCAGTGCCCCGATGATCAGGGTGTCCGGCGCGGGCACGCTCAGGAACCCCGGTGCGCCGGTGAGCTGCGTCGCCCAGATCCGCCCCCGCTCGTCCGCGCCGCCCACCACCAGGAAGGGCTGCCGGACGAGGAAGTCCGCCGCCACCTCGGGGATGTCGGAGCGGATGGCCCGCCCCGCACTCTCCGCCCGCCGGGTGAGCCCCGCCCGCTCCTGCGCGGCGACCTCGCCCCGGTGATATGCGCTCATGACCCCACCCTCCTGCTCTTCTGCCGCTGCCCGGACGCCTGGACGCCCGCTGCCCGGACGCCTCGACGTCCGAAGGCCCGCACGCCTGCGCGCCCCGCATGCCTGCACGCCCGCATGTCTGCACGCCCGGATGCCTGGCCGCCCGGTTCTCCGGTTGTCTGGAAGCTGTTTGCCCTAGAAGAAGCCGCAGGTGGGAGCGCCGGCGACAGGGGCGTCCGCCGGGTCGGCCCCGGTCGGCGCGTAAATCTCCAGGCGGATGCCGTCGGGGTCGGTGAAGAAGATGCCGCCCGATGTGCCGCTCTCGCCGTGCGGTACGACGCCCTCGTGGGCGAACTCCACGCCCAGCCCGCGCAGGACCTCTTCGGTGGCCCGGACCTCCTCGACGGAGTCCACCTGGAAGGAGAGGTGGTGGAGGCCGGGGAGGGCCGTCGCGAAGGCGCCTTCGCTCTGTTGCCACAGGGTCACCATCAGCCGGGAGTCGCGCCCCAGGAAGATCCAGCGGCGATCGGCGTCCTTGCCCTCGGCCAGCACCTCGAAGTCGAAGACCTCGCGGTAGAAGGCGGCCGAGCGCTCCAGGTCGGTGACGTTGAGGCCGACGTGGCCGGTCTGCAGGTTCTTCGCCTTGCCCATGATCGGTCCCGCTCCTTCGGTCAGGGTCGCGAGGTGATCTCACAACCGCTGATATCGAGTTTGGGGGTTAGATCGAACCAGGTCAACCGGTGATCTTCATTTGGCTGGTTATGATTGACGGAGCAGTCGCCCCCGCCCCCCGTGACAGAAGGAGCCAGCCGTGTCGCATCCCCCCGGCGCGGACCCCCGGCCACTGACCGGCGAGCCGCTCGCTCTCGACCTGCTCAACACCCGCTGGATCGACGGGAGTGGCCCGCACGACCTGCTGGACTCCGTGGCCGGCCTGGGCGTCTGGCTGAACAGCCCGGCGGTGCGGGGCCACCTCGACCCCACCCCGGCCGCCGACCCCGCCACACGGGACCGGCTCCTCCTCGCCCGGACGGCGCTCGACACCCTGGTCGCCTCGGCCGCCCGTCAGGATCCGGCCACCCCCGAGAGCGCCGACCGGCTGAACGAGGTCCTCTCACACGGGCGCATCCGCCGCACCCTGGGCCCCGACGGGGCGCCGATGTCGGTGGTGGAGATGGACGACCCGTCCTGGGCCCCCGCCTGGTACGCGGCGGAGAACTGGCTGCGGCTGGTCGCGGACCGGCCCGACCGCATCCGCCCCTGCGCGAACCACGCCTGCATCCTGCACTTCTACGACGTCTCCAAGAACGGGACGCGTCGATGGTGTTCCATGGCGGGCTGCGGCAACCGCGCGAAGGCACAGCGCCATTACGCCCGGCGCTCCGGAGCCTGACGGCCGACCGCCCCGCACCGAGCCACCGTGCGACTTGGCCGGCCTGGCCGTCTTGGTCGGCCTTGCCGCACGGGTCCACATCTGACGACTCGTCAACTCTCGTGGCGGGCGTGATGGGACACGCCCCAGGCCATGGCCGCCGGGCTGAACCACGGACGGGCATCAGCCGACGGCGCGGTCTCCGCCCCCGGAACGGACATGTCGCGCATGCCCGAGGTCAACACGGAGCGAGCCGCCGGACTCCCGTGTGGACGGACCAGGCCGCCGCCGCGCCCACCGCGTACCAGAGCAGGTCCGGTGCGTTGAAGGTCGAGCCGAGCACCAGCCGGGCCGCCGTGCTCTGCGCCGACAGCTCCGCCGGTACGCCGGTGAGTTGCGCGAACTCCACCGCCCAGCTCAGGCCGAGCGCCATGGAGGCCACAACCGCCGGGCGTGCGCGGGGCGCGCAGAAGGCGACGAGGGTGCAGAGCAGCACCGTGTAGAGCGCACTCCCCGCGTACTTCGCGAACGCGCCGTCCGCCCCGGCGCGCACGGCGAGGCCCGCGGCGACGGTGACCACAGCCGCCACCGCCGCGACCGCACGGGCCATGGACGCACGGGCCATGGACGCGCGGGCCATGAGCGGACGGGCCCCGCGCCCGCAGGCCGGGGAGTCGCCGGTGGATCGCGCGGACCGGGCCGGGGCCCTCATACGAACCCGATCCTCTTGAGCTGCCGAATCGGCCGGGACACCAACAGCACCGCCACCACCCCCAGGTTGACCACGGCCGCCGCCACCAGCAGCTCCGGCGCCCCGACCGCCTCGGCCACCGGGCCCGCCAGGGCGCGGCCCGCCGCGACCATCAGGAGCGAGCCCGCCACATCGTAGGCGTGCAGCCGGTTCAGGGCCTCCGGCGGAACGTGCGTCTGGACCGTCGTGGACCACATCACCAGCCAGAACGCGGCCGATCCGCCCGCCAGCAGCTGTCCCGCCGCCAGCACCGGCACGGGCATCCCGAGCGCCAGCACCAGCAGGCTCACCGCCATCAGCGGCAGCGCCGCCGCCCCCGCGGCCAGCGGATGCGACGGGCGCAGCCGCAGGGCCAGAAGACCGCCCACGACGCTGCCCGCCCCGTTCACCGCCATCAGCATCCCGTACGCCCCCGAGCCGTGCGCCTCGGTGACCAGGACAGCGGTCAGCGGGAGCATCGGGCCGAGGACCGCGAAGCCGTACACCGTCCAGACCGCGATCACGCCCCACAGCCAGGACCGGGCCCGGAACTCCCGCCACCCGCCGATCAGTTCGGCGGCGAAGGTGCCGCGTGCCGCGTCGTCGTGCGGGGCCGGGGCCAGCCGCATCAGGAAGAGGCAGGCCCCGGAGACCGCGAAGGTCGCCGCGTTCGCCGCGTAGACGGCGCCTGCGCTGGCGAGGCCGACGAGGGCCCCGGCGAAGGCGGGCCCGGCCATGGTCATCAGCGCCTCGGCGACCCGCAGGACGGCGTTGGCGCGCTGGACGTCCGAGGAGACGCGCGGCACGGTCGAGGCGACCCCGGGCTGGAAGAGCGCCGCGCCGACGCCGGCCACGGAGCTGAGGACGTACACCGCCCACAGCGGCGGATTGCCCGTCGCGAAGGTCACGGCCAGCACGGAGGCGCCGATCAGCCGCAGGGCGTCGGCGACGATCATCATGCGGCGCGGGGTGAACCGGTCGGCGAGCACCCCGCCGAACAGGACGAACACCGCCAGCGGTCCCATCCAGGCGGCGAGCGCGAAGCCGACCGAGGACGCGGGCCGCCCCGCACCCAGCAGCCCGGCGGTCAGGGCCACCGGGATCATGCCGTCGCCGAAGAGCGCGACCGTACGGGCCACGAAGAAGCAGCGGAAGTTACGGTTCCAGAGCCGCGCGGGGCCGGGGGCAGGGCCGGAGGAGGCCTCTGCGCCCCGACCCGTTCCGGCGGGGCCGCCCGGTCCGCCGGGATCGAGCGGGGGCAGGGCCGGGAGCGGGTTCGACGTCGGGGTGGCGGTCGTTCGGGTGTCGCGCGCGGCATCGGGTATGGACGCGCGCTCCGTCGGCTTCTCCATCACGTCGCCAACCTGTATCAGCTCATGGTCTATACCACTACGCGAATTTCCTGTGATCTTCGAGGAGACCGTCCGGCGGCCACCGCGTCCTGATGCGCCTGATCACCGACGCCGGGGTGACCGGATCGCCGGTCACCCCGGCGTCGGTCCTGCGAAAGGCCTCCCCGAGGAGGGGAGGGGCCGGAAACTCAGGTCAGGTTGGTGAAGAGGCAGGAGGGCGGTTCGCACCCCTCGCCGCCCCGGCCGGCGGCCGAGGGCGTCTCCGGGAGCCGCACCGGGGCGCACCGGTCGACCTCGCACCAGATCTGCTTCCCGCCGCCCTCCGGCAGCCAGCCCCAGCGGTCCGCGAGGCCGTCCACCAGCTCCAGGCCCCTGCCGCCCGTGTCGTCGCCCTCCGCGTGCCGCTGGAGCGGCGGGCGGTCGCTGGCGTCCGCGACCTCGACCCGGACGGTCCCGGCCGCGCCGGACGCCCCGGCCCCGCCGAAGAGCATCCGCAGCACGGCGGGACAGCCCGTGTGGACGACGGCGTTGGTGACCAGCTCCGAGATCAGCAGGATGAGCGTCTCGGCGAGCGGCTCGTCATCCCCTATCCCGGAACCGACCAGGCGCGACCGCGCCCACCTACGGGCCCGCCCCACCTCCGCGGGATCCGGACCGACCTCCAGCTGAACCTGAAGCACCTGCACCGCTCACACCATCCGAACCGGCGGACACATCGCCTCGCGCCTCCTCAGGGTCACGGAACGTGATTCCCCTACGCGACAGCATGGTTGACGTACAGTCACCGCAACAAGCGCTTCGGGCATATTCCAGCGCGAAGGAGTATGCGTGGTGCATACTGTGCGACGCACGTTGCGGGGAGTCGAACAGGAGCGCGCAGGGACTGCGAGAAACGCTCTTCGGGCAGGCCCGGCACATCTCCGGCGAGAGCCCTCGCCCCGGACCGGAGCCGCCGCACAGGCCGCTCCCGGATCGCCCGGTTCCAGAACCACTCGCATCCCACGGAGCGTACCCGAGCCGGACACCGACTCCACCCGGTGACGAATCACGCAAAGGGCGCAGGTCGGCATCGGCATCGCACGGCTGCGCTGCGTCACCCTCCGCCGCCCCCGCT
Source organism: Streptomyces sp. MMBL 11-1 (assembly GCF_028622875.1). Lineage (NCBI taxonomy): Bacteria > Bacillati > Actinomycetota > Actinomycetes > Kitasatosporales > Streptomycetaceae > Streptomyces > Streptomyces sp. MMBL 11-1. Next base: position 4,644,817 of record NZ_CP117709.1, on the reverse strand, counting down.
CCCGGGCCTCCTCCGCCGGGCGCCGCCCGCCCTGCCCGGACACGGCCGGGCGGCCCCCAGGCCGGCGGCCAGGAGCTCCTCCGCGCGGGCCCCGGTGACCCGGCCCGCGGAGCGGAACCAGGCCCGTTCCAGGTGGAGGTGAACATCTGCCTCCCAGGTGAAGCCCGTCCCGCCGTGGATCTGGAGGGCAGCCGCGCGCGTTGCGTACGGCCGCCTCGCCGGCGAGCGGTTTCGCCGCCGTGATCTCCACCGGGTCGCCGGTCACGGCAGCCGCGTACACGGCGGCGCGGGCCGGTTCGGTGCGGGCGAGCATGTCGGCGCAGAGATGTCTGACCGCCCGGAACGATCCGATGGGCGATCAGAACTGCTGGCATTCCCTGGCGTGTTGAACAGCTGTCTCGGTGGTACGGGCGGCGCTGCCGAGTTGTTCGGCAGCACTGAGAAGCGCCCCCTCGTAAGCGAATGCGCCGGGGTACGCCTCTGGCGCTGCCGCACGCCCCTCCACCCGGCCCAGGGGGTGAGCGGATCCATCGACCGTACGGGCAAGGGCCACGACGACGCAGGCGCGCGGCGGCTCACCGAGGAGTGCGCCGGAGCCCACCAGCACGGCGTCCGCCTCCGCCAGGTGGGCCACGGGCTTCTACGCGTCGGGCTCGATCACCGTGAAGTACACGGCGAACGCCGCCACCACATCGCTCTCCGCCACCAGCCCGTCCTGGTCCGTGTCCAGGCTCCGGGCGCCGGTGCTCGCGATCTCGGCCCGGGCACCGAGGACCCGGAGCGCCCGCTCCACGTCCGCCACCGCCGCCCTGCCGTCGTTCCCGCTGTCCGCGACCGCGATGGCCGCCCGCAGGAACGGCCGGGCGATCTCGGCGAACCGCCCGGGATTGTCCCGGAGCCGCTTCACCGCCCCGCCCACGAACTCCTCACGGGTGACCCGCTGGTCCCCGTCCACATCGGCGATCCCCGCCATGCCCTGCCAGAAGGCCTCGGCACCGGTGTAGAGCGCCTGCCCCTTGTCGCAGCGGGCCGTCGTACCGAACTCGGCGAGCAGACGGGCCGCCGCTGCGTTGAAATCGGCACGGTCGATGTAGCCGTTGCCGTCCTGGTCGAAGGCGGCGAAGCGGTGCGCGATCTTTCGCTCGTACTCTGCGCTGTCCATGCGGGGAGCGTACGACGCCCGCAGCGCTCACGTGTCACCGAGGAGGTCCTCCTGTGTGACAACCTCGCATCGGAGACAGCCGCTCAGGCGCTCAGGCGCTCAGCGGACTGCACTCCTCGTCGGTCGCGGACCGCGCGTCCGGGTAGACGTCGAACAGACGGCGCACCCCGAGCGCCCCGAGCACCTTGTTGACGTGCGAACCGTCCTCCGCGCCCCGGGCCGGGAGAATCAGCCGCAGCCGGCCGCCGCAGGACTTCATCAGCCGACGCGAGGCGATCAGCACGCCGACACCGCTGGAGTCGCAGAAGAACACCTCGGACAGATCGAGCACCACATCGTGCTGCCCCTCCGCCACCGCCTCGTGGACGGACTGGCGCACGACGGGCGAGGTCACCAGATCGAGTTCGCCGCTCATGCGCAGCACGGTCCAGGCGCCCTGCTCCGCCTCGTCCACCTTCAGCGTCACGCGACTGGACCTCTCGTTCCGGGGCTCCCGGCAATCCGGAAGTTTCCGTTCCTTCTCGCGGCTGCCCCACCGCACCCCCATGAAACACCGCCGCGCCGACCGACGCCCAGGAGGTTTCCGGCGGAAAGGATCACTTCGGGCTGTTTTCGCTGATCAGAACGGACAGGAGGCATCCGGGCCGAAAATCGACTAGCGTCGTCGGCCACGCGCCACGGGATGAGAGTTGCCGCAAAGGCGCGTGCGCCGCCCGCCCGGCGGACTACATTCGGTCCCCACGGGCACGGGCACAGGGTGGACAGACACGGAGCTGGGTGACAGGCCGGGGGCTGGGGGGTTCATGGCGAAGGAGACAGCACCCCGCTGGGACCGCAGGATGCAGCAGAGGCTGGCCCGCGGCGAGGCGGCGGCGCTCGGCGAGCTCTACGACCGGTTCGCGGCCCTCGTCCACAGCCAGGCGCACCTGATGCTCGACGACGAGGACGCCGCCGACCTGGTGACCCGCGAGGTCTTCGCCCAGGTCTGGGAGAACCCCGAGGCGTACGACCCGAAGCAGGGTTCGATGCGCTCCTGGGTGGCCCGCCTCACCCACCGCCAGTCCGTCCAGCGGCTGCGCCGCGCGGCGGCCTCCTCGTACGCGGCGGAGCACGGCGAGGGCGCGGCGCCCGACCCGGAGGAGCTGGAGCGGCGGGTGCGCAGTGCCACGGCCGCCGCCCGCGCGGACTACATCGTCTCCTCGATGCCCGCGCCGCTGCGGCAGGCCCTGGAGCTGGCGTACATCCATCGCCGGGACTACCGGCAGACCGCCGCCGACCTCGGGGTCACCGAGGACGAGGCGCGCCGGCGGCTCCGGCTGGGGCTCCAGCTGCTCTCCACGGCGAACGCACACCCGCTCGAAGGGGCCTCGCCACCCGGTTACGGACGGGTCCGGTGAGCGACGGCGGACGCGAGAGCGAGGGAGGCGAGGAGGAGGTGCGCGGCGCCCGCCGGATACCTGGCCCGCGCGGGGCGGCGGACGACCTCGACCTGGAGTCCGTGCCGCTGCCTCCCCTGCCGCCGGCCGGACCGGCCGCCCCCGACGAGGCCGTCCCGGAACAGTCCGTACCGGAGCCGTCCGTACCGGAGCCGGATCCGCCGGAGATCCCGGAGGCCGAGCCCGTGGCCGAGGCGGGACCCGAGCCTGTGGCCGGGCACGGACCCGAGCCCGTGGCCGAGCCCGGAAACGAGCCTGGGGCCGAGCAGGTGGCCTGGCACGGACCTGAGCCCATGGCCGAGCACGCGTCCGAGCCCGCGTCCGAGTCCGCGTCCGCGCACGGTTCCGATCCGACGGCCGGACCCGAACCGGCCACCCCTGAGCCGCTTGAGCCGCTCATGACCTCCGCCCCGCGTCTCCCCCACCGGGTTCTCAAGGCCCTCCTCGGCGCCTGGGCCCTGTCCGCCTGTTCGGCCGAGGAGACCGCCGCCGTGGAGGACCACCTCACCGCGTGCGCCCCGTGCGCGGACGAGGCCCTGCGGCTGCGGGACGCTGTGGGGCTGCTGCACACCGACGGCTCCCTCGACCTCGATCCGACGCTGCGGTCCCGGGTGATCGACGGCTGCCTGGGCCGGCGCCCGGCCCGGATACCGGTGCCGGAGTGGGCCGCCCCGTACGACGCCGAGACCGCCCGGCTCGACGCGCTGCTCCGCGACATCGGGGACTCCGAATGGCACGCGCCGGTGCGGCTGCGGTGGTTCGAGGAGGAGCGCGAGGTCAGCCGCAGGACCACGGTCGCCGGCGTGATCGCCCATCTGACGGCGGTCGACGGACTGCTGTCCGCCGCGCTCGGCCTCGACGACCCGCTCGGCGACAGTGCGCCGCTGGACCCCGCCGAACGCACCGAGACGTACTGGTCGTCGGCGCACCGGCCGCCCACCCGGGCCGTCCGCGAGCCCTGGCGGGCCCAGAGCCACGAGCTGATCCGTACGGCGTCCTTCGCCGGGCGGAACGTCGCCGAGACCTCCGTCTCCTACGGGGCCTTCGCCCTGCCGCTCCAGGACGCGGTTCTGGACCGCGCCTTCGAGTGCTGGGTGCACGGCGGGGACATCGCCGACGCCGTCGACTACCCGTACCGGGCCCCGTCCGCGGCCCATCTGCACCGGATGATCGACCTGGCGGCCCGGATGCTTCCGGCCGCCGTGGCGGGACGCCGCCGCGCCGGACTGGCCGGACCGGCGAAGGACCTCGTCACGGCTGGTGCGCCGGGCCGCTCGGTCCATCTGGAGATCGAGGGCCACGGTGGAGGCGACTGGTACATCGCGCTGGACTCCCCGGCCGCCGTCGGCTCGCCCGACCGCGCGGTGGCGCAGGTCGCCCTGGACGGGGTCGAGTTCTGCCGGCTCGTCGCGGGCCACATCTCGCCGGTGGAAGCGGCCGCCGGCCAGGAGGGCGACCGCGAGGCCATCCGCGACGTGCTGTTCGCGACGGCCGCGCTCAGCCGGCTTTAGGGCGTGTCCGCGAAGTCTCGTCCGGCCCTAGGGCATGCGGCAAGCGCCAGGCGGCATGCGGCCCCCGGACCACTCTCTACGCGAAGATCACCGTACGGCGGCCGTTGAGCAGGATGCGCCGCTCCGCGTGCCACTTCACCGCCCGCGCCAGCGCCCGGCACTCCACGTCCCGGCCGATGGCGACCAGCTGGTCCGGCGTCGCGTCGTGACCGACGCGCTCGACCTCCTGCTCGATGATCGGGCCCTCGTCGAGGTCGGCGGTGACGTAGTGCGCGGTCGCGCCGATCAGCTTCACCCCGCGCGCGTGCGCCTGGTGGTAGGGCTTGGCGCCCTTGAAGCTCGGCAGGAACGAGTGGTGGATGTTGATGATCCGGCCGCTCAGCTGCTTGCACAGGTCGTCGGAGAGGACCTGCATGTAGCGGGCCAGGACGACCAGCTCGACGTCCTCCTCGCGGACCAGCTCCAGCAGCCGCGCCTCGGCCTCCGGCTTGTTGTCCTTCGTCACCGGGAGGTGCCGGAAGGGGATGCCGTACGAGGCGACGAGCTCGGCGAAGTCCGTGTGGTTGGAGACGACGGCGGCGATCTCGACCGGCAGCGCCCCGGTGCGGGAGCGGAACAGCAGGTCGTTGAGGCAGTGGCCGAACTTGCTGACCATCAGCACGACCCGCATGCGCTCCGCGGGCCGGTGGATCTGCCACTCCATCCGGAAGGCCTCACCGATCGCGGCGAAGCTGGCGCGCAGCTTGTCCACCGTCACGGTGGCGTCCGCCGAGAAGTGGACGCGCATGAAGAACAGGCCCGTGTCGTGGTCCCCGAACTGCTGGCTGTCCTCGATGTTGCAGCCGGTCATGAAGAGATAGCTCGACACGGCGTGCACGATGCCCTGTTTGTCGGGGCAGGAGAGCGTGAGGACGTACTGCTCGGTCGCGGCGGCGTCCGAGGCGGCGGAGAGGGCGGGCTGCGGCGCGGTCATGCTCGTAGGGTGCCACACCCGCCGTGTCTCAGGCGGTCCTGGTCATGATGCGGATGACGTCCAGCGAGCGCGGCGGTATGTCCGGATCCTCCGCGTCGTTGGTGGCGAGCATCACATGGGCCTCGCGGGCCGCGTGGACGGCCTCGGGCCATCCGTGGTGCTCCAGATAGGCGGAGACGGGGGCGTCCGCGCCGACCTGGTGCATGATCCGCAGCACCCGCAGGGCGGCGGCGTCCACGGCGGCGGCCTCGGCGGAGTCCCTGAATATGGTGCCGACGTACTTCTCGGCGGACCAGTTGTCGAGCCAGGTGTCCTCGACCAGGCGGTACACGGCGTCGGTGACGTCCCCGTACCCTTCCCGGCCGGCGAGCCAGCACTCGTGGTGGAAGGCGGGGTCGGAGAGCATGTGCAGCGCCGAGCGCACGTTGGTGCGCCAGCGCCACCACGGCATGTCAGTGAGCGGCATGCCGCCCATGGTGGAGGAGCGACGGCCGCGACGGGAAGAGTTCTCCGAACCTTGCTGCACGGTCGTCGATCGTACGTTCCTTCACCGCGCCTCCGCACGGGCCCCCGTAATTCACCTGGACGTCACCATGCGTTGAGAACGGCACACCGCGCCGTTACCCGGGGCCCGGAAGGGTCCTGGTCCATGACCGGACGGCGACGCCCCACCTTTCCCCGCCCCTTCCCGGGCGTCATCAGCGCGGCGGCGGCGGGGGCGGTGCTGCTGTCCGGCTGCGGCGTGCTCCCTGGGGCCTCGGGGGGGTCCAGGGGGCCCGTCACCGTGATGACCTGGGCGCCCGACCGCTCGGAGGACATCAACGCGGTGAAGATGTCCGGGGTGCCCGCGATGGCGCAGACGTACGCCCGCTGGGTCAACGACACCGGCGGCATCGACGGGCGCGAGCTGAAGGTGGTCGTCTGCGACGAGGGCGACACCCCGCTCGGCGCCGAGCGGTGCGCCCGGGAGGCCGTCGAGAAGAAGGTGGCCGCCGTCGTCGGCTCCTACAGCCGCCACGGACAGAGCTTCATGCCGGCGCTGGAGGCGGGTGGCGTCCCCTACATCGGCGGCTACGGCGCCTCCACCGAGGAGTTCAGCAGCTACCTCTCGTACCCCGTCAACGGCGGCCAGCCGGCGCTGCTGGCCGGGCACGGACAGCAGTTGAGCCGCAGCTGCGAGCGGGTCTCGCTGGTGCGGCCCGACTCGATCGGCGGCGACGGCATGCCGCCGCTCCTCAACAACGGGCTGATGGCCGCCGACCGGCCCGCCTCCACCGACATCCTGGCCCCGCTGGACGCCACGTCCTACGACGAGCAGGCCACGCAGGCGCTGGAACGGTCCGAAGGCGGCTGTGTGACGGCGGTGCTCGGCGCCCGTACGGAGACGTTCTTCGACTCCTTCCGCCGCCTGGAGCCGGACGGCGAGCAGGTCAGGATCTCCTCCGTGCTGGGCAGCGTCAGCCAGCCGCTCATCGACCGCACGGGCGGCCCGAACAGCCCCTTCGAGGGCGCCTACGTCACCGGCTGGTACCCGGACGCGAGGAACGCGCGCTGGAAGGAGATGCGCGAGGTGGTCGGGAAGTACGCCTTCGGGGACAACCGCATCGACCCGGACGACACCGCCGTGCAGACGACGTGGATCGCGTACACGGCACTGCGGGCGGCCGTCCGGGCGATCGACGACGAGGAGGTCACGCCGGGCCGGGTCGTGGCCGCCCTCAACGGGGGCGTCGAGGTCGACACCGGCGGTCTGACCCCGACGCTCCGCTGGCGCTTCAAGGACCTGGTCGGCACGTTGAGCTACCCGCGCATCGTCAACACGAAGGTGACGTTCCAGGTGGTCCGCGAGGGCCGGCTCACCGCCCAGAAGAAGGGCTTCGTGGACGTCTCGGACACCCTGACGGACGCCCCGCGCGGCTGAGGGCCGCCCCGGGACCCCGGCGTCAGAGCTCGGTGGGCGTGTGCTTGGTGAGGCCGTACTTCACCGCGATCGCGTTCCAGAGGGTGGACGCCTCGCGCTTGGCCTGGGTGGCCACCCCGCTCTGGTTGTTCGCCTTGGCCGTCTCGTTCGTCGACCGGGCCTTGCCGCCCTTGCAGACGGACTTGTTCTTCTTGGCCTGCCGCGCCCAGGTGGCGTAATGGTCGTCGGCCGCCGCCGACGCCTTCCACGCCCGGTTCAGCGCGGCCGTGAGCTTCGCGTTCTGCGGGAGCTTGTCCACGGTCAGGCCGTCGAGCCGGGTCACCAGGTCGCGGCGCTGCTGGGCGGCGCCCCTGAGGTCGGCGTCCGCCCGGTCCAGGTCCTTGCAGGACTTGATCTTCTCGACCGCGCTGATCACCGCGGCCCGGCTGTTGTTGCTGTCGGCCAGCAACTTGTCCAGCGCCTCGGCCTGCGGCTTCGCCGGATCGGGCGGCGCGGCCTCGGTGGTGGGGTCCGCGACCGGTGAACTCTGCGCGGCAACCGGCTGCTTGTCGTCCTTGCCGGAATCGTCGCCACCGCTCAGCAGCGCGCCCGCGCCCAGTCCGATGACGGCGCAGCCCACGACGACGGCGGCGATCAGCGGGACATGCGCGGACCGCCGGCGCGGGGCGCCGCCACTCGGCTGCGGGGCCGGGCCGTCGTGCTCCGCGCGGCCCTGAAGGCCCTGGAGGCCGGACGGGTAGCCCCCGGGCGCCTGGGGCGGCAACTGGCCGCCCTGGGGCTGCCGGTGAGGCTGCTGGGACTGGTGGGGCTGGTGGCCCTGCTGCTGATACGGGGCCGGGGGCTGCTGCTGGTACGCCTGCGGGGGCTGCTGCCCCGCGTCGAACTGCGGCATCTGCTGCGTGGCGCCCGCCGGTTCCTCGCTGCGGAACAGGTTGTCGAACTCCGCGGGCGGCTGCCGGTCCCCCGGCGCGCCCGGCCTGATCCCGTACGGGGCCCCTCCGGGCACCGGGGGTATGTACTGCGTCGCGTCGGCGTCGCCGCCGCCCTGCGGGGCCCCCACGGGGCCGGGGCCGCCCGGGACGGGCGCGATGAACTGCGTGGCGTCCGCGTCACCGCCCGGAGCACCCTGCCCGCTCTGACCGCCCGGTCCGCTCTGACCGCCCGGTCCGGCCGGTCCGCCCGGTCCGGCCTCCGGCGGCAGCGGCTGTGCGTACGGCTGGGGCTGCGGCGGCTGGTGCTGCTGGCCCTGGAGCTGGCCCTGGTGCTGCTGGGGGCTCTGGTGCGGTTGGGGGTACTGCGACTGGTAGGCACCAGGTTGCTGGGGCTGCTGGGACTGCTGCTGCTGTTGCGGCTGGTAGGAGCCGGGCTGCTGAGGCTGCTGATGCTGCTGATACGCCCCGGGCTGCTGGTACGCCTCCGGGCCCGGCGGCTGCTGCGCGGGCGGCAGCGGCTGCGCCGGCGGGTAGCCGTAGGCCCCCTGCGCCTGCTGGCCCGGCTGCGACGGGGCGGCGGACTGCGGCCCCCACTGCCCGCCCCACGGCTGACCGCCCGCGGGCGCCGCCTGCCCGCCCTGCTGCCCGCCCTGCCCGGCACCGGGCGCCCCAGGGGTCCAGGGGGCTCCTCCGTCGGCAGGCAGCACGACACCCTCGTGCGCGGGTCGTGCGGCGGGGAGCTCGTGCTCGCCGCCCTGTCCGCTCTGCGTCACCAGGACTCCTACGTGTGAACCTACGGAACCGTCGGCTCACGCTATCGGGTGGTCGCCCGCCTCCGCCAAGCGCGTGGTGCCCCTCACGACCCCTTCACAGGGCGGGTAACATCACGCCGCCCCGCGACGCTGTTAACGGCCGGGCCGCCGCGAACACGGCCCGGACCGCATCGGCGACCCGTGTCCTCTCAGGCCGCCTGGAGCTCCAGCCGCTCGCCGAACTCCCGTACCGCGGGCTCCTCGCCGTAGGGCGTGAGCCGCTGCTGGAGGTCGTCGAGATACTCGGCACCCCGGCTGGAACGCACCGTCGCCAGCAACTCCATCGCCCGGGTCCCCGTGTGGCACGCCCGCTCCACCTCCCGCTGCTGCACCTGGGCCGAGGCCAGCAGCACCAGCGCGATGCCCCGGCGCCGGGCCCGGGTCTCCGGCAGCGCGGCCAGCGCCTCCTTGGCCCGCCGGGCCGCCGCCTCCGGCTGCCCCAGGTCCCGGTGGCAGTGCGCCAGTTCGTCCGCGAGGTAGCCCGCGTCGAAATGGGCGATCCAGGCCGGGTCGTCGCCGGACTCCGGGCCCGCCTGCTCCAGCGCGGCGACCGCCCGCCCCGACACCGCGTGGCAGGTCCGGGCGTCACCGAGCAGCGCGTGCCCCCGGGCCTCCGCCGCGTAGAACATCGCCTGGGCGCGGGGGGTGACGTGCCCCCGGGCCCCTTCCTGTGCGGCGCGCGCCAGTTGGGCGATCTCACGGGGGTTGCCGAGCTGGGCGGCGAGGTGGCTCATCGACGCGGCGAGCACATAGCCGCCGTACGCCCGGTCGCCCGCCGCCTGCGCGAGCCGCAGCGCCTGGATGTAGTAGCGCTGGGCCAGGCCCGGCTGGCCGGTGTCGACCGCCATGTAGCCGCCGAGCTCGGCGAGCCGGGCCACCGCGCCGAACAGCTGCCGCCCCACCTGTTCGCGGTACGCCCCCGAAAGCAGCCCGGAGACCACGCTGTTGAGGTAGTGCACGAGCACCGGCCGCACATGGCCGCTGCCGAAACGGTGGTCGAGGTCGGTCAGCGCGGCGGTCATCGCCCGCACCGCCTCGACGTCGGACATCCCGACCCGGGCCCCCGCCGTCCGCTCGACCTGCGCGTCCGGACCCGAGATCAGCCAGTCCCGGCTGGGCTCGACCAGCGCGGACGCGGCGACCGCCGACCCGGCGAGCAGGTCGCGGCGGCCCACGTCGCTGCGCCACAGCTCGCAGACCTGCTCGACGGCCCCGGCGACCGTCGGCGCGTACTGGAGGCCGACGCCGCTGGCCAGGTTCTTGCCGTTGGCCATGCCGATCTCGTCGATCGTGACCGTACGGCCGAGCTTGCGGCCCAGCGCCTCGGCGATGATGCCCGGGGCCCGGCCCCGGGGCTGCTGTCCCCGCAGCCACCGGGCCACGGAGGTCTTGTCGTAGCGCAGATCGAGACCACGCTCGGCCCCGACCATGTTCACGCGGCGCGCCAGGCCCGCGTTGGAACAGGCGGCTTCCTGGATGAGCGTCTGGAGCCGTTCGTTGGGCTGGCGGGCTACGAGAGGCCTTGCAGCCATATGTCCCCCTGAAGCATCGGTTATGTGCAGTGATCGGTGGAAGGGATCACTGCCCGTCACATACACAAGAAATGCGCATATTCCATCGGCATTCGGTACGGACATGGCGCGTTGCACCGTCCTGGAGGCCGGGGAGCGGCCCTGGGCGGCGGTCCTGGAGGTGGTTACCCCGCCTTCGGTGCGAGGCCTCACGCGCGCCCCCGCTCGTGCACCGATGCGCCCCGCGTGCGGCTTCGATGCGCCGGTCCCCGGTTCAGGGGAGGCCGTAACCCCAGGTGACGGCGGGAGTTGTGCCGGGCGTGGAAAAGCCCATCGGAGTCACGGAAGCCGTACAGGTCCCTCAGCAGCGCGTCGGGCATCTGCTCGACGCCGCGGTGCGGTATGCGGAAGAGCGTCATTGGGACGTGTTCCCCGGCACCTGGCTGGAGGCGGTGGGCGGCGGGGAGCGGTGTTCGTGCGGCGACGCCGACTGCGCCCTGCCCGGGGCCCACGCGGACCGGCCCGACTGGGCGGGCCGGGCGACCGGCAGCGGGGCCGCCGCCCGGCGCATGTGGAGCAGGCAGCCCCGCGCCTCGGTACTGCTGCCGGCCGGCCGGGCCTTCGACGCGCTGGAGGTCCCGGAATCCGCGGGGTTCCTGGCACTGGCCCGGATGGAGCGGATGGACCTGACGCTGGGCCCGGTGACCCGCACGCCCGACCGCCGGATGCTCTTCTTCGTCCTGCCGGGCGCCGCCGCCAAGGCCTCCGAGCTGGTGCGCGGGCTCGGCTGGAACGCCGAGGCGATCGACCTGACCGGCCGCGGCGAGGGCCACTACATCGCCGCACCGCCCACCCGGGTCGGTGCCCGGGGGGCCGTGCAGTGGGCCCGGCAGCCCACGCATGCCAACCGCTGGCTGCCCGAAGTGGAGGAGCTGATCAGCCCGCTGGCGTACGCCTGCGCGCGGGAGGCGACCGACGCCCGTACGCGCGTCGTTCCGTAGCGCCCGGACGGCGTCTCCTGGGGCTCCGGCCAGGGCCTTTCGTAGGGTGGTCCCCATCTATGGGGATATCGAAAGGCTGTGCCATGCCGGACCGGGCAGATGCACGTACGGAGACAGACGCGGGGACGGGCGGTGCCCACGAGGCTCGGCCCGCCGTCCGCGTACAGGGGCTGTGGAAGCGGTTCGGGGATCAGGTCGCCGTCGGGGGGATCGATCTGGAGCTGCCCGCAGGGAAGTTCATCGGCCTGGTGGGGCCCAACGGGGCGGGCAAGACGACGACGCTCTCGATGGTCACCGGGCTGCTGAGGCCCGACATGGGAAAGATCGAGGTCGCGGGCCACGACGTGTGGACGGATCCGGTCGAGGTGAAGTCCCGGATCGGGGTGCTGCCGGAGGGGCTGCGGCTGTTCGAGCGGCTCTCGGGCCGTGAACTGCTGGCCTACAACGGGCGGTTGCGCGGCCTGCCGGGGGACGAGGTGGACAAGCGGGCCACCCAGCTGCTGGACGTGCTGGATCTCGCGGGCTCGCAGCACAAGCTGGTCGTGGACTACTCGACCGGCATGCGGAAGAAGATCGGGCTCGCCGCCGCTCTGCTCCACAACCCCGAAGTGCTCTTCCTGGACGAACCGTTCGAGGGCGTGGACCCGGTCTCGGCGCAGACCATCCGGGGGGTGCTGGAGCGCTACACCCGGTCCGGGGCGACCGTGGTCTTCTCCAGCCATGTGATGGAGCTGGTCGAGTCGCTGTGCGACTGGGTCGCCGTGATGGCGGCGGGCCGGATCAAGGCGCGGGGCACACTGGACGAGGTGCGCGGCGACGCCCCCTCGTTGCAGCACGCCTTCCTCGAACTGGTCGGCGCGGGCGGCCGGGACGCCGGCGACTCCCTCGACTGGCTGGGCGGCTCCCGATGAGCGTGCTGGACGCCCCGGTCGCACCGGCCGCCCCGGCGGCGCCGACGACGGGGCTGACTCCGATCTTCGTCCGGCTCAAGCTGACGCTGCTGCGCAACGGGCTGCGGCAGTCCTCCGGGCGCAAGGCGGTGTTCATCACCTCCCTGGTCTTCACGCTGCTGCTCGCCGCGGGACAGGTGCTCGGCCTGGTCCTGCTGCGCGGCGACGAGCACGCGGGCACCGTCGTGGTGCTGCTGACCGGTGTCGTGGCGCTCGGCTGGGCGGTGCTGCCGCTGTTCTTCCCCACGGGTGACGACACCCTCGACCCGACCCGGCTGGTGATGCTGCCGCTGCGGCCCCAGCCGCTGATCCGGGCCCTGCTGGTGTCCTCGATGATCGGCATCGGCCCGCTGTTCACCCTGTGCCTGGTGGCCGGTTCGGTCATCGCGCTGGCGCACGGGGCGGCGGGCGTGCTGTTCGCGGTGCTCGCGGTCCCGCTGACGATGCTGCTCTGCGTGGCCCTGTCCCGGGCGGTGACCACGGCCAACGTCCGGCTGCTGAACTCCCGCAAGGGCCGCGACCTCGCGGTGCTCAGCGGTCTGGTGATCGCGGTGGGCATCCAGTTCGTCAACTTCGGCGCGCAGCGGCTCGGGCAGTCCGGCGGGCTCTCCACGCTGGAACCGGCGGGCGACGTGGTCCGCTGGCTGCCCGGCGCCTCCGCCGTGGGGGCGGTGGAGACGGCGTCGGACGGTGCGTACGGGGCCGCGGCCCTCCAGGTGCTGATCACGGTGGCGGCCCTGGTGGCGCTGATGTGGATGTGGCAGCGGAGCATGGTGAGGCTGATGACCTCGCCGGACGGTTCGACCCTGGCGGCGGCGGAGCCGGCCCGTGAGGAGTCCGGCCGGGGCGGTCTTTCGGCGCTGCTGCCGGAGGGCCGCACCGCGACGGTGATGCAGCGCGGCCTGCGGTACGTGGCCCGGGACCCGAAGACCAAAGCTGCCTGGGTGACGGCGCTGGCGGTCGGGGCGATCGTGCCGCTGCTCAACGCGGTGCAGGGCACCGGCTCGGTCTACTTCGCGTGCTTCGCCGCCGGGATGCTCGGCATGCAGATGTACAACCAGTTCGGCCAGGACACCTCGGCCTTCTGGATGGTGGCGCTGACGATCTCCTCGCCCCGGGACGCGTACGTCGAACTGCGGGCGCGGGCGCTGGTCCTGCTGCTGCTGACCCTGCCGTTCACGCTGCTCGTGTGCGGGGTGACGGCGGCGGTGATCGGTGACTGGCGGTCGCTGCCGGGGGCGCTGGGCCTGTCGTTCGCGCTGCTGGGCTCGATGCTGGCGACGGGCGCGGTGGCGTCGGCGCTGTTCCCGTACTCGATTCCGCAGGAGGGCGCGTTCAAGAACGTGGTGCCGGGGCAGGGCGGTCTGGCCTGGATCTCGATCCTCGGCGGCATGCTGGCCGCCGGGCTGCTGGCGGCGCCGGCGATCGCGCCGATCATCTGGATGCACGTCACGGACCACCACGACGCGTTGTGGCTCCTGGTGCCGGGCGGGCTCCTGTACGGGGCGCTCGTCGGGTGGGCGGGGCTGCGGATCGCCGCGCGGCGCACGGCGGCCCGGCTGCCGGAGATCCTGTCGGCGGTCAGCAAGGGCTGAGAACCCGGGGGCGGCCGGGCCGGTCAGGTCAGGTCAGGTCAGCCGGAGGCTACGGGGGGGGCGGTTCGTGGTCGTCCGTGGGCTACGAGGAGGCCGGTTCGTGGTCGTCCGGGGCAGCCCTCACCTGTTCCAGGAACGGTTCGACCGCGGCCCGCCAGCCCTCCGGCTGGTCGTAGTGGACGAGGTGGCCCGCGTCCGCCACTTCCGCGTACTGGCCGCGGGGCAGGACCCGGACCATCTCCTGGGCCTCCGCGCGGCCCAGCTCCCCGTCGAGGCCGCGCAGCACCAGCGCGGGGCACTGGACCTGGGCCAGCTCCTCCCAGTGGGCGTCGAAGACCCAGGTGGCGCGGGTGCGGAGCATCTGGCGGCGGGAGAAGACGGGGCGCCAGCCGTCTTCCCGCTCGGCCATCACCTCCGCGTAGAAAGCCCCGCGCGAGGGGTTCGGCCGCTCCACCCAGGGGTCGTCCTCGCCGAACCACTTCCGTACGTCGGCGAGGGTGGCGAAGGGCAGCGGCCAGGAGTCGAACCAGTCGCTCCACTCGCGCTGGGAAGCCGCCCCGAGGGCGGAGGCCCGCATGTCGCAGACGACGAGGGCGCGGACGAGGTCGGGGCGCTTGGCGGCGAGCTGCCAGCCCGTGAGCGCTCCCATGGCGTGGCCGACGACGGTGACGGGACCGAGCCCGAGCTGTTCGATCGCGGCCTCGGCGTCGGAGACGTAGGCGTCGCGGGTGTACGGGCCGTCGGCGGGCTTGTCACTGCGGCCGTGGCCCCGTTGGTCGAGGCCGACCGCGCGGTGCCGTTCGGCCAGCCAGCGGGCGGTGGGGGCCCAGTGCGAGGCCCGGCCCATCAGCCCGTGCAGGAGTAAGACCCCTGGAGCACTCTCCGATTCCGCGCGCCCCTTGGGCGGATCGGCGAACTCCCATGCCGCGAGGCGTACGCCGTCGGTTCCGGTCACATCGATGCGCCGCACCATAGTCCTGGCACCCCCTTCTGGTCCTCGATCACCGTGTGGTCGCACCTCGCCAGGTTATCGAACTCATATTCGAGAGCGGGGGTCCGCCACCCAAGACCCCACGTTCGAGTGACACCCGTCAAGGATTGATGCCGACCGGCCTGGGGAGATCTTCAGCGGGAGGCGGGCCGCTCGGGGACAGGGGCCCGCGGGAACTGACCTTGAGAGCTCGGGGCTCCGGGTCAGCACAGGGGAGGAACGGCCCCGGCGCCTTCGGACGCCGGGGCCGCCCCCTGTCCGGGGACGTACCCCGGCACCCTCGACAACGATGCCGGGCCGCAGCGCGAACCGCCCCGCCCCGGCCGGGATCCGGGCGCGGAGAAGCGCTCCGGGCACCGTGCGGTGCGCGAGCTGGTACGACGGGCGCATTCCCTGCTCCCTCCCCGACCGTGCCGGCCGGAGCCGGCCGACACCCCAGGTCCTCTGCCTGGCCTCAGCCTGGCATGTGACGCGTCCGGCCGCTGCCATTCCGGACGGAAATCGGAAAGCGCACATCACGGTTGTGTTGCCGTCACCGGCCGGCGGCCGATCACCGGACCGGCCCCGGGGCGGCGAACGCGTCGGCGTCGGCAACAACCACGCCAGGCCGGGCGGCAACCACGTTAGGCCGGGCGGCAACCACGCCAGGCCGAGTGGCAGCCGCAGCGGCGCGGAGCGGCAGCCGTGTCAGCGCTTGGCGACGAAGACGTGCGAGGCGACCTCGGAGCCGAGCTCGGCCGCCTCCCCGCTGGAGCCGACCAGCACCCCGCCGGGCGACTCGGTCACGCTGACGACGGACCCGGGCTGCACCCCGGCCCTGCGCAGCGTGTACATCAGCTGGGCGTCGGTCTGGATCGGCTCCCCGATCCGCCGCACCACCACGGTCTTGCCCTCGGCGCCCGGGTCCAGGTCGGCCAGGCTCACCATGGAGGCGTCCAGGAACGGATCGGCCTCCGCCTTCTCGCCCAGCTCCTCCAGGCCCGGGATGGGGTTCCCGTACGGCGACTCCGTCGGGTGACGCAGCAGCTCCAGCACCCGCCGCTCCACCGCCTCGCTCATCACGTGCTCCCAGCGGCAGGCCTCGGCGTGGACCTGCTCCCACTCCAGACCGATGACGTCCACGAGCAGACACTCGGCGAGCCGGTGCTTGCGCATGACGCGGGTGGCGAGGCGACGGCCCTCCTCGGTCAGCTCCAGATGGCGGTCTCCCGCGACCTGGACCAGCCCGTCGCGCTCCATGCGGGCCACCGTCTGGCTGACGGTCGGACCGCTCTGGTCCAGCCGTTCGGCGATGCGGGCGCGCATGGGGACCACGCCTTCCTCTTCCAGTTCGAGGATGGTGCGGAGATACATCTCCGTGGTGTCGATCAGTCCGGACATACGTGCCCCTCGATGCTGTGACTAGAAAACGTCGTGCGATGGCCCTGTACCAATTCTGACGCATGGCGCCGACAACCGTGCCGCCCCGGTGGAAGACCGGTGGAAGAGCGTGCGGCCGGGGCCACGAGGCGCTATTGACAGGCCACTGGTCCAGACCGCAACGTGATCGGCGGCACCGGCGTCCCCGCCCCTCGGGGCGCCCGGCCCACCACGCGCCCCACCCCGTCCCCATCCCCGCCGAAAGGGCTCTCCCGATGAGCGACAGCAAGCTGGCCGGTCAGTTCTTCGATGCGGCGATCGGCCTGCTGACGCGGGTGCGGGACGAGGAGGCGGACAGCATCGCCGCCGCCGGCGCGGCCGTCGCGGACACCGTCGAGGCCGGCGGCAGGCTCTTCGCCTTCGGTGCGGGCCACTCCTCGCTGGCCGCCCAGGACGTCGTCTACCGTGCGGGCGGCCTGGCGCTGATGAACCTGCTCACCGTGCCCGGCGCGGTCGGCGTGGACGTCATGCCCGCCACGCTCGGCTCGGCGCTGGAGCGGGTGGACGGGCTCGCCTCGGCCGTCCTGGACTCCAGCCCCGCCACCGCCGGGGACCTTCTGGTGATCGTCTCGCTGTCCGGGCGCAACGCCCTGCCGGTCGAGATGGCGCAGAACGCCCGCGCCCTCGGGCTGAAGGTCATCGGCCTCACCTCGGTCGCGTACGCGGAGGGCACCCGCTCCCGGCACGCCTCGGGCGGCTTCCTGCGCGACCACTGCGACATCGTCCTGGACAGCAAGATCGCGATCGGCGACGCGGAGCTGACGTCTCCCGGCGTCGACGCCCCCTTCGCCCCCGCCTCGACCGTGGTGACCAGCGCGATCATGCAGGCGATGCTGGCCGCCGCCGTCGAGCGGCTGGTGGCCCGGGGCATCGAGCCGCCGATGCTGCGCTCGGGCAACGTCGACGGCGGCCACGAGTGGAACGGCCGGGTCATGACGGAGTACCGCGACCGGATCTTCTACCGCCACTGAGCGCCCCGCCCCACCCCGCCCCGCCCTGCGCAGCCCAGCCCCGCGCCGCCCCGCGCACAGCCGCTTTGCCGGACCGGATTGTCCGAAGCGGGGCCCGGCTCCGCCTCGTTCCCCTGCCCGGCCCGCCTCGTGCCCCTGCCGAGCTCGCCGGGCGGGACCGGCGTGCGCCGATGCGGGACCGGCGTGCGGCCCCTGGTGGAGGGACGCGGCGAGATCCCGCCCGCCTACGTCCCCGCCGTCACCTGCGCCAGGTCGACCGCTCCCGCGACCCGGGCGGCGACCGTCTCCGCGTACGCCGCGTCGGTGTGCTCGAAGGCGGACCGGTTCGCCGCGCGGAGGAACGTCAGCACGCCCAGCGTCCGGCCCCGGCTCCGGAGCACCGAGCAGAGCGCGTGCGCCGCGTCCCGGGGCCAGCGGCGTTCCGCGGCCCAGGCCTGGGCGGCGGCTCCGGCGCCCGCGCTCGTACGGACGGAGCCGGTGCGCTCGACCGACTGGAGGGCCGGATGGCCGGGGCCGTAGCGGGCCGGGACGGCGCCGCCGGACACCGGGAGGCAGGGGCCGGGAGCGTCGAAGGGCGTGGCGGCCGTACGCACCAGGCGCTCGCCGGCGGCCAGGTCGACCAGGACGTGGTCGGCGAACCCGGCGAGCGCGAAGTCCAGCAGGGAGGTCGCCGCCTCCATCGGGTCCTCGCACTCGGAGGCCGTACGGGCGGCCCGGTGCAGCTGGCTCGTCCGGAACCGCAGCCGGTCGGCCTCCCGCTCCGCGAGCCGGCCGGTGGTGACGTCCCGGAAGAGCCACCCCACCCCGAGCGGGACCGGTTCCTCCGTCAGCGGCGAGGCCAGCCGCAGGTATCCGCTGCGCCAGCACCGGCGGCGTTCGCCCTCCGCCGTCCGCAGGGTGACCCACAGCTCGGCCGGGGCGCTCGGGGCGCCTTCGGCGAGCACATGGTGCAGGGCCGCCTCCAGTTCCTCCACGCCCTCGACCACCAGGTCGCCGAGCGGGCGGCCGAGGAGGGCCGTACGGGCCCCGCCGAGCGCGCGGGCCGCGTACGCGTTGACGACCGTCGGGCGCAGGTCGACGTCGAGGAGGACCACACCCCAGGAGGCGTCCTCCAACAGCGCCTCGCTCAGCGCGATGGCCCGCTCCAGGTCGATCTGGGCGTGCACCTCGGTGAACGCGCAGTACACCCCGGCCGGCTTCCCGTCCGCGCCGCGCACCCCGGCTGACTGGGTCCGCACCAGCACCCGGCCGCCGTCCTTGCGCAGCAGCGCGAACTCGTGCACCTGCCGCCCCGGCGCGTCCATGGCCGACATCAGCCGCTTCTGCACCTCGTCCGCGTCGGCCCGGCGCACCGCCCAGCCCGCGAAGCCGTGACGTCCCACGGCCTCGCGCGCCGACCAGCCGAGGACGCGTTCGGCCTCGCGGTTCCAGTGGGTGACCGTGCCGGCCGCGTCGAACGCGCAGAGCGCGGCGTCCATGCCGTCGAGCAGCGCGGCCAGCAGCTCGGACCCGGGGGGCTCACCGGCTGTGCCGCCCTCGCCCGCCGGGGGCCCGGGGTCCGCGGAGCGCCCCGGGGGCACGCCGCCGGAATCCTCGTCCGGCCCGAGCTCGTCGGTGGTCCCGCTGCTCCTGGAAACACCCACTTCGCACCCCCCGCAGAACGTGTCCGCCGTTTTCCCACGCGTCGCCGCGTGTATTGCCGCACGTCAGACCATTCAACTCGAACGTGACCCAGCACACATCAACTTCACCGAAATCGTTTCTCCCACCGCCGGATCTCCGATCGCTTTCCATCGCTTTCACGCCACCCCGCGCAAACACGCCAGGGCCTCGTTCGGCGCTCCGGCATGGGGAGTTCACCGGCAGCACGGCGGTGCGTGGTGACGACGTCACACAGAGTCCACCGGGCACCCCCAGCCTTGGTTCGCCCCCGCCCCCCCGCCCCCGCACGCGCCCCCGCCCGCCTCGCCCCTCAACCGCAAGGACTCCTCCGTGACGCCACTCCGCATCACACGTCCGACGGCGGCGGCCACCCTCGCCGTCTGCGCCGCGCTCGCGACACTCGTCGCCGCCGCCCCGGCGCCCGCCGCACCCCATGCGCCCGGCGGTCGGCAGGACGGCCCCCGGCCGCTCCCCGCCGTGACGCCGCGCGCCGAGACCCCCACGCTGTACGACGACGAGCAGGGCGGCAACGCCAACGCGGACGACCCCGCGATCTGGCGCGATCCCGCCGCCCCGGACCGCAGCCTGGTGATCGCCACCGCCAAGGAGGGCGGGCTGCGGGTCTACGGTCTGGACGCCCGCCTGGTGCAGTCGCTGCCCGCGCCCGCCGCGCCCGGCCCCGACGACGCCCCGGGCCGCTTCAACAACGTCGACCTGGTGCACGGACTGCGTCTTTCCCCGGGCAGGACCGCTGACCTGGCGGTCACCTCCGACCGGGGCCACGACCGGCTGCGTATCCACCGCATCGACCCGTCCCGGCCGGGCGGCCCGCTGACCGACGTCACCGACCCGGCCGCGCCCCTGGTGTTCTCCGCCGACCAGGACGAGGTCAACGAGCAGGCGACGGCGTACGGCCTGGCCACCTGGACGGACCGCCGCAGCGGCCGTGCATACGCCCTGGCCAGCCGGCGAGACCGCACCTCGGTCGCGCTGCTGGAGCTGCTCCCGACCCGGTCCGGCACCGTCACGTACCGCAAGGTCCGGAGCCTCGATCTGCCCTCCGAGTTCCGGCTGCCCGACGGCACGTCCTGGACGCCCTGCGGCGACCCGGGCGAGCTGCCCCAGGTCGAGGGGATGGTGGTCGACCCGGCCGACGGCACGCTCTACGCCGGCCAGGAGGACGTGGGCATCTGGCGCATGCCCGCCGACCTGCGGGGGAAGCCCGTGCTGGTCGACAAGGTCCGCGAGTACGGCGTGCCCGGGACGTACGACGAGGAGAGCGAGGAGTGCGTCCCGGGGAAGGACCCGGGCTTCGGCGGCACCCGGATCTCGGCCGACGTGGAGGGGCTGACCCTGCTCCCCGAGCGGAACGGCGACCGGTATCTGCTGGCCTCCAGCCAGGGCGACGACACCTTCGCCGCGTACGCCCGCCGGACCGGCGTGAGAACGGGGCCGACCGCGGGAACGGGGCCCGCCACGAGGACCGGGCCCTCCCCCGGTACGCGGGCGGCTTCCGCGTGACGGCTGCCTCGGCGACGCTGGACGGGTCCGAGGTCTGCGACGGCGCGGCGGTACTGAACGAACCGCTCGGCAGCCGGTACCCGGGCGGCCTGCTCGTCGTCCAGGACGGCAACGCCACCCCGGCGCCGGACGGACGGGAGGCCACCGGCTTCAAGTTCGTGGATCTGAGGAAGGTCCGGGGCGCGCTGGGCCTCACGGGCACGGGCGGAGAGTCCGGCGCGGAGAAAGTCACCGAATAAATCGGTTGAACCGCGATCCGGGGCGCTCCTACTCTGGGGGCACACAGGAAAGGAGGTGTTCAAGAAGTGATTTCTTCTCGGACTCGTGAGGTGGCTGCGGGCTGACGCCCGTCGTCGCACTCTTTCTGCAGTGCAGGCCGGACGCCGGCCAATCCCAAGCAGTCACCGACCCGCAGGCTCGCCGGTAAGTCCGGCCGGCTCCTCTGTGCACGGAGGACCCAGAGCCTGCGGGTTTCTGCGTTTCCCGGCCCCCGTTCACCGTTCACGGTTCACGGCGTCAGGGTCGCGGCATCAGCGTCACGGGCAGAGCCGCTCCACCCGCCACTCACCGGTGCCCGGCTCGCCGCCCTCCCTCACGTACCGCAGCCGGTCGTGCAGCCGGTTCTCGTGCCCCTGCCAGAACTCGATCGTCTCCGGCACCACCCGGAAGCCGCCCCAGTGCGGCGGGGCCGGGACCTTCTCGCCCTCGGGGTAGCGGGCCGCCAGCTCCTCGTACCGGCGGAGCAGCTCCTCGCGGGAGCCGACGACGGTGGACTGGGCGCTGGCCCACGCGCCGAGCTGGGAGCCGTGCGGGCGGGTGCGGAAGTAACCGAGGGTCTCCTCGCGGGAGGTGCGGAGGGCGGTGCCGGTGACGATGACCTGGCGGGCCATCGGATGCCAGGGGAAGAGCAGCGAGACGTACGGGTTGGCCGCCAGCTCGCGGCCCTTGCGGGAGTCGTAGTTCGTGAAGAAGACGAAGCCACGGTCGTCGTACTGCTTGAGGAGCACGGTGCGCGACGACGGGCGGCCGTCCGGGGTGGCGGTGGAGACGATCATCGCGTTGGGCTCGTGCAGCACCCCGCCGACGGCGACCTGACGGAACCAGCGGGCGAACTGGTCCATCGGATCGGGGCTGAGATCGTGCTCGGTGAAGTCCTCCGAACGGTACTGCTCGCGCATCGCCGCCGGATCGGTGGTGGAATCGACAGGAGAGGGCATACGGGAGGGCACGGCGGAAGGAGCCTGATGGGCGGCGTGATCCGGTGCGGGCACAGCATGATCCGGAAGGGGCACGGAGTGATCTGGTGTGGGCACGGTCCCATCCTGCCGCAGCGGCCCAGTCTGCCCGGCGGGGAGGCCCCGTAACCACGCGGCGTCGAAATGGGGCCCTGTGCCGGATGTCACGCTTCCCCGCTCCCGGGGAACCCGCCAATATCTTGGGGCAGGCCCCTGTGTCCTTCGCGGTCCTCCACCGTCCTTCGCACAGCAGCGGCCTTGCCGCCCGCCGCCCGCCGCCCGCCGAACTGAGGGAGCCGACTGATGTCCGACTTCGTACCCGGTCTTGAGGGAGTCGTCGCGTTCGAAACGGAGATCGCCGAACCGGACAAGGAAGGTGGTTCGCTCCGCTACCGCGGGGTCGACATCGAGGATCTCGTCGGCCATGTCTCGTTCGGAAACGTGTGGGGCCTGCTGGTGGACGGGGCGTTCGCCCCCGGCCTGCCGCCCGCCGAGCCGTTCCCGCTCCCCGTGCACTCCGGTGACATCCGGGTCGACGTGCAGTCGGCCCTGGCGATGCTGGCCCCCGTCTGGGGTCTGAGGCCGCTGCTGGACATCGACGAGGCGACCGCCCGCGACGACCTGGCGCGGGCGGCCGTGATGGCGCTGTCCTACGTCGCCCAGTCGGCGCGCGGCCAGGGACGGCCGATGGTGCCGCAGAACGAGATCGACAAGGCGCAGTCGGTGGTGGAGCGGTTCATGATCCGCTGGCGCGGCGAGCCGGACCCGAAGCATGTGAAGGCGGTCGACGCGTACTGGACGTCGGCGGCCGAGCACGGCATGAACGCCTCGACGTTCACGGCCAGGGTCATCGCCTCGACGGGCGCGGACGTCGCGGCCGCCCTGTCCGGCGCGGTGGGCGCCATGTCGGGCCCGCTGCACGGCGGCGCCCCGTCCCGGGTCCTCGGCATGATCGAGGAGATCGAGCGTACGGGCGACGCGAGCGCGTACGTGAAGCAGGCACTGGACCGGGGCGAACGCCTGATGGGCTTCGGCCACCGCGTCTACCGCGCCGAGGACCCCCGCGCCCGCGTCCTGCGCCGCACGGCCCGCGAGCTGGCCGCCCCGCGCTTCGAGGTGGCGGAGGCGCTGGAGAAGGCGGCGCTGGAGGAGCTGCACGCACGGCGTCCGGACCGCGTCCTGGCGACGAACGTGGAGTTCTGGGCGGCGATCGTGCTGGACTTCGCGGAGGTCCCGGCGCACATGTTCACGTCGATGTTCACCTGTGCCCGTACGGCGGGCTGGTCGGCGCACATCCTGGAGCAGAAGCGCACGGGCCGTCTGGTGCGCCCCTCGGCGACGTACATCGGCCCGGGGACGCGTGACCCGCGCGAGATCGACGGGTACGACGCCATCGTCGCGGGGTGAGAAGGCCGCTGGTCCGGGGCCCCGGGACGAAGCCCCGGGGCTGAGCCCCGGACCAGCTCGGAGCTTCCGCCTCGGAGCTTCCCGGCTCGGAGCTTCCGGCTCAGAGCTTCCCGGACATGAAGGCCGTACGGTGGCCGTCCAGCCGGCGGTCGAACTCCGCGAGGAAGGCCGGGGTGAGGTCGGGCCATCCCCAGAAGGTGAAGCCGAGGTTGCCGAACGCGAAGCAGCCGTCCATTCCGGTCCAGTCGGCGAGCGGGGACGACCCGTCGCAGTGCACGCACCGCACGAGGCCCTCGCCTCCCTCCTCCCAGTCGGTGAGCGCCTCGGAGAACGGGTCCCAGGCACCGGGTATCTCTTCCCAGTCCTCCTCGTGGAACTCGACGTCCCGCTCACAGCGCGGGCATCCGGCCGAGGCCGGATCGGCCCCCTGCCCGGCGTCGAACACGGTGCGCGTGACTTCGACGTCGAGCGGCCCGCCCTGCCACGGCTCGCCCCAGCCGGTGCTGTCGACGACCTCCCGGATACGCGGTCCCGGCGGATATCCAGGCCCCTTGCCGAGGACCAGTTCGGTGCGCTCGGGCCCGATGACGCCCTCGGCCACGAGCCAGGCGACGACACGTGCGGCCAGCGGGGCCGCATCGGCCTCGGTCACGTCACGGTCGACGATGCTCTGGAAGTAATCCCCCACGGCTCCCCCTTCGGCCCCTGCGGCCCTCCGATTCCGGCGGTCTCCACTCTGCCACCCGCCTCCGACAGTTCAGGTGGCCCCGTCCCGGCGGACGGCGATGACGTTGTCGGTCACGGTCGCCGTCTCGCCGCCGGGTCCGGTGGCGGTCCGCCGGGGCGCGTGGCACCGCTCGGTCCGCCACCCGTCGCCGAGCCGCAGGGACGCGAGTACGTCGTCGGGGGCGGGGAAGCGTATGTCCTCATGGCCGTCCCGCCAGGACCAGGGCGCGAGCGAGGCGTGCTCGACCAGCACCAGCAGGCCACCGGGGGCGACGGCCTCAGTGGCGCGCCGGAGCACCTGGTCGCGGGGGATCTCCACAGGGGTGTGGAAATAGCTGGCGGTCACCAGGCCGAAGGTCCCGTCGGGGAAGGACCGGGCCAGGTCGTGCCGGCTCGGGTGGACGCGGTCGGCGAGCCCGGCGGCGGCGGCCCCGGCGGCGACCCGGCCCAGGGCGGTCGCCGAGACGTCGACGGCGGTGACGTCCCAGCCGAGCGAGGCGAGCCAGAGCGCGTCGCCGCCGTGCCCGCAGCCGAGGTCCAGCGCCCGTCCGCCGTCGCCCGGAGCGGGGGCCAGGGCGGTGACGGCCTCGGCGAGGACGGCGTTGGGGCGGGTGCCCCACCGCGCGTCCACGCCGGCGTAGTGGTTCTCCCAGAAGGTGGCGGAGTCGGTGGCGCCGGTGGTGTCGGTGGTGTCGCTGCTCATGGCTGCTCCCTTTCATGCCCGTGGAGGCCGCTCCGGACGAGCCGCCCCGCTGGACAGGAAGGTGCGCCGCGTCCTGCCGCCCTTGCAAGCTCCCATGCCGTTTCGGCAACCTGACTGCCATGGCAGCCGAAGAAGACGCAGCACGACAGACGCCCAAGGACCCCGGGAGCACCAGGAATACCGGGACCGCCCCCGGGACCGCCGGGACCGCCAAGAACGGCGTGCTGGCGGCGGTCGGTCCCCGCCTCAGAGAACTGCGGCGCAGGCACGGGTTGACCCTGGCCGAGCTGGCCGCGCGGACCGGGATCAACGAGAGCACCCTGTCCCGTCTGGAGGGCGGCACGCGCAAGCCGACGCTGGAGTTGCTGCTGCCGCTGGCGGAGGTCCACGCGGTACCGCTGGACGAGCTGGTGGGCGCGCCCCGCACGGGTGACCCGCGCATCCACCTCCGCCCGGTCACCCGCGAAGGCCTCACCTACGTACCGCTCAGCCGCCCGGGCGGGGTCCAGGCCCACAAGCTGCTGATCCCGCCGGGGCCAGACATCGAGCCGACCCTGCGGACCCACGAGGGCTTCGAGTGGCTGTACGTACTGGCCGGGCGGCTACGGCTGATCCTGGGCGACCGAACCCTGGTCCTGAAGCCGGGCGAGGCAGCGGAGTTCGACACCCACGTGCCGCACTGGCTCGGCCCCGACAACGACCGGACGGTGGAGCTCCTGGTCCTCTTCGGCCACCAGGGCGAGCGAGCCCACCTGAGAGCCCGCCAGGTGCCGGAGCGGCGACCGGCGGGGGACAGCCCCTGAGCCCCCCGTCCATCGCCCTGCGCCCTGTGCCACGCGCTCGCCACCGCCCCCGACCCCGCCACCGGCCCCACCGCCCGCGAACAGCCCTTCGCCGCAGAATTCGCGTGCCCCGGTGGCCGGGGCGAGCTAGGCTCGACCGCATGAACGTCACCGGCCTCAGCACCACCGCGACCGCGCGAGCGACCAGCTCGCCGGTTGCCGCCGCCTGACCTTCTCTCCCCCCGGCGACCGGAAACGGTCCGTCGGCAGTGCCGTGGCGCCTCTGGCCCCGGCCCGGGTGACCGAACGGTCCCGTTCTCCGGCGCCTTCCCGTCGTCACGCGAAGGAGCCCTCCATGCGAACGGACCAGTTGGTCAGCACGTTCATCGATTACTACGAAGAGCGCGGCCATCGCCGCATCACCGGCTCGACCCTGCTGCCGCCCGACGGCGACCCCGTACTCTTCACCACCTCGGGCATGCACCCGCTCACTCCGTACCTGGAGGGCCGCCCCCACCCGCTGGGCCGACGGCTGGTGAACGTACAGCGCTGCCTGCGTACCACGGACCTGGACGAGGTCGGGGACGCCACCCACCTGACGGTCTTCGAGATGCTCGGCACCTGGTCGCTGGGCGACTACGGGGGCCCGCGCAGCCTCGACTGGGGGTACGGGCTGCTCACCGAGGGCCTGGGCATCGATCCCGGTCTGCTGCACGCCACCGCCTTCGGCGGTGACGGCCGAACCGAACCGGACACGGCCTCTGTCGACCTGTGGCAGAGCCTCGGCGTCCCCGTGGAACTCACTGTGGAGGACAACTGGTGGCCCAACGACGGGGCCGGCCCCTGCGGCCCCGACTCGGAGATCTTCCTGTGGACCGGCGAGGGCCCGCCGCAGTCGACGCCCACCCGCGACGACCGCTGGGTCGAGGTGTGGAACCACGTCACGATGACCCACCGCCGCCTCGGCGACGGCTCCCTCGTGCCCCTCCCCCAGCGCAACGTCGACACCGGCCTCGGCCTGGAACGGCTGGCCGCCCTGCTCCAGGGCAAGTCGTCCGTCTTCGCATGCGACCTCTTCGACCCCTGGCGCCGCCTGGTGCCCGCCCTGTGGCCGCTCGACGAACCTTCACTGCGCCTGGTCTGCGACCACCTGCGCTCGGCCGTCGTGGTACTCGGCGACGGCGTACGCCCCGCCAACACGGGGCGTGGCTATGTGCTGCGCCGCCTGGTACGGCGGGTACTCACCGTGCTGTGGCGGGAGGATCCCTCACGCAGTGTCGGGGATCTTCCGGAAGAACTGGTCCGGCACACCGTGGACCACTTCCGGCAGGACCTGCGCCCGGTCGACGTGCTCCGGATGCTGCTCGAAGAGGAGCGCCGGTTCGGCCGGCTTCTGGAGCGCGGCCGAGGGGTACTCGCCAAGCCCCGGTTCCGAGGCCCGCTGACCGAGGAGGACCTCCACTACCTCCACGACACCCATGGCCTGCCGCGCGAGCTGGTGATGAGCCTGCGCGAGGAGTGAGGGCGTGAAGGGGGCCGCCCCCGCCCCGGCATCGAGGTGCCCGGCCGTGCACACGGCCGGGCCCCGCGCTCGGGTCACGCCCTGCTGGGCCGGACGACCTCGGCCGGGTCCCGCAGCCATACCTGCTGGCCCCGGCCGGTCACGGTCAGCCCGAACTGCCCGGCGTCGGGTCGCCCCAGCGCCTCGTACTCCCACCAGGCCTGCTCGATCTCCTCCCATGGATACCTGGAGGTACAGCGAGCCACCTGCTACAGGCGGCTCGGCCTCGGCGCCGAAGCGGGTTCCCTGTGGACACAGGTACTGGCAGGGGTACCGGAGACGGCCCGCCGAGACCACGGGGTGTACATGGCCCGACAGGCGACCGCCGCCGCAGCAGCGCGGGAGCCAAACCAAGCTGTGGAGATCGCCCGCACCGTGGCCACCATCGCCATCGAGACCCGTTCCGCGCGCATGCGCAGGGAACTTGACACTTCCTGATCAGGGCAAGCAGATCCGCCTGCCGGTCTTCTGCGGGCCGCCGGAAGACACCCACTGACCGTACGCGCGCGATGACGTTGTGGAACCTGATTTCTCTACTTTCCGGCGATCGCCGGGAGTTCCGTGAGCGACTGGATCACCCAGTCGGCAGTCGCGTTCACCTGCTCGTCGGCGCTCCACAGGTGCCCCCAGGGGCCGCGGCGGATGTGTACGGTGCGGAGCCCAGC
This sequence comes from Streptomyces sp. MMBL 11-1, assembly GCF_028622875.1. Lineage (NCBI taxonomy): Bacteria > Bacillati > Actinomycetota > Actinomycetes > Kitasatosporales > Streptomycetaceae > Streptomyces > Streptomyces sp. MMBL 11-1. The sequence continues at coordinate 4,617,370 of NZ_CP117709.1, read as the reverse complement.
CCTGGCTGCGGGAAACGTGTCGTTCGCGGGGTGATCACCGACGTACACGGTGTCTCTCGCGGGGGCACCGGACGCTTCGAGGACCTGGTCGAAGAACTCCGCCGAAGGCTTGGAACAGCCCCATTCCTCAGAGGTTGCGACAAGATCGGCGGGCAGGTCGAGCGCCCGGAGCAACTCACCCGCGCGCACGGTCTGGTTGCCCGCGACAACGACGCGCATCCCGAGTTGCCGTAGCTTCGCAAGTGCGGGGCGGACGTCTTCGTACAGGTCGGACTCATCGAGGTGCTCACCCCGTCCGGCTGCCTCGCGGGCGGCGTATTCGGCCGGAATGTCGATGCCCGGCCTCACCAGCCTCAGCGCTTCGGAGTTGTCGAGCCCCTGGGCAGTCACGGCGCCGACCAGGGCGGACAGAGTGTGTCTGGGCATGCCGAGCCAGTCGGCCCAGGAACCCCAGTAGCGGTCGTCGCGGACGAGAGTCTCACCTATGTCGAACACGAACGTCTTCACGCGTCGAGCCTAGGGACGGCAGTCAGGCATCGCGACATCATCCCGGCCATGGGTCCTGGACCCGAGACCCGAGATGCGGTACAAACCATTCACTCGTTCGGGCGTACTCAATAGACACCCCGCCCCGAAGCTCGGGGTGCGAGTTTCAGGCGCCGGAATGCGAGACCCGGGATTCGAGCGCCTTCTCTAACCGGTAGGCAGAAGAAGGGGTTTGGGAAAACCTCCCCCACCTCCCCGCCCCCGTCACGGCCAGCAAGTATGACTATTCGCGGCAGCTTGCAGCGGGCCATCCGCACTGCTTACGGTGCGAGAACCAAGCGACCCCGACGCGGTGTGTAGGAGCACCAGGCCGGGGTCTCACCACACGATCGAAGAAAGGTCGATCCCGTGGCTACCCAGCACCCTAGCTCCGCCCTGCCCGCCCCCGCACGCTCCACCGCGTACCCGATGGCCAAGCCCGGCTACGGCAAACGCTCCGCGCCGGACCAACGCCCGCACACACCGCACGACTTCGCGCTCCTGCCGACGCGGGAGCGGTATGTCGCCGGGTTCGTCGACCACCTCCCCGAGGGCGCGGCGATGAGCGTGAAGACCCTGGCCAAGCAGCTTCCGCTCTACGGGCAGCAGGCCATCTCCACCGCCCTCAAAGCCCTGTCCGTCGCCGGGCACCTGCGGCGCGTACGGTGCGCGGTCGGCGCGGGCGAGACGACCCGCTGGGCGTTCCGCACCTTCTGGTCGCGGACCGCCCGCGACAACGAGTGGTGGAACGCCTATCTCACCGCCGAGAACGCCTGGGCCACCCGCCCCGCGCTCGGAGTGACGCCCCCCGCCACCGCCGCCCCTCCGCCTCCCTGGGTCCCTGCCGAAAACCCGCCGCCCACGCCGCCGGAGAGGCCTCGGGGAGAAGCCGCCCCGGACTCACCGGAGCCGTCCCGCGCGGAAGGCGCCCCGGGGCCCGCAGAGCCTGCGGAGGCCCCGGCCCCCGCCTCCGTACCGCACCAGCGCACCCCGGCCGACCCTCCGGACACGGCACCCGCGCCGGGCCCTGCCCCGAGCGCTGCTCCGGCGACGACCGCCACGGGTCCGGCTGATCCGACGGCACCGACGCCTCTCCCCTCCCCCGCCTATCTCGCCCTGGCCAGGCTCGGCCGCACGGACCATCGCCTGGGGCTGTCCGCCGACGACTGCGCCACCCTGGAAGCCCAGGCGGCGGAATGGCTCGCCCGGGGCGTGGACGCCGACTACCTGACCGCCGCCCTCACCGCAGGGCTCCCCGCCCAGGTCGACAGCCCCCGCGGCTTCGTCCGCCGCCGCCTCATCGACAAGATCCCGCCCCGCCTGCTGCCTGCTGAGCAGGCGTCGCCCGCCGCGCCCGCCCGCCGCATCCTGATGGAGTGCACCGACTGCGGCACCCCCGGGCGCCCCGAGGCCCTCCCCGACGGGCTCTGCCGCCCCTGCCGCGCCGCCCACGACCCTGGGTCGGCCGAGCCCCCGGCTCCTGCCGTCGAGGCCCCGGCCGACGCCCGCGACATCGGGGCGTACATCGCCGGCCTCCGCGACCTTCTCAAAGCCCCTTGAGAGGTGTTGCAGGTGTGCGTCGTGCCGTCCAGATCGCAGATGTGATGATGTGCGTCACGCCTGAGTACAAGGGCCGGGCAGGCGAACAGCCACGGGCCGAAACCCGAAGTCGCGACTCGCGGAGTACGCCGAATTGGTCCGCCCTGTACGGGAATCCGGCGAGTCGGGAAGCACGACAGATGCCTCCACCGCGGACTCGACGTCCGCGCAGTCCGAGACTCCGATGCAGCCCACCACGGCCCAGGTCGGCGCGGGCCCGGCGACCGAGGATGCCCCTGTCACTCAACTTCGGCTGGAATATGCTGCGTTGCTGGAAAGGCTCCGAGCCACCCCGGTCCTGGTGCCGCTGGGCGATGGACACCCGCCCGACGAAGAGCGAGGGCTACTGACCGCCGACTTGAACGGCATCCGCTTCATCATCGCCGGTGAAGGGAATCGTGCCCGATGAGGCCGCGATCGACGCCGACACACACCCATAGGGGAGATACCTGAACGGGGCGGCGAGGACCTCAGGACTCAGGGTCTGACCCCGTATCACCATGGAGCTCCCTAGATGGTAAGCAGAGACGAAGCAGTGACAAGCGCCGAAGCATTCCTGCGTAAAGTCGCGTATCCAGATCGAGCGGATTCCATCGTGATGCGCCCGGATACTGCCATTGAGTTCACCTACGGCTGGACAGTTTGTTTCGATTTCAAAGAACACATCGAAACAGGCGATTTCACTCAGGCGCCCTTTTCTGCCGTGATCGTGGTCCCGCACGACCGTTCCGCCGCCCATTTCGCTCCCACTTTCCCGCCGACAGAGGAATACATGGCCCTCCAGGCCTCGGGTAACTGGCCGCCCAAGAAGGGGCATTGACATGCTCCGCCCCGACCAGCAAGCCGCTGCCTGGCTCGCCCACACCTATGGCGGGCTCGCGGAACTGGTGGCACCGCACCCTGTGGCCGAGTCGGCCACGGCCTGGCTCATGGCCTGCCGGACCGTGCAGCAGCCCGGCTTCCCGCACACCCCCATGCTCGCGGCCTCGGTGGTCGTCCCCAAGGACGGCAGCTCCCCCTTCCACCCCGCGCCGAGCGCGCCCCTCACCGATCTGGAGCCCGCCGCGTCGTACGAGGCCGCTGTCGCGCGCAGCCAGAACCAGGGGCGCAGGATCAACGCGCGCGGCACCGTGGTGGCCATGCACTCGGCGATCAACGGAAGCCCTTCCGTACCGCTCGCCTGGCAGCCTTCGGACGAGGCTCCCGGCTGGTGGAGCAGGCTGACCCGCCGATACTTCCCCGAGTTCGAGCGTGTGCGCGCGAGCAGTTGGGACGAGGTCGTGAAGGCAGTCGCGGAGCCGGGGCCCGACACTCGGGGGTTGGTGTGGATACGCCGCGAACTCGCCGGTCAGGAAGCCACGGGCAATCTGGTGTACGCGCACAACAACAAGGGGCAGGTCGTCTTCCTCGACAGCCTGACGTCGTCCCTCGCCCGATTGGACACCGACCACGTACGCGAGTTGGTCCTCGTCCGTGCCCTGCCTGAGGCGCTGAGGACTCCACGCCGGTCCTGGGAGCAGGAGGCTCACGACTTCGAGGCGGCGGTGGCCAAGGCCCGGCTGTGGCTGGAGAACGCGTACGGAGGCGAGGCCGAGCTGGTCGGGCCCACCACCGGCGACGAGACACGGCGGGGCTGGGTCTTCTCCTGCGACACCCGGCGGCACCTACGCGGGGGACGCTGGCAGGACACCATGCTCGACGCGACACTGGTCGTCCCCAAGGACACTGCCGAGCCGTTCGGTCTGCCGAATTCGGATCCCTGGGAGTGGCTGGCCCACTGGGATGCGGGAGGCGTTCCCGGCACCGGGAAGTTTCCGACTCCTCCCCCGCCCGGCCGTGCCGACTGGTTCGACTCGACCCTCGCCCAGCTCGGTCCCGTTCTGTCGACGTCGGACCACCAGGTCTGGTCTTCGGCGGTCGACGAACTGTCGTCCTTCCCTGCCGGGTCACGGGCCCTGATCTGGATCCGTCGCACGGACGGCCGGGGCCGCGAGGCCGTGGGGTGGCTGGTCAACGGACTCACCACAGCGACCGGAGTGCTGCTCCTCGACGGCTCGTCCGAAGAACCCGTGTCGTTCGACCCGACCGGAGTCCAGGCGTTGCACGTGATCCGGTACCGCTGAGGCCGCAGCCGCTCCAGGTGGAGCCGGTCCGCTCCGGAGCCCGCTCCACCTGCGCCGTCCGAGGCCCTCCCCGACGGGCTCTGCCGCCCCTGCCGCGCCGGCCTCCGCGACCTTCTCAAAGCCCCGTAGGAGTCATCTCATTCAGTGAGCCCGCGACAGCAGGTGCGGGCGATGCTGAGAAAGCTGGTCCACTGGCCGACCTTGCGCTCGTGGCGGGTCGAGCCGTGCCGTCAGTGGCCTTTGCGGCGCTCCACGTCGAAGCGACGCAGCACCCGTACCAGACGCCACACTCCGGCCGCTCCTCCCGCCAGGGCTCCCCCCACCCGTACGCCTGTGGACGCCGCGTCGGAGAGGTCAAGGACGAGAGTGAGGGTCAGCGCGACGGCGAAGACCGCCGCGGCGAGGGCAGCGGCGGTCACCAGGGCGAAGGCGATCTCTACCGTCATCGCATCCTTGTCCCACCGCGACTCACGCCCCATGTCCATGCCGGAAGTCTCGCAGCGCGGTCAACCCCCGGTGCCCGATGCCGGCAGCGTCCGACCCCCACCGGCCGGGGTGCCCCTTCCTCGGGGGATCACGTCTCAGCCTTGAGCGGTGCGGCAGTCCGGGCGGCCCGCTCGATCTTCGCGCGGTAGGCCGCCCTGGCCGCCCTGTCGATCTCCTGCTCGTGTTCTGCGCGTAGGCCGGTCCGGCCGTCGATGCCCTCCCGCAGGATGTCGGCGTGCCCGGCATGGCGGTTGGTCTCGCCCAGGACATGGACCATGACGGCGAACAGGTTCGTGTTGCGATGCGGGTCCGGCCACCACGGCACGTGGCCGGGGGCGTCGAGGGGAAGTCCTTGGATCGTCACGTCCGAGTGTTCCCACGTGCGTCGGCAGAACCCGACGATCTGATCGCGGGTCTCGTCCTCGGCCGGCCACTGATCGCTGCCGTCGTGGTCCTGCCAACGGGACAGCGGTTCCGGGGAAGGGCGGTCGAAGACCTCGCCGAAGTACCTGGCCTCGACGGTGGCCACGTGCTTGACCAGGCCGAGGAGGTTGGTCCCGGTCGCTGTCAGAGGTCGGCGGGCGTCGTATTCGGACAGGCCGTCGAGCTTCCAGAGCAGCGCCTCGCGGTCCCGCCGCAATCTTCCGTGCAGGTGGTCCTTCGCGAATTCGTCGATCATGGGGCGCGAGCCTGCCATGGGCCGCTCATGGTCTCAAGATCCCGTACGTGGCCCGCAGACAGCTGGTCCGGCGCACCCATGGCTCCTCGGGCCCGATCCGGACCAGCTCACAGCCGCTTGAGCCCGGCGTACTGGAGGGCTGCGAAGCCGCCGACCGTCAGGCTCTGCAGCACGATCCAGACCGCGCCGACGCCGGTCGGAGACAGCACGCCGGAGACCACCACCACCAGGCTGAGCAGGACCCACAGCAGGTTCGCCGCGATGACCGCCGTCAGTCCCGTGCGGTTGATCTCCTTCCGCGTCCCGATCGCGAGCACTCCCAGCGCGTAGAGAAGCAGGAACACCCCGACCGGGTACTGGACCGCCGTCGTGACGCCGAAGAAGGAGTCGAGGACCGTGGCGAGTGCCAGGTAGGCGATGCCGTTGAGGCCGGTGACCACCGCGTCCAGCTTGAGCGCCAGCCTGGCGAACCCGTCGGATCCCGTCGCCCTCGTGCAGGCAAGCCCGTCATACCGCGTCGAAGCCATTGTCGTCTTCCTCTCGTGCACCAGGGAGTCGCCCGGATACGGAAGCGGCCCCTCGGGTGGGGCCTCCGAACAATGCTGAAGTTAGGCGGCCCCACGGAGGGCCTCAATTACCTCCGAGGTAACCGCCCGCCGCATCCAGCGGCCCGCGCTCACGGTCGGGAATCACCGCCCCGCGCCGCCCTGGTGGAGGAGGTTCCTCGTGGGCCCCGTCACGAAGTCCGAGGCGTCGCTCCCGCATTCCCGTCGCTCTCGACATTGGCCACCATCTTGCGCAGTACCTGGAGCGCGGCCACGTACTCCTCGTCGCTGATGCCCTTGTGGACCACGGCGCGTACCTCGGTCGCCAGTTCACGGAGCCGCACCCTGGCGGCCTCCCCCGCATCCGTGAGGTGCAGGCGCTGATCGTCATCGATGCCGAGCCACTCACGGTGGAGCAACTGGTCGACGACCCTGGCTATCTCGTGCGGCCCGTCGGCAAGGTGCGTCAGCTGCGCGACGACCTCTTCGCGGCTCGGTGCTGCGGGGCCGCCGTTCACGCGGTTGAGGACCCAGTACTGGGGCTGCGTGACGTCGATCCTGGCCATCGCGTCCCGCAGATGCCGCGTGACGGTCGCGTGGGCCAGGCCGCTCCAGTAGCCGACCGGCTGCGTGGCCAGCATGTCATCGGTGGCGGCCGGGTTCGCCGGCGCCTGGTCGGTGGTGTTCGTCATCGGAGATTCCATGATCGCAACGCTATGGTTCCGCGACGCGCCGAACAAACGGAATGCGGTATTCATTTCGAACGCCGCATACACACCCCGGCGCTCCGGGCGAAGACCGTCATTCTGGCCGCCGAAAGCCACTGCGGATATCGGTGCGGATATGGGTGCGGGTATCGGTGCGGGTATCGGTGCGGGTATCGGTGCGGATTCGGGCCCGCTTAGGGGTGCGCACATAGCGCGGCCACCGCTGATGATCGGTCGGCGAAGACAAACCATCACGCGGTGGCCGGGGAGCACGAAAGGCACTGCCTCGTGCGGCTCGCCGCCGAACCGCGGCGGCGGTGCGTCAGCTCTGTGCGGTGTCGTCGCCCGTCTGCCCGGTGCCCTCGGCCGCGCCGGTCTTCTCGCGCATCTTGCGCACCAGCTCCGCCTTCTGGTCGGCCGCGCTCCGGCGGTCGAGGTTGCGGTGCGGGCCGTTGTTCTGCCGCTCGGCGCGGGACAGCTTCTTGCGCTGGCCGCCACCCTGGCCCACGGGGTTGTTGATGTTCTTGCTCACGGTCATGGATTCTCCCGGTAAGGATGTGCGGTGATCTACGGATTCGCCGGTGGGGGACGGGCGGCGACGCCCAAGGGCGTCAGCGGCGGCCCATCACGCTCTCACTCGTACATCGGCGCCAGGAAGAACATGACAAAGACGTTACCCGGTTCCGTCAGCCCCGCGTACCAACCCTTTCGCCGCCACCGCGCCGGCCGGGCCTCCGCCGCCCCTCCGAAAGGCGAGGCCTGGAGGTCGAGGCCCGAAGGGTGAGGCCTCATCGGCGAGGATGGCCGGATGAGTCAGGAAACCGAAGACGTAAGCGCGGCGATCGACGGCGAGTTGCGGCTGATGGACCCCGCCGTACGTCTCTCCCGGCCGGTCGCCGAGACGCTGCTCGACCCGGAGTTCGTCGAGGTCGGGGCCTCCGGGAGGCGGTGGACGTACGAGGAGATGCTCGCCGCGCTCCCCGGCCTGGACGGCGGGGACGCGGAAGGCCCGCGCTACCAGGCCTCCGGCATGACCGGGGTGGTGCTGGGGCCGGGGCTGGTGCACCTCACGTACGAGACCGTCATCGGCGGCGAGCGGGCCCGCCGGAGTTCGCTGTGGCGCAGGCGGGCCGGGGAGGCGTCGTGGCGGATGTACTACCACCAGGCGACGCCCGTTCCGGCCCGGGAGAGCTCCGAGCGCCCCTGAGCCTCGCGGCCCCGAACGAGCGGACTTCGCCGGGCGCGGCCGGGATGCGGTGCGGAGCCCGGGGCCGGGTGGTGTCGTTGCCGTCGGCGGCCCGGGAGCCCCGTACGGGCCTCACCCCAGCCCCTCCTCCACCAGCGCCGCCCACTGCGCCACCACCCGCGCCCGCCGGGCGGTGTCGTCGGTGAGGAGGTTGGCGAGGCCGAGGCCGCGGGCCATGTCCAGGAGGCCCTGGACCGTTTCGCGGGCGCCGAGGCAGGACTCGTCGGCGCCCAGGAGTTCGACGGCGATCCGGTGGGTCTCCCGGCCCACCCGCGCCTCCAGTTCCGTGACGCGCGGGCGGAGCTGGGCCTCGTTGGAGGCGGCGACCCAGAGCTGGAGCGCGGCCCGGAACAGAGGGCCGGTGTAGAGGTCGACCAGGGCCGCGACCACCTCGGCGCGGCCCTGGACGGGAAGCGCGCGCAGGGCGGCGGAGCGTTCCTCGGCGACGTACTCCACCGCCCCCGTGAACAGGTCCTCGCGGGTCGGGAAGTGGTGCTGGGCCGCGCCGCGCGAGACGCCGGCGCGCTCGGCGACGACGGACACGGTGGAGCCCGCCCAGCCGTGTTCGGCCAGGCAGGCCACCGCCGCCTCCAGGAGCCGCTGCCGCGTCGCCCGGCTGCGGTCCTGCTTGGGCGGGTGAGCGGATCTCAGAGGGCTGGAAGGTGGTGTCACCGCACCCATGCCGGGTCCCGTCGTTCGAGGAAGGCCGTCATCCCCTCCCTCGCCTCGTCGGAGGCGAACAACGCGGCGGATCGGGCGACGAGGTCTTCGGCGTACTGGTCGAAGCTCCTCAGCACCGTAGCCGTGACCAGCTCCTTCGATGCGGCCAGCCCCTGCGGCGAGGCCCGGCGCAGGCCGTCCAGGATGGGTACGAGTGCCTCGTCGACGTCCTCGGCCGCCACCGTGACCAGGGAGATCCTGGCCGCCTCCGCCGCGTCGAAGCGCTCACCGGTCAGGTAGTAGCGGTTGGCCGCCGCGCGGTCCAGGCGGGGGAGCAGGGTGAGGGAGATGACCGCCGGGGCCAGGCCCAGCCGGGACTCCGTCAGGGCGAAGGTCGAGGCCGGGCCCGCCACCGCGATGTCGCACGCCGCCAGCAGGCCCAGGCCGCCCGCCCGGACATGGCCCGCCACCCGGGCCACCACCGGCTTCGGCAGCTCCACGATCTGCCGCATCAGGCCGACGAACGCCTCCGGGTCCGGCGGCGCCGTCAGGTCCGCCCCGGCGCAGAACGTCGTGCCGGTGTGGGTGAGCAGCACCGCCCGTACGGTGTCGTCGGAAGCGCAGCCCTCCAGAGCCTCCCGCAGTTCGGCCACCAGCGCCGCGGACAGCGCGTTGCGGTTGGCCGGGGACGCCAGGGTCAGCGTCGCGATGCCCCGCTCCCCCGTCCGTACGATCAGGGTCACTGTTCCGCCGCCCTCTCCCGGTCGCGCAGCACCCGCCGGAGGATCTTCCCGGACGCCGCCCGGGGCACCTCCTCGACGAACTCGGCCTGCCGCACCTTCTTGTACGGGGACACCCGCTCGGCGACGTACGCCATGACGTCGTCCGCCGTCAGCTCCCCGCCCGCCGGGCTCCGCACCAGGAACGCCTTCGGGACCTCGTTGCCCTCCGCGTCGTACACCCCGATCACCGCCGCGTCCGCGAGGTGCTCGTGGCTCAGGAGCAGGGCCTCCAGCTCGGCGGGGGCGACCTGGTACCCCTTGTACTTGATCAGCTCCTTGACCCGGTCGACGACGAACAGCCAGCCGTCCGCGTCCACCCGCCCGACGTCGCCGGTGTGCACCCAGCCGTCCGCGTCGATCATGTGGGCGGTGGCGTCGGGGCGTCCCAGGTAGCCCTTCATGACCTGGGGGCCGCGGATGAGGATCTCGCCGTCCGCGCCGGGCTCCGCGTCCTTCTCCGGGTCCTCCAGCGACACGATCCGCATCTCGGTGCCCGGCAGCAGCTTGCCGACCGTGCCCGGCGGCGGCTGCTCGACGGAGAGCGGCACCACGTGCGTACCGGGCGACAGCTCCGTCATCCCGTACGCCTGCCGCACCGGCGGCACGCCCAGCCGGGCCGAACACGCCGCCGCCAGCTCGGCGTCCAGCGGGGCGGCGGCGCTGACGATGTACTGGAGCGAGGACAGGTCGTACTCCCCCACCAGCGGGTGCTTCGCCAGGGCCAGCACGATCGGCGGGGCCACGTACAGACCGGTGATGCGGTGGGTCTGGATGGCCTCCAGGAACTGCGCGAGATCGAAGCGGGGCAGCACCACGACCGTCGAGCCGCAGCGCAGCGGGACGTTCATCAGCGCGGTCAACCCATAGATGTGAAAAAAGGGGAGTACGGCCAGGATGCGGTCGCCCTCGCCCATGGGGATGAACGGTCTCAGCTGCTCCAGGTTGGTCGCGATCGACCGGTGCGTGAGCATCACGCCCTTGGGCGTGCCCGTCGTGCCGGAGCTGTACGGGAGCGCGGCGACGTCCTCGCCGGGGTCGATGAGGATCTCGGGCTCGGGGGCGGTGGAGGACAGCATGTCCAGGATGGAGGTGTGGCCCTCCGCCTGGTCGCAGACGTAGATCTCCCGTACGCCGCCGGTGAGTTCGGCGGCCCGGCGGGCGGTCGCCAGGAGTGGGGAGACCGTGACGATCCACTTCGCCCCGCTGTCGGCGAGCTGCTTGGCGAACTCCTCGGGCGTGGCCAGTGGGTGGACCGTGGTCACGGAGGCGCCGGCGCGGGTGGCGCCGTGGAAGACCGCCGGGTAGGCGATGGTGTTCGGGCTGTGGAGGGCGAGGACGTCGCCCTTGCGGAGACCGGCCTCGGCGAGCGCGGCGGCGATGCGCCGGTGGAAGCCGTCGAGTTGGGCGTACGTGAGGGAGGCGCCGTTCGTCCCGTCGATCAGGGCGACGGTGTCACCGAATCCGGCGGCCCCGCCGAGGACCGCTTCGTGGATGGGCGTGTCGAGGGCCGGTACGTCTGCGTACTCGCTGCGGAACACCATGGCGGTCCCCTGTCGTCGCGGATGCCCGCGCCGCCCGGGTGGCGGCGCGGGACGCCGTGCGGGTGTGGAGGGTCAGAATCACCCCTGTGGGGGAGGGATGGGGAGAGGTCGGACGGAAGCGGGTCAGGAAAGGTTCAGTACGACTTCGGCAGGCCCAGCGTCTGGTGCGAGACGTAGTTCAGGATCATCTCGCGGCTCACCGGGGCGATCCGGGCCACCCGGGACGCGGTGATCAGGGACGCGAGGCCGTACTCGCGGGTCAGTCCGTTGCCGCCGAGGGTGTGCACGGCCTGGTCGACCGCCTTCACGCACGCCTCGCCCGCCGCGTACTTCGCCATGTTCGCCGCCTCGCCCGCCCCGACGTCGTCGCCCTCGTCGTACAGCCGGGCCGCCTTCTGCATCATCAGGCGGGACAGCTCCAGGTCGATGTGGGCGGTGGCCAGCGGGTGCGCGATGGCCTGGTGGGAGCCGATCGGGGCCTTCCAGACCTGCCGGGTACGGGCGTACTCGACGGCCTTGGAGAGCGCGTAGCGGCCCATGCCGATGCCGAACGCGGCCGTCATGATCCGTTCGGGGTTGAGCCCCGCGAAGAGCTGGAGGAGGCCCGCGTCCTCGTCGCCGACCAGGGCGTCGGCCGGGAGGCGTACGTCGTCCAGGACCAGCTCGAACTGCTTCTCGGGCGCGTGGAGTTCCATGTCGATCCGGTTCCGCCCGAACCCCGGCTCGTCGCGCGGGACGATGAACAGGCAGGGCTTCAGCTTCCCCGAGCGGGCGTCCTCCGTGCGGCCGACGATCAGCGTGGCGTCGGCTATGTCGACGCCGGAGACGAAGACCTTGCGGCCGGTCAGTACCCAGTCGGTTCCGTCGCGGCGAGCGGTGGTGGTGATGCGGTGGGAGTTGGAGCCGGCGTCGGGCTCGGTGATGCCGAAGGCCATGGTGAGGCTTCCGTCGGCGAGGCCCGGCAGCCACTTCCGCTTCTGGTCCTCCGTGCCGAAGCGGGCGATGACCGTGCCGCAGATCGCGGGCGACACGATCATCATCAGGAGCGGCGACCCCGCCGCACCCAACTCCTCCAGGACGATGGAGAGTTCGGCCATGCCGCCGCCCCCGCCGCCGTACTCCTCGGGGAGGTTCACCCCGAGGTAGCCGAGCTTGGCGGCCTCCGCCCACAGCTCGTCGGTGTGGGCTCCCTCGCGGATGACGGTGGTCATGTAGTCGCGTCCGTACCGCTTGCCGAGGGCGGCGACGGCGGCGCGCAGGGCCTGGTGCTCTTCGGTTTCGAGGGTCGTGCCGGCGACGGTACGGGCGGTGCTCATGCGGTCTCCTCCGGTACGGGGATGGCGGCCGGGCCCTCCTGGACCACGGCGAGCAGCGCGCCGACCTCGACCTGGTGGCCGGGGGTGGCGTGCAGGGCGGTGAGGGTGCCGGAGGCGGGGGCGAGGATGCGGTGCTCCATCTTCATCGCCTCCAGCCAGATCAGCGGCTGCCCGGCCTCGACGGCGACGCCGGCGGCCAGGCCCTCCGCGAGGCGGACGACCGTCCCGGGCATCGGGGCGAGCAGGGAGCCCGGGTCGGTGTGGGTGGCGGGGTCGGTGAAGCGGGGCAGGGCCGTGAAGGTGTACGAGGCGTCGGCGGTGTCCACGTACACCCGGTCGCTGTCGCGGTCGGCGGTGACCGTGAAGTGCCGGGCGACCCCTTCCACTTCGAGGGTCACCCGGTCCGGAGTGACGGCCAGGCCCCGGACGCCCGGGGTGTCGTGCGGTACCGGGACGCCGGTGCGCGGGGTGCGGTAGGTGATCTCGTGCTCGGCCCCGTCGGGTTCGCTCCGGTAGCGCTTGACCTGCGGCCCCGAGGGCACGTTGCGCCAGGCCCCGAAGCGGATGGGGGCGGGGCCGCCGGTGCCGGTGGTGCGGACGGCTGCCGCCAGGGCCGCGGCGAGGGCGGCCGTCGCCGGGTTCCGGCCGGGGGCCGGGGCGGTCAGGGCCGCCAGGTGCCGGTCGTAGAACCCGGTGTCCGGGCGCGCCGCCGCGAAGTCCGGGTGGCGCAGCGACCGTACGAGCAGCTCCCGGTTGGTGACCGGGCCGTGGATCCGGGCCCGCTCCAGCGCGCGGGCCAGCAGCCGGACGGCCCCGGCGCGGGTCGGGGCGTGGGCGATCACCTTGGCGAGCATCGGGTCGTAGTGCACGCCGATGGTGTCGCCGCCGGTGTATCCGGTGTCCAGGCGCAGGCCCGGCGCGTCCGGCACGTCCAGTGCGAGGAGCGCTCCGGTCTGCGGCTGCCAGTCGCGTGCGGGGTCCTCGGCGTAGAGCCGGGCCTCGACCGCGTGGCCCGACGGCGGCGGAGGCGTCGGTGCCAGCGGCTCGCCCTCCGCCACGCGCAGTTGCAGGGCGACCAGGTCGAGCCCGAACACGGCTTCGGTGACCGGGTGTTCGACCTGGAGGCGGGTGTTCATCTCCAGGAAGTACGGGCGTCCCTCGGCGGAGACCAGGAACTCCACGGTCCCCGCGCCCCGGTAGCCGACGGCACGGGCCGCCGCCACCGCCGCCGCGTGGAGCCGGGTGCGCAGGCCGTCGTCCAGGCCGGGGGCGGGTGCCTCCTCGATGACCTTCTGGTGGCGGCGCTGGAGCGAGCAGTCCCGGGTGCCGAGCGCCCACACGGTGTCGTGCTCGTCGGCCATCACCTGGACCTCGACGTGCCGGCCGCGTTCCACGTACGGCTCGGCGAAGACCTCGCCGTCCCCGAAGGCCGACGCGGCCTCGGCGGCGGCCGCCAGCAACTCGCCCGGCAGCGCGTCCAGTTCGCGGACGATCCGCATGCCGCGTCCGCCGCCGCCCGCCGCCGCCTTCAGCAGCAGCGGCAGATCGCCGGGGCCCGCGGTCGCCGGGTCCACGGGGGCCAGCAACGGGACCCCGGCCCCGGCCATCAGCTCCTTGGCCCGGGTCTTGGACGCCATCAGCTCGATGGCCTTCACCGGCGGGCCCACCCACACCAGGCCCGCGTCCCCCACGGCGGCGGCGAAGGCGGCGTTCTCGGAGAGGAAGCCGTAGCCGGGGTGCACGGCGTCCGCCCCGGCGGCCAGCGCGGCGGCCACGACGAGATCGCCGCGCAGATAGGTGTCGGCGGGGGCCGCGCCCGGCAGGCGTACGGAGAGGTCGGCCTCCCGTACGTGCAGGGCGCCGGCGTCCGCGTCGGAGTACACGGCGACGGTGGTGATGCCCAGGTCGCGGCAGGTGCGGAAGATCCGGCAGGCGATCTCGCCCCGGTTGGCGACGAGCAGGGTGTGGATCACGTCACTCCTCATGGGCGGGTCACATCCGGAAGGTTCCTCGTGGACGGCGCGTGCGGGTCACCATCGGAAGGCTCCTGGTGAGTCTCATGAGCGATCACATCCGGAAGACGCCGAAGCCGCCGCGGGCGCCCTCGACCGGTGCGGTGTGGATCGCGGACAGGCACATGCCGAGGACGGTGCGGGTGTCGCGCGGGTCGATGACCCCGTCGTCGTACAGCCGCCCGGACAGGAACACCGGCAGCGACTCCGCCTCGATCTGCTGCTCCACCATCGCCCGCAGCCCGGCGTCGGCCTCGTCGTCGTAGGGCTGCCCCTTGGCGGCGGCGGAGGCGCGGGCGACGATGGACAGGACCCCGGCGAGCTGCTGCGGGCCCATGACGGCGGACTTGCTGCTGGGCCAGGCGAAGAGGAAGCGCGGATCGTAGGCCCGGCCGCACATGCCGTAGTGGCCGGCCCCGTAGGACGCCCCCATCAGGACCGACAGGTGCGGCACCTTCGAGTTGGCGACCGCGTTGATCATCATCGCGCCGTGCTTGATGATGCCGCCCTGCTCGTACTCCTTGCCGACCATGTAGCCGGTGGTGTTGTGGAGGAAGAGCAGCGGGATGTCGCGCTGGTTCGCCAACTGGATGAACTGGGCCGCCTTCTGGGACTCCTCACTGAACAGCACGCCCTGCGCGTTGGCGAGGATCCCGACCGGATAGCCGTGCAGCCGCGCCCAGCCGGTGACCAGGCTCGTCCCGTACAGCGGCTTGAACGCGTCGAAGTCCGAGCCGTCGACCAGCCGGGCGATGACCTCACGCGGGTCGAAGGGCGCCTTCAGGTCGCCCGGCACGATGCCGAGCAGCTCGTCCTCGTCGTACTTCGGCGGCTCGGCGGGGCCCGGATCGGGGTGCGCCTTGCGCCAGTTGAGGCGGGCGACGATGCGGCGGGCCTGGCGGATCGCGTCGTGCTCGTCGAGGGCGAAGTGGTCGGCGAGCCCGGAGGTGCGGGCGTGCATTTCGGCGCCGCCGAGGGACTCGTCGTCGCTCTCCTCGCCGGTCGCCATCTTCACCAGGGGCGGTCCGCCGAGGAAGACCTTGGACCGGTCCTTGATCATCACGGTGTGGTCGGACATGCCGGGGACGTAGGCGCCGCCGGCCGTGGAGTTGCCGAACACGACGGCGACGGTGGGAATCCGGGCGGCGGAGAGCCGGGTGAGGTCGCGGAAGAGGGCCCCGCCCGGGATGAAGATCTCCTTCTGGGAGGGCAGATCGGCCCCGCCCGACTCCACCAGGCTGACGCAGGGCAGCCGGTTGGCGAAGGCGATCTCGTTGGCGCGCAGGGCCTTCTTCAGCGTCCACGGGTTCGAGGCCCCGCCGCGCACGGTCGGGTCGTTGGCGGTGATGAGGCACTCGACGCCCTCGACCACCCCGATCCCGGTGACGAGCGAGGCCCCGACGGCGTAGTCGCTGCCCCAGGCGGCCAGCGGCGACAGCTCCAGGAACGGGGTGTCGGGGTCGACGAGCAGCTCGATCCGCTCGCGGGCCGGGAGCTTGCCGCGCTTCCGGTGCCGGGTGACGTACTTCTCGCCGCCGCCCGCGAGCGCTTTGGCGTGCTCGGTCTCCAGCTCGGCGAGTTTCGCCACCATGGCGGCCCGATGCGCGGCGTACTCGGGGCCGTTGGTGTCGAGCGCGGTGGGCAGGACGGTCATGCGGTCACCTCCGGGAGGGGGACGCCTTCCAGCAGCGGTACGGGGACGGGGAGCGACCGGGACCGCAGCCACTCCCCCAGCGCCTTGGCCTGGGGATCGAACCGTGCCTGGGCGGCGACGCCCTCGCCGAGGAGGCCGTGGACGGTGAAGTTCAGGGCGCGGAGGTTGGGCAGGACATGGCGCACCACGGTCAACGTGGCGGTCTCCGGCAGGAGTTCTTTCAGCCGCTCGACGGTCAGTTCGTGCGCCAGCCACCGCCAGGCGTCGTCGTCACGCACCCAGACGCCCACGTTGGCGTCGCCGCCCTTGTCGCCGCTGCGGGCGCCCGCGATCAGACCGAGAGGCGCGCGCCGGGTGGGGAGGCCGGCGGGATACGGCTCGGGCAGCGGAGGCTCGTCGAGCCCGGTCAACTCCTGCGTGCGGGAGGGGGGTTCCTGCACCTCTCTGCGGCCGTCCGGCAGTACGGCGGTGTGCTCGACGTCCGTCGCCGGTACGGTCCTGGCCTCGAACACCCCGTAGGGCGCGCCCTTTCCGGGCGGGGCGGTGACGTGGAAGCCCGGGTAGCTGCCGAGCGCCAGCTCCACGGCGGCCCCGGAGACGGCCCGGCCCACCGCGTCGGCGTCCTCGTCGCGGACGACGAGCCGCAGCAGGGCGCTGGCCCGCTCCTCGGTGGCGGCGTCGGCGTGGTCGGTCCGGGCCAGCTCCCAGCGCACCTCGGCCGGCGGGCGTACGCCGGACCGCTCTAGGGCGTCGGCGAACTGGCCCTTCACCAGGGCCGCCTTGGCCTCGATGTCCAGGCCGGTGAGGACCAGGACGACCTCGTTGCGCCAGCCGCCGAGCCGGGTGAGCCCGGCCTTGAGGGTGGGCGGCGGGGCCTCGCCCCGTACGCCGTCGATACGGACCCGGTCCGGGCCGTCCGGGGTCAGCTTCACGGTGTCCAGGCGGGCGGTGACGTCGGGGCCCGCGTACCGGGCCGCGCCGGTCTCGTACAGGAGCTGGGCGGTGACGGTGCCGGTGTCGACGAACCCGCCCGTGCCGTCATGCTTGGTGATGACCGAGGAGCCGTCGGCGTGGATCTCGGCGAGCGGGAAGCCGGGGCGGCGGAGGAGACGGGTGTCCCGCTCGCGGAAGAACGCGTAGTTCCCGCCGGTCGCCTGCGTGCCGCACTCCAGGACGTGCCCGGCGACGACGGCCCCCGCGAGCGCGTCCAGGTCGTCCGGGCCCCAGCCGAAGTGGGCGGCGGCGGGCCCGGTGACCAGGGCCGCGTCGGTGACCCGGCCGGTGACGACGACATCGGCCCCGGCCCGCAGACAGGCGGCGATCCCGGAGCCGCCGAGGTAGGCGTTGGCCGTGAGGAACCCGTCCGGGACGGGCAGGCCGTCCCCCTCGACGTGCGCGACGGCGACGGGCACGCCGGTCTTCTCCGCCAACTGCCGTACTGCGGCGGCGAGTCCGGCCGGGTTGAGCCCGCCCGCGTTGGCCACGATCTTCACCCCGCGCTCGTGGGCAAGGCCGAGCCCTTCCTCCAACTGGCGCAGAAAGGTGGTGGCATAGCCCTTGTCCGGGTCCTTCAGGCGGCTCCGGCCGAGGATGAGCATGGTCAGCTCGGCGAGGTAGTCCCCGGTGACGACGTCGAGGGGGCCGCCGGTGAGCATCTCGCGCAGCGCGTCGAAGCGGTCGCCGTAGAAGCCGGAGGCGTTGCCGATCCGGAGGGGCGCGGGGCCGGGGGCGGCGTTCACCGGTGACCGTCCCGGCCGGCACGCTCCGCGCGGGGCGGGCGGCCCGGCCCGGGAGGCCCCGCGAAGGCCTGGGCGATACCGAGCCACTGGTCGGCGTCGCGTCCCTCGGCGGTGACCGCGAGGTCGGACCGGTGGGCGCGCTGGGTGACCAGGAGGCAGAAGTCGAGGAGCGGCCCCGTGATCCGCTGGGCGGCCCCCTCCGGCCCGTACGCGATCATCTCGCCCTCCGGGGTGTGGAGTTCGACGCGGAACTCCTCCTCGGGCGCGGTGATCCCGCGCACCCCGTAGGCGTAGTTCCGGGCCCGGACGCCGATCCGCGCCACATGCCGGAGCCGGGCGGTGGGGCCCCGGGTGACCCCGATGGCGTCGGCGATGTCCTGGCCGTGCGCCCAGGTCTCCATGAGCCGGGCGGTCGCCATGGACGCGATGCCCATCGGCGGCCCGTACCAGGGGATCCGGGTGCCCGCCGGGGCGTTCCGCAGGGTCGCGTCGAGCCGCTGCCGCCCTTCCCGCCACCGGGCGAGCAGGGCGTCCGGGTCATGGGCGGCGACCAGGGCGTCGGCCGCCTCGTCGACGAAGGTCTCGGGCGCGGCCAGGGCCTTGACCACCTCGTCGCCGAACCGGTCCGGCTCGGTGGCCGCCAGCAGCGCGACCTCGTCGGTCCAGCTGAGGTGGGCGATCTGGTGGGCCACGGTCCACCGGGCGGCGGGCGTCGGGCCGCGCCAGGCCCGGGAGTCCAACGTCCCTACCAGAGCGTCGAGTTCATCGCTCTCTTCGCGCAGATCGTCGATCACGGCTACGACAGCGGACACGTGCGCTCCCCTCGGGACCGGGTGTGGTGCCCAGGAGCATGGCAGCGGACCAGAAAACAAGCAAGCATGCTTGCATGATTTTCTGGCCGCCGAACGGCCCACCGCGGGCCGCGATGACGGTCACGGGGCTCTCAGCCGGGAGCGTGGGCAGCGAGGGCTCAGCCCTGTGCGCGGGTGAAGACGAATCGGCCCTCGAATTCGATCACGGGTCCGGGGTGGCGGGCGTCGATCTCGCGCAGGCCCTCCGACAGCTCGCCGTCGTCGAAGGTGCAGAGAAGCGACATGAAGCGGTTGGCCACCCATGCCATCCACTGCTCCTTGGCGATCGACAAGGGGTACCTCTCGCACGTCACCTCGACCTCCAGACCGCAGCCGGCGAGCACACTCCTCATGTCCTCGGGGTCGATATAGGCCTGCTCGTGCTGCTCCACCGCCTTGTCGAACAGCGGATAGTCGATGTGCAGCGGCCAGGTCACGAGGACCAGCCTTCCTCCCGGAGCGAGCAGGCCCGCCAGCGTGCGCAGTGCCGTCGGCACATCGCGAGCGTGATGGATGACGTCCTTGGCCAGCACCCCGTCGAGCCGCCCCGAGTGGGGGAGCTGAACGGACCCGGTGGCCAGGTCCTCGATGGACGCGCGCACCGGCACGAAGGAAGGCGTGGCCGGCAGCCTCGCCAGCATCTTGGCGGAAGGATCGACGCACAGGACGGTGCGCGCGTGCTCAGCCATGGACCGCGCGTACAGGCCGCTGCCGCACCCGATGTCCGCGGCCCGGTCCTGGGGCCGGAGACCGAGCCTGGTGCCGATGCACCGGTTCATCCATGAGACAAACGCCGGGCTGTGTGCCCAGCTCTCCTCGAAGTCGTCGGCGAGGCGCTCGTAGTGGGCGGCAAGGTCATCGGGCTGCAGGGGCATGTCGCCGTGTCCTCACGTTGTCGCTGCGGGTCGGAGCGGGATACACGATGGCATGGACGCCTTGGTGCCATGAGCCAGCCTCGCCCGCGATCCGTTCCCGCGCACAGCGGCATCCGCCATTGGAGCCGGTTCGACGGCAGGGCGACCCCGCACGACCGGGAAGTGCTCACGACCGGGAAGTGCTCATGTGTGACGTACGGCAGCGCCCGCTCACCCACCCACGCCCGGAAGCGGACGGACGGGAAGGGCTCACCCCACGTGGCGCGGGCCCCTCCGGCTGCGTACCGCGCCGACGCTGGCCCCGATGACCAGGGCGATGGCGAGGGCGTCCGTGGTGGAGAGGGCCTGGTCCAGGATGAGGAAGCCCGCGCCGGCCGCGATGGCCGGCTCCAGGCTCATCATCACGGCGAACGTGGACGCGGGCAGCCGGCGCAGCGCCATCAGCTCCAGGGTGTACGGGAGCACCGAGCTGAGGAGGGCCACCGCCGCGCCGAGCGCCACGGTGGACGGGACCGTGAGTTTCGCACCGGACTCGATGATGCCCAGGGGCAGCGAGAGGACCGCCGCGACCCCCATCGCCAGCGCCAGCCCGTCCGCCTGCGGGAAGCGGCGGCCGGTCCGGGCGCTGAACACGATGTACGCCGCCCACATCGCCCCGGCCCCCAGGGCGTACGCGGCGCCGACCGGGTCGAGGCGGTCGAAGCCGCCGCCGCCCAGCAGGACGACACCGGCGAGGGCGAGGCCCGCCCACAGGAGGTTGATCAGGCGGCGGGAGGCGAACACCGAGAGGGCGAGCGGGCCGAGCACCTCCAGGGTGACGGCGATGCCGAGCGGAATCCGGTCCAGCGCCTGGTAGAAGAGCGTGTTCATGCCGCCCATCGCGACGCCGAAGGCGAGCACCGTGCCCCAGTCGGCACGCGAGTGGCCGCGCAGCTTCGGCCGGCAGATCACCAGCAGGATCAGCGCGGCGGCCGCCAGCCGCAGGGTGACGACGCCCAGCGCACCGGCCTTCGGCATCAGGAGCGCCGCGACGGCCGAGCCGAACTGGACGGACAGGCCGCCGGCGACCACCAGCACGATCGGCGTCAGCGCCGCCCGGCGGTCGGCCCCCGCCCGCGCGGCGGGCGCGCCGGTGCCCCCCTGGACGTCCGCACCGGCCCCGGCGCCCTCGAGTGCCGTCACCGCTTCGGGTACGGCGACGGCTGCGACGGCCGGTTCGGCGGCGCTGCGCTGGTCGTTCACGGGAGGGCCTTCCGGAGGAACAGGTACAAGACAGATCAGTACACTGTAATGGACTGGGCAGTGCGGGAAGCCGCACTGCCTCGGGGAACGCCGACGACTGACTCAGGGCGATCGCCTGCGGTCCCGGCAGTGGGGTGCAGGCCGTCCCGGCCGCGCGCCGGGCCCTACGCGTCGCCCCCCGGCCCCTCGGCGGCGGCCGTCGCACCGGCCTCCTCGATGGCCTCCGCGACGACCTCCGCGAGGTGCCGGGCCCGCCGCCCGGCCAGCTGGTCGAGCTGCGTACGGCAGGAGAAGCCGTCCGCGAGGAGTTCCGTCCCGGGTTCGGCCTCCCGTACGGCGGGGAGCAGCCGCTCCTCCGCGCAGGCGACGGACACCTCCCAGTGGCCCTTCTCGAAGCCGAAGTTCCCGGCGAGCCCGCAGCAGCCGCCGCTGAGTTCGCCGGTGAGGCCCATCCGTTCCCGCAGCCGGCGTTCCGCCGCGTCGCCGAGGACCGCGTGCTGGTGGCAGTGCGTCTGGCCGACGGCCGGGCGGTCCCGGCGGGACGGGGTCCAGTCGGGGGCGTACTCCTCCAGGTACTGGGCGAACGTCCGCACGGAAGCGGCCAGTTCGGCGGCGCGCGGGTCGTCCGGGAGGAGTTCGGGCAGGTCGGTGCGGAGGGTCGCGGCGCAGCTCGGTTCCAGGACCACGAGCGGCAGGCCCGACGGGAGGCGGAGCCGGTCCAGGGTGCGGCGCATCACGCGGCGGGCCGCGTCGAGCTGGCCCGTCGATACGTACGTGAGGCCGCAGCACGCCCCGCGCGGGTGCGGCAGCACCGTACGCCCCGTCGCCTCCTCCAGGACCCGGACCGCCGCCCGGCCCACCCGCGGCGACAGGTGCTCGGTGAAGGTGTCCGCCCAGAGCGCCACCACCCGGTCCGGGTCCGGGATCCGTGTCCCCTTCCCCTGGCGGCGGAGCAGCCACCGGCTGTACGTCTCCGTCGCGAGGACCGGGATCGTGCGCTCGGGCGCGATCCCGGCCAGCCGTCTGGCGAGCGCGGCAAGGGGGCGCAGCCGGGCCATGGCGTTCAGCGGCCGGGCGAAGGGGGCGGCCAGGCGCAGCCACCGGGGGAGGCGGCCCATCGCGTAGTGGGCGGCGGGCCGGAGCCTGCCCCGGTAGTGGTGGTGCAGGAACTCCGCCTTGTACGTCGCCATGTCGACGCCCACCGGGCAGTCGCTGCGGCAGCCCTTGCAGGAGAGGCACAGGTCGAGCGCGTCCCGGACCTCCTCGCTGCGCCAGCCGTCCGTGATGACCTCGCCCGCGAGCATCTCGTGCAGCAGCCGGGCCCGGCCCCGGGTGGAGTGGGCCTCCTCGCCGGTCGCCCGGAAGGACGGGCACATGACGCCCGCGCCGCTCGTCTCCGTCGTACGGCACTTGGCGACGCCGACGCAGCGGCGGACCGCGCCCGTGAAGTCCCCGCCGTCCTGCGGATAGCCGAACTCCACGTCCACCGGGCGTTTCGGGAGGACGGCGAAGCGGAGGTTCTCGTCGAGGCGGTCCGGGCGGACCAGCATCCCCGGGTTCAGGCCGCCGTCCGGGTCCCACAGGTCCTTGTACCGGCCGAAGAGGGCGACGAGCCCGTCCCCGTACATCCGGGGCAGCAGTTCCGCGCGCGCCTGGCCGTCGCCGTGCTCGCCGCTGAGGGAGCCGCCGTGCGCGATGACGAGGTCGGCCGTCTCCTCGGAGAACCGGCGGAAGCGGGCCACCCCGTCCGCGCCGGTCAGGTCGAAGTCGATACGGACGTGGACGCAGCCCTCGCCGAAGTGGCCGTACGGGGCACCGCGCAGGCCGTGTGCGGCGAGGAGGGCCCGGAAGTCGCGGAGGTACGCGCCGAGCCGGGCGGGCGGCACCGCGCAGTCCTCCCACCCCGGCCAGGCCTCGGCTCCGTCGGGCATCCTGGTCGCGGTTCCGGCGGCGTCCTCGCGGATCCGCCACAGGGCCCGCTGCCCGGCCGGGTCCGTGACGACCGTCCCGTCGACCGCGTCGGCCCCCCGCAGGACGCGTTCGGCGTGCGCTCTCGCCTCGGCCGGGGTGTCGCCGCCGGTCTCGACGAACAGCCAGGCGGCCCCGCGCGGCAGCCCGGCGGACTCGGTGACGAGGTCGGCGGCCATGCCCTCGACGGTGAGCGGGCGGTACGGGAGGAGGCCCGGGGCGGCGTCGGCGGCGGCGGACTCGTCGGCGTAACCGAGGACGGCCAGGGCGCGGGCGCGCGGGGCCTCGACCAGGCGCACGGTGGCCTCGGTGACGACGCCGAGGGTGCCCTCGCTGCCGCAGAACGCCCGGACCGGGTCGGGGCCGCCGGGGTGTTCGGGGAGCAGGGCGTCGAGCGCGTACCCGGAGATGCGGCGCGGGAGGCCGGGGTAGCCGGTGCGCAGGAGGGCGAGGTGGGCGGCGACGAGCGCGCCGGTGCCCTCGGGCCCTTCGCCGCTCCCCTGTTCCAGGTGCAGGGCCTCGCCCCCGTAACGGACCACCGACAGCTTCCGCACGTTGTCGGCCGTGGTGCCCCAGGCGACCGAGTGCGCGCCGCAGGAGTTGTTGCCGATCATCCCGCCGAGGGTGCAGCGGCTGTGGGTGGAGGGGTCGGGGCCGAAGGTCAGGCCGTGGGGTGCGGCGGCGGCCCGCAGGTCGTCGAGGATCACGCCGGGCTGGACGACGGCGGTGCGGGCGGCGGGGTCCAGGTCGAGGACCGTGCGCAGATGACGGGTGAGGTCGAGGACGAGTCCGGTGCCGGTGGCCTGCCCGGCGATGGACGTGCCGCCGCCGCGCGGCACCACCGGCACCCCGTGCTCCCGGCAGACGGCCAGGGCGGCGGCGATGTCGTCGGCGTCGCGCGGGGCGAGCACACCGAGCGGGACGCGGCGGTAGTTGGAGGCGTCCATCGTCGTCAGCGCCCGTGCGGCGGCCCCGAAGTCGCTCGCGCCGCGTACGGCGGAGCGGAGGGCGGCGACGAAAGCCGGAGGGGCTGCCGGGGACGTCGCGAGCGAAGCCGTCGGGGCAGTCGTCGGGGAAGTCGTCGCGGAAGTCGCCGAAGGAGTGTCGGTATGCGGTCGATGCTGTTCGGCCATGGTCTCAGCATGCCGTCGGGGCAGGTGAACTCTTGGGATGCGGACGGACCAAAGCACGTAAGCAGTACAAAAAAGCCCACAAGATCTTCCCAAACAGACCGTCAAGTCTCCTATAGTGACCAAGACTTGCGCAGGAATTGGCAGCTCCAGTTGTGCATGATCGCCCATAACCGTGCCGAACTGTCCTGAATTCGACTAGTCGAATTCACCCGGTTCGCACCACTTGAATCACCTCGCACCGCCCCGTACCGCCTCATACCGTCCCGCACCGTCCGCCACCGAGGACTCCGATTGCGCCCCTCACACCGGCCCACCGCACTCGCCCTGCTGATCTCGGCAGCCGCCACCGGCACGCTGACCCTGTGGGGCGTCGCCGCCGCCCCCGACGCGGCACGGACCCCGCTGGCCTGGGGCGCGGGCGCGGCCGCCGTGCTGCTGAGCGCCTGCGTGGCCGTCACCGTCCACACCCTGGGGACCGCGCGGACCCTGCGCGCCCTGCGGGCCGCCGACGCCCAGCGGTTCACCGCCGAGACCTCGCGCCTGGTCTCCGCCTCCGCCGTCGAGGCCCAGCGCTTCACCGCGGAGACCGCCCGGATCAAGGGCGCCGCCGCCGCCGAGACCGCCCGGGTCGCCGCCGACGCCCGCGCCGAGAACGAGCGGATCGCCGCGGCCGCCGCCGCCGAGCAGGCCCGCCTGGCCGTCTCCGTCGACCGGCTGACCGCCCGCGCCACCCGCGCCGAGACCGAGCGCTCAGCGGCCGTCGCCGCCTGCGCCAACGCGGCGGGGCGGATGCAGGCCCTGGCCACCAGCATGCTGGCCGACCTCCGCGAGATGGAGCACCGGCACTCCGACGAGTCCGTGCTCGGGGACCTGCTCCACCTGGACCACCGCACCGCCCAGGCGGGCCGCCTCGCCGACTCCATCGCCGTGCTCACCGGGGCCCGCTCCGGCCGGCGCTGGGCGAAGCCGATCGTCATGGAGTCGATCCTGCGCGGCGCCATGGGCCGGATCGGCAGCTACCAGCGGGTCCGCCTGCACTCCACCAGCGATGTCGCCATCGCCGGTCACGCGGCCGAGGGCGTCATGCACGCGCTTGCCGAACTCCTCGACAACGCTGCCAATTTCTCGCCGCCCACCGCCGAGGTCCATGTGTACGTGGAGGAGGTCCCGGCGGGCATCGTCATCACCGTCGAGGACAGCGGGCTCGTCATGAGCGAGGTGCAGCTGCGCCGCGCGGAGAAGGCGGTCTCCGCCGATCACCAGGACCTCACCAACCTCTCCGGCACCCGCCTCGGCCTCGCCGTCGTCGGCCGGCTGGCCCGCAAGCACGGTCTGACCGTCTCCTTCCGGCCGTCCGCCCGGGGCGGCACCGGCGCGCTGATGATGCTCCCCCAGGACCTCATCTCCCGCTCGACCGCACCGACGCCGCCGGCCCCGGCCGCCGCCCCGGCCCCCCTCACCGCCCCCGCCGAGCCGGAGCCCTCGCACGCCTCGGCCGCCGGAACGGACACCACCGGCGCCGCCCCCGCGGCCCGGTCCCTCCCCGAGGACGACGCCTCCACGCCCCTGACCCCGGCGGCGGAGACGGAGTCCTCGGCGTCCCCGGGCTCTTCGGTGGATTCGGAGTCCGAGTCCGAGTCCACCGGCGCCGTGCCCGCGTTCGGCGAGAGCGGCCTGCCCAAGCGCCGCCGCGGCCGCACCCTGGCCGCCGCCGAAGCCCGTACCGGCAACGCCACCCCCGGCGGAGCCGACAGCCCCCGGGCCCGCACCACCGACCCGAAGGTCCAGGCAGCGCGCTTCAGCACCTTCAGCAAGGCGGTACGGGCCAACTCCACGCACCCGGAAGGCAACACCCGATGACCGCGACCACCGACGAGAAGCTCAACTGGCTGCTGGAGGGGCTGCTCGACCGCACCCCCGGTACCCGCCACGCCCTCGTCCTCTCCCGCGACGGCCTCAAGCTGTGCCGCACCCCCGAGCTCTCCGTCGACCAGGCCGACCAGCTGGCCGCGATCTCCGCCGGGATCCAGAGCCTCTCGCACGGCGCGTCCATCGAGTTCGGCGACGGCACCGGCGGCGTCCGGTCCGCGATGGCCGAGTTCTACGGCGGCGTGCTGTTCATCGTCGAGGCGGGGGCCGGGGCCCACCTGGCCGTCGTCGCCGACGAGGACTCCGATGTGGGTCTCGTCGGCCACAACATGAGCGAGCTCGTCGAGCAGCTCGGCGAACACCTCGTCGCGCCGCCCCGCGAACCCGCCGAGGTCCCGGCCGTATGACGACGGCACCCCGCCCCCGACCGGGCCGCGACGACGATCCGGACCGGCTGTACACCCTCACCGGGGGCCGCAGCCGCTCCGACTCCGCCGCCTTCGACCTGGTGACGCTCGTCGTCGCCGAGTGCGACCCGGCACCCGGGATGCAGTCCGAGCACGTCGCGATCCTGCGGATGTGCCAGGGCCCCACCGCCGTCGTCGAGATCGCCGCGACCCTGAACCTGCCCGTCAGCATCGTCCGCATCATGCTGTGCGACCTGCTCGACACCGGCCGGATCAGCGCCCGCCACCCCCGTACAGCCCGTGTCGCGGACCGGCTCCCCGACCCCGACATCCTGGAACAGGTGCTCGTTGGACTCCGCAACCTCTGACCGCGCCGCCCTGAGCGCGACGGCCGACAACGGACTCAAGATCGTTGTCGTCGGCGGCTTCGGGGTCGGCAAGACCACCATGGTCCGATCCGTGAGCGAGATCCGTCCGCTCAACACGGAGGAGACCATGACCCGCGCGGGCGAGGCCGTCGACGACCTCGACGGCATCCACGCCAAGACGTCCACCACCGTGGCGTTCGACTTCGGCCGCATCACGCTCGACGCCCGCTCCGTGCTGTACCTCTTCGGCGCGCCGGGCCAGGAGCGGTTCTGGTTCCTGTGGGACCGGTTGTTCTCCGGCACGCTCGGCGCGGTCGTCCTCGTCGACACCCGGCGGCTCGCCGACTCCTGGTACGCCATCGACCGCCTGGAGCACCACGGCACCCCGTTCATCGTGGCGTGCAACGACTTCGGCGGCCCGCTCCACAGCGAGCAGCAGATCCGCGAGGCCCTGGACCTCTCGGAGGACGTACCGCTGGTGGAGTGCGACGCCCGCGACCGCTCGTCCAGCAAGTACGTGCTCATCACGCTCGTCGAGCACCTCGCCGCGCTCTCCGCCGCCCGCCTCCGCGCCCCCGGAACGGCCGCCGAAGCGGTCGCCCCCGAGGCGGCCCTGGCGGCGGCCGGCCCGACCCCGGAGCCCGCCCCGTGACCCCTGTCTCCGGCTGCCCCGTCACCCACACCTCCGTCCCCCTGTCCGGGCCCCGCTTCCAGAGCGACCCCGTCCAGCTCTACCGGGACATGCGCCGCGACCACGGGGCGATCGCCCCCGTCGTCCTGGACGGCGACGTGCCGGCCTGGCTCGTCCTCGGCTACCGCGAACTGCACCAGGTCACCGGCGACCCGGCCCTCTTCAGCCGGGACTCCGACCTGTGGAACCAGTGGGACCGCATCCCCGACGACTGGCCGCTGCTGCCGATGATCGGGCGCAAGCAGCCCTCGATCCTCTACACGGTCGGCGAGCGCCACAGCGTCCGCGCCATGATGATCAGCAACGCGCTGGAAGGCGTCGACCCGTTCTCCCTGAAGCGGTACGCGGAGGAGTTCGCCGACGAGCTGATCGACCGGTTCTGCACCAAGGGCTCGGTCGACATCATCGCGGAGTACGCCAAGCTGCTCCCCGCCCTCGTGCTGGCCAGGATCTACGGCTTCTCCGACGAGGAGGCCCACCCGCTGGTCGGCGCGATCAACGACATGATCGACGGCCGGGAGCGGGCCCTCGCCGGACAGCAGCACCTCGGCACCTCGATGTTCCAGCTGCTGGTCGACAAGCACGCCGAGCCCGGCGACGACGTCGCCAGCCGGATGCTCGCCGACCCCGGCGGCTTCACCGACGAGGAGGTCGCCCAGGACCTCATGGTGATGATGGCGGCCGGTCACCAGCCGACCGCCGACTGGATGGGCAACTCGCTGCGCCTGATGCTCACCGACGACCGGTTCGCCGCCTCGCTCTCGGGCGGCCGGCACAGCGTCGCCGAGGCCATGAACGAGGTCCTCTGGGAGGACACCCCCACCCAGAACGTGGCCGGCCGCTGGGCCGCCCGCGACACCCACCTCGGCGGCCGGCACATCCGCGCCGGCGACCTGCTGCTCCTCGGCCTCGCCGCCGCCAACGGCGACCCGCAGGTGCGCACCGACGGCTCGGCGCTGACCGGTGGCAACAACGCCTTCCTCTCCTTCGGCCACGGCGAGCACCGCTGCCCGTTCCCGGCCCAGGAGACCGCCGAGGTCATCGCCCGTACCGGCATCGAGGTCCTGCTCGACCGGCTGCCGGACGTGGACCTCGCCGTCCCCGCCGAGCAGCTCACCCGCCGCCCGTCGCCGTGGCTGCGCGGGCTCACCGACCTGCCGGTCCTCTTCACACCCACCCCCGCCGTCGGAAGACCCGGAAGCTTCGGAGGCCCCGCATGACCCGCATCGCGCTCGACCCCTTCGTCAGAGACCTCGACGGCGAGAACGCCGCACTGCGGGCCGCGGGGCCGCTGGCCGAGGTGGAGCTGCCGGGCGGTGTACACGTGTACGCGGTCACCCGCCACGCGGAGGCCCGCGCGCTGCTCACCGACAGCCGCGTGGTCAAGGACATCAACGTCTGGAACGCCTGGCAGCGCGGCGAGATACCCATGGACTGGCCGCTGATCGGCCTGGCCAACCCGGGCCGCTCGATGCTGACGGTCGACGGGGCCGACCACCGCCGTCTCCGTACGCTGGTGGCTCAGGCGCTCACGGTGAAGCGGGTGGAGCGGCTGCGCGCCGGGATCGAGGCGCTGACGAACGCGAGCCTGGAGAGGCTGGCGGCCCTCCCGGCCGGACAGCCGGTCGACCTCAAGGCCGAGTTCGCCTATCCCCTCCCCATGAACGTGATCAGCGAACTGATGGGCGTGGACGCGGCGGACCACCCCCGGCTGAAGGAGCTGTTCGAGAAGTTCTTCTCGACGCAGACACCGCCGGAGGAGGTCCCGCAGATGATGGCGGACCTCGGCACCCTCTTCACCAAGATCGTCGACTCCAAGCGGGCGAACCCGGGCGACGACCTGACCAGCGCCCTGATCGCGGCCTCCGAGAACGGCGACCACCTCTCCGACGAGGAGATCGTCAACACGCTGCAGCTGATCATCGCCGCCGGGCACGAGACCACGATCAGCCTGATCGTCAACGCCGTCGAGGCGCTCCAGACCCACCCCGAGCAGCGCAAGAAGGTGCTGGACGGGGAGATCGCCTGGGACGGCGTGATCGAGGAGACACTGCGCTGGAACACCCCCACCTCGCACGTCCTGATCCGCTTCGCGACGGAGGACATCGAGGTCGGCGACAAGGTCCTGCCCAAGGGCGAGGGCCTGATCGTCTCGTTCGGCGCGCTGGGCCGGGACGAGGAGCAGTACGGGCCGACGGCCGGCGAGTTCGACGCCACCCGCACCCCGAACCGCCACATCGCCTTCGGCCACGGCCCGCACGTCTGCCCGGGTGCGGCACTCTCCCGCCTGGAGGCCGGCATCGCGCTCCCGGCCCTCTACGAGAAGTTCCCGGAACTGGAGCTGGCGGTCCCGGCGTCGGAGCTGCGCAACAAGCCGATCGTCACGCAGAACGACCTGCACGAGCTGCCGGTGGAACTGGGCTGCCCGTTCGGCCACACGTCCTGACCGCCCGTCGTGGATGACGTCCACGGGCCGGAGCACACGTCTCATCGGACGGACACGGTTACGAGGCCGTGCCACCGAGGGACTACGCTCCGTCCCGTGGCCGACATCCAGATTCCCGCTGACATCAAGCCCGCAGACGGACGCTTCGGCGCCGGTCCTTCCAAGGTGCGGACGGAGGCGCTCGACGCGCTGGCCGCCACCGGCACCTCTCTCCTCGGTACGTCCCACCGCCAGGCCCCGGTCAAGAACCTGGTCGGCGAGGTCCGGGACGGCGTGCGCAGCCTCTTCTCCCTCCCCGAGGGTTACGAGGTCGTCCTCGGCAACGGCGGCTCCACCGCCTTCTGGGACGTCGCGACGCACGGTCTGATCGAGTCGAAGTCACAGCACCTGAACTTCGGCGAGTTCTCGTCCAAGTTCGCCAAGGCCGCGAAGCTCGCGCCCTGGCTGTCCGACCCCACCGTCATCGCCTCCGACCCGGGCACCCACCCGGACCCGGAGGCCGAAGCCGGTGTCGACGTCTACGCCTTCACCCACAACGAGACCTCGACGGGGGTCGCGGCCCCGGTCAAGCGCGTCGCGGGTGCCGACGAGGGCGCCCTCGTCCTGGTGGACGCCACCTCCGGTGCGGGCGGCCTGCCGGTCGACATCACCGAGTCCGACGTCTACTACTTCGCCCCGCAGAAGTCCTTCGCCTCCGAC
The DNA here is from genome assembly GCF_028622875.1 of Streptomyces sp. MMBL 11-1. Taxonomy (NCBI): domain Bacteria; kingdom Bacillati; phylum Actinomycetota; class Actinomycetes; order Kitasatosporales; family Streptomycetaceae; genus Streptomyces; species Streptomyces sp. MMBL 11-1. The sequence continues at coordinate 4,587,207 of NZ_CP117709.1, read as the reverse complement.
GGCGGCCTGTGGATCGGTGTGTTCTCCCCGGCCGCCCTGGAGCGCGCCGCCCGGATCCACGCCTCGGGCCGGCACGTCCCGGAGTTCTTCTCGCTGCCGACGGCGATCGACAACTCCCTCAAGAACCAGACGTACAACACCCCGGCGCTGTCCACCCTCTTCCTGCTGAACGAGCAGCTGAAGTGGATGAACACCCAGGGCGGCCTGGACTTCACGACGGGCCGCACGGCGGCCTCGTCGGGCCACCTCTACAGCTGGGCCGACGCGTCCAAGTACGCCACCCCGTTCGTCACGGACCCGGCGAAGCGCTCGCAGGTCATCGGCACGATCGACTTCGCGGACGAGATCGACGCGGCGGCGGTCGCCAAGGTGCTGCGCGCCAACGGCATCGTGGACACCGAGCCGTACCGCAAGCTGGGCCGCAACCAGCTGCGCGTGGCGATGTTCCCGGCGATCGACCCGGCCGACGTGCAGGCCCTGACGGCGTGCGTCGACTACGTGATCGAGAAGCTGTAGCACCTCGGTCCCCGGCTGTACGGCTCCACGGCTGTACGGCTCCACGGCCGTACGGCTGTACGGCTGTACGGATACGGCCCGGCACCCACGCGGTGTGCCGGGCCGTTTCTGCGTCACTTTCTGCGTCACGCGACCGGGTGGCATATGCCAGAAGCGCGGTCTTCGGCTGTCCCGTCCTACGATGAGGCTCTCGGCACCAGCCCATTCCAGGAGGCCCGCAATGTCTGCAGCAGCAGTCGAGCACCCCTGTGACGATGAGCCGGAAGCGCTGCTGGAAACGGCCGACCGTCTCACCGAGCAGCTTCCGGGGCATCGCGTCGAGATCATCGGAGGCCTCGTCACCGTGGCCCCACTCCCGGACGGCCCGCACGCCGACGTCCTGACCACACTCACGGTCCCCTTCCTCGCCGCCGGTCTGCACGGCGAGGAGTCGAATGTCCTCCAGGGCATCGGTCTCTGGCTACCCAGTGGCCCCGAGGACTACGTGATCCCCGACCTGGCGATCGTGGACGCCGACTTCGACGAGCACCTGATCGAGAACAACTGCTACGACCCCGCCTGTTTCCGCCTGGTCCTGGAGGTCACCTCCGGGAACTATCAGACCGACCTGCGCCACAAGGTCACCGCCTACGCCCAGGCCAAGATCCCGGTCTACGTGATCGTCGACCGCAAGCACGGCCGGGTCCACGTCCTGACCGAACCGCTCCCCAGCGGCTACGACCGCCACGAGGTGTACGCCCCCGGCCAGCAGGCCCCGCTCCCCGCCTCCATCGGTACCGAAGTCTCCCTGGACGTCGACGAGATCGTGCGCGCGGGCCGCCCGAAACGCTGAGGACGGGAGCGGGGCGCGCCGCTAGGGTGCGGTCCATGAATTCACCCGTATCCCCTGCCGCCCCCGTACCCCATGTGCCGTACACCGGCGGCGAGAAGGAAAGTCTTCACATCAGTCTCGACCGGCACCGCGATGTCGTGCTGTGGAAGCTGGAAGGGCTGGACGACGAACAGCTGCGCCGCCCCATGACCCCGACGGGGACGAACCTGCTCGGCCTGGTGAAGCATCTGGCGACCGTCGAGTACGGCTGGTTCTGCGCGCCGTTCGGCCGGGCGACCGAGACGTTCTGGTTCGACACGGAGACCGAGGACATGACGGTCGGCCCGGACGAGACGACCGCCGACATCCTGGCGTTCTACGCCCGCGCCCGGGCGGCCGCCGACACCGCGATCCGGGAGACGGACCTGGAGACGACGGGCACCGCGTGGAACGGGCGGACCGTGTCGATGCGCTGGGTGCTCATCCACATGCTGGAGGACGTGGTGCGGCACGCCGGTCACATGGACATCGTCCGCGAGCTGATCGACGGCGCGACGGGCAGCTACCCGGCCCCCGCCTGAGCCCTTGAGCCGCTGCCCCCTGCCCTCTGCCCTCTGCCCCCTAAGCCGCTGACTCCCTGACCCCCTGAGCCCGCGCCCCCTTGAGCCGCTGCCCCCCCCTGAGCCCTGCCCCCTTGAGCCGCTGCCCCCCCTGAGCCCTGCCCCCTTGAGCCGCTGCCCCCTTGAGCTCCTGGCCCGCCCCTCCCACTCACTCCCCCGGCACGCCCGCCAGCACCGCACGCAGCGCGGCTATCCCCGCGAGCCACTCCTGATCCGCGCCGGCGTCCGCCCACAGGTCCAGCGGTTCCGCGTTCTCCGCGGTGAGACGGTCCAGGGCGCGCACGGCCAGCGGGCGCAGGTCGGCGGGGAGCGGCGGCAGGGGCTCCTTCGGACCGTACGCGGTGGTGACGGGCTCACCCCCGGGACACTGCGCGGCGATCAGCGCGGCGGCTGCCACCGCCTCCTCCCCGCCGTCCGCGTAGTCCGCGAGCCCGGTGTCCGCCACGGCGGCCAGGACAGCACGGAGCACGTCCGCCTTCTTCCCCGGCTCCGCGTCGTCGACCCGGCCACCGAAGTCGGCGGCGGTGTCGTTGTCGAAGTGGCCGATGTCCCAGGCGCCCATGGAGCCCCCCTCAATCCGCTGTGCGGGTCCCCCGCTGTCGCAGGTCCCCCCGTTGACCGGTCAGCCCGTTGTGCCGGTGTCCCCATCCTCACAGCCACCACTGACAATCGGCCTGCGCGCCAGCACGAACCCCTGCGGCGTCCGCTCCGGGAACGGCCCGTCCTCATCCCGCTCCCGCCACACCACGGACCGGACCTCCAGGCCCGCCTCCCGCAGCAGCGCGGCGATCTTCTCCGGCTGCCGCCGGTGGAAGTCGAGCGAGATCTCCGTGCCCCACGCCTCCGTATACCGCTGCGGCTCGTCCCCGACCTGGAAGCCCAGCTGCACGTGGGCCCCCGGGGCCAGTACACGGAGGAACTCCCCGAAGGCGCACGGCAGTTCCTCGTCCGGGACGTGGATGGTGGAGTACCAGGCGAGGAGGCCGCCCAGCGAGGCGTCCGGGAGCCCGAGGCCGAGCATGGAGCCTTCCTCGAAGCGCAGGCCCGGGTGCTCCTTGCGCGCCACGGCGACCATCTGCGGGGCGAGGTCGATTCCGAAGACGTCGAGCCCCAGGCCGAGTCCGTGCAGATACTCGGTCACCCGGCCGGTGCCGCAGCCGACATCGGCCACTGGGAGGCCGCTCCCGCCCGCCGCCACGAGTTCCGCGAACGTGCTCAACAGCGCACGCTCCAGGGGCTTGGCGGCCAACTCGCCGCGCGCGAAATCCACGTAGGCGGGGGCCATGGCGTCGTACGAAGCACGGGTGGTGTGCAGAAAGTCAGGATCGGCGGTCATGGCCCGGAACCCTACGACAGGCCTGAGACACCGCAACCGCATGCGCGGCACCGCCGCAGGCCGGTGCGGTGTGCCGGGCACCGACCACTGATGAGCCATCAGCGGGTCGGTTGACCTGCCAGTTCCCGACCCGCCGACCGCAGGCGCCCGCGCTACAAGATGGAGGGACCCGCAGGAGAAGGGGTGCCGCCCTTGCGCGCGGGGACCATTTGTTGTCCGGCATCGCGGTGGTCTCGACCACGGGGCCACCCCCGCGTGCGCGGGGACCATCGAGTGCCCTCGGCGTCGTTGTGCTTCTTGTAAGGGCCACCCCCGCGTGCGCGGGGACCATCGGCGGCGACCGATGGGGCGGATGCGGGCGAAGGGGCCACCCCCGCGTGCGCGGGGACCATGCAGAGCAGATCTGCGCCGGTTCGGTGGACCAGGGGCCACCCCCGCGTGCGCGGGGACCATGAGCCGTGCGCGCCGATCCCGCCGGAGATCGGGGGGCCACCCCCGCGTGCGCGGGGACCATCGGTTGAACATGTCCCAGTTCGCCGGCGGCGCGGGGCCACCCCCGCGTGCGCGGGGACCATTGGGGGTGGCTGGACTGAGGAGTGCCAGGCCAGGGGCCACCCCCGCGTGCGCGGGGACCATATGATCCCGCCCTTCCCGTTCTGGCGGGGGACGGGGCCACCCCCGCGTGCGCGGGGACCATATGACCGGTTGGCTCGCCGACCGCCGCCAGGCGGGGCCACCCCCGCGTGCGCGGGGACCATTGGGGCACCGGCTCCCGCTCCACGCAGGACCTGGGGCCACCCCCGCGTGCGCGGGGACCATAACGGGTACGACATGTACCTGGACAACAAGTGGGGGCCACCCCCGCGTGCGCGGGGACCATAAGGACGTCGGCGACCAGAAGCGCGTCGCCCGGGGGCCACCCCCGCGTGCGCGGGGACCATACCGGCTGCGATCCATTGGAATCCATTCCATAGGGGCCACCCCCGCGTGCGCGGGGACCATAGTTCGTGACCTGCGGGTCTATGCGCCCGAGGGGCTGTTTTTACCCACTTCTTGAGAAACGGACATATCTCCCCGATGTGGCAAACCGTTCTGGCCCGGAGCTGGGCATGTACAGGGGTGATTCTGCCCCTCGCCGGCGGGCAAGGGAAGAAGTGTCCAGCCGGGCGTCCTCGTGTCTCCAGCAGCTTGCACGCCGGATGCACCAGCGGTCGAGGCGCATCGGGCCAGCCGGGTCGGCTTCCTGCTGGACCTCAGCGGACGACGCCCGGTGCTGGAGATCAACACGGTTCCCGGCATGTCCGGGCACGGCAACGTGGCAACGACGGCCGCCGCCACGAGCATGCCCCACGCCGAACTCGTCTCCACGGTTCTGGGCACGGCGTTCACGAAACCTCGGTACGTTCCGTAACACCCCTGCAGCACCCTGGACGAGCCCTGCTGCACGCCCCCCGCACCGAGGAGAACCCCTATGTCCGCCGTCCTGACCACCGACCACCCGGCCTGGAGCGAAGCCGGGGAAGACGGTCGTACGCGAGCCGTGCGGACGGACACCGGCGTCTGGGCCCTGTCGTGGGACTCCGCGGGCCTGCACATGCAGTGCGTGTCGGGTACGGAGGACGTGAAGCCCCGGAGCGTCCCGACTGACCCCGGATGCCTGCCCGAGACCGTGCCTGCCAAGCTGAAAGCCGGCCTGTGCGGTCTCGGCCCGACGCAGCGCCTGGCCAATCCGTGGCTGTGGGACGCGATCACCACGGCGATTCTGCGCCAGGTCGTACGAGCCGGGCAGGCCCGCAAGCTCTACCGGGCCTGGTGCTCGGCATACGGAACCACTGTGGACGGCCCGTACGGCGAACTCGCCATCGCTCCGTCGGCGGAGCGGGTCCTGGAGCTGGCGGACGAACAGTTCGCCGGCATCGGGGCGAAGTTCCACCGCAGCGTCCTCAAGGCCGCGGCGGAGCACTACGTGCGGGACGGCGTGGCCTGGGAGCAGCTCAACGCCGACGACCTGATCGCCGCACTGGTGAGTGTTCCCCGGATCGGCCCCTGGACCGCTGCGGCTGCCGCCTGCGACTTCACCGGTGATTTCAGCGCCTACCCGCACGACGACCTCGCGGTCCGCACCTGGGCCGCACAGATCGCCCCTGCCCACCCCTGGCCGGACAAGAAGGACAAGTCGTTCGGTCCGATGTGGACCGCGTTCGCCGGTCCCGACCGTACAGCTCTGCACGCCTTGACCCTTTCCACGCTCACCTGGGGCTCCCATGCCCGCTGAACTGGAGGATCGATGCAGGAGTTACCGCTCATATCGCGTGCCGACCGGCCCGGGAACTCGACGCTCTGTTCGCTGGTGCAGGTCGTCCACCACCGGCAGGACAGCGAGGTGGAACGCATCGGCTTCTTCTTCGAGGCGACCCGGTGGTTCGGCGACCCCGTCTACAAGGAACCGTCCAAATGCCTCGCCCTGGAGTGGTTAAGCGCCCACGACCTGCCTGACCTCATCGAGTACCCCAAGGAGGGGCTCCTCGGGTACCTGGCCGCCGACAACAGCACGCTGACCGAGCACGGCTGGGCCTGACCCCGCGCCGGGCATCCGCGGGTACGTACGCCGCTGGCGATATCCCGGCCGGACAAGGAGAGGGACCTGCTGAAGTTCCCTTCCGAGTCCTGACAGGCACGTCTCTGTCGTTGGCCGCTGTCACCTATGGGGCCCGGGGGCCGCCCCCGCGCGCGCGGGGACCATGACTCGGTCCGGTCCGGCAAGACCATCGCGTCGGGGCCACCCCCGCGTGCGCGGGGACCGTAGCGCGGCCGTCAGCCGGTCGAACACCGGCCAGGGGCCATCCCCGCGTGCGCGGGGACCGTGTTCGTGACCTGCGGGTTTATGGACCCGAGGGGCTGTTTTTATCCACTTCTTGAGAAACGGACATATCTCCTCGATGTGGCAAACCGTCCTGGCCCGGAGCTGGGCATGTACAGGGGTGATTCTGCCCGTCGCCGGGCGTGTGCGGTATCTCGTTCTCGGCACGAGGAAGGGCGTTCGTCGTCGTGTTCGGGATCTCGTGGTGGCGCATGGCTGCCCTGCGGGAGGTTCGGTGGCCCGTCGTGCGCTTGGCCCGTGGCTTCTGTCGGCCAGGGGGCGAGTTGATCGTGACGCTCGGGCTCAAACGGGCTTGAGCAGGTCGCGGAGGTTTCTCATGTGGGCCTTGACGTCGGCGATCTCGGCAGGGTTGGGAGGGTTCTCGCCGTCCACGGAGTGGGCCTGGCGGCAGGGGCGGCAGAGTCCGTCGGGGAGGGCTTCCGGGGGGCCTGGGCGGCCGCAGGCTGTGCATTCCACGAGGACATGGTGGGCAGGGGTGGGAGTGCCGGGTGAGCCGTTCTCGGTGGGGAGTTGGGGTGGGATCTTGTCGGTGAGGCGGCGGCGGAGGAAGCCGAGAGGGCTGTCCACCTTGGCGGGGAGTCCTGCGGTGAGGGCGTGGGTCAGGTAGTCGACGCTCACGCCCCGGGCCAGCCATTCCGTTGCCTGCGGTTCCAAGGCGGTGCAGTCGTCGGCGGACAGAGCCAGACGGTGGTCCTCGCGGCCAAGGCGGGCCAGCGCGAGGTAGGCGGGGGAAGGGCTGGCCCCGGAGGAGGCATGGGGCGTTGCGGGAACCCCGCCCGGGGCAGGTGGAGTTGGCTCGGGCGCCCGGCCCGGGGCCGGGGTGCGCTGGTGCGGTACGGCGGTGGGCTCGGGGGTCTGTTCCGTACCGGTGCGTTCCGGGGCGGGCAGTGGTGGCGGTTCCTCGGCCGGGGCCCACGGTGGCGGCGGAGCTGTGTCGGGGGCGGGCGGCGAGGGCACGGGGGCTGTGTCCAGCGCGGCCTTCTCGGTGGCGAGGTAGGCGTTCCACCACTCGTTGTCCCGGGCCGTGCGGGACCAGAACGTGCGGAAGACCCAGCGCGTGTCGTCTCCCGCTCCGACGACCGGGCACCGGACGCGGCGTAGGTGTCCGGCGACGGACAGGGAGTTCAGGGAGGTGGAGATGGCCTGCTGGCCGTAGAGCGGAAGCTGTTTCGCCAGGGTCTTGACGCTCATCGCCGCGCCCTCGGGGAGGTGGTCGACGAACCCGGCGACATACCGCTCCCGTGTCGGCAGGAGCGCGAAGTCGTCGCGCGTACGCGGGCGTTGGTCGGGTGCGGAGCGTTTGCCGTAGCCGGGCTTGGCCATCGGGTACGTGGGTGAGGCTGCTGGGGCGCGCAGGGCAGGGCTAAGGTGCTGGGTAGCCATGGGATCGGCTTTCTGGGTTATCGATCTTGTGGTGAGACCCCGGCCGGTGCGCTTACACCGCGTCGGGGTCGCTTGGTTCTCGCACCGTAAGCAGTCGTGACGCTGCGCCGCAAGCTGTCACGATTAGTCATACTTGCTGACCGTTCCGGAGGTGGGGAGGGAGGGAGGTTTTCCCAAACCCCTTCTTCTGCCTACCGGTTAAAGAAGGCGCTCGAATCCCGGGTCCCGCATCCCGACGCCCGAGTCCCGACGCCCGGGCCCCGACACCCGAGCTTCGGGCCGGGGGCCCACTCACGTCCCCCGGAAGAGTGAACCGACCGTCCCGAAGCCCGAGCCCCGGGCTTCGGGCCCCGGGCTTCAAGAAGGTTGCTTCTTGCCCTCACCCAGGGCTGCTCGCGGTCAGTCGAGGCACCCCAGCCCTCAAGGCAACGCCCTAGCCGCGATCGGGCCAGACCGGCCCCTGCTCGCCCCAGACGACACCCTTGTTGCGGCACAGACAGAAGGGGTGCCCGACCGGGTCGGTGAAGACCCGCCAGCCGAAGCCGTTGGGACCGATGAAGTCCTGCTTCAGCGTCGAGCCGAGGGCGACGACGCGGCTCTGCTCCGACTCGATGTCGTCCACTTCGAAGTCGAGGTGAAATTGCTTGGGGTGCTCGGTGTCGGGCCACTGCGGGGCGCGGTAGTCATCCACCCGGATGAATGCCAGCTCGATCTCGCCGAACCGGATGCCCGCCCAGTCCGCCGAGCTGTCCTCCTTGATCGGACGGCCCGTCACTTCGGAGTAAAAGGCCGCCAGCTCCATTGTGTCCGGACAGTCGATAATGAAGTCGGTGAGTCGCAACATCCCGCGATCTTGGCACAAGCCCGCCCGTCCGGACCTCGCGGTCCCGCATCGTCTTCATCCGGTCGGCGAGGTGGCCCGGAGGAAACGGCCTGGGCTCGACGTGTGAAGACGTTCGTGTTCGACATAGGCGAGGCTGTCGTCCGCGACGACCGTTCCCGGGGTTCCCGGGGTTCCCGGGGCTCCTGGGGCTCCTGGGGTTCCTGGCTCGGCATGCCCAGACACACGCTGTCCGCCCCGGGTCGGCGCCGTGACCGCCCAGGGCGCGACAACTCCGAAGCGCTGAAGCTGGTGAAGCCGGGTATCGACATTCCGGCCGAGTACGCCGCCCGCGAGGCAGCCGGACGGGGTGAGCACCTCGATGAGTCCGACCTGTACGAAGACGTCCGCCCAGCGCTTGCGGAGCCACGGTCGCAACCTCTGAGGAGTGGGGCTGCGCCAAGCCTTCGGCGGCATTCTTCGCACAGGTCCGGAGGCGTCCGGTGCCACCGCCACAGACACCGTGTGCGTCGGAGACCACCCCGCGAACGACACGTTCCCCGCCGCCAGGGCAGGGCTCCGCACCGCGCACATCCGCCGCGGCCCCTGGGGACACCTATGGGGTGCTGACGACCACGTGCACGCGGCTGCCGACTGAGTGGTCGGCTCTCTCACGGACCTGGTTGGGATCGTGACCGCAAGATGATGGGGGAAGCGGCCTTCGTATCACTGCTGGGCCAGTACGTTCGGGCGGTGCCGCCACACGTTATGTCCCCAGCACGTCCATCAAGTGATCGTCCAGGTCGGTGACGAAGTCCTCACGTCGCCATGGCCGCAACTCCGACCTGGCCCTCCGCAGTCGAATCACCGGCACACGGCCGCCGGTCACCGTAGCCGAGAGCACGCACTCGTGCAGCAGCTCAGCAGCCGACCGGGGATCACCCATCCGAATGCGGGCAAGAGCCTGATCGGTCCTGACGATCGCGCGCTGCACCTGCTCGCGAGGCGCGACCAACGCGGCTGCCGAAACAGCGAACCGGTCATGTGCGACCGAAGGATCACCGACGTACAGCTCGCACACCCCCTCGAACCCCCGCAGGTGGCCCGCCGAGAAGCTGCTGCCCGATGGATCGCCGTCGGTCCGGCCCTCGATGTCGTACCAAGCCAACCCGAGCGCCGACTGTGCCTGCCGCTTCAGCCCCGCCCGCGCGGCGATCTCGGCCTGGAGCGCGTGCGCGCGTGCCCGTACCCGGACGCTGTCCCCCGTGCGCGTCGCACGCACCGCTCGGTCGACGAGCCGCTGGGCGTCAGAGAGGTCGGATGACGAGTAGAGGGTCACGAGCGCATGACTCATGTGCACCGATGCCTGTCGCCACGAGTCTCCGAGTTGCTCGGCCTGCGCGGCTGCTGTGGCGTACAGAGCGCGTGAAGCCTGATCGTCCCTGTTCTCGAATGCCAGGCGGCCGGCCAGGGAACAGGCGGCGACGGTAACCGCGCGGACGTGACCAACCAGCGGGCCGGGGAGTGCCCCTGCCTGCAGAGTGCGGCACGCGTCGATCACGGGCGTGAGCAGCAGTTGCAGACGGACCATCGGCACCGCGCCCACTTGCGCGTTGATGTCGGCCACCACCGCATCCAGCCCGGCCACGGTCTCCTCGGTCACCTTGCCGGGGTCGGTCAGGGCAGCGGAAAGACCGGCCCGCAGGGGTGTGGAGAGCAAGGCCAGCACGCCGCCGGTGTCCGTCGCCGTACGGACGAGCGCGGTGCGCAGTACGGCGACTCGGGACTCGCTCTCGCCGAGATCGAGCAGCGCCCCGAGCAGCTCAGCCAGGTCGGACCCGGGACCTACAGACAACTGTCCGGCCGGGGTCCGGGCGTAGAGGTGGGCGAGGAGAAGCTGATACCGCTCGTCGGGCAGTGTCGGCGCGGCCGACTCCCAGCGGGCAACGGATCGCTGGACACTCGCCACGGCAGGTAGCCGCGGGTGATGCAGGGCCATGGCGGTCCGGGAGAGCGCACGTGCGGTACCGGCCAGGGAAAGACCGCGGCCGTGCCGTAAGCGTTTCAGAGTTGCCGCCCCCGCGGCCCGGTTGCCCATACGGCCATAGTGACTCAGCCCGCGACCGTGCGTTGCTACACCGGCACGATCAGTCGTGGCTTTCCCTGCTCGGCTGTGTAGTTGATCGTCTGCCACGTGCCGGTCGACGGCCCCGTGGCGTGAGGGAACCCGATGGTCATCGACGTGCGGTCGACCATCCACCGGTTCCGTGCGTGGTAGGCCGGGGACCGGAGCTCGGCCGCTGCGAGCTCCACGATCTCTGTGATGCGGCCCCTCGCACGAGCGACGGCCTCACGCGCCTCGGCCGGCTGCTGGCTCAGGGTGCCCGGCGTGACGACCGTGATGGCCGCCGTTGTCCGGTCAGCGAGCCAGAGAAGGGCGAGCGAGTCGATGCCCACGGCACCGCCGAGGTAGAAGTGGGCGGCCGGAGCGAAGGGTTCGAGGTACCGCTCGAACAGGCCGGCGCACTCGGCGAGGGACTTGTGGCCCGTCTTGCGAGTCCCCGTGATCGTCACCGTTCGCATGATCCACTCCGTGTCATAGCTTGTCATATCCCCAGAGTCGGCCGGAGTTGAGACCGTCGAGGCATGAAAGCCACCGACCTGCAGAGACTGGCTGGACACCTGCGCGATCACGGATTGCGGGTTGTCGCCCTCGAACCCGAACTTCGACTGCACGCCACGAATCCTCTGCACAGCCTCCTCACCGAGGAGATTGTCGCCGAGGAAGGGCGCTACGTCACCAGCTTCTTCCACGAGATCGGCGAGCGGGGACACGAGAAGGCGTGCGCCGACCGTATCGCGCGCCTGCTTGCGGTTTCGAAGCCCGCCACAGCGGGGGCGTTGTGACAGGGGTAAAGGAGAAGCGACGGCAACGGAGCGGCGAAAGGGCGTACCGGACCTGGCTCGGCCACACCCAGCGCTGCCCCGCCTGCCGTGCCGGGGTCTTCTGTCCGGCCGCTGTCCACCTTGGTCGTGCCTGGCGGGAGGCCCGAAGCACATGAGGTGCTACACGGAGGGGGACGCGCATGAGTTTCCGGTTGAGGACGGTATTGGCGCCTACTGTCCGGAGCATGCGGTGACGTTGTTGTGGCGGGGTGACCCGATCGTTTCCGCTGATGTGACCGAGGGCGGCACGGTGCCCGACCTGGGTGGGCTTCGGGCGGGGGCGGACGGTCCGTACGGTGTTGCCTGCCGCAGCGCCTCGGTGACCGGTCTGGCCGACGTGCACGCCCTCTGTCTTCGGCCGGACTGCGTCTGCCCGTGCCATGAGGCGGCCACCGCTCTACGGGAAGCCGGATGAGCATCAGCCTGTCGGCTGCGGATGTGCGTACCTGCGAGGCGTGTTGGCGCGCACCGGTCACTGCCGTACGGCGTACCGAGGGCGGTCGGGATCTGTTGTGCCGGGCGTGTGCCGAGGGTGGCTGTCCGCGCCGGGTCGATCTCTTTCAGCCGTACGGGATCTACCGGCTGCACCGTCCTGCCCATCGAACCGTTTCACCGATCAGAGGAGATGCATGATGACTACTGCCTCCGTACGTGCCGATGCCGGTAAGCATGGCGGGCCTCCGTCGGACAAGCCGTGGACGCCGCCGTCGGAGCCGAAGCCGTCTCCGGACGGCAGCCGCCCCCAGTGCGTCCCGCAGCCGTGAGCACCGCGCAGGGCGTTCCTACGTACCCGGCTCTGGTACAGGAGTTGGCCGATCGTGGGCTGCTCACCGCCCAGTGGCGGCGGGTGTTCGAGGCCGTACCGCGCAGCCGGTTCGTCCCTGCGGACGTGTGGCGGCAGTTGCCCGACCGGTGTGAGCCGGTGGTGGGGTCGGATGCGTGGCTGGCGTTGGTGAACAGCGACGAGCCGGTCGTCACCCAGCTCGACGACGGAGCCTCGGGCGGGCCCGGTGTCGCCACGTCGTCGAACTCGATGCCCTCGATGGTCGCCCGGATGCTCGCGCTGCTCGAAGTCCAGGACGGGCACAAGGCGTTGGAGATCGGCACCGGCACCGGGTACGTCGCGGCGTTGCTCTGCGAGCGGCTCGGTGACGATCTCGTCCACAGCGTCGAGCTGGACCCGGTCGTGGCCCGGCAGGCGGCCGACGCCCTCGCGCAGTCCGGCTACCGGCCGCACCTGCGCGTCGGGGACGGCGAACAGCCCTGGCCCGGCCTGGGGCTCGTGGACCGGCTGATCGCCACCTGCGCCCTGCGGTACGTCCCGTACGCGCTGCTCCGGCAGGTTCGGCCCGGTGGAGTCGTCGTGGCCCCGCTCGCCCGGGAGTTCTGGTCCGGCGCGCTGGTCCAGCTCCGCGTACAGGCTGACGGCACCGCTACCGGCCCGTTCTGCGGCGGGGCCACCTACATGCCGATGCGAGCCCACCGCGTCCCCGATCTCCACGAGGTGCGGGGCCAGGGAAGGGCGCGTGCCGCTGGGCTGGACCCCGCCCGCCTCCTCGATCTCGGGTTCGCCCTGTACGCCGGAGCGCGGCTCCCCGGCGTACGGCTCATCCACCAGAACACCGCCGAGGGCGTTCAGGTGTGGGCGACCCGGGAGGACGGTGGTGCTGCCACGGCCGCCTCCGGGGAGGATGTGTGGCAGTACGGGCCCGGGTTCCTGTGGGAGGAGATCGAGCAGGCCTGGTGGGAGTACGAAGCGGTGGGGCGACCCGACGCCGAGGAATTCGGGCTGACCGTGACCGACCGGGGCCAGCAGGTGTGGCTGCGGGACCCGGCCGACGTCATCCGGCCCAGCAGGCCCTAACGGGCCCCCGGCACAGGTGGGTTGCCCGCCCACCGCCTCTCGCCGTCCGCCCACTCCCCGGTCGGCCGGAGGCCCGCCGCCTCGGCCACCGCCTCCGATGCCGCGTGGTCGGGGTGGACGTGGGCGACGAGCTCCCGGACGTCTCCGGCCGCTACCAGGTGCGCCGCGAGGCCCTGCGCCGCCTCGCTCGCGTAGCCCCGGCCCTGCCACGGCGTCCCGACCACCCAGGCGATCTCCGCCCGGGGGCCCCGGACGGTCGCCTGCACGTATCCGGCGAGGCTTCCGTCCGCGCGAATCCGGAGCACCCAGTTCCACCACAGCTCCCCCGGGTCCGGCGATCCGGCGCACTGCCGCTCGTACCGTGACCGGAGCGCGGCCGGGTCCGGCGGGCCGCCGCCGGTGAACTCGTACAGTCCCGGGTCCGCGAGGACGGCCGCCATCTCCTCGGCGTACGCCGGATCGAGCGGGAGCGCGTCGAGGCGGGCGGTGGTGAAAGGCAGGGGCGTGATGGTCGTCGGCACGGTGCCCGACCCTATGTCGGCCACCAGGCCCCCGGCACCTTGGTTTCCGCAGCTCACGGCCGGTGTGGCCGCTCCGGCAGGAGGCTGAACGGTTCGTGGCGCTGGTCCTTGCCACCCCGGGCGCCGAGGAAGCTTCCACGGCGCTTTCGCTGTGGAGGGTGCCGATCGGAGGTCCCCGTGTACCGCGCAGCGAACCGCCGAGCCCACGCGCCCACGAACGGTGCGCGGCCTGTCCCGGCTCGGGCCCTTACCGGCTCAGGCGCTGGAAGCGGCGCACCGCCAGCGGCAGGAACACCAGCGTGATCGCGAGCGGCCACACCAGGGCCATCAGCAGGGCGTGGTCCTCCACCCACGTGCCGCCGCCCGCCACGGGGTTGCCGAACAGTTCGCGGGTGGCCGTCGCGGTCGAGGAGATCGGGTTCCAGGCCGCGATCGTGCCCAGCCAGCCCGGCATCAGGGACGGGGCCACGAAGGTGCTGGAGATCATCGTGACGGGGAAGGCGACCGCGTACAGACCGCCCGCCGCCTCCGGGGTGGGCACCAGCATGCCGAGCCAGACGCCCACCCAGATCAGGCTGAACCGCAGCAGCAGGAGCAGTCCGAAGGCGCCGAGGGCGGCCGGCACCCCGCGGTCCGCACGCCAGCCGATCAGGAGCGCGGTGGCGGCCAGGATGGTCAGTTCGGCGGCGGCCACCGCCAGGTCCGCGGCCCCGCGCCCGGAGACGAAGGCGGAGGGAGCCATCGGCATGGACCGGAAGCGGTCGACGACCCCCTTGGCGGCGTCGGTGACGACGGCCACGGCGGTGTTCATGAAACCCATGGCCATGGTCATCGCGAACATGCCGGGCATCAGGAACTCCCGGTAGTCCCCGCCCCCGGGCACCTTCATCGCGCTGCCGAAGACGTATCCGTACAGCAGGACGGAGAGGATCGGGAAGCCGAGCTGCCAGACGACGGCGGAGGGGTGGCGCTGGTAGTGGGTGAGGATGCGGCGGGTGATGTTCCAGCAGTCGGCGACCGCCCAGTAGGCGAGGCGCTGTTCGCGGTCCGGGCCCGTGGCCGCCGCGGGGTTCCTTTCGAGTGTGGTCATGCCGCCGCCGCCTCTCGTGCGTCGCGGCTCTCGGTGGTGGTGCCGTGGTTCGCGGTGTCGTCGCCTGCCGCGCTGTGTCCCGTCAGGCGCAGGAACACGTCGTCCAGGCTCGGCCGGCGCAGCCCGATGTCCTCCACCGCGATCCCGTCGTCCTGGAGGCTCCGGACCACCTCGGTCAGCGCGGCCACCCGGTCGGCGACCTGGGCGTGCACCCGGCGGGCGTGGGCGTCGGTGACGACGAGTCCGCCCCCGGCCACGCGGTCGACGGTCCTCGCGACCGCGGCGAGGTCTGCGGCGTCGGCGGCCACCACCTCGATCCGGTCGCCGCCGACCCGGTTCTTCAGCGCGTCCGGGGTGTCGTCGGCGATGGCCCGCCCCCGGTCGATGACCGTGATGTGCGAGGCGAGCCGGTCCGCCTCGTCCAGATACTGCGTGGTCAGGAGCACCGTCGTGCCGTCCGCCACCAACGCCCGGACCGCGTCCCAGACCTCGCCCCGGCCGCGCGGGTCGAGCCCGGTCGTCGGCTCGTCCAGGAAGAGCACGTCGGGCTGGAGGATCATCGAGGAGGCCAGGTCGAGACGGCGTCGCATGCCGCCGCTGTACTCCTTGGCGCCCTTGTCGGCGGCCTCGGTCAGGTCGAACCGGTCCAGCAGTTCCCCGGCGCGCTGCCGGGCCCGGCGGTTGCCGAGGTGAAAGAGCCGCCCGAACATCTCCAGGTTCTGCCGCCCGGTGAGACCTTCGTCGACGGCCGCGTACTGGCCGGTGAGCCCGATCCGGCTCCGTACGCGGCGGGGTTCACGCGCCACGTCGAGCCCGGCGACCTCCGCCCGGCCCGCGTCGTACCGCAGGAGCGTGGCGAGGACCCGCACGGCGCTGGTCTTGCCGGCCCCGTTCGGGCCGAGCAGGCCGTGGACGGTGCCGGGGCGGACGGCGAGGTCGAATCCGTCGAGCGCCCGCTTCTCCGTCGCCCCCTTCCCCCGCCCCCGGTAGCGCTTCACGACCCCCTCGGCCTGCACCGCGTACCCGGACGCGGGCCCGCTTTTAAGCATGGGCATGGCATAACCCCCTGAATCCCCGACTGGCCGGTCATTAATCGAGTACACCGTACCTCATAATGAGTACGGTGTACTCCTAAACGGGTACGGTGTACCCAAGCCTGTTCCGGAGCACTACGCTGACCCCATGGCGAAAGACGGATCGACAGCGGCGACGGACGGCACGGCCACCGGGAGCGGCGACATCGCGCGCAGCCTGGAACTCCTGTGGGGCACCGGGGAGCGCCCCAACCGCGGCCCCAAACCGGGCCTCACCCTGGACCGGATCGTCACCGCCGCGGTCGCCGTCGCGGACACGGACGGGCTGGCCGCCGTCTCCATGCGCCGGCTCTCCACCGAGCTCGGCACGGGCACGATGTCGCTCTACCGGTACGTCCCCGGCAAGGCCGAACTCCTGGACCTGATGCTCGACCGGGTGCTGGGCGAGCCCCTGTCCACCGAGCCCGACCGTCCCGGCGGCCCCCACGGCGGACCCGACGACTGGCGGACGGCGGTCGGCGCCATGGCCCGGTCCTACCGGGACAACCTGCGCCGCCACCCCTGGCTGCTGAAGATCAACCAGGCCCGTACGGTGCTCGGCCCCAGCGCCCTGCGCGGTCTGGAGGTCTCCCTCACGGCCCTGCGGTCCATGGGGCTGCGCGACCCCGAACTGATCGGCGTGATCATCACCGTCAACAGCTTCGTGGAGGGCCTCGCCCGTACCCAGGGGGACGCGGCGGAGGCGGTGGCGCAGACCGGGCTGAGCAACGAGGAGTTCTGGGACAGCCAGCGCCCCTACCTGGAGCGGGCCATGCTCAGCGGCGCGTACCCGATGATGGCGGGCATGTCGGAGGACACCTTCAGCGCCGACTTCGACCACTTCGAGTTCGGTCTGCGACGGCTGATCGCCGGGTTCGAGGCCCTGGTCGCGGAGCGGGCCTCGGAACAGGTCGCGGAACAGGGCTCGGAGCAGGGCTCGGAGCAGGGCTCAGACGGGACCGCGGACCGGACGGCAGACCGGACCGCGGACCGGGCGGCGGGCTGACCGGCGGGCCGGGCAGCGGCCCGGACATGACAGCGTGCCCGGCCCGTGCCCCAATGGATATATGGACGCCAGCCCGGAACTCGCTCCTTTCGTCAAGCAGTACACCGTCCTGCTGAGCACCCGCCGACAGAACGGAACCTCCGTCGGCACCCCGGTCAACATCGCCGTCGAGGGCGATCACGCGTTCATCCGCACGTTCTCCTCCGCCTGGAAGGTCGAGCGGATGCGCAACCACCCGCAGGTGGAACTCGCCCCCTGCACGATCCGGGGCAGGCCGACGGGACCGCAGATCAAGGCGCACGCTCGGCTGCTGCGGGCGGGTACGAAGGAGAACACGCACGCGGCGCGGATGCTGTCGCGGAAGTACCCGATCGTGCAGGGCGTGCTCGTCCCGCTGGCCCACCGGCTGAAGCGGGACCGGACGCTGCACTACGAGGTGTGGCCGGTCACGGACGACGACACCTGAGCACGACCGCGCCACCCGCCCGGGACCGCCGCCCGCCTGCCCGCCTGCCCGCCTGTCCGGCCACCCGGGACGACCGCCGCCCGCCCACGTGCCCGGCCGCCCGGGGCGGTCGCCCACCCGCCCCGTCCGCCTATCCGCGCCGCCGCTTCAGCGCGAACCAGAGCACCGCGGCCCCGGCGAGGACGGCGACCCCGAGGGTCGCGTTGCCGCTGCCGCCCTCACCCGCGTCGCCGGCACTCCCCTCGCCACCGTCCTTCGACGGGGCCCCGGACCCTTCGCCGGAATCAGAACCGGAACCTGACCCACCGGAATCGGCCCCGGAACCGGAACCGCTTCCCTGCCCGCCCTTCACCTCCACCCGGACGACCCCGCTGCGCGCCCCTTCCGAGCCGAACATCAGGGCCGAGCCGTCCGCCGTGTACGTCACCGACTCCGCCTGCCGCTGGAACGGGGCCCCGACCGAGCGCTCCTCCCCGAGGCGGCCCTTCTCGAAGGCGTACTCCCGGGCGCTGAAGTACGAGCGCAGCACCAGCCGGGTCCCGTCGGGCGAGAAGGCCCCGTCGGTGACCCACGGCACCTCGTCCACCCGCCGGAACACGTTCGTGGAGCCGGCGGTCAGCTTCGCGGGACCTTCGTAGAGGCCGCCGCCGTCCTCGTTCTTGGAGGCGATGTAGACGCGGCCGGTCTTCGGGTGGACCATCAGCGCCTCGGCGTTGCGGGCCCCGTCGGCGTACGTCACGTCGTACTGGACGGCCGTCACGGTGGCGTCGCGCAGGGTCTTCGGCTCGGGGAAGCGGTAGATCCAGACGTGGTCCCAGGTGCCGTCGAGGTTGTCGCCGATGTCACCGACGTAGAGGTCGCCGTCCGGCCCGACCGAGATGCCCTCGACGTCCCTCGGCTCCCCGACGCCCCGCATCGTGATGGTCGCGAGGGTCTTCCCGGTGCGGGAGTCGACGGCGTAGACGTAGGGGCCGTCGTCGCTGTCGTTGTGCGTCCAGTAGACGCCGGGGTGCGCGCGGCTGGCGGCGAGGCCGCTGGACTCGGTGATACGGGGGTCCTCGATCGTGAAGTCACGGTCGGGCCGTCCGTCGTCGGCCACGGCCGGACCGGCCCCGGCGAGCAGCGGGACGGTGACGGCGAGAGCGGCGGCGAGGGTGGCGGCGGCGCGGCCCGCCGGGCCGGTCGGATACGAGCGCATGGCCCAAGTGTCCATCGTCACGTCGCAGGCCGGAGCGGTGATCGGCCATGATGACGCCATGCGTTTTCTCCCGGTCGGCGATTCCATGACCATCGGCGCCACCGGCGACTTCACCTGGCGCTACCGGATGTGGCAGCACCTGGAGGCGTGCCCCGGCCTCCCGTACGAGATCGTCGGCCCGCGCACGACGCTGTACGACATCGAGGCGGACGCCCCGGTCTCCCACGCGTACGCCGATCCGTCCTTCCCGCCCGCCGCCCGCCGGCACCTGTCCGGCTGGGGCGAGGGCTGGCTGCACATGGCCCCGGTGATCGCGGACGCGGTGCGCGAGACGGAGGCGGACGTCCTGCTGGTCTCGCTCGGCCTGATAGACCTCGGGTTCTACACGGACGCCGAGCAGACGGCGGCCAACGCCCGCGCGTTCGTCACGGCGGCCCGCACGGCCAACCCGCACCTGCGCATGGTGCTGCTCCCGGTGATACCGAACGTCCGGGCCATGACGGACGCCCCCTTCGCCGCCTCCTGCGCCCGCTTCAACGCACTCCTCGCCAAGGCCGTGGCCGACCTCGGCGAACCGTCCTCACCGCTCCTGCTGGCCTCGCACCCCACGGCGTACGACATCCGCACGGACACCTACGACGGCACCCACCCCGGGCCGACGGGCGAGCACAAACTCGCCGCCGCCTTCGCCGACGCGATGCACCAGGCGTGGGGGTTGGGCGGGCCGTACGCCGTGCACCACGCGCAGGCGCGGGCGCAGGCGGCCTGACCCTGACGTCCAAGCAGGGCAGGCCCCTCGCCCGCAGCCACCCCACCCCGCAGCCACCTCACCCGCTCCGCCGCGACCCCAGCATCGACAGCGCCAGCTCCGTCAGTTCCCCCGAGACCTCCTCCGGGCGGGCCCGGCGGCTGCGGCGGGTGTGGTGGGCCATCAGTTCGTGGACCGTGCCGACCATCACCATCACGTCGACCCGGTGGTCCCGGTCCTCCGCCTCGCCGCGCTCCACCGCCCGTTCGGCCTCCCCGGTCAGGAACTCCGTCCAGAGGGCCCGCCAGAGCTTGCAGTGCTCGTCCACCACGGCGCTCACACCCAGCACCTCGACGAACGTCACCCTGGCCTCGCGCGGGTCGCTGGTGACGGCCTCCACGTACGCGTCGAAGAGCAGTCTGACCCGCTCCGCGATCGAGCGCTTCTCGATGCCATCGGCCTGCAGGGCGCGCTCCGCCGCCCGCAGTCCGGTCGTCGTGACCCGGTTGTGGAGGGCGATGAGCAGTCCCTCCCGGGAGCCGTACTCCTGACGCAGCACCTCCACCGGCACGCCGGCCGCCGCGCACACGTCATGCTCGGCGGTGGCCCGGTACCCGTTGATGCCGTACAACTCTCTGGCAGCTTCCAGAAGTTGTTCCCGCGCCTGCGTGCGCGCGGCATCCCCGGGCCCGGTCCGCTGAACCGTCCAGCTCTCAGCCACCGGTCCTCCTTGAGCGCAAGGTGCGGGAGAGGGGCCTGCGCGCCTCTGCACGAACCGCCGCCCCATTGTGCTCGCCCGACCACCGTCCGGACGGCCTCGCCACACCCATACGGGGGAATACCCGCACGCGGAAACGCTTCTTCTTTACGCGCCCCGGGCGCGCCCCAAACTCACCCGGTACTCGCTCGCACTCGCCCGCCCCCATCCGCCCTCGTCCGCCCTCTCCCACGACAGCACGCCGGTGCATCGCCCGTACGTCGCCGAAGGCACCGCCGGGGCCGCACCGGTGCCGCACCGAGGCCGCACCGGTGCCGCACCGAGGCCGCACCGAGGCCGCACCGAGGCCGCACCGGGGCGCCGCCGCAGGCACCGCGAACCCTGCCTTGAACGCGTTCAAACGGCTCTGACACGATGGCCGCAGCTGCCGCCCCGCCGAGGGCGTGCCGCGTACATCACCGTGCGCGAGGGGGGACTGAACGGTGGAGAGAAAACGGCCGTACGGGCTGTCGCTGCTGCTCTCGACGGCGATCCTGCTGGTGGAGGCGGTGCTCGCACTCGTCGTGTCCGTCCTCCACGGCCTGACGCAGCAGTCCTGGGCCATGACCCCGACCGGCGGCTCCCCGCTGTCCGTGGTGCTGCTGCCCTTCCTCGCGCTGTTCGCGGCCACGGCGGCCGCCGCGTTGTCGGTGGCCGTCGTCCTCCCCACCGCGTCCCTGAGCGACGTGCTGGGACGCCGGTTCGGCGGACGCGAGGCGTGGTGGTGGGTCCCACCGGTGGCGGCGGCCGTCTCCCTCCTGCTCGTGGGTGCGACCACCGTTGTGGCCGGCGGCACGGGCTCCGCCGGCTTCGCCCGGGGATGGCTGCTGACCACGGTCGCGCTCGCCGTTCCGGCGCTGGTCTGCCGCTCGCGCCGGAAGCGGGTCTTCGGCCCGGTGGCGCTGTGGGGTCTGGCGGCCGTGGTCCTCACCGGTGTGCTCGGCGGCGTCGCGTTCGGCACGGGCGTCCTGACGATGTACCGTCCGCCGGACGTCGCCCGCGCCGAGCTGGTGGGGACCTGGTCCGACGGGAAAGGCGGAACGCTGACCCTCACGGCCGAGGGCCGGGCCACGGTCTCCGGCCTCGACCGCACCTCCGGCGAACGAGGTGAGGCCTGCGTGGGGCGCGGCACCTGGGGATACGGCACGGGAACGGACCGTCATGCCCGGGGTGTCGGCGTGGACGTGCCCAGCTGCGGCCGGACGCTCTGGGACGTCGGCGGCACGGAGGACCGGCCCACACTCCACCGGATCGTCGTGCGGTCCGTCGAACCGGACGAAGTGGACCGGTACGAGCTGACCAGGAGGACGCCTCGGTGAAGAAGAAGCGGCTCTACGGGCTGTCACTGCTCCTCTCGATCCTGACCCTGCACATCGAAGCGGGCATCGCCCTCATCGTGGCCGTCGTGTACGGCTTCACGCAGGAGTCGCCGAACGCCGGCGGCGGCGGTTCGGTGCTGTTCGTCCTGTTCCTGCCCGTCCTCGCCGTGTTCGGGCTCGCGGTCGCGGGCGCGCTGTCCGTGCTCCTCGTCTCCCCGACCGCCTGGCTGGGCGGCGTGCTGGGACGCCGGTTCGGCGGGCGGGAGGCGTGGTGGTGGGTTCCGGCGGTGGCGGCGGCCGTCTCCCTCGTGCTGGTCGTCGCCCTGTCCGGCGGTGCGGGGCCCGTCGGCATCGCGGTGGCCTGGCTGCTGACCACGGCAGGGCTCACCGTTCCGGCCCTGCTCTGGCGGTCGCGCCGGGAGCGGATCTTCGGGCCGGTGATGCTGTGGGGGCTGGCCGCCGTGGTCCTCACGGCCGTTCTCGGAGGCGTCGGTCTGGCGACGGGGCTGATCCCGGAGTACCGCCCTCCCGCACTCGCCTCGGCGGACATCGTCGGACGCTGGTCCGACGGGCGCGACGGAACCCTCACCTTCACGGCGGACGGGCGGGTCACCGCAGCGGGAATCGACGTCGACTACGACGACGACGGCGACGGCGACGGCGAACGCGACGCGTGTACGGGGCAGGGCACCTGGACGTACGAACCCGGCGGGAGCACGTGGTCGCAGGAGGTGGACGTCACCGTCGACGCGTGCACGTTCGACTACTGGAACGTCGGCGGCACGGAGAGCAGGCCCGTCCTCTACCAGTACATCGGCGACCCGGACTCCGGGGACCTGTACGAGCTGACGAGGGCCCCCGGCGGTTCGTGACGGGCGCGCCGGGGCCGGGGGCCGAGGGCCGGGGGCCGGGGGCCGTCGGGGAGCGTGAAGCCACCCCGCCGCCACCCCGCCGTCCCCTCGGTGCCCACGGCCGGCCACGGCCCCGGTCTCACCCCTTGACCGTGAACTCCCCCCGCAGCAGCGCCTCGTCGCGGGACGACGGGCCCACCAGCAGCTCGAAGCGGCCCGGCTCCACGACGCGGCGGCCCTCCGCGTCCACGAGCGTGCAGTCGGACGCCGGGAGTCCGAAGAGGATCTCGTGCGACTCCCCGGGGGCCAGCGCCACCTGCCGGTAGGCCTTCAGCTCCTTCTCCGCCCAGGTCACCGACGTCACCGTGTCGCTCACGTACACCTGCGCCGTCTCCAGCGCGGGCCGCGTCCCCGTGTTCGTCACCGTGACCCGTGCCCGTACGGTCTCCGACGCGTCGACCACCGGCGTCAGCACCTCCAGGCCCGTGTAGTCGACCGTCGTATAGCTCAGCCCCTCGCCGAACGCGAACGCCGGGCGCTGGGTGAGGTCCGCGTAGCGCGAACCGTGCTGGCCGCGCACCTGGTTGTAGTAGGTCGGCTGCTGGCCCGCGTGCCGGGCGAAGGACAGCGGCAGCCGGCCGGTGGGCTCGACCAGGCCGAGCAGCAGCTCGGCGACCGCCCGGCCGCCGAGCATCCCCGGGTTGGCCGCGTACACGATCGCCGCCGCGCCGAGCGCGGAGGGCGGCAGCACCAGCGGCTTGGAGCTGATCACCACGACGACCAGCGGCTTGCCCGTCGCCGCCAGTGCGTCCAGCAACGCCACCTGGTCGCCGACGAGTTCGAGCGTGGCGGTGGACTTGCCCTCGCCGATCAGCTCGATCCGGTCGCCGACGACGGCGACCACGTGGTCGGCGGCCTCGGCGGCGGCGACGGCTTCCGCGACCAGCGAGGCGTCGGGGGCCGCCGGAACGACGACCTCCGGGCGGGGCTGCCCGTCCGGGAAGAAGGCGCCGTCCGGGTCGGGGCCCACGTCGAGGATCCGTGCTCCGGGCGCGTACGTGACCGTCCAGTCGGCGGGCACGTGGTCGCGGAAGCCGTCGAGGACGGTACGGATCATGGTGCGCGGCTGGCCCTCCGGCAGCCAGTCGGCCTGGCCCGAGGAGCCCGCCCAGTCGCCCAACTGGGTCTGCGCGTCATCCGCGTTGGGGCCGATGACCGCCACCGTACGGGGGTCGCCGGAGGCGAGGGGCCTGCCCCTGCCCTCCTCGTCCGCCTCCAGGCCGCCCGCGAACGGCAGCGTGCCGTCGTTGGCCAGCAGCACGAGCGAGCGGCGGGCCGCCTCCAGGTTCAGCGCGGCGTGCGCCCCGCTGCCGATGACCTCGGCCTGCCGGGCCGCGTCGGGGTGGCGCGGGTTCTCGAACAGGCCCAGCTCGAACTTGAGCGTCAGGACGCGGCGTACGGCGGCGTCGATCTCGGACTCCGTCAACGCGCCCTGGGCCACGGCCTCCTGGGCACCCGCGAAGAAGTTCGACGTGGTCATCACCATGTCGTTGCCCGCGCGGACCGCCGCCGCCGACGCCTGCGCGTAGTCGGCGTAGACCTTCTGCTCCCACACCATGCGGCCGACGTTGTCCCAGTCGGTGACCAGGGTCCCGGTGTAGCCCCACTCACCGCGCAGCACCTCGTTGAGCAGCCAGTCGTTCACGGTGATCGGCACGCCGTCCATCGACTGGTAGCCGAGCATGAACGTGCGGCAGCCCTCCTTGGCGACCCGCTCGAACGGCGGCAGGAACCAGGAGCGCAGCTTGCGCCGCGAGATGTCCGCCTCGCTGGCGTCCCGGCCGCCCTGGGTCTCGGAGTACCCGGCGAAGTGCTTGGCGCAGGCCAGGATCGCGGTCGGGTCGTCGAGGCCGTCGCCCTGGTAGCCGCGCACCATCGCGGAGGCCAGCTCGCCGATCAGGAACGGGTCCTCGCCGAAGGTCTCGCTCACCCGGCCCCACCGCAGGTCCCGCGTGATGCAGAGCACCGGCGAGAACGTCCAGTGCACCCCGGTCGCCGCGACCTCGACCGCCGTCGCCCGCGCGATCCGCTCCACCAGCTCCGGGTCCCAGGTGGCGGCCATCCCCAGCTGCGTCGGGTAGATCGTGGCCCCCTCCCAGAAGGAGTGCCCGTGGATGCAGTCCTCCGCGACGAGCAGCGGGATGCGCAGCCGGGTCCTCGCGGTGAGCGCGGCGGCCTCGCGCACCCGCTCCGGCGAGGCGTGGAGGATCGACCCCGCGTGCAGGTCCTCGACGAGGTGCCGCACCCCCTCCTTGGCGTTGAGCTGGAGCATCTGGCCGACCTTCTCGGGCAGCGTCATGCGCCCCAGGAGATCGGTGACCCGCTCCGCGACGGGCAGCGCGGGGTCGAGGTACGGCGGCTTGGGGCCCACAGGAGTTCCTTTCGCGTACGGCACTCCGCAGTACCGTACGCTCAATCCCGACCGCTTGGTAAGTATTGAGGGCTCCGGGATGTCGGCCCTGTGAGAATCTGGGCCGGAGCGGCGGTACGAGAGAGGTGTCCGATTCCGATGACAGCGGGTGATGGCGCGTGACTTCCGGGGCGGGGCGCGGCTACGCGAAGGGCCGGGCCAAGCGGACCGAGATCCTCGACCAGGCGATGGCCCTGTTCGGCGAGGCCGGCTACCGGGGCGCGTCGCTCCGGGTGATCGCCACCCGCTGCGGCATCTCCCACCCGGGCCTTCTGCACCACTTCCCGACGAAGGAGGCCCTGCTCCTCGCCGTGCTCCAGCACCGGGACGACGTGGACGACGCGTGGCTGGCCCTGGGCCTGACCCGGGGCGTCGACCATCTGCGCCGGCTGATCGACCTCGCCGAGCTGAACGCGAAGCGGCGCGGGATCGTCGAGCTGTTCTCGGTGGTCGCGGCGGAGGCCACGTCCCCCGACCATCCGGCGCACGCGTACTTCGAGGCCCGCTACCGCACCTCGGTCGCCAACACCGAGCTGGCCTACCGCCAGGCCCGGGAGGCGGGCGAACTCCGGGACGACATCGATCCGTCGGCCGCGGCCCAGCAGCTCATCGCGCTGATGGACGGCCTGCAGATCCAGTGGCTGATCAGCGACTGCGCCACGGACATGGCGGGGGTACTGCGGGCCCACGTCCAGGCCCAGGTGACGGTGCGGTTCTGACGGCCGAGGCGCACGCGCTGCCGACGCAGTCCGGCGCACCCATGGCCGGGCGGCCGGGCGGCCAAGCACAGGTCCCCGTACGGTCCCGGCGGTCCCGGCCGTCTTAGCGGTCCCGGCTGGTCCCGGCGCACCCACGGCCGGGCGGCCGGGCGCAGGTTCCGTACGGCCCCGGCGCACCCACTGCTGAGGCAGCCCGCCGCACCCACGGGCCGGTCCGGGCGGGCCGGTGCGTCCCTCAGCCGTCGAGGTACTCCGCGCACCGCAGCGGCCCCAGCACCGGCCCCTCCCCCGGGCGGATCGTCACCTCCACGTCGTCCGCCCGGATCTCCGCCTCACGCACGGACTGGAAGCTGGCGAGCGTGCAGACCAGTTGCCCCGTCACCTGGTCCCGCGCCTCCGCCCAGTACGGGCCCTCCAGCTCCACCGTGACGCGGTCTCCGCCGCCGGTCACGGTGTAGCCGCCGGGGGCGTGGAGCAGCGTCGTCAGCCCCTCGCGCCGCTCGGCGGCCGTCGGCCCCTCGGCGAGCAGCTTCATCGCCGCGTCGAGGCCGCCGACCTCCCGGTCGAGCAGGGGCACGGCCCGCAGCCCGGCGTCGGACGCGAAGTACAGCCGCATCCCGCGCGTCAGCCCGGACGCGGGTTCGCCCGCCTCGACCACCCCGGTCGGCTGGACCCCGCACCCGACGAGCGCGGCCCCCAGCACCGTGAGGACGATCCCCCGCCGGCGCCTCCTCCGTACCCCTCCCCGCGAGCGCCTCACCCGTCCCCCTCCTCCTCCAGGTGCCGCAGGGGCAGCCGCAGTGTGAACACCGCGCCGCCCTGCGGGCGTTGGCCCACCTCGATGGTGCCGCCGTGCAGCCGGGCGTTCTCCAGCGCGATGGCCATACCGAGGCCACTGCCCTGCCCGAAGCCGTCCTGCCCGAAGCCGTCCTGCCCGAGGCTTCCGTCCTCCCCCGGGCCGCCACCGCCCTGGTCTCCACCCCCGGTCGTGCTGCGCGTGCGCGCCGCGTCCGCCTTGTAGAACCGGTCGAAGACCCGCTCCCGGGCCTCCGGCGGCAGCCCCGGGCCGCCGTCGGCGACCTCCAGCGTCACCCGGTCACCGCCGGGCGCCGCCAGGGTGACCGTGACCGGCGGCGCCCCGTGCCGCAGCGCGTTGCCCACCAGGTTCGCCACGATGACGTCGACGCGCCGCCGGTCGACCACGGCCCGTACGTCCTCGCGGAGTTCGAGGGTCACCCGGTCCGTCCACCCGCGCAGCGCCAGCGACGCCCGTACGGTGTCGGCGAGGTCCGTCACGGACGCGTTGAGCCGGACCGCGCCGGCGTCGAAGCGGGAGATCTCCATCAGGTCCTCCACCAGCCGGGACAGCCGGGCCGTCTCCGCGCCGACGGTACGGGCCGCGTGGGCGGCGTCCGGCGGCAACTGGTCGGCGTCCTCCTCCAGGACCGTCGCCACCATCGTCATCGCCGCCAGCGGCGTGCGCAGTTCGTGCGACACGTCCGCCACGAACCGCCGCGCCTTCGCCTCCTGCGCCCGCAACTCCGCGTCGGACGCCTGGAGTGCGTCGGCTGTCTCGTTGAACGTCCTGGCCAGTTCGGCCAGTTCGTCGTGGCCGCGCACCGCGACCCGGCTGCCGAGGTCCCCGGCGGCGAGTTCACGGGTGGCCCGCCCCAGCTTCCGTACCGGCCGCAGGACCGTTCCGGCGGCCAGCAGCGCCAGCAGCGCTGCCAGCACCACCACGGGCACGGTTCCCGTCCGTACGGAGTCCAGCAGGGCGGCCGTGTCGTCGCGCTCGGCCCGCAGGTCGGTGATCACGAAGACCTCCAGGCCCGAGGTGCGCCGGTCCCCGTCGGCGTACGTCACGGGTGTGCCGACGACCAGATACGGATCGCCCCGCCACTGGACCCGCTGGAACCGGGCCCCGTCACCGGCCCGGACGGCGGCCCGCAGCTCGGGGGTGATCCGGCCCTCGGTGTCGGCGTACGCGTCCGAGACCGCCGACAGGTCCTGGTGGCGGACGACCACGACGCGCGCGCCCAGGCCCTCGGAGACCTTCGCCGCGAACCGGGACAACGACTGCTGGTCCGGCGGCAGATCGAGCCCGGGGGCGACGGCGGCGACCCGCTCCCGGAGGTCGTTCACGGCGGTGTTCTGGGTGCGCTGGAGGACGGCGGTGCGGGCGTCCCGGTAGGCGAGGGCGGTCGCGGTCACCGCGCTGACCAGGGCGACGAGGACGAAGGTGACCACGAGCCTGACCCGCAGCCCGCCGACGAGCCGCCGCGAGCCGCGCCCGAGCAGCTGCCGGACGGAACGCCCGGACGGCCACCGGAGGACGGGCCGGGGCCGCCCCCCGGGCTCGGGCCGGGGGGCGGCCACGGGTCCGGGCTCGTGCCGGGGCCCGGGCTGGGGCTCGGACCGGTGGGCGGAGCGGCTCACAGCGGCCCGAAGCGGTAGCCGAACCCCCGCACGGTCTGTACGTACCGGGGCCTGGCCGGCACGTCCTCGATCTTGGCCCGCAGCCGGCCCACCGCCGCGTCCACCAGCCGGGAGTCGCCCAGGAACGTGTGGTCCCACACCGAGGCGAGGAGCTGCTCCCGGGTGAGGACCCGGCCGGGCGAGGCCGACAGCTCCAGCAGAACCCGCAGTTCGGTGGGCGGGAGGGGGACGGCCGTTCCGTGCTTGGTCACGGTCAGCCCGGCCCGGTCGATCACCAGGCCGGCGTGATCGGTGCGGTCGGCGTCGAGGGCCTGTGCGCCGGGCCCCTGCCGGGGATACGGTTCCGCGCGGCGCAGGGCGGCCCGGATGCGGGCCTCCAGGACGGGTGCGGTGACCGGCTTGACCACGTAGTCGTCGGCCCCCGCCTCCAGGCCGGTCACGATGTCCCGGTCGTCGCCGCGCGCGGTCAGCATGATGACGGGGAGCGTCGCCGTACGGGCCCGGATGCGGCGGCACACCTCGAAGCCGTCCATGCCGGGCAGCATCAGGTCCAGCACGGCCAGTTCGACCCGCGCGCCCCGCTCCCCGGCCAGCAGCGCGAGGGCCTGCTCGCCCGTGGCGGCCGTCTCCACGCCGTACCCGTGCCGGCGCAGCACGAGCTCCATCCCGTCCCGTACGGACGCGTCGTCCTCGATGAGCAGCACATGCGGCATGAGGCCGATTATGCGCACGCCGGGACCGTTCCCGCCTCCTCCCCCGAGGGCGGAAGCCCAGGTCGGAGGCATTGTTACCTTCCCATCACGTGGCCATGGACGGACCGTCATCCTCGGCGGCCAGCGTGAGGCCATGAGCTTCTCCACCACCACCGCCAAGCTCCGCCTGGCCGCCTTCGTGGCCGTGCCCGTACTCGCCCTCACCGTCGCCTGCGGCGGCAGCGACGACGTCACCGGGACCAGGAGCCACGACGCCGTCGCCGACGTACCGTCCCCGAAGGGCGGGTCCTCCGAGGGCGCGAGCACCGCGAACACCCCGAACACCCCGAGCGCTCCGAGCGCTCCGAGCGCGAAGTCCGCCGGGAAGAGCGCCTACTACGACGCCCAGGTCGCGTTCGTCCGGTGCATGCGTGCCAAGGGCGGCTACAAGGACTACCCCGACCCCAAGCTCAGCGGTCACCTCGACTGGGACAAGATCAACCGGATCGGCTCCCAGCCCGGCCGCAACGAGGGCATCAAGGCCGGAAAGAACAACGTCTGCGTGGACGAGCTCCAGGCGGCCATGGCGGTCGAGCCCAAGCGCGACCAGCAGAAGTCCTACGAGTCGATGCTCGCGCACGCCCAGTGCATGCGGGACAACGGCATCAGCCGGTTCACCAACCCGGTGATGTCCGGCGGCAACGCGGTGCCCGGCGGCGACCCGAACCCGGCCTCCCCGGTCTACGACCCCGCGTCACCGGCGTACAAGGAGGCCCGGGAGGCGTGCGCGTCGAAGCTCCTCGACGGCCTGGACGGCATGCAGTGAAGCGCCGTACCTCCTGCGTCGCGCTCGGCGCGGTGGCCGCCGCCGCCGTGGTCGCCGTCGGTCTCTCCGGAGGCGTTCCGTTCCTCGGGAAGGGCGACGACGCGAACGCCTCCGGCAGGGGCGGCGGACTGCCGCCCGCCACTGCCACCGTCGTCCGCACCGACCTCGTCCTCTCCAAGACCGTCGACGGCAGGATCGACTTCGCCCAGCGCCGCGCCGTCAAGGCCGCCGTGGAGGGCACGGTCACCGTGGCGGCCGTCGAGGGGAAGACCGTGACGCGGGGGCAGCCCCTGTACGAGCTGAACGACAAGCCGGTCACGCTCCTCTACGGGCCGGTCCCGGCGTTCCGCGAGATGAAGACGGGCGACCGGGGCAGCGATGTCCTCCAACTGGAGCGCAATCTGCGGGACTTGGGTTACGGGGCCGGGCTGTACGTCGACACGGAGTACGGCAGGGACACCGAGGCCGCCGTCAAGCGGTGGCAGAAGCACCTCAACCGGGAGACCACCGGCAGGGTCGGCCGGGGCGACGTCGTCTTCCAGCCCGGCGAGGTCAAGGTGGTCTCCGCCGACGCGGCCCTCGCCGACCAGGTCGGGCCGGACGGGCCCGTCCTGACGATCGCCTCCACCAAGCCGGTCGTCCGGGCCCGCCTGGACCAGGCCGACGGCGCTCTCACCGCACGCGGCACGAAGGTGGAGGTGGCCCTGCCCAGCGGGAAGACCGTGGCCGGGAAGGTCGCCGGGACGGTACGCCCCGAGGAGGGCGGCACCGAGGCCGAGACCCAGGAGGGCATCACCGTCGAGGTCGTCCTCGCCGGAGGCCCCGGCGCGGCCTCCGGCGAGGACGCCGAGGCGGTGGCGAGCGTGACGTTCATCAGCGAGGCCCGCGAGGGGGTTCTCGCGGTGCCGGTCGAGGCGGTGGTGGCGCTGCGCGGCGAGAACGGCGGGTACGGGCTCCAGATCGTCCGGGGCACGACCTCCAGGATGGTCCGGGTGGAGACGGGCATGACGGCCGACGGGCAGATCGAGGTCAGCGGCGCGGAACTGCGCGAGGGCATGAAGGTGGGGGTGGCGAAGCCATGACCCCGCCCTCCCGGACCCCCGAGAACCGCCGGACCCCCGAGAACCGCCGGGCCCCCGACCCGGCCCCCGCACCGGCTCCCGACCCGGGCCCCGCACCGGCCCCCAGCCTGCCCCCCGGCCCGGCCCCCGTCGTCGAACTCCGGGACGCCACGAAGTCCTACCCCGGCGGTGTTCACGCCCTGCGCGCCGTGAACCTCACGGTCCACGAGGGCGAACTCCTCGCGGTGGTCGGCCCGTCCGGCTCCGGGAAGTCCACGATGCTCAACATCATGGGCACCCTGGACCGGCCCACCACGGGTACGGTCCAGGTCGCCGGGTACGACGTGTCCGCGCTCTCCGACGCCCGGCTCTCCGCCCTGCGCGCCCGCCACATCGGCTTCGTGTTCCAGCACTTCCACCTGGCGGCGGGCCGCGACGCGCTGGACAACGTCGCCGACGGGCTGCTGTACACGGGCGTCTCCTCCCGGGAGCGGCGCGACCGGGCGCGCGAGGCGCTGGCCCGCGTACGGCTGGACCACCGGGCCTCGCACACCCCGAACGAGCTGTCCGGCGGCGAGAAGCAGCGCGTGGCCATCGCCCGCGCCCTGGTGGGAGAGGTCCGGCTGCTGCTGGCGGACGAGCCGACCGGGGCGCTGGACACCGCATCGGGCGAGATCGTCATGGAGCTGCTGCACGAGCTGAACGCGTCCGGCACCACGGTGTGCGTGATCACCCACGATCACGGGATCGCGGCCTCGCTGCCGCGCCGGGTCCGCTTCAGGGACGGCGAGATCGTGGCGGACGAACGCTCCTCCGCACCTACACCGGATGGCCCCCGCTCCACCCCACGTACGGAGGCCGGTCCCACGCCACGTACACCGGATGGCCCCCGCTCCACCCCATGTACGGAGGCCGGTCCCACGCCACGTACACCGGACGACCTCCGCTCCACCCCACGTACGGAGGCCGGCGCATGACCCGTACCCACGACCTCAAGCCCGCCCGCCTCTCCCCCCGGGACATCCTGCGCGTCGGCGCGGTCGGCCTGCGGGCGCGCCGGGCCCGGGTGGTGCTCTCGGCGCTCGGGATCGCCATCGGCATCGCGACGATGGTCGCGGTCGTCGGCCTGTCCGAGTCGAGCCGCGCGGACCTGATGTCCCGGCTGGACCGGCTCGGCACCAACCTCCTCACCGTCGAGGCGGCCGAGGACCCGCTCGGGGGCGCGGTCGAACTGCCCAGGAACGCTGTGGCGATGGTCGAGCGGATCGGCCCGGTGCGGCACGCCACGGCCACCGCCGAGGTCGACGCCCGCATCCGCCGCAGCGACGTCGTCCCCGAGGAGCGCACCGCCGGGGTCACCACCCAGGCGGCCCGGACCGATCTGCTCTCCACGCTCGGTGGCGAGGTGGCGCGGGGCACCTGGCTGACCCCGGCCGGCGAGCGCCTGCCCACCACCGTCCTGGGCTCGGTGGCGGCGGACCGCCTCGGCATCACCCGCCCCGGCGAGACGATCATGCTGAACGACACCCGGTTCGTCGTCGTCGGAATCCTCCGGCCCGTCGAGCTGGCCCCGACCCTGGACCGGGTGGCCCTGATCGGATTCCCCGCCGCGACACGCTACTTCGGCTTCGACGGGCGCCCCACCACGATCTTCGAGCGCTCCTCGGACGACTCGGTCGAGGACGTGCGGGCGGTGCTGGCCCGCACGGTCAGCCCCGGCAACGAGGCCGGTGTCCGGGTCTCGCGCCCCTCGGACGCGCTGGCCGCCCGCGCCGCCGCCGACAAGGGGCTGACCACCCTGATGCTCGGGCTGGGCGCGGTGGCCCTCCTGGTCGGCGGGGTGGGCGTCGCCAACACGATGGTCATCTCCGTGCTGGAGCGCCGCCAGGAGATCGGGCTGCGCCGCTCGCTGGGTGCGACGCGCAACGCGATCCGGCTCCAGTTCCTGACCGAGTCGCTGCTCCTGTCCGCGCTGGGCGGCGTCGCGGGCGCGTTGCTGGGTTCGGTGGCCACGTACGGGTTCGCTCGGGCGCAGGGGTGGACGGCGGTGGTCCCGCCCTGGTCCCTGGCGGGCGGCCTGGCCGCGACCCTGCTGATCGGCGTGGTCGCGGGCCTCTACCCGGCGGTCCGCGCCTCCCGCCTGCACCCGACGGTGGCGCTGAACGCGACGTGAGGCGGCCCCCGGCCCCCCCGGCCCCCGGGAGGAAGAGACCGTCAGGGGCTGACCCGCTCGATGCCGCGTCGTCCGGCGATCTTCGCGATGGTCAAGCAGTACAGCGGGGCGAAGACGAGTTCGAGGACGAGGGCCTGCCACGGGGCGTCGGCCGCGGTGCCGCTGTCGTCGAGTACCCCGAAGCCCGCCGCCAAGCCGAACGCCAGCACGTTGTTGGCGACGTGCAGGACGATCACCGCTTCGAGACCGCCGGTACGGATCACCAGCCAGCCCCACCACAGCGCCGAGTAGAGCAGCAGGAGGAAGCCGGAGAGTTCGCCGAACCCGTGGGCCAGGGCGAACAGGAGGGACGCGAGGACGATCGCGGGCCAGGGCGAACGCACGGCCCGCCCGATGACCTGGACCAGCCAGCCCCGGAAGACGTACTCCTCGGCGGCGGCCTGGAACGGGACGAGCGCCAGCACCACGGCCAGGCTCAGCAGGAAGTACGGCCAGCCCGGGAAGCCGGCACCGGACTCCGTGAGCGGTTCCGCGTCCCAGGTCCAGGCGATCAGCAGGCCCATCTGTACGGCCATCAACGGGAAGCCCACGGCCGCGCAGCGGCCCGTCCAGCCCCAGCGCAGCCGCCCCAGGACGGAGGACACGGTCCCGGCCGGGCGCCGGCCGATACCGCGGGCGACCCACAGGACGATGGGTATGCCGATCGCGATGCCGAGGAGTTGTACGGCCAGATCCGCGACCGGGTCCTCGAAGAAGATCTCGCTGTCGGGCGAGGCGGGCCCCGCGTCCAGCACGTGGGCGATGACCGCGCCGACCGCGCTGACGGCCAGTACACCCAGGACGACCAGCAGAAGGGCGAGCAGCAGTTCGCCCAGCCAGCCGAACCGTCCGCCCTGACCGTTGCGCCCCTGCTCGTCGTAGCGGGAGCCCGAGGGCGCACGCACCGGTCCGGTTGCCGGGCGGCTCCACTCCGGGGGCCGGTCCCAGCCCTGCCAGGGCGAGTCGGGCGGGCGGGGCGGTTCGGCGGAGGACGACGGAGCGGACCAGGGATTCGGGGGAGGCGGGGGCGGCGGCATGTCAGAAGGGTGGTTCACACCAGCGATCTTCGGCGCGCACGCCGTACGGGGTCAACGCGGAGGCCCTGCGAGGGCGGAGGCAGGCCGGAGGCGCGGGCGGAGGCGCGGGCGGAGACAGGGACGATGGCGGGCCGGAGGCGGGGGCGGAGGCGCGTGCGTACGGGCGTGACCGCAGGGCCGTCACGGGGGAAGCGCCGTGGCCCGAACACCCTTCCGGTGCACCGGTATTGCTGTGGCAGACTGCGTCGACCGATTGGTCCACATCACGTGCATCAGGAGTCCGGCATGACGGCAGCGACGCCCCACCCTCCGATCGACACCAGCAAGCCCCACTCGGCCCGGGTCTACGACGCGCTGCTCGGCGGCAAGGACAACTACCCGGTGGACCAGCAGGTGGCCGATCTCCTGCCCGCCGAGGCGAAGGTCGGCGCCCGGCAGCAGCGCTCCTTCATGAACCGCGCGACGGCCTGGCTGGCGGGCGAGGGCGTGACGCAGTTCCTCGACATCGGGACGGGCATCCCCACCGCGCCGAACCTGCACCAGACGGCCCAGGAGATCCGGCCCTCCGCCCGGGTCGTCTACTGCGACAACGACCCCATCGTCCTGCGCCACGCGGAAGCCCTGCTGATCAGCCGGCCCGAGGGCGTCACCAACTACGTCCACGCCGACGTCCGCGAGCCCGCGGTCATCCTCGACGCGGCACGCGAGACCCTGGACTTCGACCGCCCGATAGCCCTGTCACTCCTCGGTCTGCTCCACTTCCTCCCTGACGCCGAGGACCCGATCGGCATCGTCCGTACGTTCACGAACGCCATGGCACCCGGCAGTTACGTCGTGCTGTCCCACGGAGCGTCCGACGTGAACGAGGAGGTCGGCCAGCAGAGCGAGGACGAATACAAGAAGGGCGGCATCCAGCTGGCCCTGCGGAGCCGCGAGGAGTTCGCGCGGTTCTTCGAGGGCCTGGAGATCGTCGCCCCCGGCCTGGTGAAGGCCCCGGAGTGGTTCAACGGCACGCCCGCGCCCGCCCAGGAGTTCAGCGGTATCTACGTGGCCGTGGCCCGGGTCCCGTAACCGGGAGCCCTCTCTCCACCGAGCTCAGGTCCTCATCGGCGTCCGCCTGG
The DNA here is from genome assembly GCF_028622875.1 of Streptomyces sp. MMBL 11-1. Taxonomy (NCBI): domain Bacteria; kingdom Bacillati; phylum Actinomycetota; class Actinomycetes; order Kitasatosporales; family Streptomycetaceae; genus Streptomyces; species Streptomyces sp. MMBL 11-1. The sequence continues at coordinate 4,552,427 of NZ_CP117709.1, read as the reverse complement.
CCCACTGGGCGTCGGTCAACACGCTCAGTACAACGATGGGCCGCCTGTGCCGCAACGCCTCAGAACCCAGCCATGGACTTGTCGAGCACTCCGCCCAGCGCACCGTAGACGCTGCAGCGAACCGAGTGCTTCGCCCTGCGACGCAGCGCGAACCCCGCGATGAACGACAACACGAAGAGACCGCCGAGGACCGTCGCCACGAGCGGGTTGTAGACGAAGTACACGAAGCACGCGGCTCCGGCCCAGACCACGATCGGCAGGAGCGAGCCCCGCAGCACCGTCCCGAACCTGATCCGTTCCGGTCCCGACGGCAGCACCCGTTCTTGCCACACCTCGATGTGGTTCCTGGTCACACAGTGCTCGGGTCGCATGAAGCCATCACACCACCAACAGCTCGTGTCTAGCGCAGTGATCCGTAAGAAACTGCCTAGTGGTGAAGGCCCTCGGGCAGGTGCTTCTACACCCCCGGGGGCCGCCCTATGCGCTGCGAGAACCCGAGCGTACGGAGCGTGATGACACGACCACCGCCCCGCAGAGAGTTACCTTCCAGCACTCTCCGCTCAACCAAGGGAAACATATGTACATCTGCTACATCTGCTACATCTGCCACATTGGCGTGCATGCGTGAGCCCGTGACCGAATCCATGGCAGAGGTACGCAAGCACCTCGCGGACGTCACCGACCGCGCGCGCCGTGACGAGACGCCCACGATCATCACCCGCCGAGGCAAGAGTGAAGCGGTCCTCGTGGACATCGACGCCTGGCAGACCTCCAGAAAGCGTTGGACACGGGAGACCTCTCGGCGTTCGACGTCAAGCCGCTCCAGGGCCACGAGGCACGATGGCCTCTCCGAGCAGGTGACTACCGGGCCGTCTACACCGTGGAGGGCGGTCGGCTCATCGTCTGGGTACTCGCCGTCGGCCATCGGCGCGAGATCTATCGATCCCTCTGATCTCACCGTTCGCCCCCCCTTGGCCCACCACAGAACCGGAGCGCGGCCGAACCGGGGTGACCAAATCGTTGCAGCCCCGCGCACAACCGCGCACCTCCCTCCCTGGTCTCCTGGTCAGCCGCGAGGAAAACCTCGGGCAGGCGCGCCTGCGCGCGCGGCCCCGGGCGGCTGGGGAGAGGACGGGTTTCGACGTGAAGATCATGAAGCGAGCGACGCGGAGAGCGGTGGTGGCCGGTGCGGCCGCAGCCGTGTTCACCGGAGTGGCGGCCGTGCCGGCCGGGGCGGCGGAGGGCGGAGTCGCCTTCAGCCGGGTCACGGTGAACGGCGGCAAGCCGATCGTGATCGGGGTCAAGAAGGAGGTCGAGCTGTACGTGACCTTCCGGATGACGACCAAACTCAAGCACAAGTCCCACCCGACGGTGTTCCCCTACCGGGGCAAGCTCGGCTCCAGCGAGACGCTGTGGAATTCCATCCTCGTCAACGACTGCGTGGTCGTGAACAAGGCGAAAGGGATCTGCGACTTCGAGGAGTGGCTGACCATCGACCCGAGGCACTACGACTTCGGGAACGAGGACGCCGGCACCTGGAAGACCGCCGCGCAGCTGTACCTCCCCAAGGGCGCCGTGGACATCGACGACGAGAAGCTCCCGTTGCAGGTGAAGCGGGCCACCCGTCTCACGGTCAACGCCTCGCCCGAGCCGGTCGTGAAGGGAAAGACGATCACCGTGACCGGAAAGGTCAGCCGGGCGAACTGGGACACGCACACGTACCAGGGGTACGAGGGCCGCTCGGTGAGCCTTCAGTTCAAGGCGGCCGGCTCCTCCTCGTACAAGACGGTCAAGAAGGCGACGTCGAGCAAGACGGGGACACTGAAGACCACGGTGAAGGCCACCGGCGCGGGGACGTGGCGGTGGACGTACTACGGCAACACGACGGCCGGCCCGAGTTCGTCGTCCGGGGACCGGGTCGCCCTCCGGTAGGCGCGGTCGGCGGGGGGCAATGCGGCCCCGGGGGCGAGGTGACCCGGGGGGCGAGGTGACCCGGCGGGGGGCGAGGTGGCCCGGGGGCGCTGAGCGCGGGCTGCGGAAGCGTTTCTCCGGTGAACTCGCGTGCTCGTAAGGGTGATTGCGGAGGCGTGGGCCGCGCGAAGGCGGGGCGCGGCCGGTAGAACGCGCTGGTGATCAAGAACCTCGCGCGCGGTATCTGCGCGCTCGCCCTCGCCCTCGCCCCCCTTCTCCCGACTTCCGCTACTCAGGCAGCTCCCGCCGCTCAGGCAGCTCCGGCCGCTCCGGTGGCGGAGGTGACGACCCTGGCCGACGCGGTCGGCCTGCTGAAGGTCACCGAGGAGAACCGCACCGGCTACACCGCTTCGGCCTTCCGCCACTGGAACTCGGGGGAGGACACGACGGACGGATGCGACACCCGGGCCGAGGTCCTCCTCGCCGAAGCGGTCGTCGCACCGGCCGTGGGGCCCGGCTGCAAGCTGACCGGCGGCAGGTGGAAGTCCTACTTCGACGGCCAGGAGGTCACCGACGTCGGGTCGCTCGACGTGACCCACATGGTCGCGCCCGCCGAGGCCTGGGATTCCGGCGCCTCCGCGTGGACGGCGACGCGACGGGAGGCCTACGCGAACGACCAGGGAGCGGAAACCTCCCTGGTCGCGGTGACGGCGCGCACCAACCGCCAGAAGGCGGACAAGGACCCGGCGGACTGGATGCCACCGTCCCCGGAGGTCCAGTGCCGGTATACGGGGGAATGGGTGTCGACCAAGCTCCGCTGGCAGCTCACGGCGGACGACCGCGAGCTGGAAGCGCTGAAGGTGTACGCCGAGGGGCCGTGCGAGGACACCGTCGTCCGCTACACACCGGCGGCCTGACGCACCCGAGAACGACGGAATGACCTCGTTCACTCCCGCACGGCGCACCCCGCCCGCAGCCAGGCCATCTCGTGCAGCAACCCACCGTCAACGAAAGGGTCCTGGGCGGTGGGCCGCGACCGCCAGTCCAGCGGCCAGGTGCCGCCGTCGAGCGCCGGAACCCCGACGAACGCGTCCCCCCGCGCGTTCCGGCTCATCGCCTCCACCCCGGGAGGCCACCGGTGCTCGGCAGCGGTGCCGGGCGCGAGCAGGAAGTACATGCTGCGCTCGCCAATGCCGGAGCGGACGATGGGGCCGGCCTGGAAATCGGTGAACTGCATGACCTCGTACGCGATTTCCTCACCGAGCAGCCCGATGGCACGGACGGCGTCGAAGTGGATGCCGACGTGGCGGAGGGCGTGGCCGGCGGCGGGGATCCAGGAGGGCACCGGATCCGGTGAATTCTTCAGTTCCATGCGCTCAGCTTTGCGCCGAACACGTACCGTGACCAGGGTCACAGGCAAGCTGTGAACAGTGGTGTACATCCGAGGTGAGCCCGTGCACTCCAGTGATCAGCCTGAAAGCGCCGCCGAGATGTTCGGCCTGCTGCTCAGGCACTTTCGCGTGCTGGCCGGACTGTCCCAGGAGCAGTTGGGCAAACGGATCGGCTACTCCAAGTCGCAAGTGGCGATGGTGGAACGCGGCGCGCGACCGCCGAAGGGCGTGTTCGTACAGCGGGCGGACGAGGTCCTGGGTGCACAGGGTGCACTGATCGTCGCCGCGCCGAAGCCGCCGAAGAAGCGCAGCCCGCTGCCGGGCTGGTTCACGCCGTTCGCGGAGGAGGAGACGGGAGCCCATGCCCGTCACGAATATGAGACCCACGTGATGCCAGGGCTGCTCCAGACCGAGGCCTACGCGCGAGCCGTGTTCGCCAGCGCCCACCCGACCTACGATGACGATGAAATCGAAGAGAAGGTAGCCGCGCGGCTGGCACGGCAAACATTGCTGGGCCGCAGGCCGCTCCCTGACATCAGCTTCGTACTGGAACTGAGCACGCTCACACGCCCGATTGGCAACCGGCGCATCCTTAAGGCACAGCTGCACCATCTCGCCGAGGTAGCTCGTCTCCGGCACGTGCGAATTCAACTGATGTCACCTGACCGCGAAGACCACGCAGGACTCAACGGCTCCTTCGTTCTCCTGGAGACGGCCGAGCGGAAGCAGTTGGCGTATATCGAAGGTCAGGGCGGCAGCTTCTTCATCACCGAACAGCCAGACCTCGGAAACCTGTTCGGAAGGTACAGCGTTCTGCGTGCCCAGGCATACACTCCGGAGAGGACGCTGGAGACGATCGAGAAGATGGCAGAGGAACTATGAGCACCGACCTCCACTGGTTCAAGTCCAGCTACAGCGGCAGCGAGGGCGGCGACTGCATCGAGGTCGCGCTCACCTGGTCCAAGTCCACCTACAGTGGCGACCAGGGCGGCAACTGCGTCGAGGTCGCCACCTGCCCCCACACCGTCCACGTCCGCGACTCCAAGGACCTCACCGTCCCCGCGCTCGCCGTCTCCCCCGCCTCCTGGACGTCCTTCGTAGACTTCGCCGCCTCCTGAGCGATCCCGGGGCGGTTGTCACCGGGAGCCGCGCAGCTCACCCGCGCGGTATGGCAGGCAGGACGGCGGTGAGCCGCCAGCCGTCGTCACCGTACGGCCCCGCCGCAAGGGTCCCGCCGAGGGCCTGTGCGTGCTCGGTGAGAGCGGGGAGGCCGAGGCCTCCCCGGGAGGCGCGACGGCGGGCCGGGGCGCGGGCACTGCGGTCGTTGGTGACCCGGATCTCCACCGTGGTGGCCGTCGGCACGAACGCGACGGTGGCGCGGGAGGCGTCAGGGGCGTGCCGGCGGATGTTGGTCAGTGCCTCGACGACGATGCGGTAGGCAGCGGTGGCCGCCTCGCGGGAGAGCACCTCCGTGACCAACGGAGGCAGTTCCAGATGCGCCTCGGTGGCTCCCGCCGAGGTGAAGTTCTCGATCACGTCTCCCAGTTGGGAGACGTTGGGGAGCGGTTGGGTGGTGGGAGCCTCCGGGCCGTGCAGCATCTCCACCGTCCGGTCCATCGCGGCCAGGGCGCTCAGGCCCGCCTTCTCGATGCGTTCCAGGGCGAGCATCGCCTGGGAGGGGTCGGTGGCGGCGACGAAGCGCGCCGCCTGGGCCTGGACGACGATCCCACTGATGTCGTGGGCGACGAAGTCGTGCAGGTCGCGGGAGAGCTGTAGTCGCTGGGCCCTGCGGGCCTCGGCCACCGCTCGCCGACGACGCGCCTCCTGGTGACGGAGGTGGGCGCCGGCCGCCATGGCGGCCGCTGCGGGAAGAAGCCAGAAGGTGGCGATGCCGACGGACTCCAGGAAGGACTCGTCGGGGACCAGCACCAGCGGCCAGACGGTCACCGCGAGGGCGGCCGGCGGGAGGGCCAGCCGGAGCTCGTGCGGGGGTGACCAGCGGGTGATCACGGTCAGGAGGATCAGCAGGAAGGCGACCTCCACCAGCTTCCACACGGAGGCGAAACCAGCCGTCGGCAAGGCGGAGGTGGTGATCAGGGAGAGGGCCGCGCAGACCGTGGCCGGGCGGGCGAGGCGGCCGAGCCGTTGACGGAGCGCGGTTCGGGGGCGCGCGACGGCCCACACCAGCGCGCCCGCCGCCGCGAGCGACGGCAGAGCACCGAACGCCTGGACGGCCGGGCCGGTTGATTCCCACATGCGGTCAGCGTACGAGCGTGCGTGGCGGCGGGGCTCTCTGCCGAACGGCATAGATGAGGCGGCCGGCGGCGTGATCTCCGTGCCGATCGGCGGATGGAATCGCAGAGCGCCGACGGCGAGGCTTAAGCCGTCCGATCGAGCACGGCACCACACATACCCCTCGCCACCTGGGAGTTCATCATGCGTAGCACCGCAATCGGCACCACGGCGATCGTCGCCGTCATCACCGGGCTGGTCGCTGCCGGGCCCGCCCCCGCAGCCCCTGCCACGTCCGCCTCCGCGTCCTCATCCACGTCCGCGTCCGCCGGGAAGAAGCCGGTGAAGAACGCGAGCGTCCACGGGGAAGCGCGCATCTCCTACGTCGAGTCGATCGACCATGACATCCGCTTCACCATCCATGCCGAACAGACGCCCTTCACCCGCCCGATGCCTCCCAGGGCCCCCCAGGGCCTGTCCACGGACGCCCGAGGCACGCTGAAGTTCTCCCACACCTCCCCGAGCGGAGTCACGGGGTGGGCGGAGGCCCGGGTGGACTGCCTGGTCACCAGCGGCCGGACGGCGACGCTGACCGCAGTCGTGACGAAAACGAACGTCGGGGAGACCGGCGCCCGGCTGGGCATCAGCGTGCAGCAGGGCGGCAGGGGCGAGCCGGACCGGCTCGGCTTCTCCTGGGGGGTGGTGAACGTCGACCCCGAGAACGTGGACGAGAACGGTCAGCCCGTACGTCCGCGGACAGGTACGTGCATGGCGCCCGCACCGTTCACGACCGTGATCAAGGGCGGCTACAAGGTCGTCCACGCGGAGATCACCAAGTCTCCTGCCCAGCCCGGGGCGACGGCCCGCCGTGGCTGACACCCTGGCCGCCGGAACGGCCGTCACCGCCGTACCCCGCGTCCCCAGGTCCCTCCGCCTCGCGGCGCACGCCGCCGCGCTGACGCTGGTGCCTTCCGGGCTGTGGCGCGTCGCCATCGCCTTCGGCTGGGACTCCGGCTTCACCGAGGAGCACCTCAGCCCGGACAACTTCCCGAGCACCGAGTCCTTCTACCTCATCGGCCTCAGCCTGCTGGCCGAGGCACTCGGACTGCTCACCCTGGGCCTGGTCCAACGGTGGGGTGAGGAAGTCCCGCGCTGGGTGCCGGCCCTGGGCGGCCGGAGGATCCCCGTACCGGTGGTGGTGATCCCCGCGTCGCTCGGCGCGGCGCTCGTCACGCTCATCACGGTGAGCGGCGCGTTCAACTGGAACGACGCGGACAACATGGGTGCCGCCGGGTCCCCCGAAGGGTTCCACTACTGGCTGATGACCGCCTGCTATTTCCCTCTGCTGGCCTGGGGCCCACTGCTCGCGGTGGTCACGGCGGCCTACTGCCTCCGCCGACGCCCGGTGCGGCGCCGCTGAGCCGCCGAAGGCCGACCGGGCCCACCTTGCGTGTGCGGCCCGGTTACGACACCGTGCGGAGGCGGCCGAAGCCGGTGGACGGGGAGAAAACCACCCAGCACGGCGGTGGTGGTGGTGACGACAGGGAGCAGCACATGAGCCGCATGAGCAGAGACGCGAACGGGGTACTCGAACCACGTCTGCGTCTGGGCGGCGTCATGGCACGCGGCGCGGCGTACGGCGTGGGGGCAGCGGTCTGCGTGGCCGTCGCCGCGTTCACCGTGCGGGAGCACAGCACCCGCATCGACCTGCTGGAAGCGACCACCTATCTGGGACTGGTGACCGGCGCGGTCTTCCTGGTGATCGGGCTGTTCTTCTGGGCGTGCGGCCCCGATGACATCCTGCGCTGGCGGGACTTCACCACGACGACCGGCCCCCATGACATGGTCTCCGTCGTCGGACCGTCCCTGGTCCGCGCCGGCACCTTCCTCCTGGTGCCTGTTCCGTTCGCCTACGGCCTGGGCGAACTCGTCGCATCGGCGGCGTACGGCTCCTGGTTGGGAGGGACGTGAGAGCGCTGCCGACGCCACTCGGAACCGTACGATCACGTGCCCGGCCCTCTCCCGGCGCCCGGGCCCCCGGACGCGCCGTACAGGCCGCCCTTGAGCACCGGGGACGTCCGGCTCTCCGCGAAATGCGGCCTCGGCGAGTCACCGGTCAGGACGAGGGGGAAGGCCCCGGTACCGGGGCCTCGGCGGACCAGAAGCCGGAGCGGACGTTGGGGGTGGGGATCTCGCCCTCGTACGTACGGCCGTTCGCCACCTGCTCGGGCGCGGCCACCTTCGACTCGTCCACGCAGGGGCTGGTGACCTGGAAGAACGCCTGCCCCTTATAGCCGAAACTGACCCTGATACCGAATCCGTCCGGGGACCTGACGATGATCGAAGGCATCTCCTTGCTCGGACTCACTGTCTTGATCCGGTAGCCGCTCGACTTCCAAGAACGCTCCACCACACCCAGGAAATTGCCCCGGCGCTGCTCGGAGATCTCCGTCATCACCGTCCAGTACCGAGTCACATCACAGCTGCCGGTCGTCGTCGCACGGTGGACCCATTCCACTTCCGGCTTGATCTCCCCGACCGTCGCGTAGAAAATCGCGTCGGCGCGCTCCGCCGCCCCCTGCATGTCCATGCCTGCCACGGTCCCTTTCCCGCTCTTGGCATCACCCAAGAGTCCGCATCCGGCGAGCAGCACGCCGCCCAGCACCGCACAGGCCAGGCGAATGGTAAGTGGGATGGGCCTCATCGATGCTCCTCCCTCACGATGTCCTCAGGACGCCCGCCGACGATTTTGGCAATGTTCAACGCCGATACATCATCCAGCTCCGGATCGAAGTACTGGGAGTGGGCATCGAACTTTCCGGCTTCGCGGACCATCCCGGGCCCGTCGTCGACCTCGAAGCGCTGTGCTCCGAACGCCGCGCTCGCCGGGTCCTTGCCGAAGTGCAGGTCGTCGTCGCCGACGTCGAAGAGGTCATTCGCCCTCCTGACCGCCTCCGGGCCTCCCAGCGCCCAGGCGGGCCCCGCGCCGAACGCCGCCTCCCCCTTCGTGGGCAGGTGGGTGACGGGGTCGTTGTCAGCTGCGCCCACGAACACGTGGTCCTCGCCCACGCCGAGTTCCGTCGCCTTCTGCGCGTCCACGCCGGGGCTGCCGAGCAGGATCACATCATCGACGCCCGGAATCCCGCCGGACTCCTTGGCGGCCGTGCCCACGGTGAGCGAGCCGTAGGAATGCCCGATCGCCGTCACATGCGGGTCCTCGTTCGCGTTCGTCGTCGAGAGGCCCGCCATGAACTCGTTGTACGCCGGGGCACCCCGTTGCGCGTCGCCCTTCGTCATCACGTCCACGCTCTGCGGAGCGTCGTAACCAAGCCAGATGATCGAGGCAGTGGACGGGTCCACTTCCCGGGCGCCGATGGCCGTGTCATGGGCCCGCTTCATTGTGCCCGTGACGAAGTCGCCGTCGAGCTTGGTGCCGAGACCGGGAACGTACGCCGCGACGTGCCTGGACGTATCGGGGTTCCCGTACGAGACGACCGCGCGTCCGTTGCCTTCGTCCCCGATGCCGAGAAGGAACATGGGCGGGTGACTCGACTCACCGAGTTTGTCCTGAATCATGCGGAGGGCGTCGAGCTTGGTCTTGGCGTCGTCGCCGCCCTGTCGTGCCACCTCGTCGATCAGGACCGGCAGGTAGTTGCGGTTCGCCTCGTCACGGACCACCGCCGGAATGCCGTCCAGACCGCCGATCAGGTCCGGTGCGACCTTCACGTACTCCTGCCGCTGTTCGTCGGTCAACCCGTCCCACCACCTCTTGCGCTCCGCAGGTTCTTTGTCCTGCGGGAGGCCTTCGGCAAGGTGCATGCCCGCGGTGGAGCGGACGTCCGCGGTGTCCCGGAAGACGTCCTTCAGTGTGGCCGCGGTGACATCGAGTCCCTTTTCCGCCTTCAGACCGTTGAGGGTCTTCGCGTAACGGGCGTCGATCTCCCGCGCGGACCGTACAGCTCGGGCGATACGGTCGGCCACGTCCTGCGCCTTAGCCGCGTTCGGGTTGGCCGGCGTGAATCCTGGATGGCCGGGATACAGCGACTGCTGCCCGGGTGACCCGAGGCCTGGCGGTTCCAGCGGGAGACGCGAACTGCCTCGCGAACTACCGCCCGGGGCCTCCTTCTTCGCACCGGTCAGGTCGTCGACCTTGACAGCCGGGTAGCTGACGGAACCATCCTCGTGAACCGTGAAGTTCAGGGCAGCTGCGTCCTCAAGGGCCTGCTTCAACTGGCGCTGAGGATCGCTGAGGTCGCCGGCAAGCCCGTTGAGCGCTGTACGTACCAGCCCACACTCGGTCTGCACGTACTGGAAGTTACGACTGAGGCGCCGGATCCTGCCGAGTGCCGCCTCCGCCGAACCGCTCTCCTGGGTCGCGCGGAGCTTCGCGGACATCGCGCGGTCGACCTGTGCCCGGTCGGAAGCCGAACGGCCTGAGACCTCATGCCACTTGTCGCCCGCCTGTGTGAGCTCGGAGGTCTTGAGGTCGCGCAACTGCTGCCAGGTGAGGGATCCTGTCATCGTTCCTCATCCGCCTTGCCAGGGACGTGGACACCTTTGAGGGACGACTTGACATCGGTCTCCGACTCCCCCATCTCCTTGGCGACCGTCAGCAAATTCCCCTCGAGCTGCTCGCACTCGTCCCGTACCGTCTGAAGGCGTTCTTCCCAGGACGTCAGCACGCTCTTGAGGGCCGCGACGGAACTGAGGCCGGCGGCTCCCGCCTCAACGCCCACGTGGCCGCGCCCGAGAACCGACCGGCTCTTCTCCGCCCTGGTCCGTAAATCGCCGGCGGTGCCGGAAGCGCTGGTCCAGGGACTCTTGCTGTACTTGAGGTTCCCCGTTCCGCCCGAGCCGGCTCCGGGGTCGTCGGACGCCGAGGCGAGCCGCATCGCGGGCCCGTCGCCGGCCGGTCCGAACAGCTCCTGCCAGCGCTCCGAATCAAACACGACGCTCCCCCGTCTGCCTGCGTTCCGTTTCCGCGCGTCGAGAGATTAACGCAGGCTGTGCGCGCGTACGCGATCGGGAACGAGTTCCGGACAAGGAAATGGCTGGACAATCGCGCCGGTCATACGTTTGCGCTTGCGCGCGCACTGGCCAGAAAGGCGCGCGCTGTGGTCGCGACCCATTCCAGAACAAGTGGTCGCGACCCATTCCGGAACAATGAGCACTGGCCTCCACCGGTTCAAACCCAGCTACAGCGGCCCCGAGAGCGGCAACCGCGTCGAGGTCACCCCCGCCTGCACCTCACCGTCCGCGTGCGGAACTCCGAGGACGTCACCGTCCCCGCGCCCGCCGTCTCCCCCGGCTCCGGGACGTCCTTTCCGCAGAGCACCTCGGCTTGCGTGAGTGCAGCGTCCGCGCGTCGCGGTCGACAGCAGCGCAAGGACGTCTGCGGGGCTGGACTGTCGGGGACGCGTTGCGCGGCGGAAAACCGGTGGCGCCGCCCAGCAGTGCGACGACCCCCTGAGTCCGTACGTTCCGGTTCTGCCGCGCGTCGCGTCCCGTACGTACGGCCAGTCAACTGTGCCCTTGGGGTCCTGGAACCGGGGCTGTGCTCGCGGGTATGAAGGAGGAGCCCCTCCCTCAGCAGCGAAGAGGCCCCCGTGCGCAGCCAGACCGGTACCGAAAAGACATATGCGGCGGACAGACCCGCCCAGGCCCGCCGTTCCCCGGTCGCGTACGGAGTGCCGCCCGCCGGGCTCCTCGCCCAGCAGAGCAGCGCCGGGAACGCGGCCGTCATCCAGATGATGCGGGCCGCCGGCCGCCTGCCCGCGCAGGGCCGGCACCAGCACGGCGACGGCTGCGGCCACGAGCAGCCCGAACAGGCGGACCAGGCAGACCAGGCACCCGTGCAGCGCTCCGCCGTCCCCGGCGTGCTGCGCGGCGCCGGCCGGCCGATGGACCGTTCGACCCGGGCCGACATGGAAGCCCGGCTCGGGGCCGACTTCTCCGACGTACGCATCCACAACGACGCCGCCGCCAAGGTCTCCGCCGCCGAGATCGGGGCCCGCGCCTACACCTCCGGCAGCCATGTCGTCATCGGCGAAGGCGGCGGTGACCGGCACACCCTGGCGCATGAGCTGACCCATGTCATCCAGCAGCGCCGGGGGCCTGTGGCGGGCACCGACAACGGCGGCGGGCTACGCGTCAGCGACCCGTCCGACCGGTTCGAACGCGAGGCGGACGCCAACGCGCGGGCCGCCCTCAGCGGTCCGGCTCCACAACTCCAACGCGCCCCGTCCGGCGAGACGCCGGGCGCTGGACGGCCGGGGACGGCACAACGCGCGGGTGAGGGTGCGGTGCAGCGCATGATGCCCGCCCCGGCAGCCGCGCCGCCGGCGCTGGTCTCACCGACCCTCAGGGCCGTCGAAATCCCCGCCTCGATCCCGATGGTGGGAGACCCGAGTCCGGCCAACATGCGCCAGCACGCCGCCCTTCGCGCGGGGGACGTCCCGGAGGTCCTGGTGCAGGTCGATGGCTTGACCCCGCCCGGCCCGGTCTCACTCGTGGCCACCGACTCCATGACGGGCGACGTGCTGGGGCAGTCCGCGCCCCAGAACATCGCTTTGGACAACTGGGTCTTCACTGTTCCCCTGGCGGGCGCGCCGGGCCTGGGCGCGGTCGGGCAGTCCGTTCAATTCGTCGAGTGGATTCTGCACGCCGGGAACACCTCGGTCCCCCTCCCGGGCATCCACCCCATCAGCCTCTACCGTCTCCTCGGCGCGCCCACCACCGCCAACCCGAGATACGAGGCGGTGGAAGCGGCCACCCGGTTCGCGCATGGCCAGACCGGGGCCCAGGACGCCGCGACCGCGCTACGGGGGGCGATCAGCGCCACCGTTCCGTACAACGGTGCTCAGGTACTCACCGCCGACCCGTTGACGCTCCTGGCCTCGGCTCCCAACGGGGCTGTCTGCTCCGACTTCGCGAACCTGCACATCCTGCTGGCCCAGGCGCTCGGCATCCAGGCCAACGCCGTGATGTTCTGGGGCGGGTTCATGTACGGCGGCCGCAGTGTCTGGGCCTCCGACCCCGCCATGAGCAACAACACGCTGACCCGTGTCCAGGCCATCAATCCCGCGAACAACCCGCCGGGGAACCCCCAGGGCTGGGACTTCACCTATCACGCCATCGCCAACATCGGGGGCACGCTGCACGACGCCGCACTCAACCGGGAGGGGTACGACGCTCAGGCGATCCACGACGGTCTCGGGGTCTTCCTGCCCCAGCTCCTCCCCCAGACGACGTTCGCGGCCACCGCGCAGAGCGCCTTCTCGGCGTCGCTCGCGCCCACCCTCGACATGGAGACCGTCCATGTCGCCCTCCGGCAGCACGGCGACCAGATCACCGCGGCGGACTTCGCCGCCAACATGCTCGTCTCCCTGCCCATCCCGCCCGGAACACAGGGCGTCTACCAGGATCCGGTGAGGTTGTCCTACGGCAACCTGCCTGCGGGCATCACCCTTCAGGACGACGGAACACTCTCCGGCACTCCCACCGCCACGGGCTTCTACGTCTTCACCGTGACCAACGCCATGGGCGATCTGGTCACTCACGGCCTGTCGGTGAACTGACGTGCTCCAGCCCATCACCCCCGACCAGGTGGCCCACGGCGACTATCCGACCGGCGGTTACTCGTTCACGGGCCTGCTGCCCCCCGCCCCCGTGTCCCGGGCCTCCCGGGTGCGGCTCCTCGGCGGGGCCGAGCTGATCGTGCCGCCTCCCCCGGGCGCACCGGCAGACGGCCCGGCCGTCCTGGAGCAGGTCGCGTCCGAACTCGGTGACCTGCTCGGCGGGGCCTTCGGCGCCGGTGCCGTGCTCCCCTTCACCCAGCACGGCGCCCCGGCTGCCCCGGAGTACCCCGCGCGGAACGAGACGCCCGGCCCGGCGTCGACCTGGGACCGGCCACGGCACGACTTCTACTGGCTCGCGGCCCGGCTGGACGACTGGCGGGTCCAGGGCTGCGGCGAGCCCGGAGACCTGCACTGCGTCTCGTTCCACCGGCCGGTGGAAGCTCCGGCGCGCAACGGCCCGGCCGACGCGCCTGGCGCCCTGCTCACGGACCTGGCCCCCGCCCTCGCCGCCCGGCTCGACGAACGGCCCGCCCCCGACCCCCGGGAGCCCTCCCGTTCCCACGAGCCCCACGAGCCTTCCCGTACGCCCCATGAGCCTTCCCGTACGCCCCATGAGCCCCACGAGCTACGTGAGCCCCTGCGGGACGTCACCGCCGCGTACTCGCCGGGGCTGTTCGGCACCGCCCTGTCCGCCCCCGAACTCCGTATCCGTACGGGAATCCGGCAGGCCCTCGGTGCCGACGGAGCACCCCTCGGCCTCGTACGGGTCCTCCGGATCGATGCGGGGCCGGGCTGCCGCGACTGGCCCGGGCCCTGATCGGGGGGCCTGCTGGGTTCTGCCGCGACGGCCGGGGCGCATCCAGGCAGTCAGCTGATCCGCTGTGTTCGGCCATGGTGCCCGGGACCGCGCTGCCCACCGGCCCCTGAGGTCAGTCCTCCTGGCCCGGGGTGGTGGACAGCACCAGCGATACGGGTTCCGTCTGCTGGTTGGAGGCGGAGACGCGGGTGGTGTGGCGGGCGAGGCGCAGCCCCATGGCCGTGAGGGCGTCGGTGTCGTAGAGCGCGCACAGGAGCGCCGCCGCGGCCGGGAGCGACAGCGGGGTGGCCGGATCGTGCCCGAGCAGCGCTGCCGTTTCGGGTTCGTCGAGGGCGGCCTGCCCGGCGTGGGCGAGTACCTGACGGGGGTCGTCGACGATGAGCTCGTCGATCTGGATCCGCTGGGCGCGGACGCGCAGGTCGAGGGGGCGGGCCGGGACGGACCGCGGGACCCCGACGACGGACCGGAGCTTCGGACGGGCCGGACAGGTCAGGTCGGTCGCGTCGGTCAGGTGGTTCATGCGGTGGGCTCCAGAGAACGGGCCGCCGGAACGGCAGTGCACGGAACGGCTGGGGCGGCCGGGGGGCTGGGGCGGGAGGAGGGAGGACGAAGGGCGGAAACGGGCGGACGGAGGACGGAAACGGGCGGACGGAGAACGAAGGGCGGAAACGGGAGGGCGGAGGACGGGAACGGCCGGGGGAGGGCGGGAGGACGGGAGGACAGGCGGGCGGAGGATGGGAACGGCCGGGGGGAGCCGGGCGAGCTGGAACAGCGGGGGCGGAGCTGAAGCAGAGCGACCAAGATCGGCCCGGTCTTGCCGAGTTGGCGCGTGGTGGAGTCGGACATGCTTACCTTGAGAGCGCCGTGCGACCGTCGCAAGGTGCGCTGTGTGCACTGTGCGCAGACTGCGCGGAATGTCGGATGGATCGAGCCGGAGCGGAACCGGATCGGGACCGGAGCGGGGAGGGGAAGCCGTGGCGCGCGAGAGGTCGGGCCGGACGGCGCGCCATCTGGTCCTGGTGGCCCGCCTGCGAAGGCTGCGTGAGGGCGCCGGGCTGTCCGTCTCCCAGGCCGCCACGCAGCTGGGATGGCATCCCTCGACGCTGCGGCGGCTGGAGCAGGCGCAGACCTCCCTCGACGTGGGGCAGGTGTCCGCCCTGCTCGCCGCCTACGGGGCGGGGGCGGCGGAGGCCGACGACATCATGGGGCGGCTCAACGCGGCCAACATGCCCGGCTGGTGGCATCCATGGCGCGATGCGATGGCTCCCTGGCTGATGGACCTGATGAGCGTGGAGTCCGCCGCCGGCGTCGTGCGCACCTGGGACCCGGCGCTGGTGCCGCTGCTCCTGCGGACCCCGGCCTACGCCATGGCCGTGGACGAGCTCCGGTGCCCCGACCGGGATGCCGCCGGGCGGCAGCGCCGGGCGGACTTCCTGGTCGAGCGTCAAAAACGCCTCCAGGAGCAGCAGACCCGGCTCTGGGCCCTGCTTCCCGTCACCGCCCTGCGCGTCCGGGTGGGCGGCGACGACGTGATGCGTGAGCAGGTCCGATCGATCCAACGCATCGCGGAGCGGGGGGATGTGACGGTGCAGCTGCACCCCGAGTACGCGCCGCCGCACCCGCTGACCGGCGTCCCGGCGCTGACCCTCTACCGGGTGGAGATCCGGGAGATCGCCGACCATGTGGTGCGGGAGGGCGGGCTCCCCGGCACGGCGGAGGTGTGGGACAGCCCCCACCCCGTGCAGACGTATCAGGGAATGCTGGACGTGTCGTGCGTGATGGCGATGCGGCCGGCCCGAACAGGAGAGGTGTTACAGGATGAATACGACCGGAAATGGGCCTGAACTGCCCGCGCAGATCGATACGAGCGTCGCGCACTCCGCACGTGTCTGGAACTACTGGCTCGGCGGCAAGGACAACTTCCCGGCGGACCGGGCGGCGGGCGACGCCTACCGGGGGAAGTACCCGCTGATCGAGACGTTCGCGAAGGAGTCGCGGGACTTCCTGCGGCGCACGGTCACCCATCTCGCCCGGGACGCCGGAATCCGCCAGTTCCTCGATGTGGGCGCGGGGTTGCCGACGGCGAACAACACGCACGAGGTCGCCCAGCGGATAGCCCCGGACTCCCGGATCGTCTACGTCGACCACGACCCCCTGGTGCTCCTGCACGTCCACGCGCTGCTGACCAGCACCCCCGAGGGGGCGACCGCCTACGTCGAGGCGGACATGCGCGACACGGAGACCGTGCTCGCCGGGGCGGCCGAGACCCTGGACCTGACCCGGCCCGTCGCCCTCGTGATCAGTGACGTCCTCGGGCACATCGTGGACTGGGACGACGCCCTGTCCCTGGTACGTCGGCTGGTGGACCGCCTGCCCTCCGGCAGCTACCTCTCGCTCAGCCATTCCACCGCGTCCGACGACGCCCACCGCGCCGTCCAGGACGAGTACAACGCGAGCGGCGCGATCCCTTACATCTTCCGGGAGCCGGAGACCACGATCGCGTTCTTCGAAGGGCTGGAGATGGTGGAGCCGGGCATGGTGTCCTGGCCGAACTGGCGGCCCGACGCGAACACCGGCACCACCACGGCCCGCGCCGGGTGGGGCGCGGTCGCCCGCATCCCCTGACCCGCGTCCGTCACTGCCGCACCCCCTGACCCACGCCCGTAACGACCGCGCCGCGCGAGGGGCTTCCCCCCGCGCGCGGCGCGCACGGTCCGCGGAGGCTCGCACATGAGCAGCACAGGCACGACCGACCACGAGGCCAACGGCCCGCGGGCTGCCCGGCACGAGCGGGAGACGGCCGACCGGCTGCTGCGGGCGGCGACGCGGTCCGGCGCGCACCTGATCGCCGAGGCCGCGTCCCTGGTCCACGGGTGGGCGGTGCTGGCCGATCCCATCGCCGGTGCCGTCTACAGCGCCCCCGCCGCCGCGGCCGCCAGCGGGGTGCACGCGGCGGCCGCCCCTCGGGAACACCCGCGCAGCACGCAGCTCCCGGCGGCCGGCGCCGTCCTCGTCCTGACTCCGGCGCCCACCGTGCCCCCGGCACACACCTGCCACGTCGCCACGACCACCGCGGCCCTCCTGGAGGTGCGCGGGCAACGCGCGGCGGAGCTGCGGGGCGAACAGATGCGGCTGCACACCACCCTCATCCGGCTGCTGCTGGCCGGCCACACCGCCGCCGTCACCGAGACCCTCGGCAGCGACAGGCTCACGCATGTCACGGTCTACCGGCTCTCCGGCGCCGATGTCCCCGCCGCCCACGAGGTCCTCTGGCGGGCCGTACGCCCCTCACTCGCCCCGCACGCCGACGCCTGCACCCTGCTGGGCCGGCCGGACGGCGAACTGGTCGTCGCCGAGCTCCACCACGGCGGCGACGACGGGCGGATCCTGCGCCTGGTCTCCCGGCTGAGCGAGCGGCACCACCTGCTCGCGGGCATGGCCGGGCCGCTGCCCCTGGCCGAGATGCCCACCGCCCACAGCGACGCCGCGGCCGCCCGGCACAGCGCCACCCCCGACCGCCGCATCGCGCCCGCCGACGCCGTGGGCGCCTCCCGGCTCACCTCTCTCCTGCCCACCTCCCCGTACGCCCGGTGGGCAGAATCCGTGCTGCGTCCCCTGGCCCCGGCCCACCGGCACCTCCTCCTGGTGTGGCTCCGCACCGGCAGCAAGCCCCGCGCCGCCGCCGCGCTCGGCCTGTCCGCCGGCACGGTCCGGGCCCGGATACGCGACCTGTCCCGGCTGCTCGGCGCGGACCTGGAGGACGCCACCGTGCGGGCGCACCTGCTGCTTGCCCTCCGCGCCCCGGCCCCCGACTCCGCCCCTGAACCCGGCTCCGACCCCGACTCCGACGCCGACTCCGGCTCCGGCTCCGGCTCCGGCTCCGGCTCCGGCGATGCCAGCGGTCGCGACAGCGGCAGCGACAGCGGTCCTGCCCGGCTGGAGACGCTGCCGGACGGTCTCCTGGACACCGAGGCGGCCCGGGCCTGGGCCGTCGGCCTGGTCGGCGGTCTGGAGCCGCATCTGCGCATCGCCCTGGCCTGCTGGCTGCGCCACCACGCCCGGACCGCCCCCGCCGCGGCCGAACTGCACGTCCACCGCACCACCCTCACCGACTGGCTCTCCCAGTGCGCCGAACACCTCGCGCGGAACCTCGCCGACGCCACCGTGCGCGCCGAGATCCACCTCGCGCTGTCGGCCACCCGGACCGGGCCCGACGACCCGGCGGCCCTTCCCCGGCGCGGCGGCCGCACCTACCGCCGCCTGTGACCGGGACCGGGCGCGGTCGCTCTCAGGACGACGCCTGGCCCGTCTCGAAGCGGCTGACCCGGTCACCGGCGACCGTGAAGACCCAGCGGGTCCGCATCGTGCCCCAGGTGTCGTTGGTGTAGTCGACGACAAGGGTGCGGCCGTCGTCGGAGGCGTCCACGACCTTCATGCGGCCGTTGGCGTCCGGGGAGAAGATCTCCTTCTCCGTCCAGGCCGCGAGGTCCCGTTCGCTGCCGTCGTCGGACATGGTGGCGTCCTCGGTGAGGACGTCGGCGAAGAAGGCGTCCCGGTCGCCCGCGTTCACCGTGGCGATGAACTTCTCCACCACCGGGTCACTGATCGACGTGGTCATCGTGTTCCTCCTCGGCGCGTCCGGGAACGGGCGTCCCGGGGAGCCTCACCGAGTCTCTGTCGGCCCGCCCGCCACCGCATGTCGGACGCGCCGGACCGCGTAACCACGTGGCGCTCCCGCCCGGGGCGCCCCCGCCCCGGGAACCCGAACCCCGGGCCGGCCCACCAGCAGGATGGGTCGCCGCAGGTCAGCGCAGGCGCAAGGGCGTCGCCCACGTGTCCGGAAAGGCCATTGACGTACGCGTACGAGTCACGAAGGATCACCGCGTGACGACCTCCGAACAGCCCTCGCCCGCCTCCGGGCCGGGCCGCCCCATCGCCCTCATCACCGGTGTCGGCCGCAGCATCGGCATCGGCGCGGGCATCGCGCGCCGGCTGGCGGCCTCCGGCTGGGATGTCGCCTTCACCTACTGGACGCCGTACGACCGCCGCATGGACTGGGGCGCCGAGCCCGGGGCCTCCGCGTCCATCGCGAAGGAGCTGGCGGAGGCAGGGGCCCGTACGGCGGCGATCGAGGCGGACCTGTCCGACCCCGACGCGCCGACGCGCATCTTCGATGAGGCGGAACAGCGCCTCGGCGGGCCCGTGAGCGCGCTCGTCCTCTCGCACGCGGAGTCGGTGGACTCTGGGCTGCTCGACACCACCGTGGAGGCGTTCGACCGGCACTTCGCGGTGAACGCCCGGGCCAGCTGGCTGCTGATCCGCGAGTACGGGCTGCGCTTCCGCAGCGCGCCCGGCACCGCGACGGGCCGGATCGTCGCGCTCACCAGCGACCACACCGTGGGCAACCTTCCCTACGGGGCGAGCAAGGGGGCCCTGGACCGCATCACGCTGGCCGCCGCGCACGAGCTGGCCCACCTCGGGGTGACGGCGAACGTCGTCAACCCCGGCCCGGTGGACACCGGCTGGATGAACGACGAGCTGCGCGAGGCCCTGGTGGGGGGCACCCCGCTCGGCCGTCTCGGCACCCCGCAGGACACCGCCCACCTGGTGGGATTCCTGTGCTCCCCCGAAGGCCAGTGGGTCAACGGCCAGTTGCTGAAGAGCAACGGCGGCGCGGCTTCCTAACTCCCGCCCCGCACCACCGCTCGCCGGGACGCGAACCGGCACGTCGCGTCCGTGCGTCCGAGCAGGACGGAGCGTCTAATCTGGCGTGGTCCATGTAGTGCACAGGGGGTCGTATGCACAACGAAGACAGGGTCGGCGGAGCGGGCGACGGGGCCCGGGGTCCCGAGGACCGCCGCTCGGGCGACGCCCCCCGGCGGCCGGACGACGTGGCGCCGCCGGAGTGGCCGAGCACGCCACCGCCGCACGGCGCGCAGCCCGCCCCCCGGACCGTGATCGACGGCCGCTACGAGCTGCTGGAGCCGATCGGCAGCGGCGGAATGGGCGAGGTCTGGAAGGCTCACGACCGGCGGCTGCGCCGGCTCGTCGCCGTGAAGGGCCTGCTCGACCGGAACGCCATGACCGCGGCCACGCAGACGGCGGCGATGCAGCGTGCGCGGCGCGAGGCGGAGGCCATCGCCAAGATCGAGCACCAGAACGTGGTGACGGTCCACGACCAGGTCGAGACCGACCATCAGATCTGGATCGTGATGAAGCTGCTCGAAGCGAGGTCTCTGGGGGACCTGTTGAGCGGCGACGGCGTCCTCGCCGTGCCGAGGGCCGCCAACATCGGCCTCCAGATCCTCCAGGGCCTGCGGGCGGTCCACGCGGCATCGGTCGTCCACCGCGACGTCAAGCCGGGCAACGTCCTCGTCCGCGACGACGGACTCGCGATCCTGGTGGACTTCGGCATCGCCACCTTCGAGGGCGCGGACCGGGTGACCCGGTCCGGAAGCGTCATCGGCACCCCCTCCTACCTGGCGCCCGAGCTCTTCGCCCCCGCCTCCCCGGGCCCCGCCCCCGCCTCCGACCTGTGGGCGCTAGGGATCACCCTGTACGAGATGGTCGAGGGCAGGGTGCCCTTCGCCGGGCACGAGGTCTGGGAGGTCCAGGAGAACATCCGGCACTCCCCCGACCCGGCCCTCCGCTACGCCGGACCCCTCGCGCCGGTCATCCAGGGGCTGTTGGCCACGGACCCGCGAGAACGGCTGGACGCGGCCACGGCCGAGGCGATGCTCCGCGAGGTGCTCGCGGACCCTTCCGTGCCGAACGCGGCAGTGGCCGCGTCGGCGACACACCCGCCGACGGTCGTCTCCCCACCGGACCCCTCCACGCCCGCCCCCGCCCCCGCGCCCGGTCCCGCCGCCCCTCCGCCCGCACCTGCACCGGTGCCGCACACACCCCCGCCCGCTCCCGCGGCGACGGCCCGGCCGCCCGGCCGGTACCGGGGCTGGAAGACGGCCGCGGCGGTGGTGTGCGCGGCGCTGCTGGCCGGCGCGGGCTGGATGGTCTCCCAGGGCGACGGCGAGAAGGGCGGGGGCGGCGACCGGACCGGCTCGGCGCGGGGCCAGGGCGAGGGCGCGGCGGGCAGCGGCTCCCAGGAGCGGTGGAAGGACAAGCACCCGACCCTGAAGATCGGCGTCAAGGACGACCAGCCCGGGCTGAGCATCTACGACAAGAAGACGCGTACGTACAAGGGTTACGACATCGACCTGGCGTACGCGATCGCCGAGAGCATGGGCTACTCCAAGGGCGAGGTCGCCTTCACCACGGTCGCCACGGACTACCGGAGCACCGCGCTGAAGACGAAGCAGGTGGACCTGGTCATCGCCTCGTACAGCATCACCGACGACCGCAAGACCGCCTCGCCCGGCGGCTACAGCGTCGACTTCGCGGGCCCGTACTACGAGGCCAGCCGGAGCTTCCTGGTGCGCGAGAAATCGCGCAAGTACACGATCAACGACTCCAGCGACCTGGTGGACCTGCGCGTCGAGGTGTGCACGGCGCGGGAGTCGACGTACGAGAAGGAGCTGCCGAAGCGGGGCTTCACCATGGCGAAGTCGCAGCCCAACACCTACCAGGACTGCCTGGACAAACTGCTGGACCCGAAGTCCGACGTCTACGCGGTGGCCTCGGACGACATCATCCTCGCCGGATACGTGAAGGCCAACCCGGACAAGGTGCGGCAGCTGGAGCCCATCAACGGCGCGGAGGGCTACGGCGTGGCGATGCGGCCGAAGTCCTCGGTCCTCAAGGACGACGTGTGCTCGGCGCTCCGCACGATCCTGGGCGGCAGGATCTGGGAGGACATGTACAAGGAGAACCTGTCCGAGCTGGTGGGCAACAAGAACCCGCCGGGCCGCCCGGACCTGACGGAGTGCGAGTAGCCCTGAAGGCCGCGGCGCCGGAGGAGCACACGACCCATCGACGGGCTCTCGCGCTCCCCCGCTCTCGGGCTCTCGGGCTCTCGGGCTCTCGGGCCACCCGCTCACGGGCTCAGCGCTCGGGGAACCGTTCCCCGCACCGACTGCAGAAGACCGGTGCGGGGTCCTGGGACAGCCGCCCGCACCCCGGGCAGACCCGGTCCAGCATGCAGGGGCCCTCGCCCCCCTCGTACGCCCCGGCCGGCGGCTTGATCGCGAGGCCGGGGCGGCGGCGGTGGACGGTGAGATACACCAGCCCGCCGGGCCCGGCGACCAGCGCCCGCCGTGACGTGCGGGGCAGCCAGAGGACGGTGCTGGGCCCCAGCTCCAGGACCGGCCCGCCCTCCGCCGTCCTGACGCTCCCTTCGCCCTCCAGCACGACGAGGAGCACATCGAGCACGTCCTCCCGATGCTCCCCGACCTCGGCGCCCGGCGGCAGGCGCACCAGATTGGCGTCCAGCTCCCGCCCGGCCTCGGCCAGGTGCCAGAGGGCACCGCGGTCGTCGGGGGCGGCGGAGGCGAGCAGTTCGTCGAGGACGGCGAGGATCCGGGGCGCGGCGTTCACGGCGCCCAGGCTACGCGGCGGCCCGCCCGAGTGGGCGCGGCGTCCGCCGCGACGCGGAACCCGTTGCCCTCCGGGCTGGCCATCACCACACGGTGTTCGTCGGCCTCGGCCGGCAAGGACCCGCAGGCACGGACCCGCCGGCCGCCACCGGCTGTGCGGCCTCCGCCCGGATACGGCAGGCCCACATAACCCAGGGCCGACTTCCGGAAGGCGGCCAGGAGTTGGTCGTCGGCGCGATTCCGGGCCAGATCGATCCGTAAGTTCCGTTCGATCCGTTCTGTCGTCATGGGCAAGGCCGAAACGGGACGCCTCCGACCGTCCGTATCCGCGTAACGTGGCCCACCGCCCGCCACGCGCCGCACCGAGGGGAACAACGCCGTGCACCGCGACCCGAACGACCTCTACCCGCCGATCGAGCCGTACGAAAGTGGCATGCTGGACGTCGGCGACGGCAACCACGTGTACTGGGAGGCGTGCGGCAGCCCGGACGGCAAGCCGGCCCTCGTGGTGCACGGCGGCCCCGGCTCCGGCTGCTCACCCCGCGCCCGCCGGTACTTCGACCCGGACTGCTACCGTGTGGTCCTCTTCGACCAGCGGGGCTGCGGCCGCTCCACACCGCACGCGAGCGACCCGGCGACGGACATGTCGCACAACACGACGGCACACCTGATCGCCGACATGGAGCGCCTGCGGGAGCACCTGGGCATCACCAAGTGGCTGCTGTACGGCGGCTCGTGGGGATCGACCCTGATCCTGGCGTACGCCGAGGAACACCCGGAGCGGGTCACGGAGGCGGTGATCCCGGCGGTGACGACGACCCGCCGCAGCGAGATCGACTGGCTCTACCGGGGCGTCGGCCAACTCTTCCCCGAGGCCTGGGACGCCTTCCGCGCGGGCGTCCCCGAGACGACCGACCCGGCCGGCCTGGTCGCGGCGTACGCCCGCCGCATGGAGAGCGAGGACGCCGCCGTACGGGAGAGGGCCACGGCCGACTGGTGCGCCTGGGAGGACGCGGTGGTCTCGATGGAGGCGACCGGAGGCCCGCCCCCGTACAGCAGCCGCCCGGACCGCGCCCAGCAGGCGTTCGTCCGGATCTGCGCCCACTACTTCGCCCACGGAGCCTGGCTGGAGGAAGGCCAACTCCTCGCCCACGCCCACCGCCTCACCGGCATCCCCGGCGCCCTGATCCACGGCCGCTTCGACCTGGCGAGCCCCCTGATCACCGCCTGGGAACTGGACCGGGCCTGGCCGGACGCCAAGCTGACGATCATCGACAACGCGGGCCACACGGGCGGCACGGAGACCCGGCGGGCGGTACTGGGGGCGCTGGACGGCTTCGCGGGGCGAGGGGCACGGACGGGCCCCGCCGGACCACCTCCCCGTCACAGGACGAGGGCGACCACGAGCGGCACGTAAACGACGGCGAGGGCACACAGGAGCCGCCGCCAGGCGAAGGACACCTTCCGCTGGACCGGCCCCTGTCGGCCGCCCCCGGGCTCCGACGCGTGTGCCGTGCGGTGGATCTGCCGAAGCTGCCGGAAGGCCGGCCGGTGAGTCCGGTAGCCGGTGAGGTCCCCCAGCAGCGAACCGCCGAATGCTATCGAGTTCAGCTCGCTCCCGTCTCTCAAGGTGACGGTCAGCCCACCTTGGATGTTCACCCGCCTGACGTCGGTCCAGGCGACCGTCGTGGTCAGCAGGATGTTGGTGAAGGACACATGGCAGTCGGTGCTGCGAATGGCGGAGTCCCACCCGATCGCCCAGAAGAAGACCGCGAATCCGGCGACCACGAACGCCGGCACCGGCGCCGAGCCCAACAGCCCAACGACCAGAACCGCACAGATCCAGGCCACGACACCCGCGACCACGGGAAACCACATGTACACGGGACGACGGAACACCCGGGTCTCCTTGGTGCGCATCTCCGCGTCCCCTTCCTGCGAGCTCTCTCACCATCGGCGACGGCACATCTGTTGTACACACTCCCGGCGACGTTCCCGGCGGTCGGCCCCTCGGGGCGACGGCGACCAGGGCCGCCGGGTGCGAGGTACGCCGCGGACGGCGCCATCGGCCGGTGAATACGACGCCTCAGAACCCGAAGAAGAGAATCTTCAGATTGATCAAGACCAGAATTACCCCAAAGGCCGCAAAAAACCCGGCAGGAATCCTCAGGATGTGATCGTTGTGATAGAAGGCTGAAAACATCCCCCTCCCCAGAAAGTCAGAAGCGACTTCGGCACAACCCTTCACATTCAAAGCCAACAGGGTCCCGAAAAAGGCGATCAGCACTCCGACGGTCAGTTCGCCGTAGCTCACCGAATGAGAAGTCCGGGCCGCGATAATCAATTCGTACATGTTTCCCCTTCCGGACGCGATCAGCGGCATCACATCCCCGACTCAGCAGATCCACCGCTGCCCGAGACGGAATCCACCACTCCGATCCTCCAGGTGTCTTCCGTCGGACTCTTCCTGTAGAAGACGTCGGGTTGAATCGGTTCGCAGAGGGCCAGGAAAACGTCTCCCTCACGAAGGTGGATTTCCTCATGAAACACAGTATGGCGGCTCCGCTTCGCCCGGATCACGCGAAAGGTCAGCTCATGCCGCCCCGGCGGAAGGTCGACGAAGACCGGACGCTTGACGCTGGTATTGCTCATCTCGCATATGGTATTGCCTTCACACTCGACGGAGACGATTGACCACTTACGCGTCACGCTGCGAAAAGAATCACGCATCACGCATCGAAAAATCAGCCCCGTCCTGCCTCGCCTGTTCGATCTACGGAGAATCGCCCTCACAGACCAGGGGAGCGATTCGGCGCGACCGATGGGCTCAACCTTCAGGGGCTGACTTTTCGACATCTACACCCTACTTCATGCCAGATTTCAACTCGTATCCATCACGGGCGAGTGTATACCCAGCCAAGTGGCCAATACGGCTGCCCCATCAGCCGGTTTGCCGGCGCCTGCCATGATGAGCGCTCCTCCCTTGATGGCTCCGGGCCCATAATTCAGAGCATCACGCCGCAGAGCGTTCGCAGCCCTGGCCGCACCGAACCCCGCACCCACGAAACCCACCCCCACAGCGCTGAAGCACACCCATTCCGATCATTTCTGGTGCATGCCTCCGCAGTGGTTGCCACAGCAAGGGTTAGACAGAGCGCCCGACCGCCAACGGCCCCAAGGGGGTAATCAGCGAGGGAGCCGTTGTGGGCGTAGCTAAGGACTGTCCCGCAATTCCCGGCGGGCGCGCGACGACGGGCGCCACGGAGACCCGGCGGACAGTGGCGGGTGAGGCTGATGAACGACTCCGGCCGCCGGTTCCTCAAGGAACCGGCGGCCGACGTGGTCGAGCCCGACCTGTGCTGCGGGTGACGTCAACTGCCGCTGAAGGCCATCCATGCAAAGCCTGCGGCGGTAACTACGACGCCCAGACCGAGAGCCGCGTCCGCAAGAAGGCAGCGCGTCCAGCGAACCCGCGGAGCGACGTCGCGCCGCCCACTCTCCGTACGGGCAGTACCGAGCCATGCGTTGACCTTGCGTGCCGCCTCACCGCTCGAACCCTTGAAATGATCGATCAGGGAGCCCCCGAAGGCGAAGACCGAGACGACTCGATGGTGGTCGAGACGCACGTCAAGAGTGCCGTCGTCGCCTACCGAGACGTCATGAACCGCTGCCACCGGGAGAATGTGGGTACGCAGCGGATTCACCACTACGAGTACATCCTCCCGAAGAACGATCTTGCAGTTTGCGACCCTCCCGATGGGCACCACGAGCGCCAGAAAGACAGGGATCCCTTGCCAGCCGGTTCGGAATCCATTCACCGAACTGACCTTGAGAACTGCCGCAAGCATGCTGAGCCCGAGGCCGATCACAACCACCCAGGAGATCACCACCCAGGAATTCCGGCGCAGCACAATCTGCTCCATGGCGATCTGGTTCCTGTCTTTCGTTCAGATGACGACATCGCCAGCCGGGCGCACAGGCATCAGCAAACACCGGAAGCACTCCAGGGGCTCGCTTTTCCGGCACAGCAAAATGTCGCCGCGAGTCCGGTGTGGAGACTCACGTTAGCGTACGTGGCGCCCGCATCGATCGTCTTGCGGTATCCGTAGATGGAGACGTTGGGCGCCTGGAATACGGACTTGACGCGAGTTCGATATTTGAACGCCGAGGTTCTCCAACTGCCTGCGAGCAGTCGAGCGGCGCCCCCTCCGGCGAGCGTCCACGCCGTCCTGCGGGTCAGGGCGAGCGTGCCGACCGCGATGGCCGTCATCGCCGTGCCCTGATGGAGGCGACCGGGGGCCCACCCCCGTACAGCAGCCGCCCGAACCACGCCCAGCAGGCGCTCGTCCGGATCTGCGCCCACTACTTCGCCCACGGAGCCTGGCTGGAGGAAGGCCAACTCATCGCCCACGCCCACCGCCTCACCGGCATCCCCGGCGCCCTGATCCACGGCCGCTTCGACCTCGCGGGCCCCCTGATCACCGCCTGGGAACTGGACCGGGCCTGGCCGGACGCCAAGCTGACGATCATCGACAACGCGGGCCACACGGGCGGCACGGAGACCCGGCGAGCGGTGCTGGCGGCGCTGGACGGGTTCGCGGAAAGCCGCGGCGGCTGCCCCAGGCAGTGAGCGTTCTGGGAATGCCCTCGTGAACGCGCCCGGTGGGTCGAAGCTGCACCGGGCCGCCCCGGGGCGATCCTCAAAAGATGCGTGCGAGCAGAGCGGCGAGCGCCGCCACGCCGACCACCATCCATCCCGCGGCCAAGGCGCTTACCGAAAAATCAGAGAGCCCCGTCCCGCGCAGAGCCTCCCTGAAACCCTTTCCCCACCCTCGCGGGCTGTATTGCACCAGAACACCGATGGGCAGGAAAACGAGTAGGACGCAGAGGAGAATCATTCAGGAGACTCCACGTATCAAGAGATAGGAGAAAGTCAAAGCCATAAAAACACCGAAGGCGATGAGAATACCACCAAAGATTCTGACCGCCCCCAGCCGGCGGGACCTTTCGTGCTCGATCGAACTCGAAGCTAGGTGCCTGCCGGACATCTGATCCGCCATACCCCACCAGTTCCTCCTCAGAGAGAACCCCATCAGAACCATGACGAGAGAAAAGAAGAGAAGCACAACAAACCACCCACTCAGGATCTACCCATTAGGCAGCGGGCGCCCCAACTGTGCTGGGGGCACTGGACGGCTGCGCGGGGCGAGGGACACGGACCGGCGGCCCGCCGGAGAACCGACGGGCCGCCAGAGGAAGCTGGTCAGAGCTTCATGAGTACGGGAGCGGCCAAGGGCGCCACGAGCAGGAACACATCGACGAGCCCGACGTGCACCCTCCCTCTCCTGCCCGCGACCGCACGCCCGGAAGAGCATTTCCGCTCTTCTTTCAGCCACGTACCGATAAACTTGCGCGCGTTTCGAGCCGACCTTCCACCCAAAAGGCTTTGCGAGAATGACCAAGCACCCTGCTCACCATCCGCACACACGATCACCAACCCGTTGTTTTCACACGTGACCGACAGGCCTTCGTCTCTGGATGCAACCATCTCAAGGAATGGCCCTATGTTCCTGATGGACCCATCCGGTTCGAGAATGACCCGCGGTCTGATAGTTCCACGAATTATCAACGCAGAAACAAATCCAGTCACCCAGAGGACGCCTACCCCACGGAACCCGTACTTCTCCACGTCCGCGAGGCCGAACAGGACGAGCACAGGACACAGGGAGAGAATCGCAGCCCACCCGAATACCACCGTCCCCTTCCTTCGCAGGTGGATGGAGCCGTCTCCCCGACGCCTCACGAAGACTCCCGGGACTTTCGTCCACGAAGACCTCACGGGCAATAACCCGCATTAATGCTGCTCGCGGAGGGAGCGCCACAACCCATTCCAGCGAGAAACCCGTTCTGCATGTAGGCGTTTGCCGTGGGGCCCACGTCCGTCCGGGTGGCGTGGCGTGGACGTCCAGCCGCATGCCTAGGCCCTCTGGTGACGACCTTGGGAGACTTCAACCAGCCGCCCGAGGCCCACTTCCCTCCACCCGAAGCCCACCTGCCAGCGACTCCGCCTGCCAGTGTGATGCCTGCTGTAATTGCCGTGCCCTTCCAGTACGCGCCGTCCATCTCGGCACCCGACGCGCCGTCGACCGCGATTCCGGCAAGGATCACCACACCGCCCGCGGCCAGACAGACGCCTGCAGATGCCACAACGCAGACAGTCAGCGCGGCAGCCCCCACGACCGTCTTTATCGTGTCTGCGTTTTCGGCCACCCAACGCACTGGACCGGATTCCTTCAGGTTGGTGGCCGCGTCGTTCCAGTTGCCC
The DNA here is from genome assembly GCF_028622875.1 of Streptomyces sp. MMBL 11-1. Taxonomy (NCBI): domain Bacteria; kingdom Bacillati; phylum Actinomycetota; class Actinomycetes; order Kitasatosporales; family Streptomycetaceae; genus Streptomyces; species Streptomyces sp. MMBL 11-1. The sequence continues at coordinate 4,523,685 of NZ_CP117709.1, read as the reverse complement.
TTCATGATGCTGCCGAAGATGCCGTCCTTCTTGCGCTGCTCCGCCGCCGCAGCCCTGGCCCGGGCCTCAGCGGCCTTCTTCGCCTGCGCCTTGGCGGCAGCCGCGTACTTGCGTGCGTGGCTGTCGTCGATCATGTAATGGGCAGGGTTCGCGCGGTAGTTGCTGTACCGCCGCTGAGAAACGGGGTCCTTCTTGGGTGTCTGCTTCCACACCCACTTGCCGCTCTTCTTCGTGTACCCCGCCGTCATGCCCCGCTCGTTGGCCCACCGCTCGTCGTTGTACGAGTTGCCGCCCACCGGGCCGTCCGGGCGCAGGCCCGTCGGGTCGGACTTGGTGAGCGGGCTGTTGTGGGCGTAGCTGTAGGCGTTCATCTGGGCCGGGTCGTCGAAGTCGATGACCGGGTCGACGGAGAGGAAGCGTCCCAGGACCGGGTCGTACTCTCGGGCGCCCAGGTGCGTGAGGCCCGTGGGGTCGTTCGTCCCGCCGACGAAGCCGCGGTTGCCGAACGCCGTCGACTGCTCGGATCGCAGGCCGCCGAACGGCAGCTGCTTCCTGCGGGTCAGGGCGAGCGTGCCGACCGCGATGGCCGTCATCGCCGTGCCCTGATGGTCGTTGATCAGGTAAGCGATGGCGTTCCCGTTGCGCACCGCGACCGTGTCGCCGTTGTGCGTGTAGTAGCGGGTCGCGGTCTTCGTGCCGTTCGCCGCGAGGTTCAGCTGATCACCGTTCGGGAGCGTGAGGGTGCTGGACCCGTCGCCGTTCTTCGCGATGATGCGGTTGCCGTCGGCGTCGTAGGTGTAGCCGGTCTGCTTGCCGCCCTCGGTGAGGGTCGCCAGGTGTCCCTCGGCGTCCCAGGTCAGGGACTGGACCGTCGAGCCGGTGGTGCGCTTGGTCGTGTTGCCGGTCTTGTCGTACTCGAAGGTGCTCGTACGCCCGTTGTCCGGGCCGCCGGTGACGGAGGCCTGCTGCACCGCGTGCGGCCGGTCGCCGCCGGGGGCCGGCTGGGTGTAGTCGGTGACGGCGTCCGTCGTCCCGGCCGAGGTGGCGTGCTCGGTCTGCTTCGTGCGGTTGCCGAGCTTGTCGTAGCCGTAGGTGTGCCAGTACGCGTCCGGGCCGCCGACCGTGGAGGCCGAGGGGGCCGCCGCGCAGTCGGTCTTGGCCGTCCACGCCTCGGTCAGCCGCCCCAGCGGGTCGTTGGTGAAGCACTGGGTGTCGGTGGATGCCTGTGCGTCCTGGCCGCTGACGCTGGTCACGCCGGTGACGTTGCCCGCCGGGTCGTAGGCGTACGTCGTGTCGTCGACGCGCTGGGGGGCGACGTCCCGGTCGGTGGTCTGCCGGATGACCTGTCCGGTGTGCTCGTCGTAGACCTTGGTCTGGTACGCCTTCTGGTCGAGAGTGGCGCTGTACTCCAGGCGTACCGGCCGGGAGAAGACGTCGTACTGCGTGTTGGCGACGAGAGCACCGCGCTGACCGCTGGTGCGGAACGGCTGGTCGTCGCTGTTGTAGTTGGTCACGACCCGCTCGGCCGGAATGTCGCCCACGGCCGGGTTGAGCGTCCAGAGCAGCGCCCCGGTCTCCGGCTTGTACCCGTACGTCCAGGTGAACGTGCCCGCCAGGCCGCCGGCCGCGGAGGGAACCGTGGTGGTCGTGGACGTCGGCTGGTAGCGGTCGTTGAAGCCGTCGGTCGCCGTGGTGTACGCGGCCCCTCCGGCGTAACGCGTGCTGCTGGTCAGCTGCCCCTTGGCGAGCGTGTCGTAGGTCCACTTCGACAGCGTCGTGCCGCCCTGCTTGACCTCGGTCCTGCGGCCCAGCACGTCGTACTCCGTGGTGAGCGTGACCCCGCGTTCGTCGGTCGTGGTGACCGGCCGTCCGAGGTTGTCGTACGTCGTGTCCGTGACGCCCTTGTCCGGGTCGTCGCTCCTGGTCTTCTGGCCCCGGCTGTCGAACGTCTGGCTCCAGACGTTGCCGTCGGGGTCCGTGACCGTGCTCGGCTCGCTGTACTTACCGTACGTGTACGTCGTCTTCTGGGACGCCGTGCGCTGGGCGTTCGTGTACTGCAGAAGCTCGGTCGTGCGCCCGCGCGCGTCGGTCACCGTGGTGGTGGCCGTTCCGCCCTTCGGGGGGATGACGGTCGTGCGGTCACCCTCGTACACCGTCTTGCTGCGCCACTGCTCGTCGCCGAACTTCACCGACAGAGCGTCCGTGACCCGGCCGAGCCCGTCGAAGTGGTTCCGCACCGCCGCCGGCACGGTGTTCACCGCGGCGGAGGCCAGCTTCGCCGACGGCGCGCCCTTCGCGTAGTAGGGGGCGTACGTCTGCCAGGCCCAGCCACGGGTGTCGTAGTGGGTCTCGGTCATGATCCGGTCCTGCGTGCCGGTGGCCGGGGCCTGCGTCTGCCGCTCGCGCAGCAGGCCGTCGTAGAGCGCGTAGGTGGTGCGGTAGGCGCCGTTCTGCTTCAGCGTCTTGGTGATGACAGCGTTCGCCTCGGTCCTGGAGATGACGTAGCCGTACTCCGCCGAGGGCTTGTCCTCGTGGGCGGCCTTGGGCCAGCCCGGCTCCCATACCTTCAGGACGCGGCCGAGACCGTCGTGGACGGCGTCGGTGCGCTTGCCGTTCGCGTCCACCGTCGCGGTGACGGCTCCCCGGACCGGGTCGAGAGTGGTCGTGACCACGTGGTCCTTGGCGTTGGTCACGGCGACCGTCGTCGGCGCCTTGAGCGTGGCCGGGGTGTAGGCGGTCCGCGTGGTGGCCCCCAGCGCGTCCGTCGAGGTCTCCTCGCGGCCGTGCTGGTCGTAGGTGTGGGTGGCGGTCGTGAGGTGTCCCGTGCCCTTGGCGTCCTGCTCGTCCAGCCGGGTCACGTCACCCCTGACCGGCGGGGTGGACAGGCTCGTCGCACCGTCGTAGAAGTGCCGCGCGGACGAGATCAGGTCCGCGGGGAGGGACGGCGTGGTGCCGCAGGCCTTGGCCACCGTCTTCGTCTCGGAGACCGTGGTGAGGATGTTGAGCGACGCGTTGCGGGCGTACGTGGTGGTGGTGCACTGCTCGTCGCCCGTCTTCGTCGTGTCCCCGAGCGAGGACTCCGTCAGGGTCTGGCCCAGTGCGTCGAAGGTGCGCTCGGTGCGCGTGGTGCGCCAGCCCGTGCCGACGGCGGTGCGGGTCTGCTCGCTCTTGCCGGCCGTGGCGTACGCGTAGCGGGTGGGCAGCCCTTCGGCACGGGTTTCCGTGGCCGTCGCGGCCGACCGCCACGGTACGTGGCTGGTGGTGGTTTCGAGCTTGCCGCCGTCCCCGTTGTACGTGGCCTCTTCACGGGTCATCCCGGCGAAGGCTTCCCTGTCGGTGACGGAGACGCCTTCGTGGTCCTTGACCGCGGCCCCGTCGATGCCCCGGAAGTAGCGGTACTCCTTGAGAGTCCGCTGGTCGGGTGCGACGCCGCTGCGCACCTGGACGCGGCCGTACCCCTTGCGGTCGCCGTAGGTGAGGTGCTTGGCGTCGGTGAACTCGTCGTCCTTGGACTTGGTCCAGCCCATGCCGTCCAGGTACGTGTAGTCGGTCTGCTTGGCGGGAGCCCCGCCGGTCCGGTCGGTCTCCAGGACCTGGGTGACGACGTAGGTGTGGAACCAGTCGAGGTACGGCTCGTAGTTCGCCGCCGGCGCGTCCGGGGGCGACCACTTCACCGGGTAGCAGCGCCGGGTGTTCGAGGCCGGGGTGGGCACGCTGCCGGCCTTGCAGTCGGCCTCGGAGTAAGTGATGCCGATCGTTCCGCCGGTCTCGGTGTTGATGCCGTGGACGCGGTAGCGCCAGAGCGGCGGCACCGGGTCCGGATCGCCGCCCGTGGTGGCGCCCTCCACCCGGTTCGGCATGGTCTTGCCCATGAAGGTCACGGCGGGAAGGGTGACCGGGCCGGTTCCGCCGTGCCCGGTGCGCGTGATCGAGGCCAGCCACAGTGCGGGGGAACTGCCGTCGCCCGTCGTGGGGAACTGATGGGTGAAGGCCCACGTGTCCACGGGCTTGAAGGCGGTGCCGACGAGGACCGACGTGTCGATCTTCGTCAGGCGCGTCCGGCTCCAGAAGGACGGCGAGTAGCGGTCCTTGCACTCCGTGCCCGAGGCGCAGTAGCGGTCGAAGGGGACGTCGGGCCAGTTCTTCGCGTGCGCCTTGTCGAAGGTGCCGCAGTCGCTCAGGCAGCGCTCGCTGTTCGTGAAGTCGACCCTGGCCGCGGGCTGGGCGTAGAAGTTGCTGTTCCGCAGGCCGTACTCGATGCGCTTCAGGGAGCCGCCGCGGATGTACGGGGTCGCGGTGGACGCACCCGTGCTGGGGTTGACGTTGCGGCCGTAGTAGTTGGTCTCCTTGTCCCAGTAGTACGTCATGGCGTCGCCGTGCGGGTCGATGACCGCGTCCAGGTTCCAGCGCCAGGCCTGCTGGCACCAGGCGTCCTTGAACGCCGCCGCGTAGCAGGGCTCGCCCGGCTGGTTGCCGTAGACCGGCACCGTCCACGTGGAGTTGGTCTCGTCCTTGCCGGCGGCCCAGCCGGACGGGCGGTTGTAGCCGAAGTAGTAGCGCGTACCGTCCGGGGTCGTCACCCGCCAGTGCTCACCGTCGTTGTCGCCGTTGGCCCGTGCGGTGCTGGCCAGCTTCTCGGCCTTGGTGCCGTCGTCGTTCTCCAGGTGCCATTTCCCCGTGGTGGAGTCCTTGATCAGGGTGTTGGACTGGCCGCCCAGGTTGATGACGGCGTTGTCCTTCTTCCAGCAGAGGTCGCCGACCTTGGCCGTGGTGGTGCTGTCCTTGGTGTCCTCGGTGCAGGAGACGTACTGCCGCTCGATGTAGCCCGGCTCCATGGACCAGCCGTCGCCGATGGCGTTGGCCTGGTTGTTCGTCGAGGCGGTGCGGCCGTCGACCGACTGCGAGGAGTAGCCGAGCTTCAGGTCCGGGACCGCGCTGCCCGCGACGGCCGGTGCGGAGATCGGGTACGTCCAGGAGAACGCGCCGTTGGAGCCGCCCGCGGACCAGGACGCGGAGGGGGAGAGGGATGTGGCCTTGAAGCTGCCCGACGGGCCCCCCGCGGTGGCGGTCGCGGCCAGCAGCACGGTGCCGCCGGAGACGGCACGCGCGCCTGCCTTCGGCGCTACCGGGTCGGCGGTCGCGGCTCGGGAGGCGGTGGCCTCGGTGGCGGCGGGCAGGTCGACGGCCGCCTCGATCGAGCCGGCCTTCACATCGTTGGTGGTGGGAAGGGGCGTGCCGGTGGCGCAGCCCTTCTTGCCCGGGGTGTTCAGCGCACAGGCCGGAAGCGTCTTCAGCGTGAGCCGGGAGGCCCAGTCGCCGCCGTAGGCATGCCGGAAGTTCGCGTAGTCGACCTTGACGTCCACCGTGCCTTCGGTGCCTTCCGCGGGACGGAGGGCCAGCACGACGCCTTCGACGCCCAACGACTCGGTGGTGGCACGGTCGAGGACCTGGACCTGGACCTTTCGCGGACCGGACTCCCGAGTCGCTTCGGAGGCGGACCTCCGCGAGGGGGCCTTGGACGACTTCTCCGCCCCGGGTGCGGAACGGCTCACGCTGACGGGCAGTGAGCCGGCTTTCACCCGCGCGCCGGTCTCGCGCAGGGCGGACGTCGCTGTGCCGGCCTCGGGCCAGGTGACGTCGGGTTTCTTCCACGGATGCCGCGCGGTCTGGTCGGGCTTCGCCGGCCCGCGTCTCTCGACCTCGCCGGTCTTGACCGGGTCAGGCTTCTGCAGCCTCAGCAGGTCGAGTTCGGCGGCTGCCGCGAGCGGCGCACCCAACAGTCCGGCGAACATGAGCGCGGCCAGCGTGGCCGCCACCGGTTGCGCCCGTCTTCTCAAACGTCCCCTGCTGACGCCCCCACCCGAAACCATGCGCAGAACTCCCCACCTATTACTCAAAGGCCATAGCTGAGCACGGAAGTTAGCAGGATTTTCACAGCATCAGCACAGGGAAGGGGTAACGATTTGACGCTCCCCAACTCACACCGAAAGAAAACATGTGCAATTCATTGGCATATGAAACAAAGATGGCGAAATAAAGACCTCAGACCGCAGGAGCTGCGGCAACGTCACAGGGCAGCCACTTTCATCACGCTTCCCTCACGTTCTAGGGTGCGACTCGAACTGATCCGGGAGGGGACTTCTTCAATGGAACTATTGCGACGCAAGGCCAGATGGAGAACAAAGGGGGGAATCACGGGCGTTGCGGCCCTCGCCGCACTCATGACGCTCGGCGGACCCCAGCAACTGCCCGACGCCTCCGCCGCGGAGCCCGAGGGCGCCACGATTTCGGCGGGGCAGAAGCCGGACCCCGAGGCCGCGGCACAGGCCGAGGCCGCGGAAACCGGCCGGCCGGCGGAAGTCCTCAGTCAGCGCACCGAGACGACTCAGGTGTTCGCCAACGCGGACGGGACTTTCACCCAGGACACCTACGCGCTACCGAAGTTCGTACGCCAGGACGGCAAACTCGTCTCGATCGACACCACGCTGAAGTCACGCCCGGACGGCTCCCTGTCGCCGAAAGCCACCGAAGTGGACGTCCGCCTGTCCGGCGGCGGCGAAGGGCCCCTGGCGACGGTGGTACGCGACGGCCGCAGCATGTCCTGGACCTGGCCCGACGCACTGCCCGAACCCGAGGTCGACGGCGACACCGTGACCTACGGCAACGTCCTCACCGACGTCGACCTCAAGGTCAAGGCGAACCCCGCGGGATTCACCAGTCTCCTGGTCGTCAAGACCCCCGAAGCCGCCGCGGATCCGGCACTCAGGCAGGTCCACTTCGGCCTGGAGACAGACGGCCTGAAGGCGAGCACGGACGCCCACGGCAACTTCACGGCGGTCAACCCGGCGGGCGAGACGGTCTTCACCGCGCCCTCCCCCATGATGTGGGACAGCAGCACCGCCGCGGCGCCCGCCGCCGCCCTCTCGGCCCGCAGCGCTCCCACCGGACCGCCGCCGCCTGCCGATGAGTTCGAGCCCGGATACGGTGCGCAGCAGGCGAACATGGGGCTCGCGGTCACGGACGGGAAGCTGCGCCTCACCCCGGACCAGGACCTTCTGACGGGCAAGGACACGCAGTACCCGGTCCTGCTGGACCCGGCCGTCTCCGGCTCCCGCCACTCCTGGACGATCGCCTACAAGCGAAACCCGAACAGCTCCTACTTTAACGGGGCCAACTGGAACGGCGTCAAGGGCACCACGACCGCCCGCGTCGGGTACGAGAACGAGACCAACGGCCTGGCGCGTTCCTACTTCCGCATGAACTCGTCCAACCTGTGGTCCACCAAGAAGATCGTTTCGTCCTCGACCTTCCGGATCAAGAACACCTGGTCCTGGTCGTGCACGAACAAGCCCGTCGAGCTCTGGGCGACCAGCGCGATCTCCGCGTCCACCACCTGGAACAACCGGCCCGAGCGGCGCAAGAAGCTGGACACGGTCAACGAGTCGCTCGGCTGGGGCTCGAACTGCCCCGCGGGCGATCTCGCCTTCGACGTGACAGCGGCGGCGAAGGACGGCATCGCCAACAAGTGGAACACCCTGACCTTCGGGATGCAGGCACCCGACAGCGATGAGAACAACGTCTTCGGGTGGAAGAAGTTCGACGCCAATTCGGCCAGGCTCTCCACGGTGTACAACACGGTGCCCAACCTGCCGAACAGCCTCGACACCATCCCCAGCTCCGGCGGATGCGACATGGTCGCCCCGTACACGACGATCGGAAACACCGACGTCACGCTCACCGCGAAGGTCTCCGACCCGGACGGCGGAACAGTCCGCGCCCAGTTCCGCCTCTGGGGCACCAATGACCTCGCCGGCGGCGCCGAGATCTTCAACCAGATCGTCTCCGCCACCTCCGGCACCGTCGCCAAGGTCAAGGTCCCCAAGACGACCCTGCAGAAGTACCTGACAGCAGCCAAAGGCAATTTCGGCTGGAAGGTGCAGGCTCTCGACGCGAGCGCCCATTCGTCCTGGAATCCCAATCCGGGCACATGCCGCTTCAACTTCGATCCCACCCGGCCCAGCACTCCACCCACCATCAGTTCCCAGCAGTTTCCCGACGGCTCCGACGGCTGGCCGTCCACCACCGGGCAGGCCCGAACCGCAGGAACGTTCATCCTCGGCAACGGGGGCGTCGCTGACGTGACGTCCTACGAGTACTGGAGTGACTGGGACCCCACGGTCCGCAAGGTCACACCGGGTACGGACCTCGATGGCGACGGAAGCATCGACGCCAAGCTCGTCCTTACCCCGCCGGCAGCCGGATCACAGCGGCTTCACGTCCGTAGCCTCGACGCCGCCCAGAACCGCTCCGACCAGGCTTCCTACTTCTTCTACGCCAACGGCCTCTCGGTCCCCGACAAGGCCGGCGACCTCAACGGGGACGGCAACGCCGACCTCTACGGCGTGCGCGGCAGCGGCGAGCTGTGGCTGTACCCCGGCCAGGGCAACGGCTACATCGGAGCCGGCACCATGGCGGGCAACGGTGACTTCAGCCAAGCCGACATCACGCACCGGGGGGACTGGACCGGCGACGGTTTCGAGGATCTCATCGCGGCTATTCCAGGAGACGGCGGCAAGTCCCTCCACCTGTACCCGAACAACGGGGCCGGCTGGGCCTGCACCGCGCTGGACGAACAGGCCGACGGACACTCCCGTTCCTGCCAGTACGACCGACAGGAACTCGATGTCTTCGACCCCGCCAACAACCACTGGAAGAACGCCGACCAGATCCTCGCCATTGGCGACGTCGACGGCCCTCTGGACACCGACAACGACGGAACCGTCGATGTCGCCGGCTACCCCGACCTCCTCGTCAAGGAAGGCAACCTGATCTGGCTGTACTTCGGTTCGGAGTTCTTCTTTCTCGACGCCGACCGAGCCCCGGTCCTCATCGGCAACGAATCCTGGTCGAACTACGACCTCGTGGCACCGGGCGACCGCACCGGCAACGGCCGCGTCGATCTCATCGCCCGCCACAAGACCAACGGCGAGCTCCGCCTCTACCAGGGGACCGGTCCCGCAGGCGAAGGCCTCGGCGACGGTGCCGCCTCCGCCGCCATCGGAACCGGCTGGACCCGGGCCTACCGACCGCTGGTGACCGCCTTCCCCGACGCGAGTTCGGACGGAAAGGCGGACATCTTCGCCACCGGTGGTGACGACAAGCTCTACCTGTACCCCAACCTCTCCGGGAGCGGCGTAGCCGTCGGAACCAGCGGCTGGCTGGACTTCCAGGCCCTCAGCTGACGGACGGGCCGAAAGCACCGGGGGCCTCCCGTCACCGCGACGGGAGGCCCCCGGTTCTCTCCGCGCTCATGCCCCTACCAGGCGAACGCCTCCGGCGAAGGCCCCGGGCCCGGGAAGATCTCGCCCAGGCCCGTGAGCACGGCCTCCGGGAGGTCCAGTTCCAGGGCGCGCAGGGCGCTGTCCAGCTGGCCGGCGGTGCGCGGGCCGACGATCGGGCCCGTGACGCCGGGGCGGGTCAGCAGCCAGGCCAGGGCCGCTTCGCCGGGTTCCAGACCGTGCTTGTCGAGCAGGTCCTCGTACGCCTGGAGCTGGGACCGGGTGGCGGGGTCGGCCAGGGCGTCGGCCGCGCGGCCCGAGGCGCGGCGGCCGCCCTCGGCCGTCTTCCTGATGACGCCGCCCAGCAGGCCGCCGTGCAGCGGCGACCACGGGATGACGCCGAGGCCGTAGTCCCGCGCGGCCGGGATGACCTCCATCTCGGCGCGCCGCTCGACGAGGTTGTAGATGCACTGTTCGCTGACCAGGCCGAGCGACCCCCGCCGGGCGGCCTGCTCGTTGGCCTGGGCGATCTTGTAGCCGGGGAAGTTCGAGGAACCGGCGTACAGGATCTTGCCCTGCTGGACCAGGACGTCGATCGCCTGCCAGATCTCGTCGAAGGGCGTGTCCCGGTCGACGTGGTGGAACTGGTACAGGTCGATGTGGTCGGTCTGGAGCCGCTTGAGCGAGGCGTCGACCGCGCGCCGGATGTTCACGGCGGAGAGCTTGTCGTGGTTCGGCCAGGCGTCGCCGTCGGCGGCCATGTTCCCGTACATCTTGGTGGCCAGGACCACCTTGTCGCGGCGGCCGCCGCCCTGCGCGATCCAGGTGCCGATGATCTCCTCGGTGCGGCCCTTGTTCTCGCCCCAACCGTAGACGTTGGCCGTGTCGAAGAAGTTCAGGCCCGCGTCGAGCGCGGAGTCCATGATCGCGTGGCTGTCCGACTCGTTGGTCTGCGGGCCGAAGTTCATCGTCCCGAGGACGAGGCGGCTGACCTTGAGTCCTGTGCGTCCGAGCTGTGTGTACCTCATGACGCCCCAGCCAACTCCTTCGAGTCCACTCCAGGCAAGTGTGTGCCCCGGACGCGCCGGACGGGCATGTCTTCCCGGCGGTCGGCGGCCGGCGGTATCAGCCGCCCAGGGCGGCCCCCACGGCGACGACGACGAACATCAGTACGAGCACGGCCGCCATGATGCGGTTTCTGGTCTTCGGGTCCACCCTTCGAGCGTAACGGCACCGCTCACCGTCCGAGCGGCCAGGCCCGCACCACCCCGTAGCGCGGCCGCTCCCCCGGCACCCCGGACACCGACGGGTCGCTCCGGGGCCAGGGCCGTACGGAGTCCGGCAGGTCCGGGCGTGTCCGGGAAGCCGGGCCTATCGTTGTACTACGCGGCTGCCCGCACGCCCGTGCGGCAGCGGGGAGGAGCGGCACGATGACCGTCGTAGACACCGACAGGATCGACATGGCCGACACCAGCGACGAGCGCACCCTGGACATGATGTTCGAGTGGCTTGAGCCCGTCCCCGAGGGATTCAAGGTCGAGATCGTCGAGGGGACCGTCCACATGTCGCCGCAGCGGGACACGCACTGGGAGATCACCTTCGACATCCTGGAGCAGTTGCGCACCACCTACGGACGCCGGCAGCTGAAGACCGACGTACGCATCGACTTTCCCGGGCTGCTCAACGGCTTCGCGCCCGATGTCGCGGCTGTCACGAAGGACGCGTCCAAGAACGCCGACGGCCGCTGGCGCCACCAGGACATCGAATTCGTCGCCGAGGTGATCTCCAGGAGCACGGCCGCCAACGACTACGGCTCCAAGAAGGCCACCTACGCCCTCGCCGGTGTCCCCGTCTACCTCATCGTCGACCCGTACACCGGAACCTGGCACCTGCACACCCTCCCGAAGGAAGACGAGTACCGCAGCGTGCTGAGCCTCGACTTCGGCACCCCGGTCGACCTCACCTCGACCGTCGTCGGCCTCGTCCTCGCGACCGACGCCTTCCCCCGCGACTGACCCCGCGCCCCCGCACGCGAAAGGCGCCCTCCCCACCCCCGGGGAGGGCGCCTTTCGCGTCGCTCACGCAGCCGTCGCCAGCTGCTCGCGCGGGACGAAGCGGACGTGCGGGCGGCCCGGGCGGAGGTCGACCTTCAGGCGGAGGCCGCCGACGCGGGCGAGGGCGAAGCCGACGCCCAGGGCGGCGATCACCGAGATCACGCCGCCGGCCGCGAAGCCGGTGCGCGCGCCGTACGTGTCGCTGATCCAGCCGACGATCGGGGCGCCCACCGGCGTACCCCCGGCGAAGACCATCATGTACAGGCTCATCACCCGGCCCCGCATCTCCGGGTCGGCGGCCATCTGGACGCTCGTGTTCGCGGTGATGTTCGTGGTCAGGCCGAGCATGCCGATCGGGACCAGCAGGATCGAGAAGAGCCAGACCGACGGGGACAGCGAGGCGGCGATCTCCAGCAGCCCGAACGCCGTGCCCGCGATCACCAGCATCCGCAGCCGCGTCGAGCGGCGGCGGGCCGAGAGCAGCGCGCCGGCCAGCGAACCGGCCGCCATCAGGATGTTGAAGAACGAGTACATGCCCGCGCCGCCGTCGAAGATCTCGTCGGCGTAGGCGGTCAGCCAGATCGGGAAGTTGAAGCCGAACGTGCCGACGAAGCCGACCAGGACGATCGGCCAGATCAGCTCGGGGCGGCCCTTCACGTAGCGCAGGCCTTCGCGGAGCTGCCCCTTGGCGCGGGGGACGGTCACCGAGGCGTGCAGCTCGGTGGTGCGCATCATCAGCAGGCCGATGAGCGGGGCCAGGAAGGAGAGCCCGTTGAGCAGGAAGGCCCAGCCGCTGCCGACCGTGGTGATCAGGACGCCCGCGACGGCGGGGCCGATGAGCCGGGCGGACTGGAAGTTCGCCGAGTTCAGGCTGACCGCGTTGCGCAGTTGCGCGGGGCCGACCATCTCGGATACGAACGACTGGCGGGCCGGGTTGTCGACGACGGTCACCATGCCGAGGAGGAAGGCGACCAGATAGACGTGCCAGACCTCCACGACCCCGGACAGGGTCAGGACGGCCAGCGCGATGCCGCACAGGCCGAGCAGGGCCTGGCTGACGAGCAGGATCTGCCGCTTGGGCAGACGGTCGGCGATGACACCGCCGTACAGGCCGAAGAGCAGCATCGGGAGGAACTGCAGAGCCGTCGTGATGCCCACGGCGGTGGCGGAACCCGTGAGGCTCAGCACGAGCCAGTCCTGCGTGATGCGGGACATCCAGGTACCGGTGTTGGAGATCACGGCGCCCGTGGCGAACAGGCGGTAGTTACGTATCTTCAGCGACGAGAAGGTCCCGCCGGTCTTGCTCTCGTGGGTGGAAGTCGGTGCGGGGGCGGAGTCTGCTCCGGATCCCGTACTCAAAAGGGTTCGCCTCCTCGGGCGTCTGCGGCGTTCGGTCCGACGAGGACGTGACGACGGGCGCTCCGGCGGTGATCCGGGCCGGACCGGCTCGTGCTTCCGGTCCGGCGGCGGATCACCGTCGGCGCGCCCGCGGGGTCACAGGTGGGCGAGCTTCTCCAACACGGGCGCGGCGGCCCGAAGCGTCTCCCACTCGTCCTCGTCCAGGCCCTCGGCGAGGTGGGACAGCCAGGCGTTCCGCTTGGTGCGGCTCTCCGCGAGCATGGCCTCGGCCTGCTCGGTCTGGCTGACCCTCTTCTGCCGACGGTCATCGGGGTGCGGTTCCAGCCTGACCAGCCCCTTCGCCTCCAGCAGCGCGACGATGCGGGTCATCGACGGGGGCTGCACGTGCTCCTTGCGGGCCAGCTCACCGGGGGTGGCCGAGCCGCAACGGGCCAGGGTGCCGAGCACCGACATCTCGGTGGGGCTCAGCGACTCGTCGACACGCTGGTGCTTCAGGCGACGGCCCAGCAGCATCACGGCGGAGCGGAGGGAGCTCACGGCGGCGGCACTGTCGCCGTCGTGGATCAGGTCAGGCATGTTTGTTAGCGTAACTCATTACCCAACCTAAATACCACCTGGTGGTACACGCGCGGGGAGCTGATCACCCGAACGAGTGAGTTAGGAGCGGAAAGCGACGCACGGAGCACGCCAGGGCGGCGACCCTGCTGGACATGGGATCGACAGTGCTCAGCCTGCGGATAGACGGTGAGCTGCTCGACCGGCTCCGGCAGCACGCCGCGAAACGCGGCATGAGCGTCCAGGACTATGTGGTCCGGACGCTCATGCGCGACGACTTCGACGAACGCTTCAACGCGGCCGTCGACGAGACGGAGAAGTTCTACGGCGACGCCCGGGGGAGCGTGACGCCACCGGTCACATGAGGCCGGGCAGCGACACCGCGGAGGAACCGGTCACGTGAGGGAGGCCGGGACAGCGACACCGCGGAGGAACCGGTCACGTGAGGCCGAGCGCCGGCATCGCGTAGTAGAAGACGAACACCGCCGAGACCACGTACATGGCCACCGGCACCTCGCGGCCGCGGCCGGCCGCCAGGCGCAGCACGGAGAAGGCGACGAAGCCGATGCCGATGCCGTTGGTGATCGAGTACGTGAACGGCATCATCACCATCGCGAGGAACGCCGGGACCGCGAGCGTGTAGTCGCTCCAGTCGATGTCCCGCACCGAACCCGCGATGATCAGGAAGCCGACCGCCAGCAGGGCGGGAGTGGCCGCCTGCGACGGGACCATGGTCGCCAGCGGTGTGAGGAACAGCGCCACCGAGAAGAGCAGACCGGTCACCACGCTCGCCAGTCCGGTGCGGGCGCCCTCGCCGACGCCCGCGGTGGACTCCACGAAGCACGTGGTGGCGGAGGAGGAGCTGCCGCCACCCGCGGCGACCGCGATGCCGTCCACGAACAGCACCTTGTTGATGCCGGGGAAGTTGCCGTCCTGGTCCATCAGCTCCGCCTCGTCGCCGACGCCCAGGATGGTGCCCATCGCGTCGAAGAAGCAGGACAGCAGCACGGTGAAGACGAACAGGATGCCGGTCAGCAGACCGACCTTTCCGAACCCGCCGAACAGGCTGACCTCGCCGAGCAGCCCGAAGTCGGGCGCGGAGACCGGGTTGCCCGGCCACGACGGCGTCGTCAGACCCCACGCCCCGTCGGGCAGGCCGGCCACCGCGTCGATGACCAGGGCCAGGACCGTCATGGCGATGATCGAGATCAGGATCGCGCCGGGCACCTTGCGCACGATCAGCGCGAGCGTGAGCAGCGCGCCCAGGACGAAGACGAGGATCGGCCAGCCGGTGAGGTGACCGTCGCCGCCGAGCTGGAGCGGCACGGTGGTGTGGGCCGCGTCGGGCATGCGCGAGACGAAGCCCGAGTCGACGAGGCCGATCAGCAGGATGAAGAGGCCGATACCGATCGCGATGCCCTTGCGGAGCGACTTCGGCACGGCGTTCATCACGCGTTCCCGCAGCCCGGTGGCGACCAGCAGCATCACCACGATGCCCGCGAGGACGACCATGCCCATCGCGTCCGGCCAGCTCATCCTGGGGGCGAGCTGGAGCGCGACGACCGTGTTGACGCCGAGGCCGGCGGCGAGCGCGATCGGCACGTTGCCGATGACACCCATCAGCAGCGTGGAGAACGCGGCGGACAGCACGGTCGCGGTGACCAGCTGACCGTTGTCGAGCTGGTTGCCGTACATGTCCTTCGCGCTGCCCAGGATGATCGGGTTGAGCACGATGATGTACGCCATCGCGAAGAACGTGGCGAGCCCGCCGCGGAACTCGCGGGCGACGGTCGACCCCCGCTCGGAGATCTTGAAGAACCGGTCCAGGCTGCCCTGGGGCTGCGGGGCCGCAGGGGGCGGGGAGTCGACCGGAGCGGTGGCCGAGGGGGGCATGGGTGACCTCAGTCGTACGTAGAGGGGGCGGGTGCGATGGGGCGAAAGGTGATCGAAATTGGATGTTCAAACGAACAAATCGAGCCAACCCAAAGCAGATTCAGTATGAATACATCAAGCGAAGATCGCTATCTCCGCGCGTAGACCCGCGTGGCCCCTTGGTCCGTCCGGGCCGTACACCCCCGGTCAGCCGGCCCCCATACACTGAACTCATGGAGAAGTGGACACCGAAGCACGAGGCGCCCGAGCCCCTGGAGGGCCCCGTCGTCGCCACCGTCGTCGGCGGCACGATCCTGTGGTTCGTCCTCTTCCTCGCCCAGCTCCCCTTCTACGGCTGGTTCGCCGACCGGGGCCACACCTGGTGGGTGTGGACCCCGCTGGCCGGCGCCGGGCTCGGACTGATCGGCATCTGGTACGTCCGTGGGCGCGACGCCGCCATCAAGCGGCACGCGGCCGAGGCCGAGGCCAAGGACGCCGTGGGGGCCGAGGCGACCGACAGCGCACTGGGCGGCGGGACGGCGGGCCGCACCGACCGGACGGATCGCTCCGCCTGAGCGCGTCGGGCTCGCTCCGCCCGGGCGCGACGGATCACCCCGCCCGACCACGGCGGCCACCGCACAGGCCGCGCCGGTCACCCCGCCCGACCACGTCGGGCTCGCCCCGCCCGACCACGTCGGGCTCGCCCCGCCCGACCACGTCGGGCTCGCCCCGCCTGACCACGTCGGGCTCGCTCCCGTACGACCGCTTCGGTCTCACTCCCGTACGACCACGGGACCGTCTTCGTCCCCCTCTGGTCGGATCTTCGACCCTCCGGTGGGTGATTCGGCGCGCACGCCCGTACCGTCGGAACCATGACGCAGCGGGCACTCGACTCCTCCGGGGAGCAGACCCCCGGGACCTCCCGGCCGGCCATGATCGACGCGGGGGCGGAACTCGACCCCGCGCACCCCGGGGAGCCGCCGCCCGCCCGTCGGCCGGACGGCCTGAGCACCGCCGAGGTCGCGGAACGGGTCGCGCGCGGCGAGGTCAACGACGTACCCGTGCGTTCGTCGCGCTCGGTCACCGAGATCGTCCGGGCCAACGTCCTCACCCGGTTCAACCTGATCATCGGCGTGCTCTGGGTGATCATGCTGTTCGTCGCGCCGATCCAGGACAGCCTCTTCGGCTTCGTGATCGTCGCCAACACCGGCATCGGCATCATCCAGGAGTGGCGGGCCAAGAAGACCCTGGACAGCCTCGCGGTGATCGGCGAGGCGAAGCCGACCGTGCGGCGCGACGGGGTAGCCGCCGAGATCTCCACCTCCGAGATCGTCCTCGGCGACCTGGTCGAACTGGGCCCCGGGGACAAGGTGGTCGTGGACGGCACGGTCGCCGAGGCCGACAGCCTGGAGATCGACGAGTCGCTGCTCACCGGGGAGGCCGACCCGGTGATCAAGCGGGCCGGCGACCCGGTGATGTCCGGCAGCTTCGTCGTCGCGGGCGGCGGGGCGTTCACCGCGACCAAGGTGGGCCGCGAGGCGTACGCCGCCCAGCTCGCCGAGGAGGCGTCGCGCTTCACGCTCGTCCACTCGGAGCTGCGCAGCGGCATCAGCACGATCCTGAAGTACGTCACGTGGATGATGGTGCCGACGGCGATCGGGCTGATCATCAGTCAGCTGGTCGTGAAGGACAACAACTTCAAGGACTCCGTCGCCCGGACCGTCGGCGGCATCGTCCCGATGATCCCCGAGGGCCTGGTCCTGCTGACCTCCGTCGCCTTCGCCATCGGCGTCGTACGGCTGGGCCGCAAGCAGTGCCTGGTGCAGGAGCTGCCCGCGATCGAGGGCCTCGCCCGGGTCGACGTGGTCTGCCTGGACAAGACCGGGACCCTCACCGAGGGCGGCATGGACGTCACGGAGGTACGGCCGCTCAACGGGAACGACGAGGCGTACGTGACGCGGGTGCTGCGGGCCTTCGGCTCCTCGGACCCCCGGCCCAACGCCAGCCTCCAGGCCATCATCGACGCGTACCCTGCGGGCCGCGGCGACGGCGAGGCGTCTCCGGCGGCCGGGGGCGACGCGGAGAGCTGGACGGTCACCGACGCGATGCCGTTCTCCTCGGCGCGCAAGTACAGCGGCGCGGCGTTCGCGGAGGCCGACGGAACGGCCTCCGCCTGGCTGCTCGGCGCCCCCGACGTCCTGCTGTCCGAGGGCGACGCGACCCTCGCCGAGATCGAGCACCTCAACGAGCAGGGCCTGCGGGTGCTGCTGCTGGCCCGCGCCGAGGGCGAGCTGAACGCGCCCGGCGCGGCGGCCGGAGCCGCCCCCACCGCCCTGGTGGTCCTGGAGCAGCGGCTGCGGCCGGACGCGGGCGACACGCTCGCCTACTTCGCCGACCAGAACGTGGCCACCAAGGTCATCTCCGGCGACAACGCGGTCTCGGTCGGGGCGGTCGCCGGAAAGCTGGGCCTCGCGGGCGCGGAGAACACGCTGGACGCCCGCAGGCTGCCCACCGACCCGGACGAGATGGCCACGGCCATGGAACAGAACGCTGTCTTCGGCCGGGTCACCCCGCAGCAGAAGCGGGACATGGTGGCCGCCCTCCAGTCGCGCGGCCACACGGTCGCGATGACCGGCGACGGGGTGAACGACGTGCTGGCGCTCAAGGACGCCGACATCGGGGTGTCGATGGGCTCGGGCTCGGAGGCGACGCGGGCGGTGGCGCAGATCGTGCTGCTGAACAACAGCTTCGCGACACTGCCCTCGGTGGTCGCCGAGGGCCGCCGGGTGATCGGCAACATCACCCGCGTCGCGACCCTCTTCCTCACCAAGACGGTCTACTCCGTGCTGCTGGCGATCCTGGTGGTCTGCACCCAGGTGGAGTACCCGTTCCTGCCGAGGCACCTGACGCTGCTGGCCACGCTGACCATCGGCGTCCCCGCCTTCTTCCTGGCGCTCGCGCCCAACAGGGAACGGGCCCAGCCCCACTTCGTACGCCGGGTCATGCGGTACGCGATCCCCTCGGGCGTCATCGCGGCGGCGGCCACCTTCACCACGTACCTGGTGGCGCGGCACCACTACAGCGGCGAGGACGCGCTGGCGGCCGAGACGAGCGCGGCGACGCTGACGCTGTTCCTGGTGGCGATGTGGGTGCTGGCGATCATCGCCCGTCCGTACACCTGGTGGCGGATCGGCCTGGTGGCGGCGATGGGGCTCGGCTTCCTGATCGTGCTCGTGGTGCCGTGGCTGCAGGACTTCTTCGCGCTGAAGCTGGTCGGCACGACCATGCCGTGGGCGGCGGTCGGCATCGCGGTGGCGGCGGCCGCCCTGCTGGAGTTCGTCTGGCGCTGGGTGGGGCGGCGCTTCGGGGCGTAGGGCGCGGACAGCCGGAAGCCCCCGGGAGGACGGTGGTCCTCCCGGGGGCTTCCCGCTGTTCCGGCTGCTGCCGGCCCTACTTCACGTCGAGGAAGTCGCCCTTGGCCGAGACGGCCGGGGTGGTGGACGTACCGCCGAAGCTGTAGCGCCAGTAGCCGTCGGCCGAGGCCTTGACAGTGGTCTTGAGGGTGCCGGTCGAGCTCGTCCTGACGGTCTTGACCGTCGTGTAGCTCTTGGCGCCCTTCTTCTTGAACTGGAGCTTCACAGGCTGCTTGGTGTAGCCCTTGTACGTGTTGGTGTCCCAGTTGGCGCGCGTCAGCTTGCCGGTGACCGTGATGGTCTTGCCCTTCTTCACGGGCTCCGGGGAGGCGTTGACGGTCAGCTTGGAGAAGCGCTGGACACGTGTCTTGGCCTGGGTGTCGTTCCAGATGAAGTCATAGTCGCTGCCGGTGTCCGCGAGCGCTCCGACGGCGACCTTCCAGGTGCCGGCGAGGCTGCTCGTGTAGAGGTCGTCGGATCGCGGGTCGACCGTGATCGAGACGGTGCACGTGGAGGTGGTCGGGTCGGCCGAGACCTTGCACGTGGCCGACTGCGTGGTGCCGAGGAAACCGTCGACCTCGTCGATGTGACCGTGCCACAGGTAGGCGTCCGCGTCGGCGATGCCGGACGGCGACGAGGCGGTGACCGCGATGGTGAACTTCTTCTTGGACTGCGTGCCAACCACGATGTCCTCGCCGCCGTTGACGACGACCTTCTTGATGACGGGCGTCTCGGCCGCCTTGGCGGCGCGGGCCTCGGCGGCGGGCGCGCCGGGCTCGGAGGCGAAGACGTCGGCGCCGGACGGCACGCTCAGACCGGCGTCGGGCTTCTCGTCGGCCTGGACGGCCGGTACTGCGAGAGCGGAAAGGGCCAGGGCGCCGGTAACGGCGGCCACGGTGGCACGAATACGCATGTGTCCCCAAGTGGAGGAAGGGAGCCTGGGGCGCGTCAACTGCGGCCACCAGGTCCCATGTGGTCGATGAGTCTGCTGACTCACAGGAACAGATAGCCGAACGATGTAAACGGTTGTATGAATGCGTGAATTTCCTGGGAATATCTCAGACGGCCGGAGGAGATTTACCGGCCTGCGGGGTGCGAGGACCTGACTCGATGACACACACAGAACAGGTCATACCGGACGGAAACGGCAGGCGGCCCGCGGAGCGACCGCACACCCGAGCCGGTCACACCAGCGGCGCCGACGGGTCCGTCACGACGACGCTCAGGGCGTGGAAGAACGGTGACTGGCGCTGGGCCTTCGCCGCGACCCCGCCGCCACGGCGACCTCCTCGGCAGCGGACTACGTCGAAGTGAAGTGATCACCACCGGACAGTGACATCCGGACGGTGACATCCGGACAGTGACATCGGGACAGTGACATCGGGACAGTGACATCGGGACAGTGACATCGGGACAGTGACATCGGGACAGTGAGGTGAGGGCGGCTGCCGGGGCGGCGCCGCCCTCACCTCACCCGGCCGCCGTTCCGGCCGGTCAGTCGAACCAGCGGTCCCGGGCCAGCTCCTTCGTCCGGGACGGGTCCTCCAGCAGGGCCGCGACCTCGAAGCGGCGGGGCCACTGACCCGCCGCCCAGGCCAGGCCGGCCGCCACGCCCTCCAGGGTCGCGGCGTGGACGACGCCGTCCGGGGTGCGGCGCCAGTCCAGTTCGACGCCGCCCGCACGGAGTTCGGTGTGCTCGACGTACGTGTCCGGGGTGCCGGAACCGAGCAGGACGCGGACCGGCTCCGGTACGCGGTGTTCCTCGCCCTCGCTCGTCACGCCGGCCTCGATCGTCTCCCCGAGCCGCCGCACCTGGAGCAGCTCGGCCAGCTCGGCGGCGCGGGACGGGGCTACGGGGAGCAGGGGCAGGCCCTCCGTCAGCGGCAGCACGTCCGGGGCGTCCGCGATCACGGCGTCCGCCGCGTCGACCACCGCCACGTCCCCGTCCACCACCGCGCGCAGCTCGTCCGGCAACGTCACCCGGTCCGGGTCCAGTTCGGCCAGCGCCGTGTAGAGCGCGTGCAGTTGTACGGGGGTGACGGGGCGGTCCTCGTCGGCGAGCCGGCCCAGCAGTTCGGCCGCGCCGCCCGGCTCGTCCAGGAGGGCCGCCACCGAGGTGCGCACCCCGAGGGCCCGCAGCACCTGGGCGTCGTCGAAGCCGGTCGCGTCCACCGCGTCGTACAGCCCGGCCAGCCGGGGGTCGCCGCCGGCCGCGCGCAGTCCGGCCGGGCGGCGGCCGTCCAGCACGGGGTGGTCCCGCAGCCACCACGCGGTGTACGGGCGCACGGACTGCGTCGTCCCGTCCGGCAGCAGCACCCGCACCGGCTGCGTCAGCGCGTCGCGCAGCGGCGGCTTCGCCAGCATCGCGAGCGCCTGCGGCCAGGCGTCGTCGTCGACCAGGTCCAGATCCCGTACGGCGACGATCTCGGTGGCGACGGGCGGCACGGGGGTCTCCGGCAGCTGGTCGAGGAGGTCCTCGCACCAGACGTCCACCGCGTCCAGCAGCCCGGCGTCGTCGGGTTCGGCGAAGTCGCTGTCGCAGGGCTCCAGTTCGTCCGGGTCAAGGACGACGTCGGTGGCCCGTACGAGGGCGAAGGTGGCGAGCACCCCGCAGGCGGTGAGCGGGCCTTCGCCCCAGCGGTCGGCCAACTCCTGTTCGGTGAGGGCGAGTTCCCCCTCGCGCATGATCTGCGCGAACGCGCTCCCGGGCAGGACGAGTTCACCCGCCGGGGCCGGTTCGCCGTCCTCGTCGGGGAGCGCGAGCGCGCCGAGCCAGGGCTCGTCGCCGGGGGCCAGCTCGGCGTCCCGGACGAGGGTGAGCACGGTCTCGGCCAGCTCGTCGCCGTCGAGCGCGTCCTCGTCCCAGATCTCCCCCGCCTCCAGCGAACCGGCGACGGCCGCCCGGACCTGAGGGGTCCTCAGCACGGCGCGCGGTGTGGCGGGCAGGGCCCCGAGCTTCTCCAGCAGCGGGTGCGCGGCGTCCGGGTGGGCGACCTTGAGGCCGAGGCGGGAGAGCCGGGCGAGGACGGGGCCGGTGAGCGCGTCCGGAAGCGGCAGCAGGACCTGGCGCGGTCCGATCGTGGTGCGCGGCGGGCGGCCCGCCCGCTCGGCGTCCGGATCACCGGCGAGCGGGACCGGGAGGCCGGTGAGCCGGTCCGGGTCGGTGCCGGCGAGGCTGTCGTAGAGCCGGTGCCACCAGGCGGGGTCGCGCTCCAGACCGGCGAGGCGGTCGATGGCCTCGGTCAGGGGGACGCGGGCGACGCCGAGGGTGCGCAGCTCGGTGCGCCGCTCCAGGCCCGCGGGCAGCAGACAGGGCAGCACCTCGGCGAGGACCCGTACGGTTTCGGCCCCGACGCCCTCGACGACCTCGGCCTCCACGGGCCGCAGGGCGCCGGTGTCGGGGGCGTCGGTGGCGACGTCCCGGTCCTCGCGGTCCCAGTCGTCGTCCGCCCAGCTCTGCCCGGCCTCGGGGTCCCGGGGCGCGGCGGGCTCCAGGAACGCGACCCGGGGCAGCCGGGCCAGGATCGCCCCGCGCAGGGCCCCGTCCAGGCCGCCCTTGCCCAGCGGCCCCGGCACCAGGTCGATGGTCCCGGTCGACACGGGCCGCCAGGAGCCCAGCAGCTCCGCGTACGCGTCGGCCGCCCGCTCCACCAGGAAGTCGGTCAGCGGCCCCGGCGCGGGGTGCCTGCGGGCGGTGTCCAGCGGGAGGGAGGCGATGAGCAGGGCGGGGATGCCGAGCGGTTCGTCGGTGGGCGTCGGGGCGTGCACGACGGGGGCGGTACGGGGGTGGAGCGGGGCGCCCGTCCCGTCGACCGGGACCGCCCAGGTCACCGACCAGTGCGGGCGCAGCCGCTCCTCGACCGGGCGGTCGGCGAGCAGGGCGGGCTCGATGGGCCCGTGGTGGAGCACGGTGCGCCAGCGGCCCAGACCGCGTGCGGAGTCGTCGATGTGCGTGTACGGGCCGTGGGCCGAACGGCTCAGGGTCCGCGTCCCGTCCGGGGTCTCGATGACGACCTCGTCCAGGCCGGGCAGGGTGAGCAGCAGCGCGTCGTCCACGGCGGCCAGCAGCCGGGCCACCAGGTCCTCGGCGGTGCCGTCGCGCAGCGGCAGCACGACGACGGTGTCGTACCCCTCGGGCGCGGAGCCCTCGGCGGGCAGCGGCAGGCGCAGCAGCGGTACGTGTCCGTCGCGGCGGCGCAGCTCGTCCCCGAGGCCGGGGCTGCCGACGGCCGCCTGGCGGGCCAGTTCGCGCGCCTCGGCCAGGGACCAGCGCACACCGCCGTGGAGGCCGAGCACGGCGGGCTCGTCGCTGACCGCGAGGACGGCGGCGAACCCGACGCCGAAGCGGCCGACGGAGGACTCGTGGCCCTCGCGCTTGGCGGAGGCCCGCAGGGTGCTCAGGGACTCCACACCGGTGGCGTCGAGCGGCGCGCCGGTGTTCGCGGCGGCCAGCACGCAGCGGTCGTCCGGGTCGCCGGGGGCCGCGGGGTGCAGGGTGAGGCGGAGCCTGCCGGGGACGCGGGCGCGGGCGGCGGCGTCGGCGGCGTTCTGGGCCAGCTCGACGACGAGGCGGTCGCGGTAGCCGCCGAGCGCGAGGTCCTCCTCGGCGTTGGCGTCCTCCCGGAACCGGGCGGGCCCGGCACCCCAGGCGTCGAGCACGCCGCGCCGCAGCCGTGCCGTCCCGAACGGATCGGCCCCCTCGGTCGCCTTCATGCTCACGCTCTCGACTCCGTCCGCTGGGTGGGTGGGCGCGTATGCCTGTGCGGCCCAGTGTGCGCCCGAAGGTACCGCGCGCGCCGCCTCCGCCGTACCGCCGAGCCCGGCCGGCCCACCCCGCCCGGCGCCCTCCCGGCGACCGGCAAGCCCGGCGTTCCCAGCCCGTCCGGCGTTTGAGGACGGACCCGTCGACGCGGTGTCGCGAACCTCTGCAGGGCCCTGCGCGCCAGGCACCTGTTCTGGAAGCCGCCCACCCGGACGAGGGTTCCGTCCTCAAACGCCGGACCGGCTGGAAAGAGCGCAGGACGGGCTGAAAGGCGCCGGAAGTGCTGCAAAGGTGCCGTACTGGCCGGAAATATGCCTGAAGGGCCGCAAAGGCCGCCGAACGGGCTCCGAGGCAGGAGGGGCGCCCCGCGATGCCCGGGCACCGCGAGCCCGGACCCCACAGCGGGCAGGAGCGTCAGGAGTGGCCGAGGCCCTCGGACGCCCCGTCCGCCTCGTCCGGCACGGAGCCCCCGTCCCGCTCCGGCCGCAGCGCATACGTGTCCACCCGCATCGTGTCCATCGCGTGCGGAGCCGGTTTCGGCGGCACCGGCATCACCGCGGCCTCCGAGTGCCCGCCGCAGCCGTACGCCAGCGACACCACATGCCCGTCCGCCGGGCCGAACTCGTTCGCGCACACCCCGAAGGCCTGTTTCAGGGAGCCCGCCATCGGGATCAGGAACGCGCAGCTGACGCACGTCGCCGGGGCCGCCTGGGCCATCGGCGTCTTCGGGCCGAACGCCTCGTCCCAGCGGTCGGCCGCCGCGTACAGACCGTACCGGGACAGCACCCGCGCCCGGCGCGTACCCAGCTCCTCCGCGACCGCGGCGATGGACCCCCGGCTGGTGGCGGCCACCGGCCGGTCCGTCAGCTCCGCGTCCTCGGAGTCGGCCAGCTGCGCCAGCTCCTCGGAGACCACGGAGTTCGGCGGCGGCTCGTCCTCGCCGGTCCAGCCGGGCTCCAGCCGCAGGTCCTCCGCCTCGGTGGGCAGCAGGTCGCCGGGGCCCATGTCGCCGGGGCGCAGCCGCTCGCTCCACGGCACCCACTCCGGCGCCAGGAGCGCGTCGTCCCCCGGCAGCAGCACCGTCTCGTCCAGGGTGACGTTCTTCGCGCGGGAGGCCCGCGCCACCGTCACCGCCCAGCGCCAGCCCCGGTACCCGGGCTCCCTGGCCTCGAAGTAGTGGGTGACGACCCGGTCCCCCTCGGAGACCAGGCCGATGTGCTCACCGATCACACCGGGCGCGGCGGCCTCCTCCGCAGCCGCGCGCGCGAGGTCCACCGCCTCGGCACACAGGCGGTCGGGAACGGGGGTCCGGGCCGTACGGCTTCGCGTCGTCGTCGCAGCACTCACAGGTCTTCGCTTCTCTCCATACGCCAGTCTCACGAGCGCGCCAGCTGCTGCACGATTGCCGTTTCGGCCAGACAAGTGCGGGCGGAGCGGACCTGGGGGCCGCGTCGACGTCCACACCCGTTGTGCCTGCCTCGGGCGCGCCTTCTGCCACCCATTCTGCGGGATCGCCGAGAGGCGCGCGGCCAAGAACAACCGCCGGTGGCGCGTTACGCACGCTACCCTCTCCGCCGCTCCGCGCCCACCTGCCCGTCCCAAACGTGCCGTATCCGTTCCCGCCCGGGTGACCGCCGACGCCGAGCGGACGGGGGTGGCGGCGGGGCCCCGGACGGTGCCGGCGGGCTCGCCCGACAGGACGTCATGCGCGCGTCCGTGGCCGATCACCGTTCATACCGGCCAGGGTTGGGGCACTATGACGGGGTGACTGCCGCCAGGTCGCACGACGGTCCCGGCCCGCTCCGCAGGGCGGGACGGGCGACGGGCCGTGCCCTGCGCGCCCCGTTCACCGGCACGGCGCGCGGTATCCGCAGGGCGACGCACGCCCACGGCGCGGGCGAATCCGGCCTCGGAAAACTGATCGAACTGCACGCGGTGAACGGCGCGGGCGATGTCATGATCACGGTCGCCCTCGCCTCCACGGTCTTCTTCTCGGTGCCCACGGACGAGGCGCGGGGCAGGGTGGCCCTCTATCTCGCCATCACCATGGCTCCCTTCACCCTCCTCGCCCCGGTGATCGGCCCGCTCCTGGACCGGCTGCCGCACGGCCGCCGCGCCGCGATGGCGGGCGCGATGCTGGCCCGTGCGCTGCTGGCGATCACCATGTCGGGCGCGGTCGCCACGGGAGGCCTGGAGCTGTATCCGGCCGCGCTGGGCGTCCTGGTCTCCTCGAAGGCGTACGGCGTGGTGCGCAGCGCGGTCGTGCCACGCCTGCTGCCACCCAAGTTTTCCCTGGTGAAGGCCAATTCCCGGGTCACCCTGGCCGGGCTGCTGGCCACCGGGGTGGCGGCCCCGATCGGGGCCGGCCTCCAGACCATCGGCTCGGCCTGGCCGCTCTACGGCGCCTGCGCGATCTTCGTCGCGGGCACCTTCCTCGCCTTCACCCTGCCGCCCAAGGTCGACTCCGCGAAGGGCGAGCGCCGGGCGCGGCTGATCGACCCGCACCACGAGGAGGCCGTGCCGGGGCCCGCCCCCGGCAAGGGCAGCACCCGCGCCGGCCTCCGCGGGCGCGGCAACGGGGAGAAGCCGGCCAGGGAACGGCCGCCGGGTCTGCGGTCCGTCGGCGGGTCCGTCCTGCACGGGCTCCAGGCCAACGCCGCGCACCGGGCCCTCTCCGGCTTCCTCATCTTCTTCCTGGCGTTCCTGCTGCGGGAGCACCCGCTGGCCGGGCAGAGCGCGGCCGTCTCGCTCGGCATCGTCGGCGTGGCGGCGGGCGTCGGCAACGCCTGCGGCACGGCGGTGGGCTCCTGGCTCCGGGCGCGCGGCCCCGAGGTCATCATCGCGACGGTGCTGGGGCTCGCGCTGAGCGTGGCGGTCCTGACCGCGGTCTTCTTCTCCACCGTGCTGGTCGCCGCGCTCGGCGCGGTCGCCGGGTTCACCCAGGCCCTGTCCAAGCTGTCGCTCGACGCGATGATCCAGCGGGACGTGCCCGAGGAGGTCCGCACCTCCGCGTTCGCCCGGTCCGAGACGTTGCTCCAGATGGCGTGGGTGGCCGGCGGCGGCATCGGCATCGCCCTGCCGCTCAACGCGGTGCTCGGGATGTCGGTCGCCGCGGGCATTCTCGCGCTCGGCGCGGCCACGTCCGTACGGGGCCTCCTGGGCACCGCGCGGCGCGGCACGCCGCACCCCCGCGCGGCATGAGCGGAGGCGACCGATAGCCTTCGGCCCATGACCGTTGCGTTCTTCTCCGGTAAGGGCCGTCGAATCGGCGTCGCTCTTGGTGCCGTGTCCGCGGGACTCCTTGTCCTGTCCGCCTGCGACAAGCCGACGCCGCTCGCCACCGTGACGGTCGGCAGCGACTCGGTGAACAGCGAGGCCGCCTGCTACAACGACGGCGATGCGATCAAGGAGTCCCTGATCCAGGGCTGCCTGAACAAGAAGGCCGAGAAGACCATCAAGGTCTCCATGGACGACAAGGTCCGCTTCGGCGTCGACCCCGAGATCGCCGAGAACGGCTGGACGCTCTTCATCAACGGCCAGCAGGCCGAGCAGGAGCCGTACGAGAAGACCTACCGGACGATCCCCGGCAGCGCCTTCTTCGCCAGCCAGATGGGCAAGCCGTCCGAGAAGACGAACATCTCCATCGTGGAGACCAAGGGCAAGAAGCTCACGGGCATCTGGCAGTTCGAGCTCAAGAAGGACTGACCCGCTCGACCGAGAGCGACCTTTCCCCGTCCTCGACCCTGAGGCTGTATCCGTGCGTGTGCTGGTCGTGACCGCTGTCCCCGTGGAACGGGACGCGGTCACGCGTGCGTTCGGGGGCACGCCGGAGACCGTGGCGCTGCCGGGGGGCGAGCTGCACCGCGCCGGTGCGTTCGACGTCCTGGCGGGCGGTGCGGGCCCGGCCGCCGCCGCGGCGGCCACCGCCTTCGCGCTGGCGTCGGCGTCCGCGCCGTACGGGCTCGTCGTCTCCGCCGGGATCGGCGGGGCGTTCACCCCGTTGACGCCGCTCGGCTCGCTGGTGGTGGCGAGCGGCATCGTGGCCGCCGACCTGGGCGCCGACACCCCGGGCGGTTTCCTGCCGGTCACCGCGCTCGGCTTCGGCCGGGACCGCTTCGCCCCGCCGCCCGCGCTCGTACGGCGGGTGGCTGCCGCGACGGGCGGCGCCGCGGGGCCCGTGCTCACCGTCTCCACCGTGACCGGCACCGCCGAACGCGCCGGGGACCTCCTCGCCGCGCACCCGGGGGCGCTGGCCGAGGCGATGGAGGGCTTCGGGGTCGCGGAGGCCGCGGCCCGGGCCGATGTGCCCGCACTGGAGCTGCGGGCCGTGTCGAACGCCGTGGGCCCCCGTGACCGGGACGCCTGGCGCATCGGCGACGCGCTGGCGGCGCTCACGGACGCGTTCGGGAAGAGCGCACTCGTACTGGAAGGTTGGAACCGGCATGACCACTGAAGCGAACCCGGACCCGATCGAGATCGCCTTCTCCCCCTGCCCCAACGACACCTTCGTCTTCGACGCCTGGGCGCACGGCAGGGTCCCCGGCGCGCCCGCGCCCGCCGTGACCTTCGCCGACATCGACGTCACCAACGGCATGGCCGAGCGCGGTGAGCTGGACGTCCTGAAGGTGTCCTACGCCGTGCTGCCGTGGGTGCTCGACGACTACGCGCTGCTGCCGTGCGGCGGGGCGCTGGGCCGGGGCTGCGGTCCGCTGGTCCTCACCAAGGAGCTGGGCCTCGACCTGACCGGCCGGACCGTCGCCGTGCCGAGCGAGCGCTCGACGGCGTACCTGCTGTTCCGGCTCTGGGCGGCCGAGATGGTGCCGGGCGGCGTCGGCGAGGTCGTGGTGATGCCGTTCGACGAGATCATGCCCGCCGTACGGGACGGCAAGGTCGACGCCGGCCTGGTCATCCACGAGGCCCGTTTCACGTACCGGAACTTCGGTCTGCACAACCTCGCCGACATGGGCCGGCACTGGGAGGACACCACGGGACTCCCGATCCCCCTCGGCGCGATCATCGCCAAACGCTCCCTCGGCGAGGAGACCCTGCGACGCCTGGCCGACACGATCCGCAGCTCGGTCCGGCTGGCCTGGGACCACCCGGAGGTCTCCCGGCCCTACGTCCTGGAGCACGCCCAGGAGATGGACCCGGCCGTGGCGGACCAGCACATCGGGCTGTACGTGAACGAGTTCACCGCCGACCTCGGCGAGGACGGCTACGCGGCGATCCGCGGCCTGCTGACCCGCGCGGCGGCCGAGGGACTGGTACCGCCGCTGGGCCCGGACGCGCTGGCGTTTCCCCCTGCCGGCTGATTCCCGCACACGCGTCGCCGCACGGCCACATCGTCACATCGTCCACATGTCGAACTGATCGCCGAACGGCCGTGGCCTGAACTCGTCGTCGAACATAGACTCTGGCACCCGACGCATGACGTACAACGACGCACCATGGGGGCACCGGGATGGGATGGGGACAAGCCGGAGTCGGGCCGATCGACGAGCACGGCGACGGAACGTCGACGTCCATGCGGCTCAACGGGATCCCCGAAGAGGACCGCGGTCCCTCTCCGCAGGCTCCGGGCAGCCGCCCCGACCTGGCGTCGACACCGGCCCAGAAGCGCGCCGCGGCGGGCACCATCGCGACGGAGCTCCAGCCCGACACCAAGAAGGCGGGCAACCGGCCCGACGAGTCGATGACCACCGCGATCAGCGCGTTCTCCGGCTGGGCGACGGGTTCGGGGCTGAAGAAGGTACACACCACCTGGGAGAGCCAGGTCAAGACACTCCTGGGACGCCTGAACTCGGAGAAGAGCGCGCTCGGTTCGGCGGCGAGCATCCTCGTCACCACGGACGTCGACCGCGGTACGAGCATCAGCAGCATCCCGTCGAGCCTCAACTCGTACTGACACGGACGAGTTTCCACACCACGTGACGCGCCCATGCCTTCCGGGGGACGAACCAGCATGCTGACGTACTACGAGATCATGACCACCGACCTCGGCGGGCTGAACTCCGCCGCCGACAAGTGGGACGAAACGGCCACGGAGTTCGGCAAGGTCGAGAAGCGCTACCGCGACAGCGTGCAGAAGATCACCCTGGACGACTCCTGGCTCGGCGAGAGTTCCGCGCGGGCGCAGATCAAGTTCACCGCGACGCGCTACGAGTACCAGGCCGCGCAGATCCAGGCGAAGGCCACCGCCACCCTTCTGCGCAACGCCCACACGCAGTTCGTCGAACTCGTGAAGCAGCTGAAGACCGCTCGCGCCGACGCGATCCGGGCGGGCATGAAGGTCTCGGAACAGGGCAACGTCGCGTTCGACTACACCACGCTCACCGAGGGGGAGCGCGCCGCGACCCGCAACGATCCCGACTACGCGGCGAGTATCCGCGAGAGCGAACAGTCCTGGGCCGACCACATCAAAGCCTGTGTCAAGGCCGTCGACGACGCCGACACCGACCTCAAGAAGGATCTGGAGGCGGTGGTCAAGGACGGCAAGGGCGGCAAGAACGACGCGACACCCGGCACCGGCTTCAACGGCGGTGCCGAAGCGGTGGCGAAGGCCGACGGGCAGCAGAAGCAGGACCGCCTCGACCTGGCATGGCTGGAGAAGCGGGACAACGAGACCCTCGACGACTACATCAAGCGCCTGCAACGCGACGGGATGACACGTCTGACCGGCAACGCCGAGCTGGCGAAGCTGGTGTCGCAGGTGTCGAACGGCGCCATCACGGTGGGCGCGTTCGCCGGCGCCCTCACGGCGTCCGGTCTGTACTCCTACAAGTTGGTCAAGGCGCTGAAGGGCGCGGAGACCCACGCGCCCGGCACGCTCATCAGCCGCGTCGTCAACACGCGTCTCGCGGGCGCGGTGCCCGGAAGCATGCTCAGCCGCGTCCCCCCGGGCATGGTCACGGCGCTGACGGGGTCGGACGAGGCCGCGATGCTGGGCGGCTTCATGCGCAACGGTTCCTTCTTCATGCCCACGGCGTCCGAGGCCAACCTGGCCCGGGTGGCCTCGCAGGGCGGCTTGGCGAACGCCGCGAAGGCGGCCGGCTGGATACGCGGCGCCGGCGTGGTCGGCGGTGTCGCGTCCACCGCGTACGGCATCGCCAACCTCGCGACGTACGACGCCGACATGATCAAGGAGAACCCGTCGAAATTCGCGACCGACCTGACCGGCACCGCGTTCAGCGCGTCGATGACCGCCCTGACCGTGGCGCCCAACCCGGTGACACTCGGTCTGGCGGTCGGCACCGGGCTGGCCTATGGAGGTGCGCTGATCTGGGACAACCACGAGGCCATCGGCAAAGGCCTCTCGGAGGCCGGGGACTGGGTCGGCGACCGGGCGTCGGACGTCAAGGACGGCATCACCGACGGGGCGAAGAAGCTGGGCAGTGCCCTCAATCCGTTCGACTGAAGGAGACCGATGCACAGCACCACGGCCCCGTTCACCCTGGAGTCCTGGAAGGAGGGCCGCACCCACGAGCGGCGCGCCGGATTCCGCGGCACAGTGCCGGAGTTCGGTGACATCGTCCTGACCGCCCCGCTGCCGAGGAAGACCACCCCCGGCAGCATCGTCTCCGAGGTACGCGGCCCCTCGATCCCCACCGCGACGTTCGAGACCCGCGGCATCCACACCGAAGCCGCTGACCTTCCCACGCTCAACCGGGCGACGCTGCGGGTCGGCGACGCCCTGGTGCGGCTGGAGCGCGACCGCTTCGGTCTGACGCACCGGGCGCGCGCCCTGCGGTTCAGGTACGGCGGCGACCGCTACCGGCTGTGGGCGGTGAACCGGAAGCAGTTCGTGCTGGTCCGTGAGGCCGACGACGAGGACCCCGGCGTCTCCCTGACGGCGAAGCAGTCCGGGATCGGCTCCGGCCGCAGGCTGGCGGTACGGACGACGGGCCGGGCCGTCGCCGCGGACATCGCGCTCATCACGCTGTTCGCCGGTGTCGACCGGGCCCCGCTGACCCGCGGCGGGGCGGTGCGGTCGGCCCTGGGCAGGTCCACCCGGCTCTTCGCGGAGAGCCAGTACTGACGGCCTCCGCCGACACCGACACCGACTCCGACGCCGACACCGACACCGACACCGACACGCAACCGGGAGACGTGCCCGGCACGGCCCACGCACCCCGCCGTCCGATGACCGATGACCGATGACCGATGACTGACGATCGATGACTGACGACCGACGACCAGTAAGCGAGTGACCGCCCTCATGCCTTCGTACGACATCACCCGGCCCCGTTTCCGGCTCGCCGACGAACACGTCATCGTTCTCACCGAGCTGGCGACCGGGCAGCCGGCTCCCGAGGGGTACGGCACGGCCCGCGAGGAACTGCGCCGGTGCGGACTGCTCAGCGGGGCCGACACCCTGTCCGTGCTGCTGGTGCCCGTGATGAAGACGCTCATCGACCCGGTGGTCGTTGTCTCCCTGGAATCCACCGGCCGCCAGGGCACCCTCAACCACGGGCTGATCATCGGCCAGGATCACGTGGTGGCGCACCAGTCCTGGCCCGGCGAGCGAGAGGCCGAGTACGCGCTGGTCGAGCCGAAGATGATGGTCTGGGCCATCGCGAACATGGTGGGCCTCCAGCACTCGGGCGGTGTGACCGATGAGCGTCCGGCTCTCGTCGAAACGACGATGGAGACGTTGGAGGAGGGCATCGGAAGCCTGGCGGACGTCCCCGCCGACGCCTCCGGGGAGCAGGAGCGGGAGCACATCCGCCGTGCCCTGGCGTCGACCGGGAATCTGGAGGGGTCGGCGCTCGTCCGCTTCGCGGACATGATCGGCGAGCTGCGGTCGAGCTGGCGGCTGACGGCGGCCTGGCGTGGCCGCGACGGCGGCGAGGACGGCGTCACGGCCCGTGGCTTCGGCGTCTGGGACTGCGGACCGCTGGGGTACTGGCACCGTGAGCTGCCCGCCGAACCGGTGGCGCAGGGACAGGTGGGTCCCGGCAGTCCGGTACGTCTGGCCCGGACCGACGCGAAGCGGATCTGGGGAATGATCACGGACGTTCTGCCGGCCGAGGGCGAGATCAGGAGGGCGGGGCTCTAGCCGAGACCCGGCCCCGGGCGTCCGGACCCAGGAGGCCCGGCCCTGGGCGTCCGGACCCAGGAGACCCGTATCCCCGGCGTCCGGGTCCAGAAGACCCGATCCCGGGCGTCCGGACTCAGCAGGTCCGATCCCGGGCGTCCGGGTCCAGGGTGGGGAAGGGGCCTCGGGGGCTGAAGATCCCGCTCACGCGGTGTGGCTGTTCAGCCCCCGGGGGCGCCTGTGCTTATACGTCCAGCTGGTCGGCGACCGCCCTCAGCAGGCCCGCGATCTTCGCGCCGGAGGCCTTGTCGGGGTAGCGGCCCCGCTCCAGCTGCGGCGTGATGTTCTCCAGGACCGTCGTCAGGTCCTGCACGATCGACGCGAGCTCGTCCGGCTTGCGGCGCTGCGCGGCCGCCACGGACGGGGTGGGGTCGAGGACCACCACGGAAAGGGCCTGGTCGCCGCGCTGGCCCGCGACCACGCCGAATTCCACGCGCTGGCCGGGCTTGAGGGCGTCGACTCCGGCAGGGAGAACCGACGAGTGGACGAAGACGTCGCCGCCGTCGTCGCGGGAGAGAAAGCCGAAGCCCTTCTCGCTGTTGAACCACTTGACCTTGCCGGTGGGCACGTCTGTCCTCGTCCTCGTACTCGTCGGTGTGCGGAAGAGCCGGTCTCCCCGGTCTCCCAGGGAAAACGGCTCCGGATAGCAGTACAGCGGGTCACCGTGACCCGCCCGGTCCCAGGCTAATGGCCCCAGGGCCGGTGACAAGACGTCGCCGGAGAGTTCCTCCGGGCTGGGAACTACCCTGGTCGCGTGAGTACTACTCCTTCAGGCGCAGGTGACCGGCTGGTTCAGGTCGGCGCGATCGTCTTTTTCGTCGGCGCACTGGCCACTCTGGTCACAGTCGCCCCACTTTTCCTGGGCACGGACCCGTTCCCTCCCATCGCGTACGCGGTCTGCATGCTGATGGGTGTCGGGTTCCTGATCGCCGGGGCGGGCGTCGTGCGCTCGGCCTGGATCAACTCCCCGAAGCGGGCCGCGAACCGCGCCTGACACCCCGCCGCGTCACGCCTCCCGGTCCGCCTCGAAGGCCGCCAGCCAGGCCGGGAAGCCCGTCAGGTCCTCCAGCACCACATCCGCGCCCGCCGTCCGCAGCTCCGCCGCGTCGCACGGGCCCGTCGTCACGGCGACCGACAGCGCTCCGGCCGCCCGGGCCCCGCGTACGTCCCCGGTGTGGTCGCCGACGTACACCTGCGCGCCGTGCTCGCGCAGCGCCTCGCCCTTGGCCTCCGCCCACAGCCAGCCGACCACCGTGTCCGGCTCGATGCCGAGGTGGGCCAGGTGCAGCTTCGCGTTCGGCTCGTACTTCGCCGTGACGACGATCGCCCGGCCGCCGAGCGCCCGCACCGCGGCCACCGACTCCCGCGCCCCGGCGAGGGCGGTGCTCGGGGCTATCGCGTGGTCGGGGTAGAGCTCCCGGTAGCGGTCCGCCACGGCGGGCACCCGGTCGGCCGGGAACCAGTGCGCCAGTTCCGTCTCCAGCGGCGGGCCGAGCCGGTTCACCACCAGGTCGACGTCGATCTCCACCCCCGTCTCGGCGGACAGGACCCGGAAGGCTGCGGCGATGCCCGGCCGGGAGTCGACGAGCGTCATGTCGAGGTCGAAGCCGACCGTCAAGGGGCGCCGGGAGGAGGGCTGAGGTGCGCGCTCGAACGGGTGCCGGGGAGCGTTCTGGTCCATGGAAGACATGCCGCCATTGTGCCGACCGGCCGGGGGCGGCCCCAAAGCCCCCGTCGGCCCCAAAGCCCCCGTTGGGCTCGAAGCCCCCGTCGGGCTCGAAATCCAGCCGCCTAGACTGAAGTGCGCACTTAGCCAAGCCTTACCGTCCTGGCTCCGCGCCCCAGCTTTCCCCTCCCGTTCCATAACGTCCGCGTCCGTCCCGATTGGGTGAAATGTCAGCGTCAGCGCCCGTGCGGACCGCCGCGCCACCTCGTACGCCCCGCCTCTCCCGACGCGCTGCCTCGGTGGCCGCGGCCGTGCTCGCCCTGCTGCTGGCGGTCCTGCTGAGCCTCGCCGTGGGGGCGCGTTCCATCCCTCCGGGCGAGGTGTTCGACGTCCTGCTGCACGGCGGGCACTCCGACGCCGCCGAGGTGATCCGCTCGATGCGGGTGCCGCGCACCCTCATCGGGCTGATGGTCGGCGCGGCACTGGCCCTCGCGGGCACGGTGCTCCAGGGGATCACCCGTAACCCCATCGCCGACCCCGGCATCCTCGGCATCAGCCAGGGCGCCTCGGTGGCGGTGGTGATGGCCATCGCGTTCGCGGGGGTCCACACGCTCACCGGGTATGTGTGGTTCGCCTTCGGGGGCGCGGCGATCGCCTCGGTCGGCGCCTACGCCATCGCCTCCAGCGGGCGCGGCGGCGCGACCCCGGTGAAGCTCGCGCTCGGCGGTGCGGCGATCAACGCGCTGCTGGCGTCGGTGACGGTGGGGATCCTCACGACGAACGCCGCCGCGCTGGACGAGTTCCGCTTCTGGCAGGTGGGCTCGATCGCGGGGCGGGAGTCGGACGTCGTCCAGCAGGTGTGGCCGTTCCTCCTCCTCGGCGTGGCCCTCGTGCTCTCCGTCGCCCGAGGCCTGGACGCGCTCGCGCTCGGCGAGGACGTGGCGAAGGGGCTCGGGCAGAACGTCGCGGCGGTCCGGATCGTCGGCGGCCTCGGGGCGACCGTGCTGACCGGGGTCGGGGTCGCCGCCGCCGGGCCGATCGCGTTCATCGGCCTCGCCGTCCCGCACATCGCCCGCGCCGTCGTCGGCAACGACCACCGCTGGGTGCTGCCCATGGCCGCGCTGATCGGGCCCGTGATGCTGCTCGTCTCGGACGTCGTCGGCCGGATCGTGTTCCCGCCGGGCGAGGTCCCGGCGGGTGTGATGACGGCCCTGATCGGGGTGCCTTTCCTGGTCGCCCTCGTACGCCGGAAGGCGGTGCCCGCATGAGCGAGACCTCGACGGCCGTACGGGTCCGGCCCGCCGGCTACTCCGTCGTGCGGGCCGGGCCGCGCGGCCGGTTCCTGCTGCACCGGCGGGCCTCCGTCGTGGCGATCGCCCTGGTTGTGCTGCTGGCCGCCGTCTGCGTCGGCTACCTCTGCGTCGGGGAGAGCTTCGTCGCACCCGGCGAGGTCGTGAAGGTGATCCTCGGGCAGCCGTCCTCGGCCGAGCTGGTCGTGGGCACGCTGCGGCTGCCGCGCATGGTCGTCGGGCTGCTGGTGGGCGCCGCGTTCGGGATCGCCGGGGCGCTGATCCAGACGGTGGCCCGCAACCCGCTGGCCAGCCCCGACATCATCGGCATCAGCCAGGGCGCCAGCGCGCTCACGGTCGGCGCGATGACCTTCGGCATCACCTCGTACACCGTCCTGCCCTACCTCTCCGTCGCCGGCGGCATCGCGGCGGCGGCCCTCGTCTACGTCTTCGCGTGGCGCGGCGGCCTGCACGCCACCCGCTTCGTGCTCATCGGCATCGGCTTCGCCATCGCGCTGCGGTCGGTGACCACGCTGTTCCTGACCAAGGGCGACTACCTCGTCGCCCAGCAGGCGCAGATCTGGATGACCGGTTCGCTGAACGGCCGCGGCTGGCCGGAGGCCGCCCCGATCGGCTGGGCGCTGCTGATCCTGCTGCCCGCCATCGCGTGGGCGGCCCGCGCGCAGCGCACCGTCACGATGGACGACGACACCGCCACCGCGCTGGGCGTGCGCCTGGGGCGCGTACGGCTCGGGCTGGTCGCGCTCGGCGTGGTCCTGGCGTCCGTGGCGACGGGCACGGCGGGCCCGGTGGACTTCGTGGCGCTGCTCGCCCCGCAGATCGCCCGCCGGCTGACCCGGACCGCGCAGATCCCGCTGCTGTCCTCGGCGCTGCTGGGCGCGGTGATCGTCGTCCTCGGCGACCTGCTCGCCCGCAAGCTGTTCTCGCCCACCGAACTGCCCGTGGGCGTCCTCACGGCGGCGGTCGGCGCCCCGTACCTGATCTGGCTGATCATCCGCGGTCACCGCGGCCGCAGTGGAGGCACCGCATGAGCCCGAGCCCGACGACCGACACGGCGCAGCGGACCGGCAGGCTCGCCGCGCGCTCGCTGACCCTCGCGTACGAGGACCGCACCGTGGTCCACGAACTGGACCTCACCGTGCCCGACGGGCAGGTCACCGTCATCGTCGGCCCGAACGCCTGCGGCAAGTCCACCACCCTGCGGGCGCTCGGCCGGCTGCTGAAGCCGCACGGCGGGGCGGTCCTGCTGGACGGCACGGAGCTGGCGCGGATTCCCACGAAGCAGATCGCCCGGTCCATCGGGCTGCTCCCGCAGACCCCGGTCGCGCCCGAGGCGATCACCGTCTCCGATCTGGTCGCGCGGGGCCGCCAGCCGCACCAGAGCTGGTGGCAGCAGTGGTCGGAGGAGGACGAGCGGGCGGTGACCGACGCGATGGCCCGTACCGACGTCACGGCGCTGGCCGACCGGTCGGTGGACGAGCTGTCGGGCGGTCAGCGTCAGCGGGTGTGGATCGCGATGGCGCTGGCCCAGGAGACGGACCTGCTGCTGCTCGACGAGCCGACGACGTATCTCGACATCGCGCACCAGGTGGAGGTCCTCGACCTGGTACGCCAGTTGGCTTCCCCCTCGGCCGACGGCACCCGGGGCCGCACCGTCGTCACCGTCCTCCACGACCTCAACCAGGCCGCCCGGTACGCGGACCGTCTGGTCGCCATGAAGGAGGGCCGGATCGTCGCCGAGGGCCGGCCCGGGGACGTCGTCACCGCCGAGCTCGTCGCCGAGGTCTTCGGCCTGGAAGCGGTGATCGTCCCGGACCCGGTGACAGGTTCGCCACTCGTCGTCCCGAGCGCCCCCTGGGCCCCGCCCCCGGTGGCCTCCCCCTCCCAGAAGGATCTGTGACATGACCCCCCTCCTCCGCGACCGCCGAGCCCTCGTCGCCGGCTCCCTCGCCGTGACCGCCGCGCTCGCCCTCGCCGGGTGCGGCTCCTCCGACCCGGCATCGGAGCCCTCCGGCTCTTCCGCGAAGACGCGCACCGTCTCCACCGCGAACGGGGACGTCAAGGTCCCCGTGTCTCCGAAGCGGGTCGTCGTCCTGGACTCCGGCGAGCTGGACTCCGCGATCACCCTCGGCGTCCGGCCGGTCGGCGCGACGCACTCGGCGTCCGAGGACGCCTTCCCCTCCTACCTCCCCGCGAGCGAGACGAAGGACATCACGCCGGTCGGCGAGATCGCCAACGCGAACATGGAGTCCGTCGCCGCGCTGAAGCCGGACCTGATCCTCACCAGCAAGGTCCGTGACGGGGACCGCTACGAGCAGCTCAGCAAGATCGCCCCGACCGTGATGACGGAGGCGACCGGCAGTGCCTGGAAGGAGAACTTCCAGGTGCACGCGGAGGCGCTCGGCAAGCAGGCCGAGGCCAAGAAGGTCCTCGCCGCCTACGACACCCAGGTGGCGAAGGTGACGGAGGCGCTCGGCGGCAAGGAGAAGGCCGCCGCGACGGACGTCAACTTCGTCCGCTTCGTCGAGGGTGCCGAGATCCGTATCTACGGCAAGCAGAACTACATCGGCTCGATCCTCGCCGACATCGGCACCGGCCGCCCCGCCATCACGGACAAGGCGAAGGACGGGTTCTCGTACGACGTGTCGCCCGAGAAGATCGACCTGGCGGACGCGGATGTCATCTTCACGTCGACGTACGGCGACCCGGGCAAGGCCGGGACGACGAAGACGATGAACAGCGGCCTGTGGAAGGGGCTGAAGGCGGCCAAGAACGACAAGGTCTTCAAGGTCGACGACCGCTTGTGGATCTCGGGCATCGGCTACACGGCCGCCGGCAAGATCCTGGAGGAGTTCGAGACCAGCATGACGGAGTAGCCCTCACCCAGCCCCTCGCCAGCCCCCAGCCCTTCGCCCAGCTCTTCGCCGGGGCGGCCCGCGAGGTCTTCGTCCAGCCCGGCGCCGGGAGCGCGGCGTGGGCGGCCGGCTCAGCCGGCCCGCCTCCGCGCCCGCCACACCAGGTAGAGCGCGGAGGCGACGGCGGCGACACGGACGACCACCGGCCAGGTCTCCAGCAGGACGTCGCGCATCGCGCCCTCGCGGATCGGCTCGCCCCAGCGCCCCTCCATCCGCCCCCACACCCATGCGAGGGCCCCGGCCGCCACCACGCCCGGCAGGCCGAGCGCCGCCCATTTCGCCTCCGTACGGGAGAGGGTGCGCGAGCTGTACGCGATCAGCCAGCCGCCCGCCAGCGGCAGCCAGGATCCGGTGACCACCCCGGCGACGAGCAGGACGGCGGCCAGGAGCAGCAGCGGGTGGGCGAAGCCGCCGCGGGGGCCGGAGGCGGCGGCCTCGGGCTCGGCGACCGCCGCGGTCCTGCGGCGGCGGAGCTTCACGAGGCGCAGGGCACGGCGGCGCCCGGCGGTCCCGGCCCCGCTCCCCTCACCCTCCGCCCCGGCCTTCCCTCCGGCCCCGGCCGCGCCTTCGGCCTCGCTCCTCCCCCCGCCCGCGTCCTTCTCGCCGTCCGCGTCCTTCTCGGTGGGCCCCGGCCGCCGCCTCCCGAGCAGCTCCGGGGCCTCGATGCCGCCGTGGAACCCGGGGATGGCGGTTCCCTCGTCGAAGGGGCCCGGCTCCAGGCGCCACCAGTCGGTCGCGCCGTCCGCGTCCGCCTGCTGGTCCTGGCCGAGCAGGTGCGGGGCGGAGGGGTCGGGCCAGTCGCGGACGGGGACGCGTTCGTCGTCCGCCGCACGGTCGTCGAGGGCGGGAGCCGGGCGGGGCACGGCGGCGGACCGCGCGCCGGAAGCAGCACCGGAAACACCACCGGAAGGCCCCTCGGAGACACCACCGGAAGCCCCCTCGGAGGCACCGTCGAAAGAACCACCGGTGGCGCTCCCGGAGACGTCCCCGAAATCACGGCCGGAAACATCACCAGGACCACCACCGGAAGCGCGGCCGGAACCGTCGCCGGGAGCACCGCCGGCGCCCTCCTCGGGATCACGGCGCGACGCGCCCCACCCGAAACCGGCTTTCGGCTTCCTGAAGGCCTTCGCCTCCCGGCCGCCCCCCGCGCCCGGAGCGGGCTCCGTCGGCTTCCTCGGCTCCTTCTGCTCCTTCGGCTCCTTGCGGAGGAGCCCGCCCCGGGGCCGGGGCAGGGAGGTCCGCCGCTGCTGCCCGCCGGGCCCCGCCCCGGCCCGGGCGGACGGCAGCGGGACCGTGCCGTCGGCCGACTCCGCCGCCGCGGCGACCAGTTCGTCCGGGCTGCCCAGTCGGCCGATGATGCGCCGCACGGTCGCCGGGGAGTCCGCGCCCTCCGTGCCGCGCTGCCGGTCGATCTCGCCCCGAAGCGTCGAAACCAGGCGCATCCGGGCGCCCGACGACAGCTGTTGCTGCTGGGCCAGGTCGCCGACCCGGCTCAGGTAGTCGTAGACGAGCTGGTCACTCTCGATCCCCACGCGGTGCATCCCCTCTACCGGCCCTGCCCCGACGGTAGCGTTCCAGCGGCTACCGTGGGACGGATGGGGACGACCACACCACCGCGCACGCTCGCCGAAGCCCTGCGCGCCCGGGGCGACGAATCGCTGGCCGGGCTGCTGCGTGCCCGCCCCGACCTCCTCAACCCGGTGCCGAACGACATCACCCAGCTCGCCACGCGGGCCGGCACGCGGGCGTCCGTCGTCCGCGCGCTGGAACACCTGGACCGTTTCGCGCTCCAGACCGCCGAGGCGCTGGCGGTGGCCCCGGACCCGGCCCCGTACGGCACGCTGCTCTCCCTGCTCACCGGCGACGGGCTGGACGACGGCGACCAGCGCGACGACGCGGGGGCGGCGATCACCACCGCGCTGCCGGGCGCGCTCGCGACGCTGCGCGAACAGGCCCTGGTGTGGGGCGAGGACGACCGGCTGCGGCTGGTGCGCACCGCCCGCGAGCTGCTCGTCCCGTCCCCGCAGCACCCCTCGCCGACGGGCCTGGGCCCCACGGTCGCCGAAGCGACGGCCGGGATGTCGCCGGGCCGGCTCCAGGAGATCCTGACGGCGACCGGGCTGCCCGCCACGCACGACCCGGTGTCCGCGGTGGCCGCGCTCGCCGCCCTGTTCACGGACCGGACGCGGATGGCGGAACTGCTGGACACGGCCCCGGCGGAGGCGCTGTCGGTCCTGGACCGGCTGGTGTGGGGCCCGCCGTACGGGGAGGTCACGCCCAACCCCACTCCCCCCGTGAAGTGGCTGCGCGACCGGGGCCTGCTGCTGCCGGTCTCCACCCGCACGGTGGTCCTGCCGCGCGAGGCGGCCCTGCATCTGCGCGCCGGACGCGCGCACCGCGTACCGGAACCGGTCCCCCCGGCCGTCGCGGCGGCGGCGACACGCGATCCACAGGCTGTGGACAGGGCGGCGGCCGGGCAGGCGTTCACGGCGCTGTCCACCGTCGAGGAGCTGCTGAAGCTCTGGAACGGCGGCGGCCCCGCGATCCTGCGCGCGGGCGGGCTCAGCGTACGGGAGCTGAAGCGCACCGCGAACGCCCTCGACGTGACGGAGCCGATCGCCGCGTTCTGGGTCGAACTGGCTTACGGTGCGGGGCTGTTGGCCTCCGATGGGGAGCCGGAGGAGCGGTACGCCCCGACGCCGGCGTCCGACGAGTGGCTCGACCTGTCCGCCGAGGACCGCTGGACACACCTCGCCGCCGCCTGGCTCGCCGCCACCCGGACCCCGGGCCTGGTCGGCGGCCAGGACGCCAAGGGCCGGGCGCTGTCCGCACTCGGCCCGGAGCTGGACCGCTCGGCCGCCCCCGACGTACGGCGCCGGGTCCTGGCCCTGTTCGCCGAACTCCCGCCGGGCACCGCGCCGGACGCCGAAACCCTGCTGCGACGGCTGCGCTGGGAACGCCCGTTGCGGGGCGCGGCGACTCCCGAGGCCTCGACGGAGGGGACGGACCTCCGCTCCCGCCTCGCCCTGTGGACGCTCAACGAGGCGGAGCTGCTGGGCATCACGGGCCGGGGCGCGCTCTCCGCACAGGCCCGCGCGCTCCTGGACGAGGGCCCGGACGCGGCGGCGGCCCTCCTCGCGCCGCTCGTCCCCGAGCCCCTGGACCACGTCCTGCTCCAGGCCGACCTGACGGCGGTGGCGCCGGGCCCGCTGGAACGCCCGCTGGCGGAGACGCTCTCGGTCCTGGCCGACGTGGAGTCGAAGGGCGGGGCGACGGTGTACCGCTTCACGCCCGGTTCGGTGCGCCGCGCCCTGGACGCCGGGCAGGCGGCGGCCGACCTGCACGCGTTCCTGGCCGCGCACAGCCGTACGCCGGTGCCGCAGCCGCTGAGCTATCTGATCGACGACGTGGCCCGCCGCCACGGGCACCTGCGGATCGGGTCCGCGTCCGCGTACGTACGCTGCGACGACGAGGCGGTCCTCAACGAGATCCTGGCCGACCGCCGCTCGACCGGGCTCCGCCTCCGCCGCCTGGCCCCCACGGTCCTGGCCTCCCAGGCCGACCCCGGCTCCCTCCTGGAGGCCCTGCGGGACATGGGCTACGCCCCGGCCGCCGAATCCGCCGAGGGCGACGTCCTGATCACCCGTGCCGGCGCCCGCCGCACCCCGCCCCGCACCCCTCCGGTCCCGGTCCCCGAGGGCCCGCCGGTCCCGGACGCCACCCTGCTCGGTGCGGCGGTACGGGCCATCCGCGCGGGCGACACGGCCGCCACGGTGATCCGCAAGGACACGTCCGAGGACCCGTCGTCCACCAGGCCTCCCGGCTCCCTCCCCCGCACCACCTCCGCCGAGACCCTGGCCACGGTCCAGGCGGCCGCGATGACGGGCTCGGCGGTCTGGATCGGCTACGTCAACGCGGACGGCGCGGCCAGCCAGCGTGTGATCGCCCCGGTCCGCGTGGAGGGCGGCTTCGTCACGGCGTACGACCACACGGCCGACGAGGTCCGCACGTACCCGCTGCACCGGATCACGGGGGTCGCGGAGCTGGCGGAGGACGGGAAGGGGTAGGGGCCCACCCTGCCCCCGGACGTTCTGGTGCGGCTCCGCGTGATCACTCGTGCCCCTGCGGGTGTCTGCGCAGATAGACGTTGCAATCGGACACGGTGGTCATGTCGCCCACGGCTCGCGCGCGGCTGCGTACGGCGGCCAGTTCGCCGCAGCCGGCGCACCCCTCGACCGGCTCCGGGTCCGCGACGCCCATCCCCAGCGGCAGCTCGACGGGCGGGGCGCTGTATCGCATCGGTTCACTCATGCGGTGATCGTCACACTCGTCACCAGGACGACGGAACCTCGTACGTTTCCCCTTTCGGGACGTCCCACAGCCTGTAAAACGTCCCTGACACGTCCGGAGGTGGAGGGGGGAGACCAGGATGACGAACGAGCGCTTACGTGCCGTCATGGCCGCCGGAGGATGGACGCACACAGACCTCGCCCGCGTCGTCGAGGTAGATCCCAAATCCGTTGAGCGTTGGGTCAATCTCGGGCGCACGCCTCGCCGCGGCACCGCGCTCAGGGCCGCCGAGACGCTGGGAGAGGACGTGCACGCCCTGTGGCCCCAGCTCAGGCAGGCGCGATCGGCCAGGGCCGTCAGTGCCGAACTCGTCGCGCTGTACGAGCAACGGGCCGACCTGCCGGTGTCCGCCTTCGTCAATCTCCTCGTCCAGGCGCGTCGGCAGATCGACGTACTCGTGTACGGAGCCGTCTTCCTGCACGAGGCCTACCCACGGCTCAACGACCTGCTGCGGGAGCGGGCTGCGGACGGGTGCGCGATCCGGATCGCGGTGGGGGACGCGGACGATGCCAACGTCCAGCAACGGGGCCGGGAGGAGCGCTTCGGCCATGGCATCGAGTCCCGCTGCCGGCTTGCGCTCATGCA
This sequence comes from Streptomyces sp. MMBL 11-1, assembly GCF_028622875.1. Lineage (NCBI taxonomy): Bacteria > Bacillati > Actinomycetota > Actinomycetes > Kitasatosporales > Streptomycetaceae > Streptomyces > Streptomyces sp. MMBL 11-1. The sequence continues at coordinate 4,480,469 of NZ_CP117709.1, read as the reverse complement.
CTACCGCCCCTTGGCGAGCGAACCGGGCATCGAGATCCGTACGCATGGGACGACGCTCTACAACAGCCTGTACCGCGCGGACGACGAGATTCTGGTCAACGCCCATGTCTGGGGCGTCAACGCGTACGCCGCGCCTGTGTGGCACCTCCGGAGCAGCGGCAGCGGAGGCATGTTCGGCACGTACGAGGACAGCTTCGAGGCGGTATGGAAGTCCGCACAGCCAGTGGAAGGGTGACGCAATGGCACGGACCGAGTACTACGACGACCCCAACGCACCCGAGCCCAACAGCATGGTCGTCGCGGCTTCCGCCGTCGTCACCGACGATCAGGGACGCATCCTGCTGCAGCGCCGCCGCGACAACGGCCTGTGGGCGCTACCGGGCGGCGGGATGGACCTGGGGGATTCCCTCCCCGGCACCGCTGTGCGCGAGGTCAAGGAGGAGACCGGGCTCGATGTCGAGATCACCGGACTCGTCGGCACATACACCGACCCCCGGCACATCATCGAGTACAGCGACGGGGAGGTCCGTCGGCAGTTCAACGTCTGCTTCACCGCCCGGGTGACCGGCGGCTCCCTGACCGTCTCCGAGGAGAGCACGGAGGTCCGGTTCGTGGCTCCGGACAAGCTGGACGCCCTGCCCATGCACCACACCCAGCGCCTCCGGCTGCGCCACTTTGCGGAGGACCGCGACCGGCCCTATCTCGGCTGAGGCCTGGGCTCGCGGCTCTCTGCCGTTCCGGCTCCGACCTCGTGTCCGTCTGCGATGCTGCGGGCATGGCCACAGCCCGCCCCGCCCCCGGCCCGGTTCCCCCCGAGCCCGTGTCGCCGGCCCCGCCCGCCGCGCCGATGCCCCCGCTGCTCACCCAGTCCTGGCTGGACCTGGCGTTCCTGCACTGGGCCGTCGACCCGGCGGACGTCGCTCCGCTGCTGCCGCCGGGCACCGTGCCCGACACCTTCGACGGGACGACGACCTACGTGGGGCTCGTGGCGTTCCGGATGCACCGGGTGAGCGGGCTCGGGCTGCCGGGGATTCCGTACCTCGGGTCCTTCCCCGAGACCAACGTCCGGCTGTACTCCGTGGACGGGCACGGGCGGCGCGGCGTCGTCTTCCGGTCCCTCGACGCCTCCCGGCTGATCCCGGTCCTCGTGGCGCGGGCCGCGTTCCGGCTGCCGTACGTGTGGTCCCGCATGGACATCGAGCGCTCCGGCGACACCCTCACGTACACGAGCACCCGGCGGTGGCCCGGTCCTCGCGGTGCGCGGAGCAGGATCGTGCTGCGCGCCGGGCAGCCGATCGAGGAGCCGACACCCCTGGAGCACTTCCTCACCGCACGGTGGGCCCTGCACGGTGACTTCTTCGGGCGGACCGTCCACCTTCCCAACGCGCACCCCCAGTGGCCCCTGCACCGGGCGGAGCTCCTGGAGTGCGATGAGGACCTGGTGGCGGCGGGCGGGCTGCCCGCGCCGGCCGGGGAGCCGGTGAGCGTGCTGTACTCCCCGGGCGTCCCGGTGCGCTTCGGGCCGCAGCGCAGGCCCCGCGCCGGAGGCTGACCGCAGCGCCCACCCCGCCCCGCCCCCCGATGCGGCACACTGGACGTTTGGCCGCAGCCGTGGCCGTACCCCGCAGAAAGGGCCGAAGCGCGTGACCGGACCCCTCATCGTCCAGAGCGACAAGACGCTGCTCCTCGAAGTCGATCACGACCGGGCGGACGCCTGCCGTCGTGCCATCGCGCCGTTCGCGGAGCTGGAGCGTGCGCCCGAGCACATCCACACGTACCGGGTCACCCCGCTCGGGCTGTGGAACGCCCGTGCCGCCGGGCACGACGCCGAGCAGGTCGTCGACGCCCTGGTCGAGCACTCCCGCTACCCCGTGCCGCACGCGCTCCTGGTCGACATCGCCGAGACGATGGCGCGGTACGGGCGGCTCACCCTGTCCAAGCACCCCGTGCACGGGCTCGTGCTCACCAGCACCGACCGGCCCGTGCTGGAGGAGATCCTCCGGTCGAAGAAGATGCAGCCGCTGGTCGGGGCGCGGATCGACCCGGACACCGTGGCCGTGCACCCCTCCGAGCGGGGGCAGGTCAAGCAGACCCTGCTCAAGCTGGGGTGGCCCGCCGAGGACCTCGCGGGGTACGTCGACGGCGAGGCCCATCCGATCGAGCTGGCCGAGGACGGCTGGTCGCTGCGGCCGTACCAGAAGCAGGCCGTCGAGGGGTTCTGGCACGGCGGGTCGGGGGTGGTGGTGCTGCCGTGCGGGGCCGGGAAGACCCTCGTCGGGGCCGGTGCCATGGCCGAGGCCAAGGCCACCACCCTGATCCTCGTCACCAACACCGTCTCCGCCCGGCAGTGGAAGCACGAGCTGGTGAAGCGGACCTCGCTGACCGAGGACGAGATCGGCGAGTACAGCGGGACGCGGAAGGAGATCCGGCCGGTCACCATCGCCACCTACCAGGTGCTGACCACCCGCCGGAAGGGCGTCTACCCGCACCTTGAGCTGTTCGACTCCCGCGACTGGGGCCTGGTCGTCTACGACGAGGTCCACCTGCTGCCCGCGCCCGTCTTCAAGTTCACCGCCGACCTCCAGGCCCGGCGGCGGCTGGGGCTCACCGCGACGCTGGTGCGGGAGGACGGGCGGGAGTCCGACGTGTTCTCGCTCATCGGGCCGAAGAGGTTCGACGCCCCGTGGAAGGAGATCGAGGCGCAGGGCTACATCGCGCCCGCCGACTGCGTCGAGGTCCGGGTCAATCTCACCGACTCCGAGCGGCTCGCCTACGCGACCGCCGAGACGGAGGAGAAGTACCGGTTCTGCGCCACCACCGCGACCAAGCGGAAGGTGACCGAGGCGCTGGTGCGCAAGCACCAGGGCGAGCAGACCCTCGTCATCGGCCAGTACATCGACCAGCTCGACGAGCTGGGCGAGCATCTGGACGCCCCCGTGATCAAGGGCGAGACCAGCAACGCCCAGCGCGAGAAGCTCTTCGAGGCGTTCCGCCAGGGCGAGATCAGTGTTCTCGTCGTGTCCAAGGTCGCCAACTTCTCCATCGACCTGCCGGAGGCGACCGTCGCCATCCAGGTCTCCGGGACCTTCGGGTCGCGGCAGGAGGAGGCCCAGCGGCTGGGGCGGGTCCTGCGTCCGAAGGCCGACGGGCACGAGGCCCGGTTCTACTCGGTCGTCGCCCGCGACACCATCGACCAGGACTTCGCGGCGCACCGCCAGCGGTTCCTGGCCGAGCAGGGGTACGCGTACCGCATCGTCGACGCGGACGAGCTGCTCGCCGACGGCTGAGGCTGCCGGGAGGGCGGGCGTTCAGCGGCCCCGGCCGACGACGCCCGCCTCCTCCGCGTACTCCCCCAGGACGACGACGCCGAACGCCGCCGTCACGAACACCTTCACGGCGCGCACCGCGTCGCCGACGCGGTGGGGTCGGTGGTGACCGGTGGCCGCGGTCGCGCCGTGCGCGGGGCCGGTCCTGCGTGGGTTCAGAGTGGCTGTGCTCATGCATCCATGGTGCTCCCGTCACCCGTTCGGGCGCGTCGGCCCGCGGACGGAACCCGGTGAGCGGGCGGGTAGCCCTCCGGTACCGCTCCGGGCGCGCGCGTCCCCTACGGGTATCCCTGGCGTCTCCGCCCCGGGGAGGGGCCCGGCGGCCCGTATTCCGGTTCGCCGCCGCCCCGCTCCGTGGCTACAATCGCGGGTCTGCCCGCCTCCCGCGCCGTGTCATCGGCCCCCGGGAGCGCCGCCGACCGGACGGAAACCGGCCGACACCCGACGGATACGTACCTTCCCAGCGGACCCCTCCGCCGCGCGTGCCGCCATGGCACCGCGGCGCGTCCGGTCCGCCGTCCTGCGTTGAAGAGCCGGAGGCAACACCGTGCCCGCGCACGTAAGCGAAAGCGATTCCCCACCCGATCCCACCGGCGCCACCGACCCCCTGGCGCACGAGCGCGCCCATCTCGCCGCGTCCCGTGCCGCCCTGCGCGGGATGCGCGAGGACGTGCAGGCCCTCGACATCCGCGACGTCACCGCGAACTGGGTCAACGCCGCCGTGCTCCAGGCCCAGATCGACGACCGCATCAAGGCGCTCGCCGACCTCTCGCACACCCCGCTGTTCTTCGGCCGCCTCGACTATCTGCACGCCGTCGGCGGCGAGCTGGCCGAGGGCGCGGAGGGCGAACGGTTCTACATCGGGCGCCGGCACGTCCACGACGCCGCCGGGGACCCCATGGTCATCGACTGGCGTGCGCCGGTCTCCCAGCCGTACTACCAGGCGTCCCGCACGAACCCCCAGGACGTGGGGCTGCGCCGCCGCTTCGGCTACACCGGCGGTGAGCTGACCGCGTACGAGGACGAGCACCTCACCGACCCCGCCGAGGCCGAGCACACCAGCCGGCTCCTCCAGGCGGAGATCGAGCGGCCGCGCGTCGGCCCGATGCGCGACATCGTCGCCACCATCCAGCCCGAGCAGGACGAGATCGTACGGAGCGGCCTCGGCGGGACCGTCTGCGTGCAGGGCGGGCCCGGCACCGGGAAGACCGCCGTCGGTCTGCACCGGGTGGCGTACCTGCTGTACGCGCACCGCGAGCGGCTCGCCCGCACCGGCACCCTCGTCATCGGGCCGAACCGTTCCTTCCTGCACTACATCGAGCAGGTCCTGCCCGCCCTCGGCGAGCTGGAGGTGAAGCAGGCCACCGTCGACGACCTGGTGCGCACCGGCGTCGAGGTCCGGGGCGAGGACGAGGCGGCCACCGCCGTCGTCAAGGGCGACGCCCGCATGGCCGAGGTCCTGCGGCGGGCGATCCGCTCGCACGTCACCCCGCCCGCCGAGCCCGTCGTCGTGGTGCGCGGGTCCCGGCGCTGGCGCGTGCCCGCGTACGAGGTCCAGGAGATGGTCGACGAGCTGCTGGCCCGCGACATGCGGTACGGGGCCGCGCACGAGGCGCTGCCGCAGCGGATCGCGCACGCCGTCCTCGTACGGATGGAGGAGGCCGGGGAGGCGCCCGACGACCGGGTGCAGAACGCGGTCGCCCGGAACCCCGCGGTGAAGGCGGCCGTCAAGGCTGTCTGGCCCGCCGTGGACCCGGCGAAGGTGGTGCTGCGGCTGCTCTCCGACGCGGAGTTCCTGGCCGCGCACGCGGAGGGCCTGCTGGACGAGGGCGAGCAGAAGCGGCTCCTGTGGGCGAAGCCCGCCCGCAGCGTGAAGTCCGCGAAGTGGTCGGCTGCCGACGCCGTGCTGATCGACGAGGCGGGGGACCTCATCGCCCGTACGCACTCGCTCGGCCATGTCGTGCTCGACGAGGCGCAGGACCTCTCCCCCATGCAGTACCGGGCGGTGGGGCGGCGGTGCTCGACCGGTTCGGCGACCGTGCTCGGGGATCTCGCCCAGGGGACGACCCCGTGGTCCACGGAGAGCTGGGGCGAGGCGCTGTTCCACCTGGGCAAGGCGGACGCCGTGGTGGAGGAGCTGACCGCCGGTTTCCGCGTGCCGCGCGAGGTCATCGCGTACGCGTCCCGGCTGCTGCCCGTGATCTCGCCGGGGCTCGCGGCGGTGGAGTCGGTGCGTGAGTCGCCCGGTTCGCTGGTCGTACGGGAGATCCCGTCCCCGGAGGTGCTGGACTCGGCCACCGTCGCCGCCTGCGAGGAGTCGTTGCGCCACGAGGGGTCGATCGGGCTGATCGCCGCCGACGCCCGGATCCCGGCGCTGGCGGCGGCCCTGACGGCGGCGGGCCACGCGTATCTCTCCCCCGGTGAGGAGACGACCGCCGCGTCCCGGCTGACGCTGGTGCCCGCGTCGCTCGCGAAGGGCCTGGAGTACGACTACGTGGTGCTCGACGAACCGGCGGCCGTGGTCGACGGCGAGCCGGACGAGCGGACCGGGCTGCGGCGGCTGTACGTGGCGCTGACCCGTGCGGTCTCCGGGCTCACGGTGCTGCACGCGGCTCCGTTGCCGGCGGCGCTGGCGTAGCGGTACGGCGGAGGGGCGGGACACGTGGACACGGTCGGCTCCGCTCCCGCCCCTCCGCCGTCAGGCGTCCAGCGCCTCGCGCCACTCCCGTACGGCTGCCGCGTCCACCGGGGCCGACCAGCCCCCGGGCCGGGCGGCGCCGCCGATGTGGAAGGCGTCGATCCCGCCCGCCCGCAGCCGGGGCAGGTGGTGCAGGTGGAGGCCGCCGCCGACCAGGACCTGCGCCTCGTATCCCGGCTCGCCGGTACGGGCCGCCTCGGCCAGGAGGGTCGGGATGCCGGCGTCCACCCCGGCCGGCGAGCCCGCCGTGAGGAACGTGTCGAGGCCGGGCAGGTCCGCGAGCCGCTTGCGCAGGGCGTCGCGGTCGGTGGCCCGGTCGATCGCCCGGTGGAACGTCCACGGGCAGCCGTCCAGCTCGGCGACGAGCCGCTCGACGGCGACGAGGTCGGCGTGGCCCTCCGCGTCGAGGAAGCCGAACACGAACGCGTCGGCCCCCGCCTCCCGCATCTCGCGGGCCCTGCCGACCAGTACATCGATGTCACCGGCGGCGAAGCCGTCCGCCACCCTGAGCATCACGCGCAGCGGGATGTCCACGGCGGACCTGATCGCCGCGAAGGTCTCCCGCGACGGGGTCAGACCGTCGGCGGCCATGTCGGTGACCAGTTCGAGGCGGTCTGCACCACCGGCCTGGGCAGCGACCGCGTCCGCCGGGTCGAGCGCGATCACCTCCAGGACTGCACGGTTGCTCATGGGTCCCCATTCCTCCGATACGCAGCTATAGGTCTAGTCCAATGGCCAGCCTACGGGTCGGTAGACGGGCAGCGCAGCCCTCTATCTGAACGCACGACCACGACGGCGCGCGAGCCGACCCCGCAGTCGGGTGACGCGCGCCGCGCACACACCGGTGCGGAACGGGGCGCATACGTCGCGATCACCCCTTGCACTTCATAGGGGCGGGGGGTATACATGGGGAGAGAAAGAGATACCCCCTAGGGGTATCAGGACGGCTTCAGGGAGGACCCCGTGTCCGCGCACTCCGCCACCACCGACACCACCGCCGCCGGCTCCGACGCCGACACCACCGCGGTCGAGCTCGCGATCGGCGGGATGACCTGCGCCTCGTGCGCGGCCCGTATCGAGAAAAAGCTCAACCGGATGGACGGCGTCGAGGCCACCGTGAACTACGCCACCGAGAAGGCGAAGGTGACCTACCTGGGCGCCGACGTGTCCGTCCAGGACCTGATCGCGACCGTCGAGGCCACCGGCTACACCGCCCGGCCACCCGCGCCACCCGCGTCCACCGCCTCCCCCGGGAGCAACGATACGGACACGGCGGGCACGACGGGCACTGCGGGCACGGCGGCGGAGAGCGAGGACGACGGGCTCACCTCCCTGCGCCAGCGCCTGATCACCGCCGTTCTCCTCGCCGTACCGGTGATCGCGATGGCGATGGTCCCCGCGCTCCAGTTCGACTACTGGCAGTGGCTCTCCCTGACGCTGACCGCCCCGGTCGTCGTCTACGCCGCCTGGCCGTTCCACCGTGCCGCGTGGACGAACGCGAAGCACGGCGCGGCGACGATGGACACCCTGATCTCCGTCGGCACGTCGGCCGCGTTCCTGTGGTCGTTGTGGGCGCTGTTCTTCGGGACAGCGGGCATGGTCGGGATGACGCACCCCTTCGAGCTGACCATCGCACGCAGCGACGGGGCCGCGAACATCTACCTGGAGGCCGCGGCCGGCGTGACGGCGTTCATCCTCGCCGGACGCTACTTCGAGGCCCGCTCGAAGCGGAAGGCCGGGGCGGCGCTGAGGGCGCTGATGGAGCTGGGGGCGAAGGAGGTCACGGTCCTGCGTGACGGCGTCGAGACGACGATCCCGACCGCCGCGCTGCAGGTCGGGGACCGTTTCCTGGTCCGTCCCGGGGAGAAGATCGCGACGGACGGGACCGTGGTCGAGGGCTCCTCCGCCGTGGACGCCTCCATGCTGACGGGTGAGTCCGTGCCCGTCGAGGTCACCACCGGCGACTCCGTCACCGGGGCCACCCTCAACGCCGGAGGCCGCCTCGTCGTCGAAGCCACCCGCGTCGGCTCCGACACCCAGCTCGCCCGCATGGCCCGACTCGTCGAGGACGCCCAGAACGGCAAAGCCTCCGCCCAACGCCTCGCCGACCGCATCTCCGCCGTCTTCGTCCCCATCGTCATCGCCCTCGCCCTGGGCACCCTCGGCTTCTGGCTCGGCAACGACGCCGGACTCACCGCCGCCTTCACCGCCGCCGTCGCCGTCCTCATCATCGCCTGCCCCTGCGCCCTCGGCCTCGCCACACCCACCGCCCTCATGGTCGGCACCGGCCGCGGCGCCCAGCTCGGCATCCTCATCAAGGGCCCCGAAGTCCTGGAAACCACCCGCCGCGCCGACACCATCGTCCTCGACAAGACCGGCACCGTCACCACCGGCCGCATGACCCTCCAGACCACCCACACCACCCCCACCACCACCGAAACCGAAGTCCTCCGCCTCGCCGGAGCCCTGGAGAACGCCTCCGAACACCCCATCGCCCAAGCCGTCGCCACCGCCGCCGCCGAGGCCGCCGGCCCCCTCCCCACCCCCGAGGACTTCCAGAACATCCCCGGACTCGGCGTCCAGGGAGTCGTCGAGGGCCACGCCGTCCTCGTCGGGCGCGAACAGCTCCTGGCCGAGTGGGAGATCCGGCTCCCCGACCACCTCGCCGAGGCGAAGAAGGCCGCGGAGGCCGCCGGGCGCACCGCGATCACCGTCGCCTGGGACGGTGAGGCGCGCGCGGTGCTGGAGGTCGCCGACGCGGTGAAGGACACGAGCGCCGAGGCCATCCGCCGGCTCCGCGCCCTCGGTCTGACCCCGATCCTCCTCACCGGCGACAACCGGGCCGTGGCGGAGTCAGTCGCGGCCGAGGTCGGCATCGACGAGGTGTACGCGGAGGTCATGCCGCAGGACAAGGTCGACGTGGTCAAGCGCCTTCAGTCCGAGGGCCGTTCGGTCGCGATGGTCGGGGACGGGGTCAACGACGCCGCCGCCCTCGCCCAGGCCGACCTGGGGCTGGCGATGGGCACCGGCACGGACGCCGCCATCGAGGCCGGCGACCTCACGCTCGTCCGCGGCGACCTCCTCGCCGCCGCCGACGCGATCCGCCTCTCCCGTCGCACCCTCTCCACCATCCGCACCAACCTCTTCTGGGCCTTCGCCTACAACGTCGGCGCCCTCCCGCTGGCCGCCGCCGGACTCCTCAACCCGATGATCGCCGGAGCGGCGATGGCCTTCTCCTCCGTCTTCGTGGTCGGCAACTCCCTGCGGCTGCGCACCTTCAAGGGCGCGTGAAGGAGCAGGACGTACAGAAGACACATACGGAAGACGCGTACGAAGGACGCGTACGGAAGACGCGTACGAAGGACGCGTACGGAAGACGCGTACGGAAGACACGTACGGAAGACACGCGCGGCGGCGGTTCCGGGCAGGCTTGCCGGGCCGCCGCCGCGTCGGTCTCGTGGTCCGGATGAACCGGTTCGGCCCCGGGCAACGGCCGGTCCGCGCTCGGGAGCGGCGCTCAGCGCGCCGCGGATTCGGCGATGGGCCGGGAGCGGGGCGGACCGCCGGCGATCAGCACGGGAGCACTGTTGCGCCGCGGCTATCCGGAGACCGAGCCCGCTTCCCAAGCGCCACAGCTGCTGTGGTTGATGTACTGCGTGCTCCACTCACCCCAGCAGACCTTGTACTGGAGGCTGTCCTCTTCAGGGAGATTGCGGTTCACCTTGGTCCAGCCGTTGTTCGCCCCGTCCTTGTCCCACTCATCACCGACACGCCCACCACTGGCTTGCCAGACGAGGACGGCGGAGTGGCCGTCCGCCTTGGTGTCGTTGATGTAGAAATAGTCTCCGTAACTCTCGAAATAGCCGTACCCGAGACCGTTCTTACCGTAGGCGTATCCCTGATTCGACGCCGAAGCGGAAGTCGCCATCATCATCGTGAGGGCTGTGGAACCAACAGCCACGGCTGCGGTGCGGAATATTCGGGACTGCAGTATCTTCAAGACCTACTCCACTTCTCGATGATTTCACGCCCACGGGCCGATATTCGACGGGACATCATGAAACCCTGGACCGACAGGCGAAGTTGACGCCATAGATGGTTCCACCGCAGCGGCGACGAGGCAATGGGGCACGGAGAGCGGAATGTGTGCTGACAACCACAGACGAACTCCGTGTAAGGCGACGGTTCGAAATCAACGCGCGTTTACCAGAACTCTTCACTCCGCAGTAACGGGGGATTCGGCCATATCCCGGTCGCCTTTTCGCGGAATTCTCCTTGCAGGGCAGGGCCGAAACCGAGCCCCGGATGCGGGCGTTTTCACAGGTGAGCCCGGTCGCATACATTCTCGGACCGGCCGGATCGAGCAGGATCATTCCGTATGCGCCGCGTGGCCGACGGGGAATGGCCCGGGTTCTTCTCGCCCCTGAGGGCTAATGCCCTGTGAGGTCGGGGACGCGGCTGTCACGCGCGGACGAAACGCAGCCGGGTCCCCGGCACCGCCTGCGCCGCCGCGGCGAGGGCCCGCTCGGGGACGACGCCGACGACCGGATAGCCGCCGGTCGTCGGATGATCGTTGAGGAAGACGACCGGGCGGCCGTCCGGCGGCACCTGGACCGCGCCCAGGACCATGCCCTCGCTGGGCAGTTCCCCCGTGCGGGACCGCTCCAGCGCCGGGCCCTCCGTGCGCAGGCCGATGCGGTTGCTGTGCGGCGAGACCCGGTAGGCGGCGGTGAGCAGCGTCCGGATCGCGGCCTCGGTGAACCAGTCGTGGCGGGGCCCGGGATGGACCGGGAGGACCAGCTCGGCGGGGACCCCCGGCCAGGGAACGGGACCGGCGGGCGGTGGCGGACCACACCCCGCCGGGTCGCCCAGCGGGAGCACGTCGCCCTCGCTCAGCGGGGCGGGGCCGAGCCCCGAGAGGAGGTCCGCCGAGCGGCTGCCCAGCACCGGTTCCGGCACCAGCCCGCCCGCGAACGCCAGATAGCCGCGCAGCCCGCACTCGGCGGGGCCGGCGTCCAGCACCGCGCCCGCGGGCACCCGCACCGGCGCGCCCCACGCCACCGGCCGCCCGTCGACCGTCACCCGGCAGCCCGCCCCGCCGACGACGGCCACGGCCGGCCGGTCCGGGCTGACCGCGCACCCGGTGAGCGTGGTCTCCAGGACGGCGGCGTCCGGCGGATTGCCCACCAGCCGGTTGGCGAGCCGGGCGGCGGGCCCGTCCAGCGCCCCGGCGCGCCCGACCCCGAGGTGCGCCCAGCCGGGACGGCCCGCGTCCTGCACCGTGGTCAGCGCCCCGGCCCGGACGACGTACAGGCGGGACACGGCGGAGGTCATGTGCCCGCCCCCACCGCCACGAAGCCGACCGACGTCCCCGGCGCGAGCAGCGCCGCCGGTTCCCGGCCCGGGTCCCACAGGGCCCCCGGGTCCGGCACCCGCCCGATCAGCTGCCAGCCGCCGGGCGAGGCGCGCGGGTACACCCCGGTGTAGGGCCCGGCAAGGGCCACCGCCCCGGCCGGAACCCGGGTGCGAGGGGTGGTGCGCCGGGGCACATGCAACCGTTCGGGCAGCCCCGTGAGATAGCCGAACCCGGGGGCGAACCCGCAGAACGCCACCCGGAACGCGGTACGGGAGTGCAGGGCGGCCACCTCCCCGGCCTCGACGCCCCAGAGCGCGGCGACCTCGTCGAGGTCGGGCCCGTCGTAGACGACGGGGATCTCCACCACATTGTGGTCTTCGCGCCGCGGCGGCCCCACCCGCCACGAGGCGAGGTCGCGGGCGAACCGGGCCCGGGCCCCGGGCCCGCTCTCCGCGATCCCGTCGAGCAGCACCGTGCGGGCGGCCGGGACGATCTCTCGTACGGCGGGCAGCTCACCGCGCTCGCGGCGGCGGAGCAGCTCGGCGTGGAAGGCCTCGGCGTGCTCGCCGTCGGCCAGCTCGACGAGCAGCGCGTGCGGCCCGGCGGGAAGGACGCGCGCCTCCCCCGGAAGCACGCGCACGGGGCCGGGGCCGGGGCCGGGGCCGACCTCGCGGGCGCTCACGCGAACGCCCGTACCTCGACGCCCGCTTCCTCCAGCGCGGCCCGCACCCGACGGGCGAGGGCCGCAGCGCCCGGGGTGTCCCCGTGGACGCAGAGCGAGCGCGCCGAGACGGGGATCCGGCTGCCGTCCGCCCCGGTCACCGCCCGCTCGACGGCCATGCCGACGCTCCGGCGTACGACGTCGTCCGGGTCGTGCACCACCGCGCCCGGCTCACCGCGCGGGACGAGAGTGCCCCGCGGGGTGTACGCGCGGTCGGCGAAGGCCTCCTCCACGGCGCGCAGCCCGGCATCGGCGGCATGGGCGAGCAGGCGCGATCCGGGCAGCCCGAGCACGGCCGGGCTGCCGCCCGCGAGCCGGACGCCCGCGACGACGGCGGCGGCCTGCTCGTCGTCCCAGACCGCCCGGTTGTAGAGCGCGCCGTGCGGCTTGACGTACGAGACGGCGGACCCGGCGGCCTCCGCGAAGACCCGCAGCGCGCCTATCTGGTAGGCGATCTCGGCGGTCAGCTCGGCGGGGGGCACGTCCATCGAACGGCGCCCGAACCCGGCCAGGTCCCGGTAGGAGACCTGCGCCCCGATCCGTACCCCGCCGGCCGCCGCCGCGTCGCAGACCCGCCGCATGACGGAGGCGTCGCCCGCGTGGAAGCCGCAGGCCACGTTGGCGCTGGTGACACACGCGAGGAGCGCGTCGTCGTCGGTCAGGGTCCAGTTGCCGAAGCCCTCGCCGAGGTCCGCGTTCAGATCCATCATCACGGGCGCACGGTAATGACAGTCCAGCGGGGCGACAAGGGGCGGTCCGGGGGCCGGACGGGCCCCACGTCGAGCCGCCCGCCCTGGAGCCGCCGGTCCCTAAGCCGTCCGCCCTGGAGCCGCCGGTCCCGGAGCCGCCGGTCCCGGAGCCGTCCGCCCTGGAGCCGCCGGTCCTAGAGTCGTCCCATGACGGACAGCCCCCGCCCGCACGGCTCCCCCTCCCTCGACGCCGACCTCCACGGCGCCGCCCCTGACGACCACGGCCCCCGCGACGACGCGGGTCTCCTCGATGCCGGCCCCCGCGACGACGCGGAGCGCGATGCCGGCCTCCGCGACCGGTGGCACGACACGCTGCTCGCCGCGCGCGCCGGGGCGGACGGCCCCGATCCGCTGCCGTACGCCGAGAATCTCCTCGCCCGCTGGGCCGAGCCGCAGCGCCGTTACCACACGACCGCCCACCTGGCCGCCGTCCTGGACGGCATCGACACCCTGGCCGGGCACGCCGCCGATGTGCACGCCGTACGCCTCGCCGCCTGGTTCCACGACGCGGTGTACCGGCCCGACCGGACGGAGAACGAGGAGCGCAGCGCCGCCCTCGCCGAGCGGGCGCTGCCCGAGGCAGGGGTGCCGGAGGCGGTGGTGGCGGAGGTCGCCCGGCTGGTCCGCCTGACCCTCACGCACGACCCGGCCGAAGGCGACCGCAACGGCGAGGCGCTGTGCGACGCCGACCTCGCGGTCCTGGCGGGTAACCCGCAGGAGTACGGGGCGTACGCGGCCCGGGTCCGGGAGGAGTACGGATTCGTCCCGGACGGGGCGTTCCGGGAGGGCCGGGCGGCGGTGCTGCGGCAACTTCTCGACCTGCCGAGACTGTTCCGTACCCCGCACGGCGCGGCCGTGTGGGAGGCGCGGGCCCGGCACAACCTGGCGACGGAGCTGGAGCTGCTGGCCTCGTCCGGCCCCACCGCACGGTGACGATCACAGGGCAACGATCGCCCGATGACGATCACCCGGTAGCGATCGCCCGATGACGATTGCCCGGTGACGATTGCCCGGTGATGATCGCCCGGTGAATGTTCCGGTTCGTTCACGGTGTCGTCCCGGTCGCGCCCGAGCACGACCGGTGAAGCCCGGCGACCGATAACGTCTCGCATCGCAGATGCACACACCCGCGGTCAGCGCGGACGGCTCAGCCTTCCACGGATCCGACCGCGCACCTGTCCGCGCGTCTGTCCACGCATCCTTCTGCTCAGAGAACTCCACGGGGGTACAGCGACATGTCCAAGGGACTCGGCACGACGGTCGGCAGGTCTTCCCGGCGGCGCATACTGCGCCTGGCCGGAGGCGGGATCACGGTGGCAGCGCTCGGAGCCGGACTGACCGGCTGCGAGGACGAGCTCGCGACGGGCGGCGAAGGCAGCACGCCGCCGCCGGGCACCGCGTCCCCCGAGAACGGGAAGGCGCCCGCCGACGGCAAGGCCCCCGAGCCGCTGTGGACGAAGTCGACGTCGGCGCAGACCTACGGGGACAACGACGAACTCGTGGCCGTGGACGGCGTGGTGATCGCGAGCGGTGATCCGCTGGCCGCCTTCGACGGAGCGACCGGCGAGGAGCGGTGGTCGCTGCCGGACGCGGCGGTGCCCGGTGCGCCGCTGCTGCTCGGCGACGGCACCCTGTACCTGGAGAGCGGCAAGTACGACGGCAGCGTCGCCGGCTACGTACCGGGGTCCGGCAAGGAGGCGTGGCGCAGCCGCCTCGGCAAGGAGTACCGGCAGCCCCGGCCGGTCGCGGTGGACGCGGAGCAGGTGTACGTCATCGCCGAGATCCTGGAGGCCGACGGCTCGTCCCACACCAATGTGATCGCCGCGCTGAACAGCGGCACGGGCAAGGTCGCCTGGAAGGAACAGCGCGACCTCGGCACCGAGCAGAACGGCATCCACGCCGCCGTGCGGGGCCGCTATCTCGTCTACACCGACTTCAAGAAGAACCTCACGGTCCGTGACACCGCCACCGGCAAGCAGGTGTGGACGCAGAAGACGACGAAGACGAGCTACGGGCCCTTCGTCGTCCACCAGGATCTGGTCATCGTCCCGCAGGGCCGACTGCTCCAGGCCTTCGCGCTGTCCGACGGGTCCGAGAAGTGGTCCGTGCGGGCCGAGGAGTTCACCACCTTCCGGGAGCCGACCCTCCTGGAGGACGTGCTCTACCTCGCGGACAGCGGCCGGACGCTGTGGGCCGTTGAGCCGGGGACCGGCAAGAAGATCTGGCAGTCCACGGCCCTCAAGGACGCGGGCGGGCAGGTGCCCCGGCAGTTCGTCAAGGTGGGCGGCACGCTCTTCGGAGCCACCGACCTCGACAAGCAGGGCGGCATCCACGCCTTCGACGCGAAGACCGGCGGCCTGCGCTGGACGTTCAACGACAAGTCCGGCGACTACCACGCCTGGCTGGTGGCCACCGACGGCAAGCGCGTCTTCGCCCTCCACGGCAAGAAGCTGCACGCGCTTCCCGCGTGACGTAGCCGTTGACGGAGGGGCCGAGGGAGCGGCCGAGGGAGCCGTCGACGGAGCCACTGACGAAGCCGCTGACGGGGCCGGCGGAAAGCCGCCGACGTGACGGGGGCGTGCGCGGACACGCCCTCCTCCCGACGCCGGGAATGCGGAGGCGCTCTCCGGTGTTGGGACGAGTCATGCCCGACTCTCCCTCCCGCCGCGCTCCCATGCCGCTGGCCGTATACATCCTCGGCCTCTCGGTCTTCGCACTCGGCACCAGCGAGTTCATGCTGTCGGGCCTGCTCCCGCCGATCGCGGACGACATGAACGTGTCGATCCCGCAGGCCGGGCTCCTCATATCCGCGTTCGCGATCGGCATGGTGGTCGGCGCCCCGCTGCTGGCCGTCGCCACGCTCCGGCTCCCCCGCCGCACCACGCTGATCGCGCTGATCTCGGTGTTCGGCCTCGGCCAGATCGCCGGCGCGCTGGCCCCGACGTACGAGATCCTCTTCGTCTCCCGGGTGGTGAGCGCGCTCGCCTGTGCGGGCTTCTGGGCGGTCGGCGCGGCCGTGGCCATCGCGATGGTCCCGGTGAACGCGCGGGCGCGGGCGATGGCCGTGATGATCGGCGGCCTGTCCGTCGCCAACGTGCTGGGCGTGCCGCTGGGGGCCTTCCTCGGCGAGCACCTCGGCTGGCGTTCGGCGTTCTGGGCGGTCGGCGCGGCCTCGGCGGTGGCCCTGGTCGGCGTCGCCACGCGCATCCCGCACATCCCGCTGCCCGAGAAGAAGCCGGAGCTGAAGCGGGAGCTGGCGATCTACCGGGACCGGCAGGTCTGGCTGGCCATCGTGATCACCGCGCTCGCGGCGGGCGGGGTGTTCTGTGCTTTCAGCTACCTGGCGCCGCTGCTCACGGACGTGGCGGGCCTCGACTCGGGCTGGGTGCCGTGGATCCTCGGACTGTTCGGGGCGGGCGCGCTGATCGGCACGATGATCGGCGGCCGGGTCGCGGACGCGCACCTCTTCGGGGTGCTGCTGAGCGGTATCACGGCGTCCACAGTGTTCCTGGTGGCGCTGGCCCTGTTCGCCTCCAGTCAGGTCGCGGTCATCGCGCTGGCGTTCCTGCTGGGCCTGTCCGCCTTCTTCACGGCGCCCGCGCTGAACGCCCGCATGTTCAACGTGGCCGGGGCCGCCCCGACGCTGGCCGGGGCCACCACGACGGCGGCGTTCAACCTGGGCAACACGAGCGGCCCGTGGCTCGGCGGCACGGTGATCGACCTGGACTTCGGCTTCGCGTCCACGGCCTGGGCGGGCGCGGCGATGACGGTCCTGGCCCTGGCGGCGGTGGGGGTGGCGCTGCACCTCCAGCGCGGCGGCGGTGAGGGCGGCCGGTCGCGGCTGATCGCGAAGAGTTCGAAGGGCACGAAGAGCGCGCAGAGCCTCAAGGGCGGCCGCCCGGCGCCGGTCTCCCCTTCGGCCTTCTCAGCCCCGCGTCCGTGAGGCGCCGGACCAGCTCCTTCGAGCCGATCTCCCGCGCCCCGGCCCGCACCGCGTCCGCGTAGTGCGTCTGGGGCACGTCGTAGTGATCGCGCTCGAAGGCGCGCGGCGGACACCCGATCGCGGCGGCGAAGGCATGCAGTTCCTCGAATGACACATCGCTGACCAGGTGCGACCACAGGCGGCCGTGTCCGGGCCAGGTGGGCGGATCGATGTAGACCGTCACCGCCGCAGCACCCCGCCCAGCGCCCCCACCGGCGCCACCGCGACGGCCGCCTTGGCGCAGACCCAGTGCGGGTCGGGCCCGAGCTCCGGCTCCACGTCCAGCGCGTGCGGCTCCTCGGCGCACACGGGGCACACCGGCCACCGCCCGTACCGGTCCAGCAGCGCGTCCTGCACGTCCTGGGCGACCAGCCCGGCCAGGAACTCCGCGCCCTCGGGCCACTGCTCCACCCACCACCGGCGGTGGGTCACCGCGTCCTCGACCAGCGAGACGATGTCCGCCTCGGCGACGTCGCCCGCCGCCAGGTCGGCCATGACGAGCGCGCGGGCGGTGTGCAGGGCCTGCTCCAGGGGGTTCGACTCCATGCCCCCATTGTGCGCCCGCACGAGGGGGCCACCCCCCGGAGGTCCTGCCAGAGGTAGGGACCAAAGAGGGGTTGACGGGCCCCCGGGTTGAAAATATCTTTCAGATGTGACCCAAGACGTGAAGGAAAGTTTCAGCAGCGAGTCCCCGCCGGCCCCGGCGGCCCTCGCCGCCAAGGTCCGGACCCTCGCCCCCTCCATGACCCGCTCGATGCAGCTGGTCGCCGAAGCCGTGGCGGGCGACCCGGCCGGCTGCGCCGCCCTCACCGTCACCGGTCTCGCCGAGCGCACCGGCACCAGTGAGGCCACCGTCGTCCGCACCGCGCGGCTCCTCGGCTACCCCGGCTACCGGGATCTGCGCCTCGCCCTGGCCGGCCTCGCCGCGCACCAGGAGTCCGGCCGGGCCCCCGCCGTCACCGCCGACATCGCGGTGGACGACCCGATCGCCGACGTGGTCGCCAAGCTCGCCCACGACGAGCAGCAGACCCTCGCCGACACCGCCGCCGGGCTCGACACCGTCACGCTGGGGGCCGCCGTCGCCGCCGCGTCGACCGCCCGCCGCATCGATGTCTACGGCGTCGGGGCCTCCTCCCTCGTCGGCCAGGACCTGGCGCAGAAGCTGCTCCGGATCGGCCTCATCGCCCACGCCCACATGGACCCGCACCTCGCGGTGACCAACGCCGTGCAGCTGCGCAGCGGCGACGTGGCCATCGCGATCACGCACTCCGGCTCCACCGGCGACGTCATCGAGCCGTTGCGGGTCGCCTTCGACCGGGGGGCGACCACGATCGCGATCACCGGGCGGCCCGACGGGCCCGTCTCGCAGTACGCGGACCACGTGCTGACCACGTCCACCGCGCGCGAGAGCGAGCTGCGCCCCGCCGCCATGTCGAGCCGCACCAGCCAGCTGCTGGTCGTGGACTGCCTGTTCATAGGCGTCGCGCAGCGGACGTACGAGACCGCGGCGCCCGCCCTGGCCGCTTCCTACGAGGCGCTCGCGCACCGCCACACCCCCCGCACCCGCTGACCGCTGACCGCCCCGCCGGCCACGCACCACCCGTAGGCGTACGAGACCGAGAAAGCAGAGCCGCACCCATGACCTCCTCCACCGACACGCACTCCGACGCCACCGGCACCCCCGGCACGTACGGCGAGCTCCGCGCCGAGCTGGCCACCCTCACCACCGAGGCGTTCCGCCCCGAGCTGGCCGAGATCGACCGGCTGGACACGCAGGAGATCGCCCGGATCATGAACGGCGAGGACGCCACCGTCCCGGCCGCCGTCGCCGAGCGGCTGCCGCAGATCGCGGCGGCCATCGACGCCACCGCCGAGCGCATGGCCCGCGGCGGCCGGCTGATCTACGCGGGCGCGGGCACCGCGGGCCGCCTCGGGGTGCTGGACGCCAGCGAGTGCCCGCCCACCTTCAACACCGACCCGTCCGAGGTCATCGGCCTGATCGCGGGCGGCCCCTCCGCCATGGTCACGGCCGTCGAGGGCGCGGAGGACAGCAAGGAGCTGGCCGCCGCCGACCTGGACGCGCTGAAGCTGGGCACCGACGACACGGTGGTCGGCATCTCCGCCTCCGGCCGCACGCCGTACGCGATCGGCGCCGTCGAGCACGCCCGCGAGCGGGGCGCCCTGACCATCGGGCTCTCCTGCAACGCCGGCTCCGCGCTCGGCGCCGCCGCCGAACACGGCCTGGAGGTCGTCGTCGGCCCCGAGCTGCTCACCGGCTCGACCCGGCTGAAGGCGGGCACGGCCCAGAAGCTCGTCCTCAACATGATCTCGACGATCGCCATGATCCGGCTCGGCAAGACGTACGGGAATCTCATGGTCGACGTCCGCGCCTCCAACGAGAAGCTGCGGGCCCGCTCCCGGCACATCGTCTCCCTGGCCACCGGCGCGTCCGACGCCGAGATCGAGGCCGCGCTCGCCGCCACCGACGGCGAGGTCAAGAACGCGATCCTGGTCATCCTCGGCCAGGTCGACGGCCCCACCGCCGCCACCCGCCTCACCGAGGCGGACGGCCACCTCCGCGCCGCCCTCGCGGCCGTACGCACCACCTGACCCACCCGGGTCATCCGCCCCACCCCCCGCACAGCAAGGCACCGAGCACCATGGCCACAGAAGACAAGAACCGCGCCACCGCCGCCGCGATCCTGCCGCTCGTCGGCGGCGCGGCGAACGTCGCCACCATCGCCCACTGCATGACCCGGCTCCGCCTCGGTCTGCACGACCGGTCCCTCGTCGACGACGAGGCGCTGAAGGCCCTGCCCGCCGTGATGGGCGTCGTCGAGGACGACACGTACCAGATCGTGCTGGGCCCGGGCACCGTCGCCCGGGTCACCCCGGAGTTCGAGCAGCTGGTCGAAGAGGCCCGCGAGGCCGCGCCCGAACCGGCCCCCGCGCCCGGTGCGGCCCCCGTCTCCGCCGAGGAGCTGGCAGCCCAGGGCGCGGCGATCAAGGCCCAGCGGAAGGCGAAGAACGCCACCCCGTTCAAGCTGTTCCTGCGCAGGATCGCCAACATCTTCGTGCCGCTGATCCCGGCGCTCATCGGCTGCGGGATCATCGCGGGCCTCAACGGCCTGTTGGTGAACCTCCAGTGGCTGCCCGCCGTGACGCCCGCGCTGGCGGCGATGGCGTCCGGCTTCATGGCGCTGATCGCGGTGTTCGTGGGCTACAACACGGCGAAGGAGTTCGGCGGTACGCCGATCCTGGGCGGCGCGGTGGCGGCGATCATCGTCTTCCCGGGCGTCGCGAACATCGACGCCTTCGGCCAGACGCTCTCCCCCGGCCAGGGCGGTGTGCTCGGCGCGCTGGGCGCGGCGGTCCTCGCGGTGTACGTGGAGAAGTGGTGCCGCCGGTGGGTGCCGGAGGCACTGGACGTCCTGGTCACCCCGACCCTGACGGTGCTGATCTCCGGCCTGGTGACGATCTTCGGGCTGATGTACGTGGCCGGTGAGGTCTCCTCCGCGATCGGCACGTTCGCCGACTGGCTGCTGTCCAACGGCGGCGCGGGCGCGGGCTTCGTGCTCGGCGGCCTGTTCCTGCCCCTGGTGATGCTGGGTCTGCACCAGGCGCTGATCCCGATCCACACCACGCTCATCGAGCAGCAGGGCTACACGGTCCTGCTGCCGATCCTCGCGATGGCCGGTGCGGGCCAGGTGGGCGCGGCCGTGGCCGTCTACTTCCGCCTCCCCCGCAACGAGTCGATCCGCCGCACCATCAAGTCCGCGCTCCCGGCGGGCCTGCTGGGCGTGGGCGAGCCCCTGATCTACGGCGTCTCGCTCCCCCTGGGCCGCCCGTTCGTCACGGCGTGCGTCGGCGGCGCGTTCGGCGCGGGCTTCGTCGGCCTGTTCAACCAGCTCGGCGACACGGTCGGCTCGACGGCCATCGGCCCGTCCGGCTGGGCCCTGTTCCCCCTCCTCGACGGCAACCACGGCCTGGGCTCGACGGTCGCGATCTACGCGGGCGGCCTGCTCGTCGGCTACGTGGCCGGGTTCGTCGCCACGTACTTCTTCGGCTTCGGCAAGGACCTGCTGGCCGAGTTCAACGTCTCCCAGGAACCGGCCCTGTCCACGGTCGCCGCCACGGGCAACACCCAGCCCACCACCACTCCGGCCACCCCGGCGAGCCCCGGCTCCGCGAGCCCCGGCTCCGCGGGCCCCGGCTCCGACGGCACGGACCCCGGAGCCTCCCCGGCCAAGGCCCCGGCCGGAGTCTGACCCCGCCCCGGCCCGCCCGGCACGCCCCCGGTCCTCGCCCCCGTCCTGGGGGGGGTGGCGGGCCGGGGCGTCCTCCGGACTACGTCTCAGGTGCCGGCCCGCCCCGGTCTCCAGCCCGATACGCCCCAGGGGCCCCGCTGACTAAGGGCTGTCCCGTAATTCCCGGTGGATAAGCGCGCGGCGTCAGATGCGGTGCATCGCAAGGCGGAGGGACGTCCGCATACTGGATGTATGTGGACGTTCCGACAACGCGGCGAGGTGCCGTAGCTGTCGTCGCGCGCCCGCCGGGAATTGCGGGACAGCCCTTAGCGTCGACCTCATGCGTATAGGAATTCTCGGCACCGGAAACGTCGCCCGCGCCCTGGCCCACGGCTGGCGCGCCGCAGGACACGACGTCCTCCTCGGATCACGTCGGCCCGGAGAACGCACCGGCATCGGACTGCCCGTCGCCGGCCTCGACGAGACGGCCGCGCACGCTCAGGTGCTGGTCAACGCCACTCCTGGCGGAGTCTCCGTGGAGCTGCTGCGCTCCATCGGAGCCCCGGCGCTGGCCGGCACACCGCTGATCGACGTCGGGGTCGGCCTCTCCGACGACTTCAGCGCGCTCACCCACCCCAACAGCAGCCTGGGCGAACTGATCCAGGAGGCGTTCCCGCTGACGCCCGTCGTCAAGACGCTCTGCACGATGGACTCCACCACCATGACCGCCCCGGGCGAACTCACCGAACCGGGCACGGTCTTCCTCTCCGGCGACGACGCCGAGGCCAAGCGCACCGCCGGCCGGCTGCTCACGGACCTCGGGTGGCCGGAGTCCTCCCAGCTCGACATCGGCGGCATCACCACGGCACGCGGTCAGGAACACTTCGCGTTCCTCTTCATGGGGATCGCGGGCGGGGTGGGGTCCCACACCTTCAACATCAAGGTGGTCACCCGCCCGTAGGCGGACGCTCTCCGATGCTGAGGGCCGCCCCGACAGCCCTCAGCCGACGGGCCCCGGGAACTCCCCCGTCATCAGCCGCACGTCGAACGGGGACGGCACGGCCAGCGGCTTGCCGAACGGCACCGCGTCCGTGTGCTTGTACGTGCCGTCCTCGTTCGGTTCCGTGAACAGCGTGGCCATCGGCCCCCGGGTGTCGAACCGGTCGATCAGCAGGTACATCGGGACCCCCGCGCGGGCGTACGCGCGGTACTTCTTGGTGCGGTCCTCACGCGCGTTTCCCCGCGAGGTGATCTCGACGACGAGCAGCGCCTCCGAGGCGTCCATCGGATCGCTGATCTCCGGATCGGCCGCCGCGATCAGCTCGGTCGGCATGACGACCAGATCGGGGACGTACAGCTTGCCGAGCGGGGCGACGTGGACGCCGAGGGTCTGGTAGATCCCCAGCCCTTCGGGGAGGCCGCGGTAGAGGCGGCTCTGCACCGACTCGGCGATGCCGTTGTGATGCGCGTGCGGCGGTGGTACCAAGACGATCTGCCCCTCGTCGATCTCGGCGCGCCACCCCTCGGGCACGTCCAGTTCACGCCATGTCTGCAGCAGGTAGTCCCACGCGCGCCCATACGAAGCCTGGCCGTTCTCGACGAACGCTGCGGTCATCGCGGGTCCCTTCTTCCGTGGCCTTGCCGAAGAGGCTAGATCGGGGGTTTCACGGCTGTCCGCCGTTCCTCCCAGCGTCCCACGAACGAGTGGCCCCGCACAGGAAAACGCGCGGCGGGCACCGACTGCGCGTGATTGCCGACCCGATTCCCGGCCCGACCCCCTTTCCGGCCGGGGAGAGATCATCGACGTCCGCCGCGTGTAAGCAGAGCGTCAGCGGGAACCTGAATTGCCGGAGGTTGATATTCATGGTCCCCCTGCTTCTCGTTCTTCTGCTCGCCCTGGTTCTCTTCGGTATCGGGTTCGCGGTCAAGGCTCTCTGGTGGATAGCCGTGATCGTGCTGGTGCTGTGGCTCATAGGTTTCTTCGTCCGTCCCGCCGCGAGCGGCGGCCGACGGGGCCGCTGGTACCGCTGGTAGTCACACCATGACCAGCGTCCGCCGCTGACCGGCGGAAACGCCCCCGAACAGCCCCGGGAGAACGACCGCACCCCCAGGTGTACGCCACCTCTCCCCGGGCACACGGAGTTCAGCGGAGTCCAACGGAGTTCAGCGGAAATATCATTCAGCGAATATATCCGTAACGCATTACCGATCCGCCACAAGAATGAGCTGGGCGACCTTCGCGAAAGGAGCCATCATGAGCGACACCCTGTGGGGATATCAGCCGTCGAGCGGTCACACCGCGGGCGCCGATCTGACCGGCTATGCGGTCGAGGCGACCGACGGCAGTATCGGAAAGGTCGACAAGCACTCCGACGAGGTGGGTTCGGCCTATCTGCTCGTCGACACCGGAGTCTGGATCTTCGGCAAGGACGTCCTGCTGCCCGCGGGCACGGTGAAGCACATCGACGTCGAGGAGCGGAAGGTCTACGTCGACCTCACCAAGGAACAGGTCAAGGACTCCCCGGAGTTCGACCGCCACCGGCAGGCCGATGACCCGGGCTACCACGAGCAGCTGTCCGCGTACTACCTGGCGTACCGCATCATGTGACCCGGCGTACGCCCCCCGAGCGGCGGCGGGCCCGGACCCGAGGAGGGGCCGGCCCCGCCGCCTCACGTGGTGTCCCGCGTGGAAGCGACTCCCCCCAACGTGAGGCCGCCGGGCCACCGGACCGCCGGGCCCGGCCTGTGCGGCGGCACCCCTCCGCCCGGCCTCCTCAACGCGGCAGCTGCCCCGCCCTGTTGATCTCCGTCACCCGGGCGCGCAGCACCACTCCCGGCGACGGCGTCCGCACCGCCTCCGGCGGGCACTCCCACTCCGGCCCTCCGCCGGGCGGCCGCAGCCGCACGTTCGGCCCGGCCCGGCCCGTCACCCGGCCGACCCGCCCGTCCCGCGCGTCCACCACGAACCCGCCCGCCTCGGGCACCGGCTCGCATCCCTCACCCGTCATGACCGCTCCCCTTCTCCGCCAGCACCTCGGACAGCCGCAACGCGGTGTCGATGTTGCAGCGGCCCAGGTCGACCAGGGGTGTCGGTTCGTCACCCGCACACGAGACCGGATCGATCCGCAACGACGGCAGCTTCACCCCGAACTCCGCGAGCCCCTGCCTCAGCTGCTCCACAGCGTCCTCCGCCGCCCGCACGCGGTCCGCCGCCGCCCTGCGCCGCTCCGTCGCTTCCATGCCGCACACCTTCCACTCTGAGTGATGGCCATATATACCCAGCGTGTCCAACGCGCAGTGGGCCCGGAAGAGGCGCGGTTCGGGCAACCACGTCGTCACTACCGACGGTTACCCTCGCACGGGCTCGCCTGGAAGCGCTCTCAGAGCTGTCGGTGCCCGGCGCTAGGCTGTAGACGATCCGGCGGCGACACCGAGCACGCGCAGCACCCCGCGCGCCCGCACGCACCCAGCCCGCTTACCGCCGCCCCCCCTCGACGAGGAGCGAACGCCTTGCCCGAGCAGTCCCCCGGGTCCCGGCCCACCCTGGAAGCCGTCGCGGCACGTGCGGGGGTATCGCGGGCCACCGCCTCGCGAGTCGTCAACGGGGGCGACGGAGTCCGCCAGCCGCTCGTGGACAAGGTGCTCAAGGCGGTCGACGAGCTGGGCTACATCCCGAACCACGCGGCCAGGACACTGGTCACCCGGCGGACGGGCGCGGTGGCCGTGGTCATCGCGGAGCCGGAGATACGGATCTTCTCGGACCCCTTCTTCTCCCAGCAGATCCGGGGCATCAGCAAGGAGTTGACCGCCCACGACACCCAGCTCGTCCTGCTGCTGGTGGAGGGCCCCGGCGACTTCGACCGGATCGCGCGGTATCTGTCCGGCGGGCACGTCGACGGGGCGCTGGCGTTCTCGCTGCACACCGACGACCCGCTGCCCGCGATCACGCGGCGGGCGGGGATTCCCACGGTGTACGGGGGCCGGCCCAGCTGGACCGCCGACCCCGGGGACCAGGCCGTCCCGTATGTGGACGCGGACAACCGGGGCGGCGCGCGGGTGGCCGTGCGGTATCTGAGGGACCTCGGGCGGGAGCGGATCGCGCACATCGCCGGACCGCCCGACCAGACCTCGGCGATGGACCGCCTCGACGGCTACCGGGACGTCCTGCCGGACGCGGACCCGACGCTGGTCGCCCAGGGCGCGTTCACCGTGGAGAGCGGAGCGCGGGCGATGGCGGAGCTGCTGGAGCGGCGGCCCGACGTGGACGCGGTGTTCGTGGCGAACGACCTGATGGCCACGGGTGCTCTGCGCGTGCTGCGGGAGCGCGGAGTGGCCGTGCCGGAGCAGGTGGCGGTCGTCGGGTTCGACGACATGGATTCGGTGGCCGGGACCACCGATCCGCCGCTGACCACGGTCAACCAGGACATCGAGGCGCAGGGCCGGCTGATGGCCCGTCTGCTGCTGCGCGGCCTGGACCGGGAGCGTACGGGCAACGGCCCGGCGCCCGACTCGGTGATCACCCCGACGACACTGGTACGGCGGGCCTCCGCCTGAGAGCCGGGGCCGAGGGGACAGAGGGGCCGAGGGGACAGAGGGGGCCGAGGGGCCGAGGGCCCGCCGACCCCCGTGCTCCCGCAGGAGCGCACCCACAGCAGTGCGGCGGGCCTCCGCCTGAGGAACCGGAGACCCGCCGCACACAACGTGCCCGTATGGTCACGCCTTTACACGCCACACACAGATCCCGCCGTCACTTGTCCGTACTTGTCCGTACGGGATACTTGTCCGTACGGGATCGCGTGTTCTACACGTACGGGATCTTCAGCACGGCCGCGTCCGTGCCGGTCTGCACCTGGGACGTGCCGTTGCCGAGCGCGTTCCAGATCTCCAGGCGGACCGTGCCGTTCTTCAGTTCGCCCAGGCTCCCGGTGACGGCCTTCGTACCGACCGCCTGCGTGTACTCCTCCCACCCGTTGACCGGGTCGGTCGCGAAGTAGCGGAACGTCTCGGCCCGGTCGAACGTGCCGTCGCCGGTGAGGTCGTAGCTGACCCGGACCTGCGGGGCGAGACCGACCTTCGTGCCCGCGTCCACCCGGAGGCGGAACGCGGTGGCCGCGCCGGAGGCGACCTTGCCGTTGACCTTCTTCACCTCGTAGACGGTCGGCCGGTACGGGGTGCCGTCCCGGTTGACGCCGTCGGCCGAGGCGATGCTGTCCGCGCCCGCCGGGTCGGTGGTGGCGGTGGTGAGGACGCCGCCGGACTTGAGCCGGAAGGTGTTGCCGGTCGGCGGGTCCGGGTCCGGGTCCGGGCCGGGGTCGCCGCCGCCGGGGCCCGTGCTCGTCGCCGTCGAACGGGCCGGCACCGACAGGGTCTTGCCGTCGGAGAAGGTGACCGTACGGGCGGTGGAGCCGTGGTTGTGGGCGGTGTAGGTGCGGACGCCGTCCTTCGAGAACACGGCGGACGTGGGCAGGTCCCCGCTGACCGTCATGTCGGGCGCGCCGACCGTGTTCAGGGTGTTGATCCAGTGGTAGGTGTGCGCCTTGGACTCGCCCTGCTCCGGGGTGTAGTTCCCGTTCGCCCCGTCCCACTTGGCCTTCGCCGCCGCCGGGTCCGACAGCGACTCGAACTGCCAGAGCAGGTCGCGCCACTCCTGTGCGGGACCGCCGTTCTCCCGCTCCATCTCGGCGATGTTCCGCTTGATGGCCGCCTTCTCGCGGGCCAGGTGGAGCGAACCGCCGGTCACCGGGAGGACGTTGATGCCGTGGATCTCCTCCGGGTTGGCGGTCCACCAGGTGGAGTACGCGCCGCCGCTGCCCCAGACCATGCCGACCGTGTCGTGGCCGAAGGAGGCGGGGAAGACCTGCTGCGAGGCGTCGAACCAGTACTGGGTGATCGCCTCGGACTCGGTGGTCAGCAGGTAGCTGCCGAGGTCGCGGAGGCTGGTGTCACCGGTGGCCGCGCCCCAGAGGACCAGGCCGGCGCTGAGGTTGATCGACTCGGAGGAGGACTCCTGGTTGTTGCCCGCCGCGAAGCCCTGGTGGCCGGAGGCCCAGCTGTGGCCCGCGTACACGTCGAAGCCGCGCAGGAACGGGTAGGCGGAGTCGGTGCGGCTGGCGTTGGCGGTGTCGCGGATCAGGTGCTTGACCATCGTGCCCCACGCGGAGTCCGCGGCCCAGGCCTGGTCGTACTGGGCGATGACCGCCGCCGCGTAGACGTAGTAGCTGTAGTGGAAGTGGTGGTCGTTGAGCTCGGTGTCGCTGCCGTACGAGGCCGGGTAGCCGGTGAGGGTCTTCCAGTCCTTGTCGTAGCTGAACTCACTGGCCCCGCCCGCCGTGAACCACTCCTGGAGCCGGCCCTTCATCAGGCCGAGGAGCTTGTCGCGGGTGGCGGTCTGGCCGATCTGGTCGGCGACGGGCACCAGCTGGGCGAGGCGGCCGAGCGCCTTGCCGGTCCAGTAGGTGTCGGCAGCTCCGGAGAACGGGTCGGAGGCGTTCGCGACCTCGTTGAGATAGCCGGCCAGCCGGGCCTTGTCGACCCCGGTGGAGGCGGGCAGCGCGGGCACGACGCCGTTGTTCTTCTGGCTGGTGGTGAAGGAGGCGGACTCGCGCACCTTCATCGTGCCGCGCGGTGAGACGTACGTGTACGGGGTCAGCGCGTCGGTGGTGTGCAGCCACTGGTGGCGGTAGAGGGCCTGGAGGGTGCCGCGCTCGGTGCCCTCCTTGGCCTCGGTGGTCAGGCTGTAGGTCGCCCGCACGTTGCCGCCGGTGGACTGCCAGGCCACCTGGGAGCCGGTGACGAAGCTGAAGGCGTACTTCCGGTAGGTCGCGAGCGCGTCCGTGGAGGGCAGCACGGCGAGCGAGAAGTAGTCCTTCCCGCCGAGACCTGCGGTGATCGCGGTGCCGGAGACGTTCCAGTCGCTGCCGGTCGGGGCGAAGAGGGCGTAGTGGTGCCCGGCGACGGTGATGCCGAGGACGTTGCCCTGGTCGGAGAAGACCGTGGGCGTGGAGGCGGTGGTGATGCGGGCGTCGCCGCCGGAGCCCTTGGCGTACACGAAGGGCATGCCGTGGCCGATGGTGGCCCGGAAGGTGCGGGAGCCGTCGGCCCAGTAGGGCGTGACCGTCCAGTCGGACCAGGCGTCGGCCTTGGTGTCGGGCGAGTTCAGGCCGGAGAGCCCGACGGTGAGGTCGGCCTTGTGGGCGTACTCGTACTGGCGGCCGTCGCCGACGATCGCGGGCGTGGTCGGATAGCCGACCTCCAGCCCGGAGGCC
Source organism: Streptomyces sp. MMBL 11-1 (assembly GCF_028622875.1). Lineage (NCBI taxonomy): Bacteria > Bacillati > Actinomycetota > Actinomycetes > Kitasatosporales > Streptomycetaceae > Streptomyces > Streptomyces sp. MMBL 11-1. Next base: position 4,452,125 of record NZ_CP117709.1, on the reverse strand, counting down.
TTGGCCTGGTACGTGAGCGGGTGACCGTACATGGGGGTGCTGTACGGGTTGTCGCCGTAGCGCTGGAAGGCCAGCGAGGACCACCAGTCGTTGGTGGGGACCGGCTTGTCCCGCGCGGCGGCGGTGACCTTCGGGGTCACGGGCGCGCCGGTGTTGGTCGTCGGGCCCGAGGTACCGGCGGGGCGGGAGTCGGAGTAGCTGCCGGCACCGGCGGGGATGGTGGCGGCGGCAGCGGGGGAAGCGGCGGGACCCAGGCCCACAGCGGCCACGGCGATGGCGAGGAGCGTCGCCGCGGCGGGTCTGGAGGCGAGTCTGGGGAGGGAGGTTCGCACGAGCAGCACCTCGATCATGGGGGGGAAGAGCGCTTTCGAGAGCGCTCTCAAGTGCCAAGGAACGTAAAACTCCTGAAACGTAAGTGTCAAGAGATCGCACACAGACGGCAGTTGGGCGACTCCCAGGGCGACCCCAAGCCGTTATGTGTTCGAGTCTTGACGGGACGGGGGTGGTGGGGGACGCTCCAGACGCAGGTTTTGAGAGCGCTCTCAAAGCGCTCGGTTCATCCCGAAGCCAAGGGAGCTTCCCATGCCCATCGCCCGAGCCGCCAAGAGAGCCACCGCCCGCCTCGGCGCGGTCGTCCTCGCCGGGGCCCTCCTCGCCGCCTGTGGATCAAGCGACTCGTCGGACTCCTCCGACAGCGCGGGCGGAAAGGTCACCCTCAACGTCGACCTCTTCGGGTCCTTCGGCTTCAAGGAGGCCGGGCTGTACGAGGAGTACCAGAAGCTCAACCCCGGCATCACGATCAAGCAGAGCGACACCCAGGACGAGGCGGACTACTGGAAGTCGCTGCAGACCCGCCTCGCGGGCGGCGGCGGTCTCGCGGACGTGCAAGGCGTCGAGGTGGGCCGCATCGCGTCGGTCACCCAGCAGCAGGCCGACAAGTTCCAGGACCTGAAGGAGTTCGGGGCCGACAAGCTCAAGGACGAGTTCGCCGAGGCCAAGTGGTCGGCGGCGACCACGAAGGACGGCAAGATCCTCGGCCTCGGCACGGACGTCGGCCCCGAGGCGATGTGCTACCGCACCGACCTCTTCGAGCAGGCGGGCCTCCCCACGGACCGCGAGGAGCTCGCTGCGAGGTGGGCCACCTGGGACGGCTACCTGGAGCTGGGCAAGCAGTACAAGAAGAAGGCCCCCGCCAAGAGCGCCTGGCTGGACAGCGTCGGCTCGCTCTACGGGATCATGATCGGCCAGGAGAAGGAGCGGTACTACGACGCCTCCGGCGAGCTGATCTACGAGAAGAACCCGGCGGTCAAGAAGGCCTGGGACACCTCCGTGGAGGCGGCCGAGGCGGGCCTGAGCGCCAAGCTCGACCAGTGGTCCCCGCAGTGGAACCAGGCGTTCGCGGCCGGTTCGTTCGCGACGATCCCGTGCCCGGCCTGGATGCTCGGCTACGTCAAGGGTCAGGCCGGCGACGCGGGCAAGGGCAAGTGGGACATCGCCAAGCTCCCCGGCGGCGCGGGCAACTGGGGCGGCTCGTACCTCTCCATCCCGCGTGCGGCCAAGCACAAGGAGGAGGCGTACAAGCTGATCGAGTGGCTGACCGCCCCCGAGCAGCAGGCGAAGGTCTTCCAGAAGCAGGGCAATTTCCCGTCCTCGACGGGCGCCATCGAGACCATCGCGGACGCCAAGGACGAGTATTTCTCGGGCGCCCCGATCGGCCAGATCTTCGGTGAGGCGGCCAAGGAGTCCCCGGTCCAGGTGCTGGGTGTGCACGACCAGAACGTGATGCAGCAGATCACGAACGCGCTGAGCGAGGTCGAGCGCAAGGGGACGTCGTCGGACAAGGCGTGGCAGACGGCGAAGAAGGGCGTGGACAACGTGATCGGCTGACGCCGCCCACCACTGTCCCCCTCTCCTCCTCCCGCGCCTCCCTCCCCGGGGCCGGCCCGCCCCGCGCACAGCGGCGGTCCGGCCCCACCCCCGTACCTCACCCCGTCACCCCACCCCCGTTGCCCCTCCCTTCTCCGCCTCTCCCGCGCCCTCTCCTCCGCCTCTCCCGCGCCCTCTCCCGCGCACCCTGCCCGCTCCCGATCCCGCTCCCGATCCCGAAGGGCCGCACCGTGTCCCTCACCGCCACCGCGAAGGCCGGGCCCCGCCCGTCCGGAACCGGGCCCGGACCCGACGACGGCCGGGCCGCCGCCCTCCGGCGCACCTGGCGCAAGGCCTCCCCGTACGCCTATATCGCCCCCTTCTTCACCCTCTTCCTGGCCTTCGGGCTCTTCCCGCTCCTCTACACGGCGTTCGTCTCGCTCTACCGGGTCGAGCTCCAGACGAGCGGCGAGATGGAGTGGCGGGGCATCGCCAACTACACGGCGCTGTTCACCGACGAGTACTTCTGGATCTCGCTGCGCAACACGTTCACGATCGGCGTGTTGTCCACGGTCCCGCAGCTCGCGATGGCACTCGGCCTCGCGCACCTGCTCAACTACAAGCTGCGCGGCCGGACCTTCATCCGGACGGCGATCCTGCTCCCGTACGCGACGTCGGTGGCCGCCGCCACGCTCGTCTTCGCGCAGCTCTTCGGCCGCGACTTCGGGCTGATCAACTACGTGATCGGGCTGGTCGGCTTCGACCCGGTGGACTGGCAGACGGGCACGGTCGCCTCGCAGATCGCGGTCTCCACCATCGTGATCTGGCGCTGGACCGGATACAACGCGCTGATCTATCTGGCGGGCATGCAGTCGATCCCGCACGAGCTGTACGAGGCGGCGGAGATGGACGGGGCTTCGCGCTGGCGGCAGTTCATCCACGTGACGCTGCCCGGCCTCCGCCCCACGATCGTCTTCACGGTGATCATCTCGACGATCGGCGCGACCCAGCTCTTCGGCGAGCCGCTGCTGTTCGAGGGATCGATCTCCGGCGGCATCTCGCACCAGTACCAGACCCTCGGCCTGTACATGTACGAACAGGGCTGGGGCTTCTTCCACCTGGGCCGGGCCGCGGCCATCGCCTGGGTGATGTTCGTCCTGATCGTGGTGCTCGTCGGGGTCAACGCCCTGATCGTGCGCCGCCGCGCACGCAAGGAGGCCGGCCGATGACCGCGCTCGCCGCACCGCCGACCTCGCCCGGCAAGGGCCGCCCGCCACAGGACCCCCCGCGCAAGCGGATACGTAAAGGGGGCGCGGGCCGGACGATGAAGGGCGGCTGGCTCTCCTACCTCATCCTCGGTGTCGCGCTGCTGATCTCCGCGTTCCCGTTCTACTGGACGATCGTCGCGGCCAGCCGGTCCAACGCGGACCTGGCGCAGGTCCCGCCGAGCCTGCTGCCCGGGCCGAACCTCATCAAGAACTTCGACGCGGTCCTCGAAGAGGCCGACATCGGCAAGGCCCTGCTGAACTCGCTGATCGTGTCCGGCTCGATCACGATCGGCACGGTCCTGTGCTGCACGCTGGCCGGATTCGCCTTCGCCAAGCTGAAGTTCCGGGGCCGGGGCGCGCTGCTGACGCTGACGATCGGGACGATGATGATCCCGCCGCAGCTCGGGGTGATCCCGCTCTTCATGCTGATCGCCGAGCTCCAGTGGGTGAACCAGCTCCAGGCGGTGATCCTGCCGGGTCTGGTCTCGGCGTTCGGGGTGTTCTTCATGCGCCAGTACCTGGTGCAGTCGCTGCCGGACGAGCTGATCGAGGCGGCCCGGGTCGACGGGGCGTCGACGGCCCGGATCTTCTGGTCGATCGTGATCCCGATCGCGCGGCCCGGGATGGCGGTGCTCGGGATGCTCACGTTCATGACGGCGTGGAACGACTTCTTCTGGCCGATCATCGCGCTGTCCTCCCAGGAACCGACCGTGCAGGTCGCGTTGCGTCAGCTCGGCGGCGGTTACGTCAACGACCAGTCGGTGATCATGGCCGGCACGCTGCTCGGCACGCTGCCCGTGCTGCTGGTCTTCGGCCTGCTGGGCCGGCAGATCGTCGGCGGCATCATGCAGGGCGCGGTCAAGGGCTGACGCCGTACGCCGCAGCGCCCCGCGGGAACCCCCGGCGGGGACCGCCTGCGGGACCCCCTGTGGGAACCACCTGCAGGGACCGCCCTCCCTCGCCCGCCCTGCGGAACCTCCCTGCGGGGACCACCTGCGGGAACCGCCCTTCCCGCCCCGCCCTGCGGGACTCGGACTCTGCCCCGCCCCTTCCACGGGCCCCCGTCCCGCCCCTCCCTCACCTCTGGAGTGTCAGTCTCATGACCGCTGTCGATGCCCGTCCGGCGAACTCCACGGAGCCCCGCCCCGAGACCGTGGGGGAACTCCGCTTCCCCACCGCGTTCCGCTGGGGTACCGCCACCGCCGCCTATCAGATCGAGGGCGGCGCCACCGAGGACGGCCGTACGCCGTCCATCTGGGACACCTTCAGCCGGACACCCGGCAAGGTGCGCAACGGCGACACCGGCGACATCGCCGCCGACCATCTGCACCGGATGCCGGACGACGTACGCCTGATGAAGGAACTGGGCGTCACCGACTACCGGTTCTCCGTCTCCTGGCCCCGGGTCCAGCCGACCGGCCGGGGCCCGGCCGTGGAGCGCGGCCTGGACTTCTACCGCCGCCTGGTGGACGAGCTGCTGACGGCCGGCGTCAGACCGGTCGCCACGCTCTACCACTGGGACCTGCCGCAGGAGCTGGAGGACGCGGGCGGCTGGCCGGAGCGGGACACGGCGCACCGGTTCGCGGAGTACGCGGGCCTGGTGGCCGGGGCGCTGGGCGACCGGGTGGAGACCTGGACGACGCTCAACGAGCCCTGGTGCGCGGCGTTTCTCGGGTACGGGAACGGGGTCCACGCCCCCGGCCGGACCAGCGACCTCGCGGCCCTGCGCGCCGCCCACCACCTGAACCTGGCGCACGGCGCGGGCGCCCGCGTCCTGCGCGGCCTCCTGCCGGACACCGCCGAGATCTCCCTCACCCTGAACCTGCACGCGCTGCGCCCGCTGGCGGACACGGAGGCGGACCGGGACGCGGTGCGCCGGATCGACGCGGTGGCGAACCGGATCTTCCTGGACCCGGTCTTCCACGGCCGGCTGCCGCAGGACCTGGTCGAGGACACGGCGGAGGTGACGGACTGGTCGTTCGTGAGGGACGGCGACCTGGAGGTGACGTCGACGCCGATCGACTCGCTGGGCATCAACTACTACTCCCCCAGCGTGGTTTCGGCGGGCGCGTCGGAGTCCCCGTCCCCGTGGGCGGGCGCGGAGCGGCATGTGGCGTTCACCCCGGCGGCCGGTCCGCGCACCGCGATGGACTGGCCGGTCGACGCGAACGGCCTCTACGAGCTGCTGGCCCGCCTCCGCGACGAACTCCCCGCCGTTCCGCTGCTGGTGACGGAGAACGGGGCGGCGTACGACGACTACGCCGACCCGGAGGGCGCGGTCCACGACCCGGAGCGGGTGGCGTACCTGGACGCCCACCTGGCGGCCGTGCACCGGGCGATCGCGGACGGGGTGGACGTACGCGGGTACTTCCTGTGGTCGCTGCTGGACAACTTCGAGTGGGCGTACGGCTACAGCAAGCGGTTCGGCATCGTGCACGTCGACTTCGCGTCCCAGCGCCGCACGGCGAAGGACAGCGCGCGCTGGTACGCGGAGGTGATCGCGCGGGGCGGGCTGGAGCGCTGAACCGGGGGCGGGGCGGCTGATTGCCGGAAACCGGTACCGGCTGCCGGTCGCACGTCACGGATGACCGGCTACGGACTACGGACTACGGGCTACCGGCTACGGACTACGGGCTACGCAGGGGCTCGGGGCGGCACGCGCTCCGGGCCCCGACGCGTGTCAGGGACGCGCCCGACGGGATGCCCGCCTAGCACCCGCTAGTGCCCGGTCGGCCGTCCGACCGACTGCCCGGCCGACTGCCCGGCCGCACGGTACGGGGCATGAGAGTTTTCTCCCGGAATCAGCGGGACTAATTTCGGCCGGATGAATCACCGGTGAAGTCCCGCGCGCCGGCGAGTAACGGGCTCAGCCGGTGACAGAGCGCCCGCATGGCGCGAAGAGGCCGTGGAAGTACGGCCCGGAACGCGCCCCCCGGAGCCCACCGGGGCCGGAGCCGACGGAACAAGGCTGCTCAGCCGAGGGGCGGGCCGGAGTCCGTCCGGGCCGGTGAGCCGGGCGGCGGCCCCGCCGACGCGGCAGGCCCCGGCCGCCCGCGCGGCCGATCACCGGACCCCCAGCGCCTGCGCGCCCCGCATACGTACCCCTGATGCAACTTGGCGCGAACGCGTTGCCTCCAGCAGAGGCCGCTCCATAAGCCTCTTGACCTCCGGACCCCCATCCGTATGGTCTAGACCAAGCAGTGAGAGGCAGTCGGCGGCGGTGTTCACACGCCGCCCCTGCCTCGCCCATGTACCCGGCCAGGCGCGTTCCCCCCTCCCATCCACACCGCCCAGATCCTCCGGATCCTCCTGATCCTCCTGACACGCCAGCCGAGGAGAACCCATGAGCAGCCAGAGAGCGCCGGCCGCAGAGCTGGGGACGGAGGACGGCCGGACGCCGCGCGCCGCAGGCGGCAGCCGCCGCATCACCGTCGGCGTGCCACACGCCCGGATCGCCGCCAACGGCTGACCAACAGGCTGACCACCAGCTTCAGGACGACGGGCCCGAGCGAGAAGCCCCGTCACTCCGTGCGCCGAAGCGACAGAGTCGACGCTTCCCGCAAACGCCCCACAGGCGCCCGCGTACCCGCGCGGACCGCCCATGCACGCTTTCCCACCCCCACGGACACAGCGGGAGATCGCACATGAGGAGCCACACCGCCGAGCCGAGCCTCCCCCCGCCCGGCAGCGCTACTGAACCCCCTTCCCACGAGCCGGAGTTCGGACGCGAACGTCCGGCGGCAGCCGGCGCGCGCGCCCTTCGACGGCTGGCCGACCACGTCAGCAGCCACTCCCTGGCCCTGCTGAGGCTGACGGTCGGGATCGTCTTCCTCGGCTTCGGCGTCCTGAAGCTGTTCCCCTCGGCCAGCCCTGCGGAGCAGATGGCCGTGGACGCGGCCACGAAGATGACCCTGGGTCTCGTACCGGAGACGGTGCTGCTGCTCTCCCTCGCGGCCCTGGAGACGGCCATCGGCATCGGCCTGATCGTCGGCGGACGCCTGCTGCGTCCCGCCCTCGTCGCGTTCTTCCTCCACATGGGCGGGGTCTTCTCGACCCTCTTCCTCCTCCCCGACGCGATGTGGCAGCCCCACTCCCCCGCGCCGACCATGGAAGGGCAGTACGTGGTCAAGAACGTGGTCCTGGTGGCCGTGTGCCTGGTCGTGGCGGCCGACGCGTGGGGAAGCGGGTCCAGGTCGTCACGGCGGCCGGACGGGACCGACCGGACGACAGCAGGGTGAAGGGAGCGGGCCAGGGCCTCGGCGGCGGTCGGCCGACGTGGACCGGCACCCCGGCGAGCTGATCCGGGGTGGCCACGGTCCAAGGCCTCGGGGCATGGTTGCGGCGACGACCGTCGCGACCGCCCCATCCACACCGGCGGCCGGGGCCCGGCCCGCGCCTGGGGCGACCGTGATCCGGCTCAAAGGCCGGAGGCCGGAGGCCAGCGGCCAGCGGCCAGCGGCCGGTGAGGGTCACGCCGTCCCGCCCCCGTCCCTGTACTCGGGGAAGAGATGGGGATGCCGCGCGGCGAGGGCCCGGGTGATCGCCTCATCGGTGGGGTCCGTGACGCGCCAGCTGTGCTCGGACCGGTGCCCGGCGAACAGCTCGCAGGCCTCCTTCCGCGCATCGCGCACAGGGCACCACGGGAGCGAATCCAAGCGCGTCCGCTCCACGCTCCACCGAACCCAGACGGCGCTCCCGGGCCGTCCGCCCTCGTCCCACAGCATCGCCGCGTGCTCTGCGTCGTGGTCGGCACCGTGGTCACCGTCACGGTGGTCGCCGTGGCCGTCTTCATGGTCCTCGCCCAGCTCGCAGAGCACGTGCCCGGGTTCCGGGCGATGTCCGGGGGCCGAGAGGGCGAGAAGGAAACCCGGGGGCTTCAGCAGGGCGACAGCGGTGCACTGGTGCACGGTCGAGACCGGCCTCATGAGGTGTCGGGCCCGTCGCCGGACAGGAGCCGCTCGGCGATCAGGTCGCCCAGCGGGTCCGTCACGCTCCACGAGTGGGGCGGGGGATGGCGGTCGAAGAACGCGCACCGCTGTACGACGCCGGTACCGAGGTGGCGGAGAACGGCCGGGCACCACGGCACGGTGTCCACCCGGTTGACGCGTTGCAGGCCCGCACCGGTCCAGAAGAACCACAGAGCCGGAGCGCTCGACGGCCCTGCCGACCGGAGGTAGGCGGCGTGCTCGGGGAAGGCGTCGTCGTGCTCGCCGAGTTCGCAGAGGAGGAAGGGGAGGTGGTTCGGGGTGACAGCGTCCGGAGGGCTGTCAGGCCCACCGTCCACGGCGGCGGGGGCGTCCGGAACGTCACCGGGAGGAGCCTGGGTCACGGCGGTGCATTGCAGCACGTCGGTCTCTCCTGTCGGCGGGCCTAAAGATCGGTGAGGGAACCGCGCCACCCCGAGAGGGTCAGGCTCAGCCCGACCGCCGGGTCAACCACGGTGAACAGCAAGGGAAAACCTGCTTCCAGGGCCCGTATCGCGTCGTCCTGGCGCTGACGGTCGGTCGCCCAGGCCCGCAACCCCAGCGGGGCGTCGAACCCGTGGAAGCGGACCGGCCGCACGTCACCGGGCGGCGGCCCCAGCGGGCCGGGCGGCCTCGGCTGCCCGCCCCCGTGCCCGTCGGCCAGGCGGAGCGCCTGCCCCCGCAGCCACAGGAGTGCCAGCCGCCGGTTCCGTACGGTCACACCGCCGAGCGAGGCGAACCACTGCCCGTCCGTCACGGTGACCTCGGCGGCGTACCCCGTGCGCGTCACGCGGCACGCTCGCCGGTTCCCGCGAGCCGGACCCGTGACCGGGCGGGGGCGCTCACAACACCTCGCCCCGGCTCCGGGCGTTGGCCCGCGCGGTACGGGCACGGAGCTGCTCTATGGGAAGCGCGGGGCGTACGTGACGGGGCTCGACCTCCCATTCGATGCCGCCGCCGACGGGGCGGAGGGACCAGTAGAGGCTGGCGACGCCACGGAACTCGCCCACGCGATTTCCGCGACTGGTGTCCACCATGAGGGTGCCGGGGGCCGGGAGCACCGTGGCACCAGGAGACTCCGGGGTATTCGGACGCGCGTTCTCGCCGTACACCTATCGCTCCTCTCCGTAGCTGTTTGACTACCGGGGGGCCTCAGAGTGGCCTAGCGTGAAGAACCCTTCAACTAGCGGAAAAAGAAGGAAGGGGAGGGGTTTCAGCGTGGTCAATCGCAAGGATCTGAATCCTGGCAGCAGCCCGCAGGCGGCTTACGGTGCCCGCATCCGGCGGTTCCGGGAGGCGCGGGGGTGGAGCCAGGAGGGTCTGGCCCCGCGCATCGGGTACTCAAGCCAGCACGTCTCGGCCGTGGAAACTGCTCGCAAACCGCCAACCCTGCGGTTTTCGCGTAGGTCTGATCAGGCGTTCGGTACGACCGGCACGGCCGACTCGTTCGAGCGCGAGTGGGCCGAGCTGCGGAACGGCTCGCTGCTGGAGGGCTTCCCGGAGTACGTCGGGTACGAGGGCCGGGCGGTGGAGATCAGGCTGTTCGAGGTCGGCCTCATCCCGGGGCTGTTGCAGACCCCGGAGTACGCGCGGACTGTGGCGTACGGAGACGTGGAGCGCGGGTCCATCACCGCCGAACAGGCCGACGAGCGCGTCTCGGTCCTGGCGGAGCGGCAGGCGGCGCTCGTGCGGTCACGCCCGCCGATGGTGTTCGTCGTCATGGACGAGAGCTGTCTCCACCAAGCGGTCGGCGGCCCGGAGGTCATGGGGCCTCAGCTTGAGCGGCTGGAGGAGATGGCGGCGCTGCCCAACTGGATCATCCAGGTAGCACCGTTCAGCCTGGGTGCACGGAGGGCGTTTGACCTGCCGGTCAACCTGCTGACTATGTCGGACCGGTCCATCGTCGCGTATGCCGAATCACAGGCACAGGGGCATGTCGAGCGCGAAAGTTCGTTCGTAGTGCCCATGCTCACGGCCTACCATCAACTCCAGGGCGAGGCGCTGTCGAAGGCGGCGTCTGTGGCCAAGATCAGCCAGTTGCGAAAGGGCACCCCGTGATGACCGAATCCCCTCGTTGGTTCAAGTCCTCGTACAGCTCGAACGGCGGCAACTGCATCGAGGTGGCCGCCAACCTCGCCGCCACGCGCGGCATCGTCCCGGTCCGCGACTCCAAGGTCGCGGGCGGCCCCGTACTGAGCTTCCCCGCCGACGCGTTCTCCACCTTCGTCGCCGGCGTACAGGCCGGAACGCTCGACGCCGTCTGACGGGCCGAGCAAGCACCGCCCCACCGTGCCACGCATGGTGGGGCTTCCTGCCACGAAAGGACACCCCATGACGAACGAATCCCCTCGTTGGTACACGTCCTCGTACAGCTCGAACGGCGGCGCCTGCGTCGAGGTCGCCGCCAACCTCGCCGCCACGCGCGGCATCGTCCCGGTCCGCGACTCCAAGGTCGCGGGCGGCCCCGTGGCCAACGTCCCCGTCGCCGCGTTCTCGGCATTCGTTGCGGCCGTCCGGGACGGGAAGTTCGACACCGTCTGACGAACCGGCCCAGGGCTGCCGCCCCACCGTGCCACGCACCCGCACGGTGGGGCCTCCTGATCGGCCGGCCCCAGTGACTGCTCCTGATCGTCGGAGGCGCCGCCGCGTCAGTCCGCCTTGTTGCGCCGGATGATCTTCCCGTCGAAGGAGGCGACGAGCAGCCCGTCGGTCCCGTATGCGCCGTTGGCGCGGATCAGCATCGCCTCCTGCCCCAGGTACCAGTCGAAAACGACGGAGCTGTCATCGGGGTCGGGCTTCAGTACGCCCAGTTCGGTCTCGGCGATGCGGCGAAGGCGGGGCAAGGCGTTCCAGTCGACCCGGTCGAGGTCCAGCAGGCGCTGATCCTCCTTCATGATGCTCACATTGCCCAGAAGAGTGCCTTGGCCGTCCCTGTACGAGAACGCGTCGAACACCTTCTTTCCCGGCACGACCTCCTTCTCCAGGGGCACGAGGCCCGAGGCGTAACCCGGCCGCAGGTCGAACATGGGGAACACCTTGGTCCCCCCTGTCACCGCCTCCAGCTGCTTGAGGACTCGCCGCGCACCGGCGGGGGTGTGCAGATCGGTTTCCTCTTTGCGTGTGGGTGTGGGCGAGGGAGTGGGGCTGGACGGGCTGGACGTGGGCGTGCGGGCCCCGGAAGGCGTGGACGGGGCCCCGGCGGACGGCTTGTCGTCGCCGCCGAAGGTGGGGGCGTACTCCCAGGCCAGCAGCCCGGTCAACAACGCGCCCAACAGCACCGCCGGGAGCACGATCCGGCGGCGTGACCGTCCGGCGGCGACCGCAACCCCCCGACCGTCCACGGGCGTCCGGCTCGTCTCCGCACGGGAGCCTCCCGCGCCGTCGGTCCCGCCGTCCGGTGACGGGCCGGTGCCGGGGCCGCCCGGTGCCGCAGGCGGGCCGGGTTCGTCCCGCACCGCCCCGGCGGTGTCGTGGCCGGCGTCGCTCGCGGGCGGACCGGCTTCGGCGGGGGCGGGGGCGGGGGCGGCCGGCTCCGTGGGTGTGTACGAGTCCGGGGCCGGGGCCTCGTCGGCGGCCTCCACGGGTCCGGCCCGCACGGGTGACGCGGCGACGCTGCCGTCGACGACCGTCGTGGCACGGGCACCGGCGGCTCGCGCGAGGAGACGGTCGAGGGACTCCGCGTCCGGCCGGGAGGCGACGTCCTTGATGAGGACGGACGTCAGCACGGGGCCGAGGGCGCCCGCCCGCCGGGGCGGCGGCACGTCCTCCTCCAGGATCGCGGCCAGCGTGGCGAGGGTCGACGAACGGTGCATCGGGTGGTGGCCCTCGACCGCGACGTACAGCATCATCGCCAGGGACCACAGGTCGGACGACGGGTCGTCGTCACGGCCCCGCAGCCGCTCCGGGGCCATGTAGTCGGGTGAGCCGATGAGTTCGCCGGTGTTGGTGAGGCTGGTGGCCTCGCGCACGGCGGCGATACCGAAGTCCGTGAGCAGGGGCGTGCCATCGGCGCGCATCAGTACGTTGCCGGGCTTCACGTCGCGGTGCAGGATGCCCGCGCCGTGGGCGGCCCGCAGGCCTGCCAGCACGCCCCGGCCCAGCCGCGCCGTCTCGGCGGGTGTGCACGGCCCGCGTTCCAGCCGGTCCTGGAGCGAGCCGCCGGAGATCAGCTCCATCACCAGCCAGGGGTGCGCCACCTCCGCCGAACTCACGATGTGGTGGATCGTCACCACGTTGGGGTGGCTGATCCGGGCCAGCGAGACGGCCTCCCGCAGCACACGCTTGTGCAGCATCTCCGCCGCATCGGGACGCAACCGCAGCAACTCCGGATCCGGCGGCCGCACCTCCTTCAGCGCCACGTCCCGGTGCAGGACGACGTCGCGCGCCCGCCACACCAGCCCCATTCCGCCGCCGCCGAGCCGCTCCAGCAGTTCGAAGCGCCCGTCGATCACACGTCCCTCGAAACCCGCAGTCATGGGCGGAACGGTACGGCACCGACACATCCCGCCCGCACGGAACCGATGGCGGCATCAACCCACGTACGTAATTGACCAGTTGGGGCTTTCAGCCATGCTGGTCCAGGCTCCGGGGAAGGGGCGATCGACTGTTCACCGCGACGGCAACGGGGCGGGTACGCATCCAGTACGAACGGGTGGCGGCGATCAGGGCGCATCCGTAGACGCCGAACGCGACCATGCCGATCCAGCCGACCAGCAGCGCGTCACCGGGCGAGGAGAAGTCGCCCCGGCTCATCGTGACGACGTCGGCCGTGGCCAGAGCGAGGTAGGCGCCGCCGAGCACCCCGTACGGGGCCAGGGTCGCGGCACCCACCACGGCCGGGACGAGAGGGAGCGCGCGGGGGACGCGCCGGCCGCGCAGCCACGGTGTCCAGCGCGGGTAGACCTGGCCCCACGGCCGGACCAGACCCCACAGCAGGAAGACACCGAGCGCGGCCAGCAGCACGGTGCCGTCCAGGCCCCAGGACTCCAGGGTGAGCCAGATCTCCGAGGCTCCGTTGTGCCGGGAAATCGCGAGCATCTGCTCGCCGGTGTTCCCGGCGAAGGTACCGCCGGCCACCCATACGATCTTCATCGCCACATAAGGCAGAAAGGCCACCGTGCCCGCACAGGCGGCGAGTTGTACCGGTCGAGTGGCGGCGGTCGGGGCCGGCGGGACGGCCACGACGGTCGCGGCGCCGGGGCCGCCGACGGTCGCGGGGCCCGGGCCGCCGACGGTCCGGGCCGTGGCCGCGAGCAGCAGGCACCCGGTCGCGGCCAGGGCGTGGTTCACGGCGGCCGGCACGCTGTCCACCCCCTGGCCGAAGACCAGCGTGACAACGTCCAGCAGCAGGCCGAACGCGGCGAGCCCGGCCAGTACGCAGGTCACCCACAGCAGCACGCGCAGGCCCGGCCACGCCTCGTACCGCGTCACCGCGCCGGAGACCACCGCGGCCAGCGTCCCCACCCCCACGACCGCCCAGTTCAGCGCCGGGGAGGTCGGGGCCCCGCCCATGTGGAACAGCGGCGTCCCCCACAACGCGCACACCAGGCCGAAGCCCGCGTACGCCACCGCCCATACGGTCGTGGCCCGGTCCACCCGGCTTCGGCACCGCTGCCACCACGCACGCCGAAGCGACCTCGTACCCGCCTCGGCCCCGGCCCCTGCGCCGGCCCCTGCCCCTGCCCCTGCCCCTGCTTCGGTCTCCATACAACCGAACCTCGCACCGGCAGAGGCGTACGGCATCAACCGCCAGAATGAACCGCCTCCCCCGCGCGGCCGACCGTCACCACCCGGTCCGAAACGGGCGAGGGCACGACCCGCGCGTCATCTGCATCATCTGAAGGCCCTCGCCCCCGACCGCGCCCGCCGGAAGTCGCACACCGGAAGTCGCACACCGGACGCCCCGTCAGACGAGTTCGATCACGTGCTTGCCCCGCACGCCACCCGCCTCCAGGGCGCGGTGGGCGGCGGCGATCTCCGCCAGCGGGCGGACCATGTCGACGACGGGCCGCAGGTCGCCCCGTTCCACGGAGGCGGTCAGCTCGGCGAGCAGGTCGTGCTTCGGGTTTCCGCTGAAGAAGCGGACGCGGCGACGGCCGTGCACGGCCGAACCGAGCAGGTAGCCGATGCTCCGGGCCGGACGGTCGAGGTCGAAGGCGATGGAGACGAGACGGCCGCCCGGGGCCAACCGGCCGCGCAGCACGCGGTGTTCCGTTCCCACGGTGTCGAGGATGACGTCGTAACGGTCCAGGCCGGCCAGGGGTGTCGCCCGGTGGTCCAGGGTCTCGTCCGCGCCCAGCTCACGGACGAAGTCGAGGTTCTTCGCGCTCGCGAGACCGGTGACCTGTGCGCCGAGGGCCTTGCCGAGCTGGACGGCGACGCTGCCGACACCGCCGGAGGCCCCGCGCACGAGGAGGCGTTCGCCCGCCCGCAGACCGGCCTTGTCACGCAGGGCGGTGAGCGACGTGGTGCCCCCGGCGAGCAGCGAAACGGCCTCGGCCGGGGTGACGTTCGTGGGGGCGTACGCGATCTGGCGCGGGCGGACCGACACGTACTCGGCCGCGCTGCCGAAGGTGCGCCCCAGCAGGCCCCAGACCCGGTCTCCCGCTCGCGGCCCGGTGACCGAGGCGTCCACCTCGGCGACCTCGCCCACGAAGTCGAGCCCGGTCCGCTGCGGAAAGCGGCGGCCGGTGACCAGGCGGACCTTCCCGGCGCGGCCGTGCAGCTCGCCGCCGTTGACGCTCGCCGCGTGGACGCGCACGAGCACCTCGCCCGGCCCGCGTACCGGCACGGGGACCCGGCCCTCGTAGAGGACCTCGGGCGGTCCGTAACGGTCGTAGAGCGCCGCACGCATGTCGTTCACGATGGGGGTCCCGTCCTGTTCCGTCGATACGAGGTACGGCCTGTCCTCGTCCCTCGCCTTTCACGGTAGGCGGCTAAACGGAGACCTCTCTCCATTTACCGTAAAGTGAGAGACATGTCGGCCCAGCCTTCTCACATCCCGCCCCCGACCGGACCGGCCCCCGCCGACGCTCTGCGGGCGGACGCCCGGGAGAACCGGGAGCGCATCCTGCGGGCCGCCCGGGAGGCGTACGCGCTGCACGGCATCGACGTGCCGATCAGCGCGATCGCGCGGCGGGCGGAGGTCGGCGTCGCCACCCTCTACCGGCGCTTCCCCACCCGGGCCTCGCTGATCACCGAGGCGTTCGCCGAGCAGCTCGCCGAGTGCGCGGGCGTACTGGACGAGGCGCTGGAGGACCCGGACCCGTGGCGCGGTTTCTGCACGGTGTTCCGGAAGGTGTGCGCGATGCAGGCCGCCGACCGGGGCTTCACCCACGCGTTCCTGTCCCGCTTCCCGGACGGGACGGCGTACGCCGGGGAGCGGGACAGGGCGGAGGAGGGGCTCGCGCTGCTGGTGCGGCGGGCGAAGGCGGCAGGAGCGCTGCGGCCGGACTTCGACGTCTCCGACGTGGTGCTGGTCCTGCTGGCCAACAACGGCGTGGCGAACGGGGCGGGCCCGGACTCCGCCGCCGCGTCCCGCCGCCTGGTCGGCTACCTGCTGGAATCCTTCCGGGCGACCCCTTCGAACCGCCCGCTCCCGCCGCCTGCGGGGCTGGAGCTGAACCGGCTGCACGGGACGGGGTGAACATCCGTCCCCGGACGGAACCCTTGTCCCCCACGGCTCACCCGATCAGGCCGAATAGCCTGCTTGACACCGGAATTGACCTGGTAGTCACTGGTAAGTTGACCCACTCGGGAGGGGAGGGCGCAGCATGGGCAGACCCTGGGAAGCTGATCCTGACACCGGCTTCAAGAGACGCCTCGGAAAGTCGGCACTGGAGCTGGGCGCCACCACTACCGGACCCGAATGCCCGGATATCTGGGAGCTGGAGAACGGCGACATCGCCGTGATCGGACGCGACCTCACCGGCTCTCTGGGCACGCGCCTCCCGGACGGGGTCTTCATCGGTCCCGATGAGCGCCTCGTGGTCATCCCCCGCAGGATGCTCGTCGCGGCAAAGGGGGACATCCCCGATGTTTGAGTGCTTCCGCAGCGGTGCCGGCGAGATCCTCTCACGAGCCGACTACCTCGCCGATTTCGGTCGGGTCCATCAGAGCGACATCAGCCTGCTCGCCAAGATCGAGCGTGGTCAGACGTTCAAGGAGCAGGGCTCTCCCAGCTATGACGCCTTCGCCTCCGGGGACTGGGCCGGGGCCCTGCGGCTGATAGAGGACGAGCGGGCTTCGACTGCCGCCTACTTCCGGGATACCGCTCGACGCGGCCTGGCCTTCCGCAGGGTTCGTGTCGTGGAGTTCCCAGTGTCTCCGTATCTGCAGTGGGAGATGCACGTGTTCCGGCTCAGGTCGGAGCTGGGCGAGGAGATCCGTGTCCTGGACGCCCGGAAGATCGCGGACCTGGAACGGGATGCGCCGGTGCCCGAGGTCATCGTTCTCGGACGCTCGGTGATGTACGCCGTGATCTACGACGACGAGTTGAAGGGCGCGGGAGCCCGTCGCTTCACCGACCCCGACCAGGTCAACCGGACGACCCGGGAGTTCGAGGCCCTGTACGCGATGGGCGAGGGTTTTCCGGAGTTCTTCGAACGGGAGATCGCCCCGCTCGCCCCGCCGACCGCCGCCCAATTGACCGCCGACCGCCGACCACCGACCACTGGCCACTGACGGCTGACCGCCAACGCCGACCTCAACACCGGTAGGAGCCCGCGTCATGAACCCGGAGCTGGTCACGCTCGCCCAGAGCGCGAGCGTGACACTTGTCGGCCTGATGGCGACCGACGCCTGGGAGCACACCAGGGACGGGTTCGTCGCCCTCTGGCAGCGGGCTCGACCCGAGCGAGCTGACGCGGTGGCGGCCGAACTCGCCAACACCCGGGAGGATCTGGCCACCGACGCCACCGCCGAAGGGGAACTCGCCGCCGAGTGGCAGGGCCGGATCCGACGGTTGTTGACCGACCGGCCAGAGGTCGCGGAGGAGCTCCGAAAGCTCCTCGACGAGCTCGCACCCGACGCGTCAGCACCCGCCACGACCGTCTCACAACACGCCACGGCCAGCGGCCACTCCAGGGTCTACCAGGCCGGCCGGGACCAGCACATCACCGCACGGTGAACGGCTCGACCGAGGGGCGGGCGGAGGGCAGCGGCCGCGTCTTCCAGAGCGCGGGCGACCAGCACATCACGGAGCACCACCACCACGGACAGCCGGCGTTCCCGGCCGGGTCCGCTCCCGATTCCGTGCGGCAGCCGGCGGTAGGGCGCGCACCGGTCGTCCTGCGCGACCGGCTGGAGCTGATGACGCAACTGCGGTCGGCCATGGAGGATGGCGGAGCGGAGCAGGTCTACGTACTTCACGGCCTGGGCGGATGCGGAAAGACCGCCGTCGCCTCGGAGGCCTTTCGCATCGCGACCGCCGAAGGCGGCCGGGCCGGCCTCTGGGTGAACGCTCCCGACCTGGCCTCACTGCGCGCGGGAATGCTCGCTGTCGCCGCCGACCGCGGCGCGGGCGAAGGCGAGCTCACCGCTGCGCGTAACGGGCTGCGCGCGGCCGCTGACCTGGTGTGGGAGCGGCTGGACCGTTCCGACCAGCCCTGGTTGCTGGTGATCGACAACGCCGACAACCCGGCCATCCTGCGCGAGGGCAACTGGCTGCGCACCAGCCCGCGCGGCATCACCCTGGTGACCACCCGCCAGGTCGCCGCCCATTGGTGGCCCGGTGCGACGCTTCATCACGTCGGGGTGCTGCCGCGCGAGGACGCAGCCCAAGTGCTGTGCGATCTCGCGCCGGAGAGGGGCACGGCGGAGGAAGCGGCCGAGATCGCCGACCGGCTGGGCAGGCTGCCCCTGGCGCTCACCCTCGCTGGTGGCTTTCTGGCGCATCAGGTGATCAGCCCGTGGAGCATGGCGGAGTACGGCCGGGCGCTCGACCGGGTCAACGAGGTGGATCCCATCGAGCTCCTGGATCAGGGGGCCGGGTACAGCGGCGGCGACGCCTCCCGCCATCTCGCCAGCACCACTTGGGAGCTCTCGCTGAACGCACTGCATGACCAGGGGCTGCCGGAAGCCACTGCCTTGGCCCGGTTGCTCAGCTGCTGGTCCCACGACCCGCTGCCGCTCCATCTGCTCGCCGGGTCGGACATCGATGCGGTCGTGCCCCGGGCCCAGGTGGAATCGGCGCTGCGCGGCCTGCTCGACCACTCCCTCACCCGTCTGGTCCCCGGCCCGCCCCGCTGTCTGCGAACCCACGGCGTACTGCTGGACAGCATCGCCCGCGGTGCCCCGGCCGATCAGCACGACGCGCTGGTGAGCACGGCCGCAGAGCTGCTCAGCGCGGTCGTGCCGGAGGTGTCCCGACCGTGGGCGCGTGAGGGCCCGCCCCTCGCCCCGTACGTACCGCACACCCTGGCGTTGCTGCGGCGGGCGGCCCAGTGGACGGGGGTAGGGCAGGCGGCCCTGACACGCGTACTGGACTGCACGTTGCGGCTGGCGGTCGCGCTCCATCGAGCCGGGGACTACGCGTCGGCCCTGTCGGTGGCCCAGGACGCGGTGACACGAGGAACACAGGCACTGGATGCGAACCACCCCGCGGTGATCGCGATCCGCCAGCGCGCGGGCCGGTCCCTCTACCGGCTCGGACGGTACGAGGAAGCGGAGGCTGTCCATCGCCTCGCCCTGGCGGATTGCACCGCCGTGTTCGGGGCGAGCGCCGTCGAAACGCTGGAGAGCTGCGCTGGTCTGGCCCCGGTGCTCGCCTGGGTCCTCGATCGGAAGGACGAGGCGGTGGCGCTGGTGCGGCGCGCGGTGGAGGGGCGCACCGCCCTGCTCGGCCCGACCCACCCGTCCACACTCATCGCGCGGACGTACCTGCTGGAGTTCACCGCCGGTCCCGAGACCCATCCGGACGCCGGAGCCGCCCTGGTGTCGGACTGTCGCGGCGAGCTCGGTCCCGGGCACCCCATCACCTTGGGCGCCGAACTGAACCACGGCTTCGCCTTGGTCACCGCCGACCGTCAGTCCCAGGCTCTTCCTCTTGTCCGCAACGTGGTCACAGGCTCCGAGCACACCTATGGAGTCGACCATCCGAGGACTCTCGCAGCCCGTTCCCTGCTGAGCCGCGTGCTCGGAGAGCTCGGGCATTCCCAGGAGGCAGTGGCACAGGCAGAGTTGGTGGCGGATACGCGGAAGCACGTGCTGGGGGCCGGGCATCCATGGACCCTGTGGTCGTTGGACCGCCTCGCAGAACGCCGGCGCACTTTGGACGACGGGCGGAGCACTGCCGGTGGAGACGGAGGAGAGACGCCGTAACCTGCCTCCTCCGCCGGAGGCCATCCGCTCACCCCGCCCACCTCCCCGTCAGGAACGTCAGCGCGATGAGCGTCGTCAGCGGCGCGGCCACGCTCAGGTACGCCGTCCTGAACCACGGCCGCCGCAGGCTCAGCGCCGCCAGGCCGATCCACAGCGGCCACCACAGCAGCGTCGCGCGCGGGATCGACGTGTACCAGTACGAGGTGCCCAGGGCCCAGAGGCTGAGGGCCACGTACAGCGCCTCGGGCCAGCGGCGGCGGTACAGGAGTACGGCCACCAGCGCGAGCCCCACCAGCATCGCCACGAGTTCCGCCTGGAACATGAACGCGTAGCCGGTCGTCTGCGTAGGGCCGAACGCCCCGTTCCAGGTGTTCGCCCACGCCTCCCACGGGGTGTGGAACGTCCGGTACCAGCCGCGTTCCTGCGCGTGCTTCCAGGCCATCCAGTCGCCGGTCCGCGCGTGCAGGTACCAGCTGTACGCGGCCGGGGGCAGCGCCGGGAGCAGCGTCCAGCCCGCCGCTCGCCAACTCCGCCGGTCCCGCTTCTCCCGGGCGGTCAGCACGAAGAGCAGCGCGATGGCGGCGGCGAGGAACAGCCCGCTGACGCGCACCGTCGTCGCCAGCGCCGTCAGTACGGCGGCGAGCGCCCAGCGGTGCCGCACAGCGGCGAGCCAGGCGGGCAGGGCGAACGCGAGGAACAGCGCCTCCGTGTAGCCGACGGCCAGGAACACCGCGCAGGGCGAGAGCAGGAAGAGAGCAGCCGTACGGCGGCCCGCCGCGTCCTGCGGCAGATACGCCCGCGCGATACGGGCCAGGGCCAGTACGGCCACCGCCCCCGCGACGAACGAGATCAGCAGCCCGGCCGCCGTCCAGTCGGGCACCACCGTGTGCACGGCACGGAGGAGGAAGGGGTAACCCGGGAAGAACGCCTCCCGGTTGTCCCAGCCGCTCGTCCACGGGCCCGCGCCGGCGGGGAAGTAGCCGTCGCGCGCTATGTGGAGGTAGTGGTTCGCGTCCCACTGCTGGAAGGGCGCGAGGACGGGCGCCGCCTCCCGCGTGCCGGAGCGGGCCGGGAACAGCCGACGGGCGAAGTGGGCCGTGACCCACAGGGATATCCGGGTGAGGAGGTAGAGCCACAGCACCGCCCGGTCGGCAGGGGTCAGGCGGGCCACCGCCCGGCGGAACCGGCCCGCCCGGGGCTCGGGCGGGGCGGCGATCCGGGGCCCGGGGCGCGAGGGCGTCCGGGGCTCGGGGGGTACGGGCCGGTCGGCAGGAGGCCGCAGCCCGGGGGAGAGCGTGGACAACTCAGGCACCTTTCGGGCGCGCCTCGCGGAGCGGATACGTCGAGGCGTACGGGATCGCCCGGTGAGGTCGCCGGGGCGGGAAACGGAAACAATCGGGCCCGGGCGGACCCGGATGGAACCGGACGGACCCGGACGATCGGGTACGGCAGCGGCGCGGTGTCAGTCGGTGTCAGGGCATCGACGTCGTCCCATCGGTCGTCGCCGACGGCGTGGACGTGGGTGGCAGCCGCGTCGTATCCGGGCCCGTCTCCCTGCTCGTGCCCGTGCCCTCACCCGTACTCGTACGCATACCTGTCGGCGCTCCGCCCGGCCCGGTGGACCCGCTCCCCGGCAGCGTGGTGCTCGGCGTCGGCGGCAGGGACGGTGGCTGCGTCGGCAGCCGGTCCGACGGCACGGGCGACGGGTAGCTGGGCGACGGGACGGTGGCCGGGGCGACCGGCTGCGGCCGGACCGGCAGCAGGCCCACCGCTACCGCGCCGCTCCCGCCGACGACCAGGCACACACCCACCGCCACCATGGCCATCCGGCGTCGCTGCGCGCGCATCCCTCGTCGCGTGATGCTCGACGCGTCGTCCGCGTCGGAGCGGATCTGCCCGAACTCACCGGCCTCCCGGAACAGGGACCGCAACGGATCCCGCGGGTCAGACATCAGGGGCCTCCTCGATGCGGGGGTCCCGCAGACGGTGGGCGAGCGCCGCCCGTCCGCGAACCAGATGCGTCTTGATCGTGCTGCCGGAAAGCCCGGTCTCCCCGGCGATCTGCTCGACCGTGAGGTCGCACAGGTAGTGCAGGGTCAGCGTCCGCCGCTGCTGCGGGGGCAGTTCCCGGAGCGCGTCGACCAGGACCACATGGCCCGGGTCCGGCGGCTCCACGTGTCCGGGCGCGCCGCTCCCCCGGCTCCAGGCGTCCGCCGAACGCCGCCGGAAGCGCCAACGGCTCACCGCCAACCGCCAGGCGACCGTACGAATCCACGCCTCGGGGCTGCCGTCGCGGTCCAGCCGGCCGCGCCGGACCCACGCCTTGACGAACGCCTCCTGCACGACGTCCTGCGCCTCCTGGAGGTCGCCGGTCATCACGTACAGCTGGCCCGTGAGACGTGCGGCCGCCCGGGCGTAGAACTCTTCGAACTCCTCGACGGTCAACAGTCGCTCCCGGATCTTTCGCTTCACCGGGTATACGCCCGCCGCAGGTCATCCGGTCGACACTACCCAGGAGGAATCGCGGGTGACGGTCGTCACAGCGTCATGCCGTCACAGCGGTCGGAGGGCACGGCGCAGCGCGACGGCCGCGGCCGGCCGGACATCGTGCCCGTGCTGTTCCGTCCAGGCGAGCCACGCCTCGATGTCGTCGTCCATGTCGGGCTCCTCGCCCTTCCCGGCGTCGGCCGCCCGCTCCCGCAGCCACGCGACGGCGTCCTCGCGCCGCTCCACCGCGTGAGCGGCCAGCTCGCCCACGGTCAGCACGAGTTGCTCCGCCACCGACAGATCGGGCTCGTCCTCGAACCGGGCCAGGAAGCGGTCGACGAGGTCGTCCGTCCGGTGGATGGCCCATGCGAGTACGGCGGCCACTCCGACCCGGATGTCCTCGTCGCCTTCCACGTCGTCGGCGAGGAGCGGCAGCAGCGCGTCGACCGCCCGATCCCAGGCGGCGGGCCAGGCTACGGGCGCGGTGCGGGCGTCGTTCCCGGCGCGGGCGAGAACGACGAGCGTCTCCAGGATCTGCGGACGCACCTTCACGGCCGGGTCCCCGATGGCCTCGACGAGGAAGGGAAGCACCTCGGGCGCCGCGGGAGACACCGAGCTGCCGTCGCCGCAGCACGCGAAGTGAAGGATGGCTTGGGCGTTCTCGGCCGTCAGCAGATCGGGGGACCAGTGCCGCTCCAGCAGGTCCGGCCCGTACCGCCCCTCCGGCAGGGGGATGTAGAGATCGACCACCTTCGCCCAGTCGACCTCCGCGGCGAACCGGGCCGTCAGCTCCGCGCCCGCACCCGTGCCCTCTCCGTCCTTCATGCCATCCCCCGTTCCGCTTCGGCCTCCCGAAGCTCAAGCCGTCAGATCCGAGCCCTCTTAACAAGGATGGGGTGGATGGGTCAGTTGACCCACCCACCCACCCTGGCTACGAAGTTGACAGTTTGTGATCGAGTTGCGACACACGGTCGCCAGGCTCTAGCGTGCGCAGGAACTGGACCAAAAAGTCGACCCCCACCGGTGCTCCAACACCGACAGGGGTCTGACCACCGAAGATCGAAGCACTCAGAAAGAAACGATCCCCATGGCTGCCAGCCAGTTTAGTGATGCCCACCGCGCCCCGCGCGAGACCTCGCCCGAGAGCGGTGCCGCGAGTCCCCCCGCGTACCCCTCCGCAAGCCCCCACCCCATGGCCAACCCCGGCTACGGCAAGCGCTCCGCCCCCGGCGAACGCCCCCGCACCGACCGGGACTTCGCCCACCTCCGCCCCCGCGACGCCGCCGTCGCCGCCTACATCGACCGGCTGCCCGACGGGTCCGACATCTCCGTGAAGACCCTGGCCAAGCACCTCCCCTACGGCCAGTGCGCCCTGGGCACGACCCTCAACCGGCTCCAGGACGCGGGCCATCTGCGGCGCGGCAGCGAGTGCGTGATCACCGACGAGGTCATGCTCTGGGTGACCCGCACCTTCTTCTCCCGCACCGCACGCGAGGACGACTGGTGGAACGCCTTCACCCGGGGTGACGCCCCGCCGGACGAGCCCCGGCGGCCGACCCGTTCGCGGGCGTTCATCCTGCTGGCGGCGCTCGGCCGGACCGCCCCCGCGCTGACGCTGTCCGCCGCCGACTGCGCACATCTGGAACCGCAGGTCAGCGAGTGGTTCGCGCGGGGCGCCACGGAGGCCGAGCTGCTGCACGCCCTCACCGGCGGGCTGCCGTCGCCCGTCCACTGCGCCGCCCGCCTCGTCGAACGGCGGCTGCGCGACAAGCTGCCGCCCGAGCGGGTCCTGCCCGGCCCCCGTACGGTCCTGCGCACCCTGGAGTGCGGTGAGTGCGGGGCCCCCGGCGCGCCCGAAGCGCTGCTCGGCGGCCTCTGCCGGCCGTGCCGGGGACCGTCCCCGCAGCCGCCGGTCGGCCCGCCGGGGGCCGTGCAGCCGACCGGCGTACGGGACCGGATGAACGCGGTCCGGGCGGGCCTGACCCCCCGATCCGAGAGGACATACCGGTGTACCTCTTGATCGACCGCGAGTCGGGCACGCTCGTCGTCCACAGCGGGCCCGACAAGGGCCGTTACCGCCAGCAGCACTCGTACGACTACGGAGACCCTGCCGTGCTCCCCGACCCCGTCTCCATCACCCCGGACACCGAGGAGCTCAAGAACCACGCTCGCTGAAGCCTCACCGCGCGTCTGCCGCGAGCTGCGTCGTCGCCAGCTCGCGGTACAGGTCGTCCCCGGCGATCAACTCCTCGTGCGTGCCCGCCGTGCGGACCCGGCCGTCCTCCAGGACCACGATGCGGTCCGCGTGCCGGACGGTGGAGAGGCGGTGCGCGATGACCAACACCGTTGTCTGTGCCGCCAGTTCGAGGATCACGTCCCGCAGCGCCTGCTCATTGACCGCGTCCAGCTGCGAGGTGACCTCGTCGAGCAGCAGGAGGCGGGGGCGGCGCAACAGGGCCCGGGCGATGGCTATCCGCTGGCGTTCGCCGCCGGAGAGCGTGACGCCCCGGTGGCCCACCGCCGTGTCCAGGCCCTCCGGCAGCCGGTCGACCAGGGAGTCCAGGCGGGTACGGGACACCGCCTCCGTCAGGACCTTCTCCTCGGCGTCCGGGGCGGCGAAGAGGAGGTTCTCCCGCAGCGTCCCGGCCAGGACCGGCGCGTCCTGTTCCACGTACGCCAGTGAGCCCCGCAGCTCGGCCAGCGGCCAGTCCCGGATGTCCCGGCCGGCGACGGTGATCGTGCCGCCGTCGTGGTCGTAGAAGCGTTCCAGCAGGCTGAACACCGTCGACTTGCCCGCCCCGGACGGGCCCACCAGGGCGACCAGACCGCCGGTCGGAACGTCGAACGTCACCCCCTTGTGCGCGGGCGCCCGCTCATCCCCGTAGCCGAACGTCACGTCCCGGAACGTGACGCCGAGCGGAGTCGCGGGGATCTCCTGCCGTACGGCTCCGGGGTCGGCGGCCGGTTCGCCGGGCAGCGACTCGACCTCGTCGATCCTGCGCACCGCCGCGAGCCCGCTCTGCAAGCCCGTCCAGCCCTCGACCAGACCGCCGATCGGGCCCATCAGATAGAAGAGGTAGAGCAGGAACGCGATCAGCGACGAGATCTCCAGCGAGCCGGACGCGACCCGCGCGCCGCCCACGCCCAGCACCGCCAGGAACGCCAGCTGGATCGACATCGCCATGGTGACGTCGGAGACCGACGACCACCGCGCCACCGAGACGCCCCGGTCGTGCGCGTGCCGGGCAGCCGCCGCGACGGCCGCCGTCTCCCGCTCCTCCGCCCCGCTCGCCTTGACCGTGCGGAACGCCTGGAGCACCCGGTCCAGTGCCGCGCCCATCGCGCCCACGGACTCCTGGGCGCGGAGCTGGGCCCGCTGGATGCGCGGCATCAGCAGGGAGGTCACGGCGCCGATGCCGACGATCACCACCAGCGTCACGCCGAGCAGCGTCAGGTCCATGTACGCCATGAAGCCGATCGTCCCCAGCAGCATCAGCACGCTGTTGAACGACTCGACCAGACCGCTGGAGAGGACCGTCCGCAGCAGGGTCGTGTCGCTGGTCACCCGTGACTGGAGGTCGCCCGGAGTCAGCCGGTCCACCGCCGGGACCTTCAACCGCATGATGCGGCCCACGAGTTGGTCACGTGCGCGGAGGACGACGCCTTCTCCCGTACGGGACATGAGGTAGCGCCCGTACGCGGAGAGGCAGGCTCCGACCAGCACGAGCGCGGTCAGTGCGACGAGTGGCCCCGCGGGCGAACGGTCCGCGGCGAACGCGTCGACCGCGTGCTTCGCCATCAGCGGCATCGCGAGACCCGCCGCGGATCCGGCGAGCGAGAGCAGGCCCGCGCGGACGAGAACGCCGCGGTGCGGACGGACCCGGGAGAGGAGGAGGCGGAGAGGGGAGGGGCCGGCGCCCGGCTCGCCCTCGGCGGAATCTCCGGCCTGCTCCCGCTCCACGGGCTCCACGGGCTCCCCGGGCTCCACGGGCTCCCCGGCCCGCTGCCCCACGGCCCCCCTGGCCGACTGCTCAACAGGCTTCCCGGCCCGCTGCCCCACATCCCCCCTGGCCGACTGCTCAACGGGCTCCCGGAGCGTTTCCTCCCCTTCACCCCTGTCCTCCTCGCCCTCGCCCTCGCCCTCGTTCCCGCTCTCGCCCGCTCGCGTCGTCCCCGCCACCGTGCTCACCCGGACCCCCTCCGTCAGCCGTCACCATCATCAAGGGACGCAGATCCGCCGGTTCCGCCTGCTCGCGACCGTGCGGCCCCCGCCCCGCGCCCAAGCATGCGGGGAGAACGGCAAAGCCCGCCCGCACTCCAGCCCACCGGTCGGACCGGACGCGGGCGGTGCGCGCCGCCCCGCACGCCCCGGCCCGTCGGCCGGGAAACGCCACAGGGGCGGCACCTCCGTGAAGAGGTACCGCCCCTGTGGGACGTACGCGAACTTCGATCAGCCGGAGGCACCCGGAGAGGCCCGGGGCTCCGCGGCGGATCAGAAGTCCATGTCACCGCCCGGCATGCCGCCCGGAGCCGCCGCGGCGGCCTTCTCGGGCTTGTCGGCGATGACGGCCTCGGTGGTGAGGAAGAGCGCGGCGATGGACGCGGCGTTCTGCAGAGCGGAGCGCGTGACCTTCGCCGGGTCGATGATGCCCTCGGCGATCATGTCGACGTACTCGCCGGACGCGGCGTTGAGGCCGTGACCGATCGGCAGGTTGCGCACCTTCTCCACGACGACGCCACCCTCAAGACCACCGTTGACGGCGATCTGCTTGAGCGGGGCCTCCAGCGCGAGCTTCACGGCGTTGGCGCCGGTCGCCTCGTCGCCCGTGAGGTCGAGCTTCTCGAAGACGGCCGAGGCCTGGAGCAGAGCCACGCCACCACCGGCGACGATGCCCTCCTCGACGGCGGCCTTGGCGTTGCGCACCGCGTCCTCGATGCGGTGCTTGCGCTCCTTGAGCTCCACCTCGGTGGCGGCGCCGGCCTTGATGACGGCCACGCCGCCGGCCAGCTTCGCCAGACGCTCCTGGAGCTTCTCGCGGTCGTAGTCCGAGTCGGAGTTCTCGATCTCGGCACGGATCTGCTTGACGCGACCCTGAACCTGCTCGCTGTCACCGGCACCGTCGACGATCGTGGTCTCGTCCTTGGTGATGACGACCTTGCGGGCACGGCCGAGCAGGTCCAGGCCGGCGTTCTCCAGCTTGAGACCGACCTCCTCGGAGATCACGGTGCCACCGGTGAGGATGGCGATGTCCGCGAGCATGGCCTTGCGGCGGTCGCCGAAGCCCGGAGCCTTGACGGCGACGGACTTGAACGTGCCCTTGATCTTGTTGACGACCAGGGTGGAGAGCGCCTCGCCCTCGACGTCCTCGGCGATGATCAGCAGGGGCTTGCCCGACTGCATGACCTTCTCCAGCAGCGGGATCAGGTCCTTGACGCTGGCGATCTTCGAGTTGACGATCAGGATGTACGGGTCGTCGAGCGACGCCTCCATACGCTCCATGTCGGTCGCGAAGTAGGCCGAGATGTAGCCCTTGTCGAAGCGCATACCCTCGGTGAGCTCAAGCTCCAGACCGAAGGTCTGGGACTCCTCGACGGTGATGACGCCTTCCTTGCCGACCTTGTCCATCGCCTCGGCGATCTTGGCGCCGATCTCGGTGTCGGCGGCGGAGATGGAGGCGGTCGAAGCGATCTGCTCCTTGGTCTCCACGTCCTTGGCCTGCTCCAGCAGAGCGGCGGAGACGGCCTCGACGGCCTTCTCGATGCCCCGCTTGAGGGCCATCGGGTTGGCGCCTGCGGCGACGTTGCGCAGACCCTCGCGGACGAGAGCCTGAGCCAGAACGGTGGCGGTGGTCGTACCGTCGCCGGCGACGTCGTCCGTCTTCTTGGCGACCTCCTTGACCAGCTCCGCACCGATCTTCTCGTACGGGTCCTCGAGCTCGATCTCCTTGGCGATGGAAACACCATCGTTGGTGATCGTGGGCGCGCCCCACTTCTTCTCGAGGACGACGTTACGGCCCTTGGGGCCGAGGGTGACCTTGACGGCGTCGGCGAGCTGGTTCATCCCGCGCTCGAGACCGCGCCGTGCCTCCTCGTCGAACGCGATGATCTTGGCCATGTGAAGTGGTCCTCCCGGACAGGGGTGGATTCTCCGGACCGAGAGGCGCCCGCGACGGACGGCCTGCCTGCGTGGTGGTTCCTTGCCCCACCGCGCCTGCGGGCCTCACCGGCCCGGTCCAAGTTTCTGTCACTCTCACCTGGAGAGTGCTAACGCCAATGATTAGCACTCGACCCCTGCGAGTGCAAGCGTCCCTCTCCGGATGTGGACAACGGCGCCCATCGGATGTGAATGACGGCGCCCGCCCGGCGGGGCCGTCAGCACCCGCCGAACGCGGTCCGCGACACCGGGACGCCGGGACGCCGGGACGCCGGGACGCCGGGACGCCGGGACGCCGGGACGCCGGGACGCCGCGACGCCGGGACGCACGTAGGGCCCGGTCCCCTGATCCGGGAGCCGGGCCCTGCGTGCGTGAGTAGTGTCGTCGGACGACCGCGCCGAGCTCAGCCGACGGCGAGCTTGACCATGTCGGCCTGGGGCCCCTTCTGGCCCTGCGAGATCTCGAATTCAACTCGCTGACCCTCTTCGAGGGTGCGGTACCCGTCCATCTGGATCGCGCTGTAGTGGACGAAAACATCCGCACCACCGTCGACCGCGATGAAGCCGTACCCCTTCTCCGCGTTGAACCACTTGACGGTGCCCTGAGCCATGCCTAACTCCCCTATTACTGGCCCTTGCACGGGACCGCACTTCGCGGGCCCGGGTCGGAACTCACCCTCCGACAGGAGAGGGTGCGCGGCGCCGCAGCGCGTCGACCGCGGCCGAATGTATCCGCCCAACTGCCCTCTGCAACAGGTCAATCGGACGAGAATTCTGGGCAGGGAAGAACACGCGAATATGCGGGTTTGCAGAGATTTACGGGCAAGTCGGGCCAGACAAAGGGCACTTATGCCACAAAGGGTTCACGTACTTTGGCTGCTTCTTATCGGGGCCAGGCGCATTCTCATATGCGGGCGGCACGAGCAGCGGACGGTGCTTCCCCAACTCTACCGTGCTCAACCATGCAGAATTGCCCCCTCCGCTTCTCTCGCGGAGGGGGCAATGGTGGTCACACAGAGGTGCGATGGGGCCGCCGGGAGGCGGCCCGGCGGTTCAGCAGCCGCCGGCGACCGCGGGGATGATCGAGACGCCCGCGCCGTCCGGCGTGGCCGCGTCCAGCCCGCCCTCGAAGCGCACGTCGTCGTCGTTGACGTACACGTTCACGAAGCGGCGGAGCTTGCCCTGGTCGTCCAGGACCCGGGCCGCGATGCCCGGGTGGTCCTTCTCCAGGGACTCGATGACCTCGGAGAGCTTGGCGCCCTCCGCCGGGACCTCGGCCTGGCCGCCCGTGTACGTACGGAGGATGGTGGGGATGCGGACCTTGACGCTCATGGTGGGTGCCTTCCTGAAGTCTCGGGTGATCAGTTGGCGGCGAGGCCCGCGGCGCGGAACGCGTCCAGGCTCGGCTTGATGGTCGCCGTGGCCTGGGAGGTCGCGGAGACCGCGTCCAGCGTCTTGAGCCCGTCGCCGGTGTTCAGGACGACGGTGGTGAGCGCCGGATCGATGACGCCCGCCTCGATGAGCTTCTTCGTCACGCCGAGCGTCACGCCGCCCGCCGTCTCGCCGAAGATGCCCTCGGTGCGCGCCAGCAGCTTGATCGCGTCGACGACCTGCTCGTCGGTCACGTCCTCCACCGCGCCGCCGGTGCGGCGGGCGATGTCCAGGACGTACGGGCCGTCCGCCGGGTTGCCGATGGCCAGCGACTTGGCGATGGTGTTCGGCTTCTGGGGCCGTACGACGTCGTGACCGGCCTTGAAGGCGGCGGAGACCGGGGAGCAGCCCTCGGCCTGGGCGCCGAAGATCTTGTACGGCCTGTCCTCGACGAGGCCGAGCTTGATCAGCTCCTGGAACCCCTTGTCGATCTTCGTGAGCTGGGAGCCGGACGCGATCGGGATGACGATCTGGTCGGGCAGCCGCCAGCCGAGCTGCTCGCAGATCTCGTACGCCAGCGTCTTGGAGCCCTCGCCGTAGTACGGGCGCAGGTTGACGTTGACGAAGCCCCAGCCCTCGCCGAGCGGGTCGCCGATGAGCTCGGAGCAGAAGCGGTTGACGTCGTCGTAGTTGCCCTCGATGCCGACCAGCTCACCGCCGTACACCGCGGCCATCACGACCTTGCCCTGCTCCAGGTCGTGCGGGATGAAGACGCAGGAGCGCAGTCCGGCCCGGGCGGCGGCTGCGCCGACGGCTCCGGCCAGGTTGCCCGTGGAGGAGCAGGAGAGGGTGGTGAAGCCGAAGGCGCGGGCGGCCTCGACGGCGATGGCGACGACGCGGTCCTTGAAGGAGTGCGTCGGGTTGCCGGAGTCGTCCTTCACGTACAGGCCGCCGGTGACACCCAGCTCACGGGCGAGGTTGTCGGCCTTGACGAGCTTGGTGAAGCCGGGGTTGATGTTGGGCTTCTCCGCGACGTCGGCGGGCACCGGCAGCAGCGGGGCGTAACGCCAGATGTTGTCCGGGCCGGCCTCGATGGCCTTCCGCAGCTCCTCCGGGGAGCCGGTGGGCAGGTCGTAGGCCACTTCCAGCGGCCCGAAACAGGACGCGCAGGCGAAGAGGGGGCCGAGCTCGAAACGCTCGCCGCACTCGCGGCAGGAAAGCGCCGCGGCGGGACCGAGATCGACGGCCGGGGCGGAAGAAGAAGCGGTGCTGCCTGCAACGGTCTGAACAGCCATGATGGCGGAGGTCCCTTTCTCCTCATCTTCCTCGCGACGCATTTCGCCGCAAGACGGAATTGGCACCTTCCCCACCGTGACCTCGCGGTCGGCGGGAGGGTTGCCGGGACTTCAACGGGCCGTTCCCTCAGTCCCTCTGGATGAGCTCTATGGCGCTGGATCTTCGATCCAGGCGTTTGTGTGCGGTCCGACCCCGACATGCGACGGCCATACGCGTTGTTCAAGACTGTAACCGAAGCACCGGACCGTTGAGATAGTCGTCCGAACCGCGAGATGGATCACACACAGGGAGTGCCGACCGTGCTCGAAGAGGTGGAACGCTGGCTGACCAGGCGTTCCTGGTCGTCCGGCGACCGCCCGTTGAACCGGCTCACCGACGCCCGGGAGGCCGATCCGCGCGGCACGTCGGTGAGCGTGGTGCTGCCCGCCCTGAACGAGGAGGCCACGGTCGGTGCGATCGTGGCGACGATCCGCCGGGAGCTGATGGAGAAGGTCCGGCTCGTCGACGAACTCGTGGTGATCGACTCCGGCTCCACCGACGCCACCGCCGCCGTGGCCCGGGCGGCGGGCGCCCGGGTGGTCCACCGGGACGCGATCCTGCCCCGGATACCGGCCCTGCCCGGCAAGGGCGAGGTGCTGTGGCGCTCACTCCTGGTGACCAGTGGTGAGATCGTCTGCTTCGTGGACGCCGATCTCAGAGACTTCTCGGCGGACTTCGTCTCGGGTACGGTCGGGCCGCTCCTCACCGACCCGTCCGTCCAGTTCGTCAAGGCGATGTACGACCGCCCGCTCGGCAAGAGCGCGGGGCAGGGCGGCCGGGTCACCGAGCTGGTGGCGCGCCCGCTGCTCAATCTGCACTGGCCCCAGCTGGCCGGGTTCGTTCAGCCGCTGGGCGGCGAGTACGCGGTGCGGCGGTCCTTGCTGGAGCGGCTGCCGTTCCCGGTCGGTTACGGAGTGGAGCTGGGGCTGCTGGTGGACGCGCTGCACACGGTGGGTCTGGACGCCCTGGGCCAGGTCGACGTCGGCGTGCGCGTCCACCGCCACCAGGACGGGCAGGCACTGGGCCGGATGGCGGCGGCGATCTACCGCACGGCGCAGCTGCGGCTCTCCCGGGGCCATCTGGTGCGGCCCGTGCTGACCCAGTTCGAGCGCGGCGAGGACGGCTTCGTGCCCCGCACCCATGCGGTGGACACGGAGGAGCGGCCGCCGATGCGGGAGATCGCGGAGTACGCGGAGCGATGGGCCGCTTGACGCCTTGAGGCGTTTGGGGGCTTCCCGAACGGGCTAGGTTCCGCTACATGGTCTCCGAGCACGCCGAACACGAAACCGAACCCGGATCCGAGCCCGTGGCCGCCTCCACCGCCCGGGTCCTCGTCGCGTCCAACCGCGGCCCCGTCTCGTACACGCTCGGCGAGGACGGGACGCTCGACGCCAGACGCGGCGGCGGCGGGCTGGTCTCCGGGCTGAGCGCCGTCGACGACAAGCTGTGGGTCTGCGCGGCCCTCGGCGACGGGGACCGCGAGGCGGTGCGGCGCGGGGTCGGCGAAGCGGGCGTGCGGATGCTCGACATCGACGCGGAGGTGCACGCCGACGCGTACAACGGCATCGCCAACTCGGTGCTGTGGTTCGTCCACCACCTGCTCTACCAGACGCCCGTCGAGCCGGTCTTCGACGCGGAGTTCCGCCGTCGGTGGGCCTCGTACGAGACGTACAACCGGGCCTTCGCCCGGGCGCTCGCCGAGGAGGCGGGCCCCGGGGCGTCGGTCCTCGTCCAGGACTACCACCTGGCCCTGGTCCCCGGCATGCTCCGTGAGCTGCGCCCGGATCTCAGGATCGGCCACTTCTCGCACACCCCGTGGGCGCCCGTCGACTACTTCCGGCTGCTGCCCGACGACATCGCGGAGCAGTTGCTGCGCGGCGTCCTCGGCGCGGACCGGGCCGCGTTCCTGACCCGGCGCTGGGCGGACGCGTTCATCGGCTGCTGCACGGAGATCCTGGGCGGGACGGGCCGGACCAGGATCGGGGTGCACGGCCTGGGGGCCGACGCGGACTTCCTGCGCCGGCGCTCGCACGAGGCGGACGTGGACGAGCGGATGGCGGCGTTGCGCGATCAGGTGGGCGAGGGCCGGAAGACCATCGTCCGGGTGGACCGCACCGAGCTGTCCAAGAACATCGTGCGCGGCCTGCACGCGTACCGGGCCCTGCTCGACGCCCACCCCGAGTGGCGCGAGCGCGTCGTGCACATCGCCTTCGCCTACCCCTCCCGGCAGGACCTGGCCGTCTACCGGGACTACACGGCGGCGGTGCAGTCCCTGGCCACGGAGATCAACGGAGCGTACGGCACCGAGAGCTGGACGCCGGTCGTCCTTCACGTCAAGGACGACTTCGCCCGCTCGCTGGCCGCGTACCGGCTGGCGGACGTGGCCCTGGTCAACCCCATTCGCGACGGCATGAACCTGGTCGCCAAGGAGGTGCCCGTCGTCTCCGACCACGGCTGCGCGCTGGTGCTGTCGCGGGAGGCGGGGGCGTACGAGGAACTGGGCGCGGACGCGATCGTGGTGAACCCGTACGACGTGACGGGCACGGCGGAGGCCCTGCACGAGGCGCTGACGATGAGCGCGGACGAGCGGTCCGGCCGCACGAAGCGGCTGGCCGAGGCCGCGACCGCACTGCCGCCCCAGCAGTGGTTCCTGGACCAGCTGGACGCGCTGCGCCAGGGGTGACGGCCCACGGGGCGGGGCCGACCCGGAGGAAGGGCCCCGGCCGCGCGCCGGGGTGCTTCTGCCGGTAGGGCTCGCCCGGACCCGGGGCTCGCGCCGGGCAGCCGCTCAGACGGGCGGCCCGGCGCACCGGCCGGCCCGCTACAACCGTTCGGCCAGGGCCGCCAGGAAATCCACCACCGCGGCCGGGCCCGGCACCGACAGGTCCGCGCGCTCGGCCAGTTCGGGCACCTCGGTGCTGCCGCTGCACACCAGGAGACCGGGGATGCCGTCGGGGCCCTCGGACCGCAGCTTCTCCACCGCGGCGAACGCGGCGAGGTCCCCGAGGTCGTCGCCCGCGTAGATGACGGACTCGGCGTCCAGCTCGGCGACGAACGTGGCGAGCGCGACGCCCTTGTCCATGCCGGGCGGGCGCAACTCCAGTACCAGGCGGCCCGGTTCGACGATCAGACCGTGCTTCGCCGCCAGCTCGCCGAGGGGCCCGCGCAGCGTCTCGAAGGCCGCCTGCGGGTCCTGGGCGCGCCGGGTGTGGACGGCGACGGCCTGCCCCTTCTCCTCGATCCAGGTGCCGTGCCAGGCGTCGAACGCGTGCAGCACGCCGGGGAGTTCGGCACGTGCCGCGGCCACGCCCGGGTGCGGCGCGGGGGTGTTCACCGTACCGGTGACGGCGTCCCAACGCTCGGCGCCGTAATGCCCGAGCACGACGAGGTGCTCCAGGCCGGGAACGCCCGCGAAGCCTCCGTAGCGCACCGCGACGCCCGCCGGGCGGCCGGTGATCACGGCGATGGCGGCGACCTTCGGCGCGAGCGCGGCGAGCGCGGTCACCGTGCCGGGGTGGGCGCGGGCCTGCTCGGGGTCCGGGACGATGTCGGCGAGCGTGCCGTCGAAGTCGAGGGCCACGACCGCGCGGTCGGGCCGGGCGAGAACGGCGTCGAGCCCCTCCCGGCCGGCCGGGGTGGTCGGGTGCGGCAGATGTGCGGAGTGGCTGCCCATGGGGCGAGCCTATGCCCTGGAAGGGCCGAGCACGAGCGTTGCGGACCGTCACCCTTCCCCCTCCCTTCCCTCTCCCTCCCCCTGCCTGACCGGCTGGACGGGCTTGACAGCCACTCCCCCACAACTCCATGATTCCATTAATTGACTAATGGATTTGAGGTGAGGCGCATGGCGGACACGGGCACGTTGAACGCGACGTCCGGCAGCTGGGCACTGGAAGCCCGCGGCCTGGGCAAGCGCTACCGGCGCGGCTGGGCGCTGCGCGACTGCTCCTTCCGGATCCCGGCCGGCCGCATCTGCGGCCTGGTCGGCCCGAACGGCGCGGGCAAGAGCACCCTGCTCAATCTGGCGACCCGGCAGGTGCAGCCGACGACCGGCGAACTGCGGATCTTCGGCGTACCGGTCGACGACCCCGCCGTGATGCCCACCTTCGCGTTCCTCGGCCAGGAGAAGCCGCTGTTCAAACGGTTCACCGTGGCCGACACCCTGCGTATGGGCGCCGAGTTGAACCCCGGCTGGGACGCGGCGGCGGCGACGCGCATCGTCCGCTCGGGCAACGTCCCGCTGCACGCCAGGATCGGCACGCTCTCCGGCGGCCAGCGCACCCGCGTGGCCTTCGCCCTCGCCTTCGGCAAGCGCCCGGACCTGCTGCTCCTGGACGAGCCGATGTCGGACCTCGACCCGCTGGCCCGCGACGAGATGAGCACGCTGCTGATGGCGGAGGCCGTCGAGCGCGGCACCACGGTGGTGATGTCCTCACACATGCTGACCGAGCTGGAGGACATGTGCGACTACCTGCTGGTGGTCTCCGAGGGCCGGATCCGGATGGCCGGTGACGCCGACGCGCTGGTCCCGGCCCACGCGCTGGTCACCGGGGTGACCCGGGACGGCTCGCTGCCGACCGAGCTGGCCGAACACACGGTCGTCGAAACCCGCCTCCAGGGGCGGCAGTTCCAGGCGATGATCCGGCCGAAGGCTCCGCTGCCGGCCGACTGGGAGAGCGCCGAACCCTCCCTGGAGGAAGTCCTCCTCGCCCATCTCCGCTCCCCGGACGCGCCCTCGCTCTACACCCAGGGCGCCCGCGTCGAGGCCGAAGGGACCCAGGCCGCATGAGCACCACCCTCACCGAGAAGCCCACCGAACCCGGCTCCGGACGCCGCCTGTTGCGCGGAATGCCGTGGCTCGTCGTGCGCCAGCACCGGACCGCGCTGGTCTGCGTCCTCGGCCTCACGCTGCTGACCGCCCTCTGGATCGTGTACGAGCGCAACGAGCTGGTCCAGCTGCTCGACGCGAAGGGCTGGCCGGAGAAGGACGCGGGCCAGCCACTGGAGAACAACCGCGGCTACAACTACATCACCTCCATCCTCGGCGGCCTCCCCCTGATCCTCGCCGTCTTCATCGGCGCCCCGCTGATCGCGGGCGACCAGGAGAACGGCACCGCGCAGCTCGTCACCACCCAGTCGGCGACCCGCCGCCAGTGGCTGATCGCCAAGCTGGGCCTGGCCTACACCCTGGCGCTGGTCTCCGGCGTGGTGCTCTCGGCGCTGTTCACCTGGTGGTGGAAGCCGTACCGCTCGGTCTTCCTCAGCGACTGGATCGACGGCGTCATCTTCGACAACACCGGGCCCGTCCTGCCCGCGTTCCTCCTCTTCCTGACCGCGGCCGGCATCACCATCGGCACCCTGATCCGCCGGACGCTCCCGGCCATGGTGGTCACGTTCCTCTTCACGGCCATCACCACCATGTTCGTCTGGGACGAGGTGCGCCGACGCCTCGGCGACACGCACCTCTTCACCTACCCGATGGGCAGCGAACTCCCGGCCCGCTACGCCGACGCGTACGAGGTGGACCGCTGGGTCGGCAGCGCCGACGGGACCCTGTACGGCTGGGGCACCTGCGCCGAGGCGACCGAGAAGGCGCAGAACGCGTGCATCAAGGAACACGGCATCGTCAACGACGTGATCGAATACCTCGAATACAGCCAGATGGCGCCGATGCAGTGGACCGCCGCGGGCATCCTGCTCGCCGGAACGGCCCTCCTCACGGCGTTCACCCTGTGGCGGGTCACCCGCCGCCCGCTGTGAACACCGCCCGCTCCTCCTACATAAAATGCCGTCATCGAGCGGAAGGTGAAGACCGTGGTCGTGTTCCGCATCGACCGGCGCAGTGGAGTGGCGACCTATCTCCAGATCGTTCGGCAGGTCGAGCAGGCGCTGCGCATGGGCGCGCTGGAGGAGGGTGACCGGCTGCCCACCGCCGCGCAGGTCGCCGCGACCACCAAGGTCAACCCGAACACGACCCTGAAGGCCTACCGCGAACTGGAACGCATGGGCCTCGCCGAGGTGCGCCAGGGAGCGGGCACGTTCATCACCCGCTCCCTCGCCCAGCCCCAGTCCGGCCCCGGCTCTCCGCTGCGCTCCGCACTCGCCGACTGGCTGGACCGGGCCCGCGCCGAAGGCCTCACCGGGCAGGACGTCACGGCCCTGTTCCAGGCGGCGTTCGAGAGCGCGTACCCGGGCGAGGCGCCGGACTGACCGGAGCCGTTCAGGCGCGGTTGTAGCGGTAGCCGTCGCCATGGGCGGGGCCGACGTCGTGCTGGATGCCGGACCCCGCGACGGCGAAGAACGAGGGGTCCGTGTCGCGGCACATTCCGGTGGAACGGGCCTCGTCCACCACGGCGGCCCCCACGTTGATCCGCTGTCCGCCGTCCGCCACGGACGTCAGCTTCGCGGTGTACTCACAGTGCCCGGAGCCCTGTACGTCGGCGATGAGGGTGACCGCGCTCTGCCCCGGCGACACCCGCCGGACGACCACGGTGTGGGGCTGGAGGACGTCGTACGGGGAGGCGATGGCCCACGTCCCGACGAAGTGCTGCGGCACCCGGCCGTCCGGGGCGGCGGGGTCCGGGTCCGGGGCGGGCGGTTTCGCGGCGCCCCCGGAGCCGCCCGACCCCGACGAACCGCCCCCGCCCTGCGCACCGCCTCCGCCGGAGGCCGCCGCTCCCCCGTCGCCGGACGACCCCCCACCGGAAGCGGAGCCGTCACCGCCGCCGACGCCCTGCCCGGCCTCCGCGTCGCCTCCGTCGCCCTGCTTCTTCCCCTTCCCGCCGTCCTCCGCCCCGTCCTTGTCGTCCTTGTCGTCGTCCTTGTCGTCCGCGTCGTCGCCCTTCCCGGAGGGCGAGGCGGCGGGACCGGAGGGGACGTCACTGGCGGCGGGCGGCGCGGAGGCCCCTCCGCCCCGGGCATCGGTGGCGCCACCCGGATCGCGGTTGAGGAAGGCCGTCGTGCCGCCCGCCGCCAGCACGGCGACGACGACGGCCGCGATGATCCAGGTCCGCCGACGGCGCTGCGGAGCCCGGTCTCCGGCCGTCCCGGGCCGGAGAACAGGCGTCGGGCCGGCCGTCGGACCCGGCTCGTCACCCTTCGGCGGAGCAGGCCGCAGACCGACCGTGCCAAGGTCCCGAGAAGCGGAACCGGGAGCGGGAACGGAACTGGGACCGGGGCCGGGACCGGGAACGGGGCCGGGAACGGGACCGGGAACGGGACCGGGAACGGGACCGGGACCGGGAACGGCCGGGGCCTCCGCGTCCCCCGGCATGCCTGCGCCTTCCGACACGTCTGCGGCATCGGGTACCCCTGCGGCCTCGATCGCCCCAGCGGCCTCCGGCACATCCGCGGCAACGGGTACGCCTGCGGCCTCCGGCACATCCGCGGCATCGGGTACGCCCGCGGCCTCGCTCGCCCCAGCGACCTCCGGCACCTCCGGCACCTCCGCGTCGAGCAGCAGCGCCGACTGCTGCGCCAGCCGGGCCAGGAGCACCGGCGGCAGCCAGGCGCCGCGCAGGGGAGCCGAGGACGGGGAGTGCGCCAGCCCCTCCAACAGCGCGTCGACTTCCGGCCGTTCGGCGGCGCTCTTGGTCAGGCAGCGTTCGATCAGCTCGCGCAAGGGGGCGTCGGTCACCGCGGCGAGGTCCGGCGGGGACTGGACGATCCGGAACATCACCGCGTGCTGGTTGCTCGCACCCGCCCCGAACGGCAGGCGTCCGGTGGCCGCGTACATCAGGACACAGCCGAGAGAGAAGACGTCCGCGCCGGGCCCGGTCGCCTCACCGAGGATCTGTTCGGGCGCCATGAAGCCGGGCGAGCCGATGACCATGCCGGTACTGGTCAGCAAGGACTCCACGGAGACCTGGAGCGCACGGGCGATGCCGAAGTCGATGACGCGGGGGCCGTCGACGGTGAGCAGGACGTTGGACGGCTTCAGGTCCCGGTGGACGATCCCCGCGGCATGGATGCCACGCAGCGCCCGCAGCAGTCCTTCGGCCAGGGCGTGCACCGACTCGGCGGGCAGCGGACCGTGCTCTCTGACGGCCTGTTCGAGCGAGGGGCCGGGCACATAGCCGGTGGCCACCCACGGCGGCTCGGCGTCCGCGTCGGCGTCGAGCACAGGGGCGGTGCAGCGCCCGCCGACCCGGCGGGCCGCCTCGATCTCCCGCCGGAAACGGGCCCGGAACTCTCCGTTCGCGATGTGCTCCTCGTGCACCACCTTCACGGCCACGGTGCGCCCGCCCGCCGAGCGGGCCAGATACACCCGGCCCATCCCGCCCGCGCCGAGCCGGCCGAGCAGGGAGTACGGCCCGATCCGGGCGGGATCACCGGCCGCGAGGGGGCGTATGCCCTCCATCGCCGTATACCGCCCGCTGTCCTTGCCCGCGCCCTCGCCCATGCTGACCCGATCCCCCGATGGCCTTGTCCCCTGCGGTCGTTCGCGCCCGGCCGGAGCCGTACGCGCCCGCCAAGGATAGGAGCCCGGGGGACCGGCGCTTCATGCGGATCCCGGCCGGAACACGGCGCCCGCCACCCGTAACGGCTTCCGGTGGCTGACCGAGGCGAAGCCGAACTACCGTTCCGACCGTGACAGTTCGCATACTCCTCGCCGACGATCAGGAATCCGTACGCATCGGATTCCGCCTCATCCTGGATTCCCAGCCCGACATGGAGGTGATCGGCGAGGCGTCCGACGGTCTGCAGGCCGTCGAACTCGCCGCGAAGCTGCGCCCGGACGTGGTGCTCGCCGACATCCGCATGCCGCGCCTGGACGGCCTGGAGGTCACCAGGCGGCTCGCCGGCCCGGACGCCGGGGACCCGATGCGCGTGGTGGTGGTGACGACGTTCGGACTCGACGAGTACGTCCACACCGCCCTGCGCAACGGCGCCTGCGGCTTCCTGCTGAAGCGCTCGGGGCCGGCCCTGCTGGTGGAGGCGGTCCGCGCCGCGATGGCGGGCGACACGCTGATCAGCCCCTCCCTCACCGTCAGCCTGCTGCGGCACCACCGGGACGCCGGCAGACCCAGGACCACGCAGCCGAGGGACGCGCTGACGGCCAGGGAGACGGAGATCGCCCGCCTGGTCGCCAAGGGGATGACCAACGCGGAGATCGGGACCGAGTTGTTCATCTCGGCCGGGACGGCCAAGACGCACGTCGCCAACGTCCAGCGCAAACTGAACGTCCGCAACCGGGTCGGCATCGCCGCATGGATCTGGGGCAACGGCCTGGAGGAATGACCTCACGGAGAGCCCCCTGAGAACCACGGAAGCCCAGCTCAGGTGTGTCTGAGCTGGGCTTCGGATGAAGCCGCCTCCGGGATGCGAATCCGAGACCTACGCATCACGAGACCGGCAGCGTTCGCGCCAGGTGATGCCGCACGGTGCTGCCTGGCGTAGCCCGCCCAGTAGCCGAAGGCCGCGATTCTGCAGCCTTCGGCGTCGTGGAGGTGTCGAGATCGAGCGGAGTGCCGCCGCCTGCCGCGAAGCGCCGTGACAGCCGCGGTGCCTCCGACTGCCCCTTGTAGGCGTGTCCGAGGTAGACATGCCGAAGCATCAGGTCCGCGCGTGCGTCTCAGGGACAGGAGCGGCACGCCGTCCGGTCCGCCGGGATTCGTGTCTGAGGCAGATGCGCAGCTGTTCAGGCATCGGGCAGGTGCCCGCCCCGGGCCACGGGTCACGGGTCACGGGTCACGGCACAGCACGCCGTGCCCGTTTGTCACCTCCGAGCGCTGACCGCGGATCGCGGCCGATCGGCGGAGACATGGGAACCCCCGTCAACTCGGAGCGTGAAGGAACCCGTTGGTGACTTTGTCAGCCGGACGGACGCATGGCTTGTTGGAATCGATCTACAACCGGCTGTAGTGGGCGGCCGGCTGGTGAAGGGACGACGATGAGCACTGCCCGGACGGAAGCCGGTGGCGAGAGTTTCGACGCCGAGATCAGCACGGTCGC
The DNA here is from genome assembly GCF_028622875.1 of Streptomyces sp. MMBL 11-1. Lineage (NCBI taxonomy): Bacteria > Bacillati > Actinomycetota > Actinomycetes > Kitasatosporales > Streptomycetaceae > Streptomyces > Streptomyces sp. MMBL 11-1. The sequence continues at coordinate 4,411,410 of NZ_CP117709.1, read as the reverse complement.
GGGGACAGGGGCCGCGGGGTTCAAGGGAGACAACGAGCCCGCCGTAGCGGCGCAGTTGAACCGCCCGTACGGGATCGCGGTGGACAGCACCGGCAGCCTCTACTTCTCCGACTACAACAACCACCGGGTCCGGAAGATCGGCACTGACGGGAAGATCAGCACGGTCGCCGGTGCCGGTGCCGGATACCGGGGCGACAGCGGTCCTGCTGTATCGGCCCAGTTGAACTGTCCGCGCGAGGTGGCGGTGGACGCGGAGGGCCGGATCTACGTCACCGACGCCGCCAATCACCGTGTCCGGGTGATCACCACTGACGGGACCATCAGCACAGTTGCCGGAACGGGCACCGCGGGGTTCAGCGGTGACGGAGGCTCGGCCACCCAGGCCCGGCTCAACTATCCGCTGGGGGTGGCGGTGGACAGCACCGGCACCCTCTACATCTCCGACCACGGCAACCACCGGGTCCGGAAGATCACGGCAGACGGGAAGATCAGCACGGTCGCGGGGACAGGCGTGGCGGGATTCACGGGAGACGATGGCCCCGCGGCCTCAGCCCAGCTGAACCGCCCGTACGCATTGGCCGTGGATGACGCGGACATCCTCCACATCACCGATGGAAACAACCACCGCATCCGCAAAGTCGCGGCCGACGGGACCATCAGCACGGTCGCCGGCAAGGGCACCGCGGGGTTCAGCGGCGACGGAGGCCCGGCGACGTCCGCACAGCTGAACCTGCCCCTGGGGGTCGTGGTGGACAGCACCGGCACCCTCTACATCTCCGACTACAACAACCACCGCGTCCGGAAGGTCACGCCGGACGGGAAGATCACTACGTTCGCCGGCAAGGGCACCGCGGGTTTCGGCGGCGACGGCGGCACGGCCGCAGCCGCCCAGTTGTACAACCCGTTCGGGCTCGCCGTGGACTGCGTCGACACCCTCTACATCGCCGACCACCTCAACAACCGGATCCGGAAGGTCACCTCGGAGAAGATGGCAGGGCTGCCCGGGTCGGGCACGGTGGTTTCCTGGGCCAACGTGCGCAGCAGGCTGCGGCTGGGTGTCCTGCGTGAGTCCACCAAGGACGGGGCCGAGGCCCACCAGTCCCTCGCCTCGCCACGGGCTCACCAGCGGTGGCGGCTGATCGCAGCGGGCCAGGCCGCCGGCGAGGTTCTGTACCGGATCGAGAACGTGCGCAGCGGCAAGGTGCTGGAGGTCGTCGGAGGAGGCACTGTTGACGGGGCGGTGGTCGCGCAGCGCGCCTACGAAGGCAGCGACGCCGAGCACCAGCAGTGGAGGCTGATCCCGGTGGGGTCGGTGACCGACACCCCGCGGGTGTACGAGATCGCGAACCGCAACAGTGGTCTGCTGCTGCGCGTCGACACCAACGCCCCCGCGGTGGTCAAGCAGTACGGGGCGCAGGGCGATCACCGCGACCGGCAGTGGCAGCTGCTGCCTGTGTGAACGCACGAGTGGTCAGGGGCGGCGCCGCCCCTGACCACTCGGACCCGGTGGGCCTACTTACGGTCGGACGGTTTCTCGGCGGTGGCCTTGGGCGCCTTGGAAGGCTCTTCGGCCGTCGGCGACGCCGGTGCGTCGGGCGCCTTGAAGTCGCTCCTCCTCGGTGCCTGCAGGCCCTCGCCCTTCTGCAGATCGCCCCGCTGTGTCACCGTCTCGCTGGACTTCTCCATCCCGGCTGCCGCGGCGGTGGACACGGATCCGGGGTCCTGGGCGTAGGCGGCCTGGGTGCCGGCGGATGCCTGGATGGTCTGGACGAAGGAGGCGAGGAAACCCAGGATGACTCGTGCTTCGGGCGCCTGTTCCCGCACGGTCTTCGCCCGGTGGGAAGCACCGTGGATCCCGCTGGTGAAGAGGCTCGTGGTCGTGTCGTCGTATGTGTCGTCGTCCGCGTCCTCGAAGTCGACGCCCGCTCCCGGCTGTGGCTTGTCACGGTCGGTGGTCACCGAGAAGAGCCCCGCGCCTGTTCCGGCGGAGTCGAAGACGTTCTTGAACACCATGGTTGTCACCTCTGGTCGTTGCGGCGGCGCCGCCCGCCGGTCACGGATTCTTGTACAGATCTCGTTCGCTGTCGGTGAGGCTCTCGCCGTCGAACATCGTGTGGTGGACCTCCAGTGCGGAGACGACCTCGGCCAGCCCCTTCATGCGGAAGCCGCCGCCGGCCAGGTCGAGGTCGCTGATGTCGCGGGCGACCAGCTGGTCGAGCCGGGGATAGTCACCCGGCTGCGGTGGCGACAGGACCGCCACCGGAACGTCGTACTTCACGGCGAGGAGACCGGAGAAGGTCACCGGAATCTCGTAGGTGTACTGCTTGAGGGCGCGGCGCTGGGTGACGATGGTCTCCACGCGGGAGTTCGGCGGGACCGTGCCGGAGATCTGCGATTTCGAGGCCCAGCTGGTGGTCAGGGAACCGCCGACGGAGGCCGTGACGCCCTGGGCCAGGGCGGCGTTGAGGCCTGCGGTGCCGGAGGCGCTGCCCGTGGTGGTGAAGTCCACCGAGCCGGTCATGGAGGCCGAGGCGGAGTTCGTCATCCCGTTGCTCACCGACGTGTCGACCGTGTTGGCGTTGTCCACGCCCACACTGTCCTTGCTGTTCTTGTTGGTCACCGTGTTGGCGTTCTTGTTCGCCATCTCGTTCTTCAGCTGCGTCCCCAGCTGCCCCTGGAGGTTCAGGCCGAGCTTGTTCTGGAGCTGGAGTTGAAGCTGGGCGCTGACGTTGCCGCCGAAGGTGAGCTTGGTGTCTCCCGAGAGTGACCACGTGGCCCCGTTCGACACATTGAAGTCGACCGAGTCGGTGAAGTCCATGTCGGACCCGCTGCGGTTGACGTAGGTGCGCGAGGAGAACGTGTCGGGCGGGGGCTGGGTGATGTTGCGCCGCTCCTCGATCAACGGCTCCCCGAGGTTCATGTAGGCGAGCCAGCCCAGCTGGTACGCGCTGCCGGGGAAGGAGCCGAAGCTCGACTTGTTCACGGAGAAGCCGACGGGCTTGTGCCGCACCCCGTAGTCGTCGACGTAGACCAGGTTGGGGTGCTCCAGGATGGACTGCCAGGTCTGCTCGATGTTGAGTTCCCGCAGGTTCTTCTTCGTCAGCGGCCGGCGCTTGGCCCGTTCCAGGTTGTACACGTTGGAAGGCAATTTCTGTCCTCGACTGATCTGGCCGAAACCGCACTCGGTAAAATGGCAAAAAAGGGAATCCACACACGCTCCGGCAAATGAAGCTAACAGGGCCGGCTTTGACGGAGTGGACACTTCTGCGCATCGCACCCAAACGGGTGATCAAGAATCTCAGGCGCTCCCGATCACCCGATCGAGGATCTTCCTGATCTGCGCTGCACCACCACGACCTCGAATATTGCCAGTTTAGGCCCATTTGCTTCGGTCGCATATTCGGTTATGGGCCCACCCCCTCCCGCGCACGACTGATCGCGCGGTAATGCTGCGTGATAAACCATTTCACTGAGCGCCCGGGGCATTGTTCCCCGCATCAAGAAACAGGTGAGGTTTCCGCGATGTATACCCAAGAACGCACGGCAACGGCGAATTTGGTGGTCGGCGGTCCAGTGGCGGTGAACAGCTACGACAACGCCATCGTGGCCGCGATCATCGAAAATCGGCCGGTCATGCTCGTCCACGCCTTCAACGGCGGCTACCTGCGACCCGCGGAGCTGGCGGCGAGCAGCCACGACAAGGGCGTCAAACTGGCCACCGCGCTCGACCCGGCCACCAAGGACGCCCGTGGCCACCTCTGGCACATCACCCCCGGCGGCTTCTTCGGCCAGCGCCCGCTGTACTTCATCGAGAGCGCCGCGGGCCAGGTGACGCCCCCGCCCGCCGGCACGGCCGACGCGGATGCCGGTCGCGGCGACGACGGAACCCCGAAGCCGGAGCGCAGGCGCGTCACCGTCCACCAGGACGCCCCGCAGAGCACGGCCGACACCCTGCAGGTGGGCCTGCCCGGAAAGGTGGCCGACAAGTGGCGCGGGAAGAACGGTGCGACGGAGGACACCCAGCTGTGGGTCGTCACCGTGACACCGTGGGGCGGGATCACCTTCGTGCCGATCACCCACCCCGACGCCATCCTCGGGTTCAAGGATCACTCCGTGGCGAAGGACAGCGAAGCGCGCCTCACCTACAACTGGGGCGGCGACTTCACCGGGACGGTCATCAACACCTTCTACCCGCGGCTGCCCAACGAGTGGGACGTCCCCTACCACCACGTCTTCACGTGAGCCGCAGCCTCCACCGCGCCACACCTGTCCCGAGCCGTCGCACCAACCGCCCGGAAGAGGCACCACGATGCCCGTGCCCACGCAAGACCTGAAGCTGGAGATCGTCAACGCCGCCACGGGCCAGCCCCTCGGCGCGAAGGCCACGCCGGCCGCGGACGGGACGCTCGCCGTCCGCGACCACCCCGAGGACGGCCCGCGCCCGGAACAGTGGCAGTTCATCCCCGTGCCGGGCTCACAGGATGACCCGGCGTACGTGATCCGCAACACGGCCGGCAGCAAAGTGCTCGACACTCCGGCTGCCGCGGGCCAGGGCGTCCGCCAGTCGGACGCCTCGGGCAAGGAGGGCCAGCAGTGGCGCCTCTTCCCCGTCTCGGGCGAAGCGGGCCTCTACTTCATCGAGGGCGCGGCCGACGGCGCGGTGCTCGACCTCGACGAACCAGGGAAGGACGACACCCGGATCGTCCTCAGCGAGTACGACGACCTCGCGGAGAGCCAGCGGTGGCGATTCGTCCCGGCCGAGCCGGAGCGCACCAGCGACCTCGTGCTGGACTGGGCGCCGCTGAGCCACTGGAACGGTCGCCAGTCCTGGCGACTCACCCACGGCAAAAGCGCGCTGCGGCCGGCACCCGACGCGACGCCCTCCTTCAGCAACGTCCTGCTGGTCCTGGAGAAGTTCGGGAGCGACCAGGGCAGCGCCGCCTGGAAGACCGACGCGGTCACCCCTTCCTCCAGCGGGGAACCGGACCGCTGGGCCGGGGTCGGTGCGCGGTTCCTCGCCGACACGGAGGGAACAGGGCGGGCCGACATCGTGGGGATCAGATCCACGAAGGGAGCCGTGACCTCGCCCAGCCGAGGCGACGGCACATTCGACGACGAACGCCCCCTGCACCAGGGAGTGACCACTCCGAACCCGTCGGACCTGTGGTCCGTCGTGGACCTGACGGGCAACGGCCGGCCCGACGTGGTCACCCTGTGCACCGGCGGAGTCCGGGTGTCCGCACAGGACGAGGACGGGACCTTCGCACCTGAAGGCGGCGAACTGGTCCTCAAGGCGTTCGGCCACGGCCAGCAGGCCGGCGGCTGGCTGGTCGACAAGCACCCCCGCTACCTCGCCGACACCACCGGCGACGGCAGGCTCGACATCATCGGCTGCCACGACGACGGCCTCTGGGTATCCCTCCAGGACGAAGAAGGAAAGTTCGCACCGCTCCCCGACGAACCCGTCCTCCGAGCGTTCGGCCACAGCGAGGAGGCCGGTGGCTGGCTCGTCGACAAGCACCCCCGCTACCTCGCCGACACCACCGGCGACGGCAGGCTCGACATCATCGGCTGCCACGACGACGGCCTCTGGGTATCCCTCCAGGACGAGGAAGGAGCGTTCGCCGAACCTCTCTACTTCCTGGACGACTTCGGGGTCGACCAGGGATGGAGCTCGATCAGGGAGCACCCCCGGTTCGTGGTCGCCACCACCCGCGCCGGTGCACCGGACATCGTCGGCTTCGGCCCGCAGGGCGTCACCGTCGCACGCGGACGCGGCGACGGCACGTTCGAGCCCTCCCGACTCGTCCTGAACGACTACGGGCAGGCCCAGGGATGGACAGGCGACAAGCACCACCGGCTCCTGGCCGACGTCACCGGCGACGGGAACCCGGACATCATCGGCTTCGGCAACGAGGGCGTCTGGGTATCGCACAACAACGGCGACGGCACTTTCGAACAGGCCCAGTTGGTATGCCGCGGATTCGGATACGACGACGGCGCAGGTGCCTGGCGGGTCGACCGCCACCCCCGATTCCTCACCGACATCACCGGCGACGGACGCGTCGACATCGTCGGCTTCGGCGGCACGGGCGTACACGTCGCCCGCAACCTCCACCGCCGCTTCAGGACCCGATAACCCCGCAGAAACCCACCATCACCGCGGCGCAGGAGCACGACCGATGAGCGAGTGGGACGCATGCGCAACGAAAGCGTCGGCCCCCGCAGACCAGCGCTCCCGTCCCTGACCCACTTCACCGTGGGGCATGAAGGCCGTAAGTACCGGACAGCTCGACGCCGCCCGCCGCCCCGTCGGCGACCGGTGGATGTGCCTCGTCGGCCTCGGAACAGTGGCGGCCCCCTGACGCAGCCCCACGCACGGCTGTCCACCGTGCCCCGTTGCGCCTGGCCTGGCCCGTCACAGCGGGCAAGCAAGAGACCATTCCAGAGCCTTGATTCGCCGATCTCGCCACAGAAACCGAACCCTCGACCCGCGCACGACGATCCGCAGACGAGCAGTGCCCGATCTGCCGGGGATCCCAGGTCAACGAGAACAAGAAACCCCAGGCCAGATGCTGGCCTGGGGTTCCCCTCGGAGCCGCCTTCGGAATGCGAACCCGAGACCTGCGCATGACGAGACCGCGAGCGATCATGTTGTCCCGTTCCGGGTGGGTGCCGTCTCAGGATCTTTTTTCCCTGACCAGAAACGGGAGCACCCGGTTGAGCCGTGCTGCGTCGTGCCGCTCCACCCAAAGGCGTCTGTCCACCGGCGCCGCTACTCCTTCAGTACAGAGCAACCACTTGCTGACGCACCGGCTCCACGGATATCAAGCCGACGCTCAGGGCCTGTCTCTCCGATGCGGTGACAACCGATACGACGTGCAAAATTAAGTTCACATCGACGACTTCGGAAACTGTAGTTGTCGTATGACGGCCTCTGAGATCACCCCGGAAGAACAGACAGATCTCGACAAGGCCCTGTACGACGCCTGAACCCCCTGGCCTCGGCCATCCGCTCCAGGGAGAGCGTCCGGCACGGTCGCCGAGCGGGCGCCGTACGCGACCGCAGAAGAGGCAGCGGCCCACGCGGGCGCATTCCTCAAAGAACACGCCCTCCACTCCGACGACCAGCCCTGAAGCTTCTCCCGCGGACAGTACGGATCCCGCGTCGGCCGAGGTGACTTCGGATCGCGCGGGATGAGTACGCGCGGTCCGCCAGGGCGGCATCGGATCGGGTCCTCGGACTTCCGGGCCCGCTTCGCGGAACACGGATGCCCGCCATGACGGTCTCGAATGCCGGTGCGTCGCCCGCCTGGCCCGCGGTGGCATGCAGGGTCCTGGGGCGTGCATGGCCGTCGCCGGCGAGGTGGACCTTCGCACTCAGGCCGCCGCGGGAACGCCCGAGCGCATGGTCGTCGGGGTCGGCCCGGCCTGGAGCCCCTTCGGGCGAGCAGCTCACCGCCACCTGCAACGGCGTAGCCCCGGCAGCGCGGAATGTCTGGGTGAACGCGCCATGCGGTCCTTTGATCCGCCACCGCAGCCGCTGCCGCACGCGCCGTCCGGGCCTTGGCCCGCCCGTTGGCGCCCGCGCTCCGGGCGAGCGCGTAGAGGCGCCGCGCGAACGCATCGGTCTTTCCGATGGGACGGCAGTTGCCGGGGTGGGATAAGCGTGTAGGCATGGGAAATGATTCGCGCCCTCTGAGGTGACGTTTTTTCGTCCATGCAGGAAGTGACGAGTCATTCGTTCAAGCGATTCCCCGCTGTGACCGCGAAGCCGACAATGGATCTGGCCGCGCACTTAACGGGAGTGGCCTCTGTCCTCTACGTCGGCGTGCCGTATCCGAACGCTTCCTCCCGGCTGCCAATTTTTCGAGCGCCAGGTAAAAGGGGCGTCGAGCAGAAGTGAGTATGCCGTGCACCGATTGAAGTCCAGTTGCACTAAAAAGGGATCCTCTCGAATAGCTGCCTGTACCGGCCGCGGTCCGGCGTCGCACAGCCACGGCCGGCGTTCCGTTTCCCCACGAAATTTCCCGGCGAGCGTGTCCCGTACTCCTGACCCGATCTTCGAGGGAGGAATGTCCATGACGGAGCAGAACGACCCCGAACGGGCCAGGACTTCGCAACCGGAGAGCACCAGCCCGCCCCAGCGCGACACCGGCACCGGCGCCGACGCGCCGGCCCGGGGCCCCCGTCCGAGACGATCGACCTGCTCGATCCTCTGCTCATGCGCGACCCCTTTCGAGCGTTCTCCCCCGTACGCGAACGAGCCCCGCTGGTCCGCGGTGTCATGCCCGGAGTGGAGCCGATGTGGGTGGCGACCCGCTACGACGACGTGCGCCAGGTACTGTCCGACCCCCGCTTCGTCGTCGATCCGGCCCACGTCCCCGGCGCCGAACCCAGCCACCGCATCGAACAGCTCTGGCGCACCCGCGGCGCCCGCCCCGAAGACGCCAAGTACCTGCGCTCATCCCTCTTCGGAACCGACGGACCCGAACACCACCGCCTACGCCGCAGAGTCGTCCGGGCCTTCACCACCGGCCGCGTCACGCGGCTGCGCCCCCGCATCGAACACCTCACCCACGCCCTCCTCGACGCCCTCCCCACCCACGCCGGCCAAGACGGTGCCGTCGACCTGATCCCCCACCTCGCCCACCCTCTGCCGGTCACCGTCATCTGCGAACTCGTCGGCGTCCCCGAACCCGAGCGCCCGAACTGGGCCGCCTGGGGCCGGGTCCTCACCGACGGCGCCACCGGCACTGCCCTGGGCGACGCCCTCCACGCACTGATCGCCTCCGCGCACACCCTCGTCGACCACCACCACACCCACCCCGGCGACGATCTCATCTCCGCCCTGCTCGCCCCCCACGACGACCCACTCACCCCCACCGAGAACGTCGCCCTGATCCTCAACCTCGTCTTCGCCGGGCACGCCACCACCGTCAACCTCATCGCCAACGGCATCGCCGGCCTGCTCGCCCACCCCGACCAACTCGCCCTCCTGCGCGGCAACCCAGCCCTGGCGCCCCATGCCGCCGACGAATTCATGCGCTGGTCCGGCCCCAACCCCCGCGCCCTGCCCCGCTACGCCACAGAAGACCTTCACCTCGGCGCATGCCCCATCCACCGGGGCGAAGCGGTCCTGCCGGTCATGGCCGCCGCCGACCGCGACCCCCGCGCCCACCCGGACCCCGACCGCCGCGACATCACCCGCACCCGCCACGGCTCCCCGCACGTCGGCTTCGGCCACGGCCCCCACCGCTGCATCGGCGACCACCTCGCCCTCCAGGAAGCCCAAACCGCCTGGACTCTCCTGTGGAACCGCTTCCCCGACCTCACCTTGGCCCTCCCCCCTGACGAACTGATCCGCGAGGCCCACCCCAACTCCTGGAAGCTGACCGCCCTCCCCGTATTCCTGCACCCATGACCAGGCGACCGGCCAACGCACACCCACCGCTGGCCCCCCCATCTGAGCCACCACCACGACGACTGAATGAACGGCAGGTCGTAGCTTCACAGGGCCTGCGTGTTCCCGGTGGAAGGTGAGCGCCCTGTGACTCGGAGAAGGAAACAAAGCCCGCAACCGCGATTCGGCGCGTAGGCGGGGACCTCGCACAGGTCGTCCGCCACGCCAACAAGGAATTGGGCCCGCGCGTCGAGATCTGCACCAACGGATACCGGATCGAGCGCCGTCTGACCAAGATCGCCCCCTACCTGCATCTGCTCAGGGTTTCGCTGGAGGGCGTCGGGTCGACCAACGACGGCATCCCGAAAGCAGGGCAGCTACCAGAGCGCGCTGGAGGCGCTCCGACTGGCTCAGGAACTCGGCGTTCCGACCGGCGCGACCATGACCGTCACCTCGCGGAACATCGACGAAGTCCTGCCCCTTGGCAGGGCCTTGGCGGAACTCGGGGTCCAGCAGCTCAAGCTCCACCACCCGCGGCCGGTCGGCAACGCCGCCGATCATCCCGAGCTGCTGGTCACCTCCCGCGACGCGGTCGCCCTCCATAGGGGCGACGTCCACCTCCCGGGTGACAGCCAGGCCCACGCGTTGGGACTGATCGATCGCCTGAAGCTCGAAGAACTCCACGAATACGTAGAGGTCGCCGAGGATGACTTCCTGGACGGTAAACCCCTGGGCCTGCAGTGCGACGCGGTCTGGACGAGCTGCTCGTGGCACTACAGTGCCAACCACCACCGCCCGCTCGGCGAGTTCGTCGACCGCATGCAGCGCCTGGTCCGCCCGGGCGGCGTGTTCGGCGCGGAGTTCATGATGCCCGTCGAAAGACGCCACCACATGATCGAGCACTACACCTCCCCGGAACGCCTTCACCCCCACTTCATCGGCGACTGGGAGGTCCTGCTCACCCTGCGCACCACCGAGTTCACGGAACGCGCCCACGTCGGCCAGCCGCACGGCCACACCCACCGCATGGGCCTGCTGCTCGCGGCCCGGACGTCCACCCTCACCGACCACTTCTGAGAGAAGGCCCCATGAAGCACGAGTACGAGGCGAAGTTCCTGGCCGTGGACGTCGCCGCCCTCCAGAACAAGCTGAGCGCCCTCGGTGCCGTCCAGGCGTTCCCCCGCACTCTCCTCACCCGCAAGATCTTCGAGAACGACTCCCTCGACGGCGGGGCCTGGATTCGGCTGCGGGACGAGGGCACCCGCTCGACCCTCACGCTCAAGCAGGTCACCGACGCCACGACGATCGACGGCACCAAGGAGATCGAAACCGAGGTCACCGACCTGCACGCCATGGCCGACATCCTGCGCCGGGTCGGCCTCACCGAGGTTAGGTACCAGGAGAACTACCGCGAGGAATGGCGCCTGGGCGAAGTCGCCTTCGACTTCGACACCTGGCCCGACCTCCCCACCTTCCTGGAGATCGAAGGACCCGACGAGGCATCGGTGCGCCAGGCCGCCGCGCTGCTGGACCTCGACTACTCCGAGGCCCGGTTCGGCAGCGTCGACGAGATCTACAAGAGCGAGTCCAGCCGCGACATCCTCGCCGAACCCACGCTCCTGTTCTCCGTAGCAGAGAAGCAAAAGGACGGTTCCCCCACGGCCCAGGACCGTTGATCGCGGAGGGAGACGAGCGATGCTGACGGAAGTCGCCCTACAGCACAGGGTGATCCCCGGATCGCCGAATTCACCCAAGGAGGACTACCAGCACCTGCGGCCACCAGTTCCCCGCCGGGGAGGTCGAGCCCGGCAAGGAACGTGAGGCCGCCGCCGTACGGGAAACCCAGGAGGAGACAGGGCTGACCGTCGAGGCGGTCAAGCTTCTCGGCGAGCGCGTTCACCCCAAGACGGGCCGCCTCATGTCCTACACCGCCTGCCAGATCCTGGGCGGCACAGCTCACGTCGCCGATACCGAGGAGCTTGCCGAGCTTGCCTGGGTATCCCATGGCGACATCCCGGAGTACCTGCCGTACGGGCTGTTCGAGCCGGTGCAGGACTACCTGGAGGTGGCCCAAAACTCCTGAGGGCTGCTCCCGCCTGTTCACTGCGCTCGGACAGTTCGTGACCGCGAGCCCTCGGTGACTAGCGCCTCAACCCCCGTATGACCCACCATGCCCCGAGCAACAGAAAACCCCAGGTCACGGGCTATGTGACCTGGGGTTCTTCTGAGCCGCCTTCGGGATTCGAACCCGAGACCTACGCATTACGAGTGCGTTGCTCTGGCCAACTGAGCTAAGGCGGCGCGCCCTGTCGCACTATGGTGCGATCAGCAGCGGGGCCAAGTCTACACAGTTTCCGGGGGTGCTCCGTACACGGCGCCTCCGGAGGCGTTTGTGCTGGTCAGGGCAGGCCCGAGGGGCGAGGGTCAGGTGCACTTCTTGCCGTCGGCGGGCGGGGTGCCCTCCAGGAGGTACGTGTTGATCGCCGTGTCGATGCAGTCGCTGCCCCGGCCGTACGCGGTGTGGCCGTCGCCCTCGTAGGTGAGCAGGGTGCCGGAGGAGAGTTGCTCGGCGAGGGCCTCGGACCACTGGTACGGGGTGGCCGGGTCGCGGGTGGTGCCGACGACCACGATCGGGTCGGCGCCCTTCGCCTCGGTGCGGTGCGGGGTGCCCGTGGCCTCGGTCGGCCAGTGGGCGCAGTTCAGGGAGGCCCAGGCGAAGCCGCGGCCGAAGACCGGGGAGGCCTTCTCGAAGTCCGGGACCGCCTTCTCGACCGCGTCGGGGCCGTCGAAGGCGGGCGGCAGGTCGAGGCAGTTCACGGCGGCGTTGGCGAACATGAGGTTCGCGTACTTCCCGTTCGGCTCGCGCTCGTAGTAGCTGTCGGCCAGGGACAGGAGGCCGGAACCGTCGCTCCGCTGCGCGCCCGCCAGCGCCTCGCGGAGCTGCGGCCAGGCCGCCTCGTCGTACATGGCGGCGATCACGCCGATGGTGGCCAGGGACTCGCCCAGCTTGCGGTCGTCGCCGGTCGGGATCGGCTTGGCGTCCAGGTCCGTGAAGAGCTGCTTCAGCGCGGTCGCCGCGTCGGCGGTGGACGTGGTGCCGAGCGGGCAGTCCGGCTGCTCGACGCAGTCGGCCGCGAAGGACTGGAAGGCCCCCTCGAAGCCCGCCGTCTGGTCGCGGTTCATGTCGATGGCCTTCAGGGAGGGGTCCATCGCCCCGTCCAGGACGAGGCGGCCGGCCCGCTCCGGGAAGAGGTCCGCGTAGGTGGCGCCCAGGAAGGTTCCGTACGAAGCTCCGACGTAACTCAGCTTCTCGTCGCCGAGCAGGGCCCGCAGGACGTCCATGTCGCGGGCCGTGTCGACGGTGGAGACGTACGGGAGGATCTCGCCGGACCGCTTCTCGCAGCCCGCCGCGAACTTTTCGAAGGACGCGCTCAGCTTCCGGACCTCCGCCTGTTCGTCGGGCGTCTGGTCGACCTGGGTGTAGGCGTCCATCTCCGGTCCTGTGAGGCACTCGACGGGTTCGCTGCGGGCCACGCCGCGCGGGTCGATCGCCACCATGTCGTAGCGGGCCCTCACCTGGGCCGGATAGCCGAGTGCCGCGTACCCCTGGAGGTAGCCGATCGCGGAGCCGCCGGGGCCGCCCGGATTCACCAGGAGGGAACCGATCCGCTTGCCCGGTCCCGTGGCCTTCTTGCGGGAGACCGCGAGTTCGATGTCGCCGTCATCCGGCTGGTCGTAGTCCTTCGGCGCCTTCATCGTCGTGCACTCGAACCCCTCCACCCCGCAGTCGCGCCAGCTCAGCTTCTGCGCGTAGTACGACGACAGCCCCTCGGGGGCCGCCGTGCCGGTGGCCGAGGCGCTCGGCGACGAGCCGCTGCCGCTGCAGCCGGAGATGAGGAGGCCGGCAGTGCCGATCCCGATGGCGAAGGTGCGGAGCAGCCGCCTGGTATCCATTCAGGGAGCGTATCCGCCGGGTGACGAGTCGTCCGATTCCCTGCTCATTCGGGTGAACAGGGCCCCCGGCAGGTCCCCTCAGCCCGCCCGCAGCGCCATCGTCATCGCCTCCACCGCGAGCAGCGGCGCCACATTGCGGTCCATCGCCTCCCGGCAGGCGATCACCGACTCGATCCTGCGCAGGGTCTGCGCGGGCGTCGAGGACTCCGCGATCCGGTCGAGGGAGTCCTGCACGTCGACGTTGGCGATGGCGATCCGGGAGCCGAGCTGGAGCGCCAGCACATCGCGGTAGAACCCGGTGAGCTCGGTCAGCGCCAGATCGAGGCTGTCGCGCTGTGTACGCGTCTTGCGGCGCTTCTGCTTGTCCTCCAGCTCCTTCATCGCGCCCGCCGTACCGCGCGGCATCCGGCCCCCGGCCACCCCGCCGAGCGCTGCCTTGAGGTCCTCGGTCTCCTTGACGTCGACCTCCTCCGCCAGCTGCTTGGCGTCGTCGGTGGCCGTGTCGATCAGCTCCTGGGCCGCCTTCAGGCAGCCGCCGACGTCGGCGACCCGCAGCGGAACCTTCAGCACCGCCGCCCGCCGAGCCCGCGCCCGCTCGTCCGTCGCGAGGCGGCGCGCCCGGCCGATGTGCCCCTGGGTGGCGCGGGCCGCGGAGTGCGCCCGCTCGGGGTCGACGCCGTCGCGGCGAATCAGGACGTCGGCCACCGCCTCCACCGGCGGGGTACTCAGGGTGAGGTGCCGGCAGCGGGAGCGGATCGTGGGCAGGACGTCTTCGAGCGAGGGGGCGCACAGCATCCAGACCGTGCGCGGGGCGGGCTCCTCGACGGCCTTCAGCAGGACGTTGCCCGCACCCTCGGTGAGGCGGTCGGCGTCCTCCATCACGATGACCTGCCACCGGCCGACCGCCGGGGAGAGCTGGGCGCGCCGGACCAGGTCGCGGGTCTCCTTCACGCCGATGGAGAGCAGATCCGTACGGATGACCTGGACGTCGGCGTGTGTGCCGATCAGGCTGGTGTGGCAGCCGTCGCAGAACCCGCAGCCGGGTACGCCGCCGAGCGCCCGGTCCGGGCTCGTGCACTGGAGCGCCGCGGCGAAGGCCCGTGCCGCCGTGGACCGGCCGGAGCCGGGCGGTCCGGTGAACAGCCAGGCGTGCGTCATCTTCGAGCCCTGGTCCAGCGGCTTTCCGTCGGACACGGCGGTGACCAGGGCGTCGGCGTCCTTGGCGGCGGCGGCGAGCTGTTCCTGCACGCGGATCTGTCCGACCAGGTCGTCCCATACGGTCATGGGTCACCGCCCTTCCGGTGGTGTCGTGCGGTGCCGCGGAACCGCTGTGCGTCGTCGCTCTCCATTGTGGGGGACGCCACTGACAGTCCGGCCCGCCCGCCCCCGGAGGGACGGACGGGCCGGGACTTCACCATCGGCGTGGGGCGGGGTGTCAGCCACGCAACCACTGGCGGTGAGGGGCGTCAGCCGCACCACTACCGACGGTGAGGGGCGTCAGTCTCGCCACCACCGGCGATGAGGGGCGTCAGCCGCGTCACCACCGGCGATGAGAGGCGTCAGCCGCGTCACCACCGGCGGTGAGGGGGATCAACCGCGCGGGCGACGTCCGCGACCCGCGGGGCCGTCGTCCTCGTGGCCCCCGAGCAGCTCGTCCGCCAGGGTCGGCAGATCGTCCAGCGGGGTCTCCTCCGCCCAGTCGGGGCGGGGGCGCGTGCGGCGGCCCTGCTGCCGGTCGGGCGTCTCTCCGGCGTTCGGGTCCTCGACCTGCGGCAGTTCCCGGGTGCGCTCGTTCTCGCTCTCCGCGGGCGAGGACGCCGGGCTCTCGTCCCGGAAAAAGCCCTGGGGCACCCGGTCGGAGGGCCGATCGGCGGAGACCGGCGGCAGCACGGCCGTCTCGTCCGCCTCCCGAGCCTGCGGGCGGTCCGCCGGCCGCTGGTCCGAGAAGCGCGGCAGCATCGCCGTCTCGTCGTCCCCGAGAGCGGATCCCGAACGGGCACCCGTGCCCGTGCCCGTACCGGATCCGGATGGACGGTCGTCCTCCGGCCGGACCGCCGGGACCGGCTGCGTGATCTCGTTCGGGTTCACGATCGGCGTGGGCACCGTGAGCTCGTTCTCCGGAACGGACGGGCCCTCCGACCGCGAGGACGACGGCGAGGAGCTCTCCGGACGCGAGGCGCGGGACGCCCGCGCCTCCTCCGCACGCCGGGCCTCCGCCCGGTCGGCCTCGGCCCGCGCCGCCTCCGTACGGGCGGCCGCCTCGGCCTCGGCCCGGCGGCGGGCCTCCTCGGCGCGCATCAGGGCCTCTTCGGCCTTGCGCTGCTTCTCCAGGCGCTGCGCCTCGGCCTCCTTGCGGAGCCGGGCCTCCTCCTCGGCCTGCTTGCGCAGGCGTTCCTGCTCGGCCTCGCGGACGCGCTCCTCGGCCTCCAGCCGGAGCCGGTCCTCCTCGGCGCGGCGGCGGGCCTCCTCGGCGCGCTGCCGGGCCTCCTCGGCCTGGCGCTCGGCCTCGCGGCGGCGGGCCTCCTCCAGCTCGCGCTGCTTGCGCTCCTCCTCCTCGGCGCGCAGCCGGGCGAGCTGCTCCTGGCGCTCCTTCTCCAGGCGCTCCTCCTCGGCCTTGCGCGCGGCCTCCTCCTCCGCCTTGCGCCGGGCCTCCTCGATGGCCTGGCGGCGGGCCTCCTCGATGGCCTCGATCTCGGCCTCGGAGAGCGGCAGGAGCTGGTCGAGCCGGTGGCGTACGACCGTGGTGATCGACTCCGGCTCCTGGCCGGCGTCCACCACCAGATAGCGCGTCGGGTCGGCGGCGGCCAGGGTCAGGAACCCGGACCGCACCCGCTCGTGGAACTCGGCCGGTTCCGACTCCAGCCGGTCCGGCGCCTCCGTGAACCGCTCCCGGGCTGTCGCCGGGTCGACGTCCAGCAGCACCGTCAGATGCGGTACGAGGCCGCTCGTCGCCCACCGCGAGATCCGGGCGATCTCGGTCGGGGCCAGATCCCGGCCCGCGCCCTGGTAGGCCACGGACGAGTCGATGTAGCGGTCGGAGATGACGATCGCGCCGCGCTCCAGCGCCGGGCGGACGACGGAGTCGACGTGCTCGGCGCGGTCGGCGGCGTACAGCAGGGCCTCGGCCCGGTTGGACAGACCGGCGGAGGACACGTCGAGCAGGATCGACCGCAGCCGCTTGCCGACGGGGGTGGCCCCGGGCTCGCGGGTCACGACGACCTCGTGGCCCTTGGACCGGATCCAGTCGGCGAGCGCCTCGACCTGAGTGGACTTGCCCGCACCGTCGCCGCCCTCCAGGGCGAGGAAGAAGCCGGTGGCGGCGGGCGCGACGGCCGGGTCGCCGCCGCGCAGCGCCTCGCGCAGGTCCCGGCGCAGCGGCACGCCCGCCCGGTCGTCCGTCCTGGCGAGGACGAGGGCGGCGACGGGCAGCAGCAGCGCGCCGAGCAGCATCAGGGTGAACGCGGCCCCGCCGTGGGCGAAGACGAAGTCGCCGGCGACCAGGCGGTGCCGCCCGATCGCGGCGGCCAGCAGGGGGCCCGCGACCGCGCCGAGCGCGACGAGCACCCGGACGACGGCCTGGAGGTGCTCGGTGGTCCGGGCCTGCCGGAACGCCTCGGTCTCCTGGTCGATCAGGGTGTGCCCGGTGTTCGCGGCGACCCCGGCGGCGTAACCGGCGAGCAGGGCGATGGCGATCCCGGTCGCGGTGTCCGGCACCAGGCCGAGCGCGAGAAGCGCGAGGCCGGTGACGGTCGTGGCCAGCGCCAGCAGACGGCGGCGCGACAGCGTGGGCAGCACGTGGCGCGCGGTGCGGATGCCGAGGGCGGTGCCGCCGGTCAGTCCGAGGATGAGCAGCGCGAACGTCGCGGGCCCGCCGCCGAGGTCGTAGGCGTGCAGTACGGAGACGGCCGCGGCCGCGGCGATGGCTCCGGCGAGGGCCGCGCAGACCGCGACCAGCAGGGGGACGGCACCGGTGCGGCCCTTGTCGGGGCCGTTGCCGGTGGCGGGGCGGCGCAGGCCCTCCAGCGGGGAGCGCGGCCGGGGCGTCTGCGTGGCCGGGAACTGAAGGAAGTACAGGATGGAGATGGAGGCGGAGAAGAACCCTGCCGCGACATAGGACCCCAGCGCCGCCTGGTGGAAGGAGAACCACTCCAGGCCGGAGCCGAGGAGGTTGCCGACCAGGGTGGCGGCCAGCAGGGCCACCGCGGCGGCCGGCACGGCGAGGAAGTTCGTACGCAGCGAGAGGCGGCGCAGGGCGTCGAGGTGGTCGGGCAGGGGGCGTACGGCCGCGCCTTCGAGGGGCGGGGCGGGCAGCAGCGCCGGGGCGGCACTGTCCTTGGCCACGGCCCACAGGCGCTCACCGGCGCCGGTCACGAAGACGGTGATGAGGATCATCATGAGCGCCTTGTCGGGCGTCCAGTCGATCCACAGCGGGGCGACGACCAGGAGCGCCAGGCGCAGCCCGTCCACCCCGATCATCAGCCATCGCCGGTCCAGCTTTCCGCCGGGCCCCGTGAGGGCCGTCAGAGGCCCCAGGAGTACGGCTCCGAAGAACAGGGTGGAAAGGATCCGGGCACCGAAGACGGCGGCGACGGCGAAGGCCGCCCCGCGGTATCCGGTGCCGAATGAGCCCTCAAGGACCGCCGCTTGCAGCGACAGCAGCACCAGCACGAGAAGGGCGAGTGCATCGCCGATACCGCCGACGAGCTGGGCACTCCACAACCGCTTCAGCGGGGGAATACGCAACAGGGCCCGTACGGCGCGCTCGCGTGAGTCTGCGGCAAGTGTGTCGGAGGTGGGGCTCACGACCGTTGGCTGCTCGGCTCGCGTCATCCGCCCAGCCTATCGGCAGCGGCGCGGTGAACGTCGGCCCGTCCGAACATATGGACGCAGACAGCTTCCGGCCAACGTGCGCGAGCCTCTCTTGCACGCCGACGCCGCGCGCCCCTGTGCGACACCGCCACGCACCCCTGTGCGCCACCGCCGCGCACCCTTGCGCGCCACCTCCCGGCGACGCCTCCGAGCCACTCCCGGCACGCCTGCGCACCACCGCCCGGGCACGCCCGCGCGCCACGCCCGCGCACACCGCCCGGCCCGCCTGCGCACACCTTCCGGCAACGCCTGCGCGCCACTCGCCCGGGCGGCACGCCAACGCACCACCGCCCGGCACCTGGATCACTGGGATCGGGGTGCCGGGCGGCGGCTGGGTGCGGCCCGCGCGCGTCGGCGGGGTCAGTCGTCCGACGGGGCGGAGGAGGCGGCCGAAGCCGTCTTCTTCGCCGTCGCCGTCTTCTTGGCGGCCGTCTTGGCGGTCGTCGCCTTCTTGGCCGTCGTCGTCTTCTTCGCCGCGGTCTTCTTGGCGGCCGCGGTCTTGGTGGCCGCCGTCTTCTTCGCGGCCGTCTTCTTGGCCGTCGCCTTCTTCGCCGGCGCCTTCTTGGCCGTCTTCTTCTTCGCGGGCCCCTTGGCGCGCTTCTCGGCGAGCAGCTCGTAGCCGCGCTCCGGCGTGATGTCCTCGACGCTGTCGCCGGTCCGCAGCGTCGCGTTGGTCTCGCCGTCGGTGACGTACGCGCCGAAGCGGCCGTCCTTGACCACGACCGGCGCACCGCTGACCGGGTCGGTGCCCAGCTCCTTGAGCGGCGGCTTGGCCGCGGCCCGGCCGCGCTGCTTGGGCTGGGCGTAGATCGCGAGGGCCTCTTCGAGGGTGATGTCGAAGAGCTGCTCCTCGGAGGTCAACGACCGGGAGTCGGTGCCCTTCTTCAGATACGGGCCGTAGCGGCCGTTCTGCGCGGTGATCTCGACGCCCTCGGCGTCCTCGCCGACGACACGCGGCAGCGACATCAGCTTGAGGGCGTCGGCGAGGGTGACCGTGTCCAGGGACATGGACTTGAAGAGGGAGGCGGTCCGCGGCTTCACCGCGTTCTTGCCGGTCTTCGGCGTCCCCTCGGGCAGCACCTCGGTGACGTACGGGCCGTAGCGGCCGTCCTTGGCGATGATCTGGTTGCCGCTGACCGGGTCGGTGCCCAGCTCGAAGTCGCCGCTGGGCTTCGCCAGCAGCTCCTCGGCGAGCTCGACGGTCAGCTCGTCGGGCGCCAGGTCCTCGGGCACGTCGGCCCGCTGGTGGCCCTCGGCGTCCTTCTCGCCCCGCTCGATGTACGGACCGTAGCGGCCGACACGGAGCTTGATGTCGTTGCCGACGGGGAAGGAGGAGATCTCCCGGGCGTCGATCGCGCCGAGGTCGGTGACCAGGGCCTTCAGACCGCCGAGGTGGTCGCCGTCGCCGTTGCCCGCGTCGGAGGCCGCTCCGACGGCAGCGGTGTCGTCACCGGGCTGGACCCCGAAGTAGAAGCGCTTGAGCCACGGCACGGACTGGGCCTCGCCCCGCGAGATGCGGTCGAGGTCGTCCTCCATGCGGGCGGTGAAGTCGTAGTCGACGAGCCGGCCGAAGTGCTTCTCCAGCAGGTTGACCACGGCGAAGGACAGGAAGGACGGGACGAGCGCCGTGCCCTTCTTGAAGACGTAACCGCGGTCCAGGATCGTCCCGATGATCGAGGCGTACGTGGAGGGGCGGCCGATCTCCCGCTCTTCGAGCTCCTTGACCAGCGAGGCCTCGGTGTAGCGGGCCGGGGGCTTGGTGGCATGGCCGTCGACCGTGATCTCGTCGGCGGACAGCGCGTCGCCCTCGGCCACCTGCGGCAGCCGGCGCTCGCGGTCGTCCAGCTCGGCGTTCGGGTCGTCGGCGCCCTCGACGTACGCCTTCATGAAGCCGTGGAAGGTGATCGTCTTGCCGGACGCGGAGAACTCGGCGTCCCGGCCGTCGCTCGCCCGGCCACCGATCTTGACGGTGACGGAGTTGCCGACGGCGTCCTTCATCTGGGAGGCGACGGTCCGCTTCCAGATCAGCTCGTAGAGCCGGAACTGGTCGCCGGTGAGCCCGGTCTCGGCGGGGGTGCGGAAGCGGTCGCCGGAGGGGCGGATCGCTTCGTGCGCCTCCTGCGCGTTCTTGACCTTCCCGGCGTACGTACGCGGCTTCTCGGGGAGGTAGCTCGCCCCGTACAACTGCGTGACCTGGGCCCGGGCCGCGGCGACCGCGGTGTCCGAGAGGGTCGTGGAGTCCGTACGCATATAGGTGATGAAGCCGTTCTCGTACAGCTTCTGCGCCACCTGCATGGTCGCCTTCGCCCCGAAGCCCAGCTTGCGGCTCGCCTCCTGCTGGAGGGTCGTGGTCCGGAAGGGGGCGTACGGGGAGCGCCGGTACGGCTTCGACTCGACGGACCGGACCGCGAAGGAGGAGTCGGCGAGCGCGGCGGCCAGGGCGCGGGCGTTCGTCTCGTCCAGGTGCAGGGTCTGGGCGGAGCCGGCCTTCAGCTGCCCGTCGGGGCCGAAGTCGCGGCCCTGGGCGATCCGGCGGCCGTCGACCGCGCTGAGGCGGGCGGTGAGGGTCGAGGGGTCGGAGGCGTCACCGGTGCGGCCGGTGGCGAACTTTCCGGTCAGGTCCCAGTACTCGGCGGAGCGGAAGGCGATGCGCTCGCGCTCCCGCTCGACGACGAGCCGGGTGGCGACGGACTGGACGCGGCCCGCCGAGAGCTTCGGCATGACCTTCTTCCACAGGACCGGCGAGACCTCGTAGCCGTAGAGGCGGTCGAGGATGCGGCGGGTCTCCTGGGCGTCGACCATGCGCTGGTTGAGCTCGCGCGGGTTGGCGACGGCGGCCCGGATCGCGTCCTTGGTGATCTCGTGGAAAACCATCCGGTGGACCGGGACCTTGGGCCTGAGCACTTCCTGGAGGTGCCACGCGATGGCTTCGCCCTCGCGGTCCTCATCGGTGGCGAGGAAGAGTTCGTCGGACTCGGCCAGCAGCTGCTTGAGCTTCCTGACCTGGGCCTTCTTGTCGGCGTTGACGACATAGATGGGCTGGAAGTCGTGTTCGACGTCCACCCCGAGGCGGCGTACCTCGCCGGTGTACTCGTCCGGGACCTCGGCCGCGCCGTTCGGGAGGTCGCGGATGTGCCCGACGCTCGCCTCGACGACGTATCCGGGGCCGAGATAGCCCTTGATCGTCTTCGCCTTGGCAGGCGACTCGACGATGACGAGTCGGCGGCCGCCCTGTGCGGTCTCGCTGGTCGGGGACAACTTCGCTCTTCTCTCCGGTCGACACTCGATGGGCATCCGGGCAGCGTCATGACGCTGCCCGGGTGCTGTCGCTGCGGAGTGTGACGGTACAACCCGCCCCCGTGTCAAACGGCAAAAGCCCGCAACGGCCACTCGAACGGTAACCCGACTTCCGCCATTCCTGCCGCCCGGACCGCCGGGTCCGGGCCACGCGGAGGCGTGGCCGATGCCTTTTCGGAGGTGGTCGCGGTGTCCGCCGGGCGTCCTGTCGGCCCGGGCGCCGCCCCGTCGGGGGCGGGGATCAGACGAGCGTGAAGCACCACACGCCGAGGCCGAGGAAAACAAGGCCGAAGAGCGTCGTGAGCGCGGTGGAGGCGACGGGGCTCACACCGTGCGCCACCGGCGCGCGGTGCAGGGCTCGCGCCCCTGTCCAGATCAGGAGGGCGGCGCCGAACAGCGACAGGGCCATGCCGGCGAAGACTGCTGAGACGCTCTCCATGTCGTACTCCCGGACCGTCGTGGCGAACCGCCCGGGACCGGCCGGCCGGTCCCGGAGCCGGACCTCGACGGCCCGGCACGGGGAGGTTGTCACCCCGGGGCATCGCCCACACGAACCCGGGATGAACAGCACTCTCCCGCCGCCCAGCGGAACACCATCGGCCGCATACGGAGCACGCGGCGGCCGTACACGACCGGAATGCGCGGCCCGGGCGCACCGGAGAGCGCGCCGATCCGGAACGCACTGGCGACAGGGACGACACCGCCCGACCGGGGAGCCTCCCCACTCCGTACCGGAAGGCGGTCACGGTCACGGTCGCAGGGCACGGACTCCAGGTCGCCGGTCGCCGTACCTCCGCGCACTCGGCGGTCTACCGGCCCCGCGGTACGACGTCGGGCGCCGGCTCCAGGAAGCCCTCCTCGACCAGCAGCCGGATCGCCTGCGGGGTGCGGTCACGCAGGAGCACCGGATCTTCCGCCATCAACTGTGCGATGGCGTCCAGGATCCGCCCCGCGGGCAGCGAGCCGTCGCACACGCCCGCGAACCCGGCCGCCACCGCGTCGACCTTGGTCGCCCGCATCATGCCGTGGTGCTGACGCAGCACCACATGCTCGGGATCCTCCGCGCCCGGCAGGCCGACCTGCTCCTGCACCACCTCGGCGGCGAGGACGAAGTGTCCGGCGAGCAGCGCCGCGTCGTCCTGGTCGCGGAGGTAGTCCTGGCGGGCGAAGTGCTCCTGTACGGCCTGCCCGAGCGGCTGCTGCACCGCGTGCGGCCATTCCTCGACGACGATCGAGGGGTTCCCGGCCGCCGCGGCGGCCGATTTGCGCAGGGTGATCCAGCCGAATCCGACGGCCGTGGCGCCCCGCGCCTCGAACGCGTCGAGCCACGCCTCGTACCGCTCGGCGTACGCGGCGGGGTCGCCGCGGTGGTCGCCGCTGTCGCGCAGCCACAGCTCGGCGTACTGCGTGACGTCCTGGACCTCACGCTGGACGATCCAGGCGTCACAGCCGGACGGCACCCAGGAACGCAGCCGGTCCTGCCACTCCTCGCCCTCCACGTGCTGCCAGTTGGCGAGGAACTGGGCGTAACCCCCCTCGTTCAGGTGGTCGCCGGACTGCTGCACCAGCGCCCGGCACAGGTCGTCGCCGCCCATGCCGCCGTCCCGGTAGGTGAGGCGGGCGGCGGGCGAGATGACGAAGGGCGGGTTGGAGACGATCAGGTCGAACGTGTCGGAGCCCACCGGCTCGAAGAGGGAGCCTTCGCGCAGGTCGGCGGGGGCGGCGCCGGACAGGGCGAGGGTGAGCCGGGTGAACTCCAGGGCACGGGGGTTGAGGTCGGTGGCGGTGACCCGGGTCGCGTGCTGGGCGGCGTGCAGCGCCTGGATGCCGGAGCCCGTACCGAGGTCGAGTGCCGAGGCGACCGGTGCCCGGACGGTGATCCCGGCGAGGGTGGTGGAGGCCCCGCCGACCCCGAGGACGACGCCCTCCTCGCGCGAGCCGATCCCGCCCGCACCGCCGACCGCGCATCCGAGGTCGGACACGATGAACCAGTCCTCGCCGTCCGGCCCCCCGTACGGCCGGACGTCGACGCACGCGCGGACCGTCCCGTCGGCATGGCTCACCCAGCCGTCCGCGACGCACTCGGCGAGCGGCAGGGCGGCACGGGCCCGCTCCTCGGCGACGGGACGCTGCAGAAGGAAGAGCCGCACCAGCGTGTCGAGCGGGGCGTCGCCCCGGGTGGCCCGCAGGGCGGGGACCGTCTCGCTGCGGGCGAGGGCGGCATAGGCGGGCGCGCCGAGGCGGTCGAGGAGCCCGTCCGCGGTGAAGTCCGCGGCGAGCAGGGCCTCACGGAGGGCGGCGGCGTGGACGGGTGCGGGAAGGCTGCTCTTACTCACCCACCCATTGTGTCCGCTCCCACCGACAACGGCAGCGGCCCGGACACCCACCGGGTGTCCGGGCCGGGAGAACGGCGCTCAGTCCTTCTTCTCCGCGGAATCCTTCTCCGCGGAATCCTTCTCCGAGGAGTCCTTGTCCGTGGACTCCTTCTCCGTCGGGTCCTTCTCCGTCGAGTCCTTCTTGTCGGAGGCCGTGCCCTCCGGGGCCTCGTCGGAGCCGGCCGCCCCGGAGCCGGAGGGGCCGGTCGAGGCAGTCGGCTTCTGGCAGCCCTTCTGCTTCGACATCGCGACGCCGACCTCGCCGGACTGGAGCTTCTTCAGAGCCTGGTCACCGCTGGTGCTGATCTTGTTCAGCTCGTCGGCGATGCCCTTCAGTCCGTCGGCGAACTTCGCCTGGTCCTTGGTGTCGAGCGCGTCGACCTCGGTCTTGAGGTCGGCGTACGCCTTGGAGGAGGCGTTGAGCTCCTTCACCGCTTCCTTCTGCGTGGTCTCACCGTCGTCGACCGGCGGCGGGCCGGCCGAGTCCACGGCGGCGCCCAGCGACTTGTATGCCTGGGAGATCTGCTGGAAGGCGGCCGAGTCGGTCTTCTGGACATCGGCGGGCTTGCTGTTGTCCGCGGTCTGCTGCTGGATGGAGGCGTTGGCGTTGGCGATCTTCTGCAGTTGCGGCTGAACCTGGTCGCAGACCTTCTTGGCCCAGTCGTTGACCTTGTTGTCGCTGTCGTCGCTGCAGCCCGACAGCGTCAGTACGAGTACCGCACCGCCGGACAGTGCGGCTGCGAGCTTCTTGTTCACCGGATTGGTCCCTTCCAATGCTCTCGGCCCCGGAACTTACACGCCGAGGGGGCGACAGCCAGGTGCCGGTCATCCGGTGTGCATGCTTTTGAAGCCATTTGCACCAAGGGAAATGAGGGAGATGCCACTCGCACAGAGAATCGGACACACGATCGGTCACTCACACGATCGGGCGCTCATCCCGGACGAGGCCGGGAGGCGGCGCGAAGAGAACGGAGGAGGGCTCAGGAGAGCGGAGGAGGGCGATGACAAAGAGACGAAGGCGGACGGCACGTCAGCACGAGCCGTCCGCCCACCCCTTGATCACACGTCACGTCGGCCGACGCGGGGCTCCCCTCCCTCCCGCGTACGTCTCACGGCGGCGCGCCGCCGCACATACGCCTCACGGGCCCGCATGCAGGTACGGATCCGGATCACGGGGCCGCCGCGGGATCCGGCGCGGGGACCGAGGGGCCGCCGTCCCCCGGGGCGTCGTCGTCGCCCACGGCGATGCCGCGCCGCTTGGAGACGTAGACCGAGGCGACGATGACGCCGATGGCGATGACGGCCACCAGCGCCCGCACCCAGGGATTCGCGTCCGCTCCGTAGCTGAACTGCACGATCGCCGGGGCGATGAGCAGGGCGACCAGGTTCATCACCTTGAGCAGCGGGTTGATCGCCGGGCCCGCCGTGTCCTTGAACGGGTCGCCGACCGTGTCCCCGATGACGGTCGCGGCATGGGCCTCGCTGCCCTTGCCGCCGTGGTGGCCGTCCTCGACGAGTTTCTTGGCGTTGTCCCAGGCCCCGCCGGAGTTGGCGAGGAACACGGCCATCAGCGTGCCCGTGGCGATCGCGCCGGCGAGGTACGAGCCGAGGGCGCCGACGCCGAGGGTGAAGCCGACCGCGATCGGCGCCAGCACCGCCAGCAGTCCCGGCGTGGCCAGTTCGCGCAGGGCGTCCCGGGTGCAGATGTCGACGACGCGGCCGTACTCGGGCTTCTCCGAGTAGTCCATGATCCCGGGGCGCTCGCGGAACTGCCGCCTGACCTCGTAGACCACCG
Source organism: Streptomyces sp. MMBL 11-1 (assembly GCF_028622875.1). Lineage (NCBI taxonomy): Bacteria > Bacillati > Actinomycetota > Actinomycetes > Kitasatosporales > Streptomycetaceae > Streptomyces > Streptomyces sp. MMBL 11-1. The sequence continues at coordinate 4,385,717 of NZ_CP117709.1, read as the reverse complement.
CTCCGGCCGACCGGGACACGGCGTTGATGGCCAACCCGGAGAACAGGAACACGACAGCGGCGCCCAGGATCAGGCCGACGAGGTTGTTGGGCTGCGAGATGTCCAGGCTCAGCCCCAGCTCGCCCGCCCCGGCCCCGACCTCGTCGACCGCCGTGGCGATGGCGTCACGGTAGGACCCGAAGAGGGCCGCCGCCGCGAGCACGGCGGTGGCGATGGCGATGCCCTTGGTGATGGCCTTGGTCGTGTTGCCGACCGCGTCCAGGTCGGTGAGCACCTGGGCGCCGGCCCCCGTGACGTCCCCGGACATCTCGGCGATGCCCTGGGCGTTGTCCGAGACCGGCCCGAAGGTGTCCATGGCCACGATGACGCCCACCGTGGTGAGGAGCCCCGTCCCGGCGAGCGCGACCGCGAAGAGCGCCAGCATGATTGACGTACCGCCCAGCAGGAACGCCCCGTAGACACCGAGGCTGATCAGCAGCGCGGTGTACACGGCCGATTCCAGGCCGATGGAGATGCCCGCCAGCACCACGGTCGCCGGGCCGGTGAGCGCGGACTTCCCGATGTCTCTGACCGGGCGGCGGTTGGTCTCGGTGAAGTAGCCGGTGAGCTGCTGGATGAGCGCGGCCAGGGCGATGCCGATGGCCACCGCGACCAGGGCGAAGATGCGCGGATCGCCGCCATGTCCGGCGATCGCTTCGTCGGTGACCCCGTCCAGCTCCGCGTACGAGGAGGGCAGATAGGCGAAGGCTGCGACGGCCACCAGGGCGAGCGAGATCACCGCGGAGATGAAGAAGCCCCGGTTGATCGCGGTCATCCCGCTGCGGTCGGCGCGGCGCGGGGCCACCGCGAAGATCCCGATCATCGCGGTGACGACGCCGATCGCCGGGACCATCAGGGGGAAGGCGAGACCGGAGTCGCCGAACGCAGCCGTACCGAGGATGAGCGCCGCGACGAGCGTCACGGCGTACGACTCGAAGAGATCAGCCGCCATGCCCGCGCAGTCACCGACGTTGTCGCCCACGTTGTCGGCGATGGTGGCGGCGTTGCGCGGGTCGTCCTCCGGGATGCCCTGCTCGACCTTGCCCACCAGGTCGGCGCCGACATCCGCGGCCTTGGTGAAGATCCCGCCGCCGACCCTCATGAACATGGCGATCAGCGCCGCGCCGAGACCGAACCCCTCCAGCACCTTGGGCGCGTCGGCGGCATAGACGAGCACCACGCAGGAGGCCCCGAGCAGACCGAGCCCCACTGTGATCATTCCGACCACGCCACCGGTACGGAAAGCGATCTTCATCGCTTTGTGCGAGACCGCGGTGAGATCCTTTTCCGGTTCCCCTTCCGCTGGGGTCGCCTCACGCGCGGCCGCGGCCACCCGCACATTGCTCCGTACGGCGAGTCGCATACCGATGTATCCGGTCGCCGCCGAGAAAAGCGCACCCACCAGGAAGAAGAGGGAACGCCCCGCGCGTTGCGACCAGTTGTCGGCCGGCAACAGGAACAACAGGAAGAACACAACAACGGAGAAGACGCCGACCGTGCGCAGTTGTCGGGCGAGATAGGCGTTCGCGCCTTCCTGCACCGCTGCGGCGATCTCCTTCATGCGCTCGGTGCCCTCGCCGGCCGCCAGGACCTGGCGTACGAGCAGCTGGGCGACGATCAGCGCGGCGACGGCGACGACCGCCACCAAGATGACGATCAGCCGGTTGCCGTCGGTGAGTACCGCCGCCGCGAGGGAGACGGGTCGGTCGGAAAACGCGGATTCTTGCGTCAGTGCTGCCATGGGGGTGGTGAAGAACTCCGCCATACGTCCTCCTTGACGCTCATCGCTCAAGTCGTGGACGGATTGTAGGGAGCGGAACCTGATCAGAACAGTGGATGGGAAGAGAATTGATCCCTCTCCCCCCAACGCCAAGAGATCAGCGGAGAGATTCTGCTCGAATGCAGTAATGAGGCAGGCGGATTACACGAAGAGAATCAAGAAAAAAGGCCCTGCTCAGCAGGGCCCGGGGAAACGAAACACCAATCGTGCGCCTCATAGCTCGCGGCTCTCGACGTCTCAAGACCGCAGGACGCCTCTCAGCGCCGCAGCACCTCAGACACAGCCTTCAGCACCTGGAATCACGGATAGAGGCACCGAGGGCCCGGCCACACTCCACGAGCACGCACTGCGGCGCGGCGCGGGGAACGGGGGCGCAGACCTGGTAGCAGCAGACGACGCAGAGGAACATGCGCAGGCACAGGGGCAGAGACAGGGACAGGGGTAACAGATGCAGGCACGGGGCAGACGCAGGGAGCAGCAGGTGCAGCAGGTGCAGCCCTCTCAGGGGCGTACCGAGGCGTCCGCCGTCGGCCAGCTCATACGGATCACTCCGCCGCCCGCACCGGATCGGACCTCCACGTCGTCGACGAGACCGCTGATGACCGCGAGGCCCATCTCGTCCTCGCCCTCGCCACCGTCCATCTCGGGGTCGGGCCGGTGCGGCCCCGCTCCGGAAGCATGGGAGCCGTCACGCGCCCCGGAGGCGGCGGAATCCCCGCCGGGGCCGGGAACGCTGTCCCCGACCTCGATGGAGAAGGCCTTCTCCTCCTCGGTCAACGCGACGCTGACCGGCTCGGTGATGCCGTGGCTGCGGTGCAGCCCGACCGCGCGGCTGCACGCCTCTCCGACGGCGAGCCTGACCTCGTCGAGCACCGCCTCGTCGACGCCGGCCCGGCGCGCCACGGCGGCCGCCACCAGGCGGGCCGTCCTGACATGTTCAGGCTGAGCGCTGAAGCGGAGTTCAACGGTGGCCATGCCATCCCCCTCGAACGTTCGGGCGTACGCCTCAGAGGCCCCGGGCGTGTCGCCCGGCACCCCTGCTCTCCTTCTCCCAAAGCCGACAAAGCCGACAGCCGACCCGAGGGTCGACCGCCTGCCCGTCGCGGCCCACGTGCTGCCGCTGTCGGCCTGTTCACTGCCTGCCGACCGGCCCGGGGGCCGGTCCGCTCCGACCTCAGTCGGTGGCGGCGACAGCCTCGTCGACCGTGGTGTGAATCGGGAACACCTTGGTCAGACCTGTGATCCGGAAGATCTTGAGAATGCGCTCCTGGTTGCAGACCAGGCGCAACGAGCCCTCATGGGCCCGCACACGCTTCAAGCCACCCACGAGCACGCCGAGGCCGGTGGAGTCGAGAAAGTCGACGCCTTCCATGTCGACAACCAAGTGATAGCTGCCGTCATTCACCAACTCGACCAACTGCTCGCGCAGCTTGGGCGCGGTATACACATCAATCTCGCCACCGACCTCGACGACCGTACGGTCGCCACCAGGGCCGGACACATTGCGAGTCGACAGGGACAGGTCCACGGATCCTCCAGCACCTTGCTATCGAGCGGTCGCCCCTCGCTCTCCCCGACGGAGGCCAGGGGACGGATCGCCAGCCGCGATGGCATTCAATCACTTACCAGCAGCCATGCACGACGCCTTGGGACCATTGTCCGTCACGCCAGTGACACACTCGGTGCCGATGGCCAAGAATCACCGTCCCGGACGACCACCCGAGAGTGGGGGCATGCGCCCCTCTCCCGCCATGATCCTCGACCGGCTCGCCGCAGGGGCGGGCCGGGCCGCGCGCATCACTCATACGGAGCACCTGCCCCCGCGATCGGGAACCCATGCCATCTGGCCGGATCGCATCCGGCCAGAAGTGATCTCGGCGATCGAAAAAGCCGGGATCGCCCATCCGTGGGCGCACCAGGCGGTCGCGTCCGAGCACGCGCTGGACGGCGAATCGGTCGTGATCGCCACCGGTACGGCCTCCGGGAAGTCCCTCGCGTACCTCGCGCCGGTCCTGAGCACCCTCCTGGACGGCTCCGAGGCCCCCAACGGCCGCGGGGCCACCGCCCTGTACCTCGCCCCCACCAAGGCCCTGGCAGCCGATCAGCGGCGCTCGGTGAAGGCACTCGCGGCACCACTCGGCAACGCCATCAGGCCGGCGGTCTACGACGGCGACACCCCGGTCGAGGAACGCGAATGGGTGCGGCAGTACGCCAACTACGTCCTGACCAACCCCGACATGCTGCACCGCGGGATCCTGCCGTCCCACCCCCGCTGGGCGTCCTTCCTGCGTGCCCTGCGGTTCGTCGTGATCGACGAGTGCCACACCTACCGGGGCGTCTTCGGCTCCCACGTCGCCCAGATCCTGCGCCGTCTACGTCGCCTGTGCGCCCGGTACGGGGCCGACCCGGTCTTCCTGCTGGCCTCGGCCACAGCGGCCGATCCCGCGGTCGCAGCCGGGCGTCTGACGGGCCTGCCGGTCCGGGAGGTGTCCGACGACGCCTCCCCGCGCGGCAAGCTGGTCTTCGCCCTGTGGGAGCCCCCGCTGACCGACCTGCACGGCGAGAAGGGCGCACCCGTCCGCCGGACCGCGACGGCCGAGACCGCCGACCTGCTCACCGACCTGACCCTCCAGGGCGTCCGCTCGGTCGCCTTCGTACGCTCCCGGCGTGGCGCGGAACTGATCTCGGTGATCGCCAAGGAACGCCTCGCGGAGGTCGACCCCTCGCTGCCGAAGCGGGTCGCCGCCTATCGCGGGGGTTACCTCCCCGAGGAACGCCGGGCCCTGGAGCGGGCGCTGCACTCCGGCGAACTGCTCGGTCTCGCGGCCACCACCGCCCTGGAGCTGGGCATCGACGTCTCCGGTCTCGGCGCGGTCGTCATCTCCGGCTACCCGGGCACACGGGCGTCCCTCTGGCAGCAGGCGGGCCGCGCCGGCCGCTCGGGGCAGGGCGCCCTGGCAGTTCTCGTGGCCCGGGACGACCCGCTGGACACCTATCTGGTCCACCACCCCGAGGCGCTCTTCCAGCAGCCCGTCGAGTCGACGGTGCTGGATCCGGACAACCCCTATGTCCTCGCTCCCCACCTCTGCGCCGCGGCCGCCGAGCTCCCCCTCACCGAGTCCGACATCGCCCTCTTCGGCCCGGCCGTGCCCGAGCTGCTGCCCCAACTGGAGGCCGCGAAGCTGCTGCGCAGACGGGCGTCGGGCTGGCACTGGACCCGGCGCGAACGGGCCGCCGACCTGGCCGACATCCGGGGCGGGGGCGGCCGTCCCGTCCAGATCGTCGAGGAGGGCACCGGCCGCCTGCTGGGCACCGTCGACGCGGCCGCCGCCCACACGACCGTCCACGAGGGGGCCGTCCATCTGCACCAGGGCCGCACCCACCTGGTCCGAAAGCTGGACCTGGAGGACTCCGTGGCCCTGGTCGAGCAGGCCGAACCGCCGTACTCGACAGTCGCCCGCGACACCACGGCCATCACGGTCCTGGAGACCGACACCAAGATTCCCTGGGGCCAGGGGCGGCTCTGCTACGGCTCCGTCGAGGTCACCAACCAGGTCGTCTCCTTCCTCCGCCGCAAACTGATCACCGGCGAGGTCCTGGGCGAGACCAAGCTCGATCTGCCGCCCCGCACCCTGCGCACCCGCGCCGTCTGGTGGACGGTCACCGAGGACCAGCTCGACGCGGCGCGCGTCAACCCGGAGATCCTCGGCGGCGCGCTTCATGCCGCCGAACACGCGTCGATCGGACTCCTCCCTCTCTTCGCCACCTGCGACCGCTGGGACATCGGCGGCGTGTCCGTACCGCTGCACCCCGACACCCTGCTGCCGACGGTCTTCGTGTACGACGGCCACCCGGGAGGAGCCGGATTCGCCGAGCGGGCCTTCCGCACCGCCCGTACGTGGCTGACGGCGACCCGGGAGGCCATCGCGTCCTGCGAGTGCGAGGCGGGCTGCCCCTCCTGCATCCAGTCCCCCAAGTGCGGCAACGGCAACGAGCCCCTGCACAAACGCGGAGCCGTACGCCTGCTCACCGAACTCCTCAAAGCCGCACCCCCGGAGCCGGACGAGTCGACCACGCCGGACGCACCGACCACGCCGAAGGGTTGAGCCGTCAGAACAGCACCGCCGGACAGCGGGCCACCGACGAGGACGCTTCCACGCCGAGGACACGTCCACGAGTCCCTGACAGAACGCCCTGCTGAGAGGCTCTGCCCGGACGCACGGCCCGTGGAGACGCGCTGTCCGGAGGCACGCGGGCTGTCGGCGCACTGTCAGGTCGGCGCGCTCTCAGGTCGGCGCGCTGTCAGGTCGGCGCGCTGTCAGGTCGGCAGCATGGGCATGACCAACCGCTTCAGCTCCGCCTCACCGATCGCTCCGATCCGTGTCGCGGCGATCCGCCCCTCCGGGTCGACGATGATCGTGAAGGGATATCCGGCGGTGTTCACCACGCCCTTCGGAAGCCGAAGGAGCTGTCGGCCCTGCGGGTCGTGCAAGCTCGGATACAGGAGCTCCGCGTCCTGCTCGAAGGCGCGTGCCTCGCCGACCGACACGTCCGCGTTGATCCCCACCACCCGCAGACCGTCACCCCGCAGTTCCTCGTGCACCCGGGAGAGCCCCGGCGCCTCCGCACGGCACGGACCACACCACGACGCCCACGCGTTGACCACGACGACCTTGCCCCGCAGCCCCTTCAGGCTGAACCGGCCATCGCCATCGACGCGCTCCCCCGCCATCTCCGGCATAGCCACCCGGTCCGCGGGAGCGTACGCCGTCAGCGGCGCAGGCCCTCCAGCGTCGTCCGCGGGCAGGTCCGACCTCGAACACCCCACCACCGCGGCCAACAGGACGGCCACCGCAGTCGAAATCCGTAGCGTCTTCACGTGCGTCGATGATGCCACCGGGCCCCTGGGCGCCCGCACGAGCCCGGCGCGGAACGCTCGGCCCGGGCGAGCGCGGCCAGGCAATCAGCCGGTGGCCCGTGGTCCGGCCCAGGGACTACCCGAAGGACCCGCCCCGGAATCGACCGGCGATCCGACGCCAGGGTCGGCGGGAGGCCCGGCCCGTGCCCTGACGGCAGGTAGGTAGGGCCCGAACCCCGAGCGGGCGGTCACATCGGCGATCTCCCCCCGCACCACGCAGCGAACGAGCACGGCCCCCTGTGCCAGGGCCACCCGCCGGGCCGTCTCACACGCGACCGCCACCCCTTCCAACGCCCGGTCCGCAGCCGCGAGGGCCGCCAGATCCGCGGCCCCGCCCGCCCGGTGACGGGAGGCCACAGCCTGTCCCAGCGCGAGCACCACGGCGAACACGGTGCAGAGACCGGTCGCGGTGACGGCCACCCACACCGTCGCCACACCTCGATCCGCGCCGGGACCCGCACGCTGGACAGCGATCCGGCGTGCGCCCCGGGGTCCGATCCGATCCATTCGCCGGCCCACGCCCCGGCCCGCGCCCCGGCTCACTTCTCGGTCCGCGCCACGCCCCACGTCCCGCCTCATACCCCTCTCCTCGCCCTTGTTCTCGGCCTTCTCCCCGCCCCAACACCACAGTTGAAGCCGGGCCCGCCATCGACACCCGTCACGCCCCTGGCCCTCTGTCCCCCCCCCCTCGCCCTCATGGCACGGCGCCCCCGACCGTGTCCTCCGCCAGGGCAGCCGCCTCGGCGCTCAACGTCAGGGCCAGCACGTCCGGCCCCGGGGTCGGGGACTCCACTCGGACGCGCCACAGGTCTCCTGCCCTCCCCACCTCGACCCGGGCACCGTGGGGCGCCGCGTCACGCGCGGCTTCCACAACCGCCGCCTCCGGCTCCGAACGGGCCGCCGCCCGCGCCCCCGCCCGCGCCGCGTCCACGCACCGGATCTGGTCCGATGCCGCCATCAACGCCCAGAGCAGCGCCATGGCGAAGGCGACCAGTACCGGGATCACCACGGCCGCCTCCGCGGTCACCGCGCCCCTGTCGCCTCCCCCGTAGCCGCTCCTGGCCGGGCGCCGCCGCAGCCCCCTGGGAAGGCCGCGGTCCGACGCCACGGCCCCCTCCCCCGGGCAGGGCCCCGACGAGGTCTCAGAACTTCGCATCGAGCGCGTCCTCAACCAGCGACTGCAACGCCGACAGCACCGGCCCGCTGTTCACCACCTTGTAGAGCACCGCGGCGAAGGCGCACGCGGCGATGGTTCCCACCGCGTACTCGGACGTGGTCATCCCCCGGTCGGACCGGTCGAGCCGCCCCGCCCACCGTGCGGCCCGCTTCGCCATCCGGCCCGGCACACCTGCGGACAGCCGGCCTCCGAGCAGAACGCCGACGGCCCGGTCCCAGAACTTCGTTTCCATTTCATCCCCCGATGAGCATCGATGACGAGCGGGCGCCCGAACGGAACACCCGTGAATGACAGCGAAATGAATGGCAGCGACAGGTCATCACCGGCCGCGAACCGCGCAGGCTCACCGGCCCGGACGGCCGGTCGCGAGCAGCTCGCCGGCCAGGCCGATGATCACCGGCGCCACCCCGACCGCCAGGAAGGCGGGGAGGAAGCAGAGGCCGACCGGCGCGGTGATCAGCACCCCGGCCCGTTGCGCGCGCGTCACCGCCGCAGCGCCTTGTTCGGCGCGCATCGACTTGGCCAGCCTGGCAACCGGCTCTGCGGCCGGGGCCCCCGTCGAACCCGCCCGGTGCAGACAGCGGGCCAGCGGGCCCGCACCCGGTATCTCCCCGAACCGACCCCACGCCTCGGCCGGTTCACCGCCGAGGCGGATCTCCGCGGCGGTCCGGGCGAGCCGATCGCCGACCGGGCCGCCGATGGATTCGCCCACCTCCTCGGCCGCCTCCCGGGGGCCTGCCCCGACCGCGATACAGGCCGCCAGCAGATCGGCGGCCAGCGGCAGCTGCCCCGCGATCACGGCCCGATCCCGATGGGTACCGCCGGGACGCGTGCGGGGCCGGCTTCGCTGCCACCGCCACGTCCCGTACGCCGCGGCCGAACCGACCGCGCAGCCCATCACGCCACCGACCAGAATCCATCCGGCCAACCAGGCCCCGGCCGGAGCAGCCCACCGCCGAGCGGCCTCGGAGAGACCCGAACCACTGCTCGCCCGTAACGGTGCGACCAGCAGGCTCCATCTGTTGGGCCGTGCCACGATGGCAGCACCCAGCAACAGTGCGCCCCGCCAGCGAACCGCCCGTCTCCGCAATCCGGCGGCGATCACGGCTGCCAGCTGCGCCGCCACTCCCAGCACCGCCGCCGACATCCCCAGGCTGTGGAGAACTTCTCCGCCCGACGCGTTCACACCGCCTCCCCTCCGCGCACGATCCGGCAGGCCCAGTACAGCCCGGCCGACTCCAGGAACGCCCCCACCGCCAGGCAGGCCAGGCCGCCCGGGGTGTGCAGCAGTACGCGCAAGGGGTCGGCTCCGAGCGCCGCGCCCAGCCCCAGGCCCGCGATCGGGAGCAGTGCCAGGACCACGACCGTCGACCACGCCCCCGCCAGTTGGGCGCGTAACTCCTCCCGTCTGCGCCGGTCCTCTCGCAGCGCCGCCTCCAGACGCTCCAGACCGGCCGCCAACCCGGCCCCGCCGTCCACGGCCACTCGCCAGCACGCGGCCATCCCGGACAGGCCTCCCAGCCCCGGCCCCTCCGCCGCCTGCCGCAGCGCCGCCGGCACATCGCCACCGAACCGCGCCGCCGCCAGCACCACGGACTCCGCCTTCCCCAGTCGGCCGCCCGAAGCGGGCGCCGCCAAAAAGCCGTCCTCCGCCAGACCTTCGCGCAGCGCGACCAGCAACGCCTGGCCCGGCTCGCGGCCGGCTCTCAGCTCCCCGACCACGGCTCCGCACAACGCCGCCACCGCGATCTCGGCCCGCTCCGCCTCCCGCGCCCCCGCCCGCCTCCGCAGCCACCGGCGCACCAACGGAACCATCACGGCCCCCGCGAACAGCGGCAGCACCGAACCACCCAGCACCGCGAGCAGCACAGCGACCGGAACACACCACCACTCCCGACGGCCCCGGACCGCCTTCGTCACCCGCCCCAGGGCCTTGAGCAGGCATGGCCACCGGCTCCAAGTCGGACGCGACTCGGCGGGAGCGTCCACGAACAGCGTCCGCGCCCGCCGAACGCCCGTGTCCCGCACCATCGCGAGCCACACCGCTGAACCCGCGCAGAGAGCCACCGCATGGGCTGCGTACGCGGATGTCGCCCCCGTCACAGCGCACCCCCGATCAGCGACCGCAGCCGTTCCCATCCCCGCTCCGGAACAAATCCGCCGATGCCCCAGCTCAGGGCCGGAGCGGTCAGGACCAGACCCGCCGCGTCCCGCTCCAGAACGTGCACCTCGGCCACCCGCCGTTGCCCCGCGCGGTCCCGCACGAGATGCACGACCACCGAGAGCGCTGCCGCCAACTGGCTGTGCAGGGCCGCCCGGTCGAGACCGGCCGCGGTGCCCAGAGCCTCCAGCCGGGCCGGTACATGCTCGGCGGCGTTGGCGTGGACGGTGCCGCACCCACCTTCGTGTCCGGTGTTCAACGCGGCCAGCAGCTCAGTGACTTCAGCACCCCGCACCTCTCCGACCACCAACCGGTCGGGCCGCATGCGCAGGGCCTGCCGCACCAGATCCCGCAGCGTCACCCGGCCCGCACCCTCCTGATTGGCCGGACGGGACTCCAGGCGGACCACATGCGGATGGTCCGGCCGCAGCTCGGCGGAGTCCTCGGCGAGCACGATCCTCTCGTTCGCGCCGACGGCGCCCAGCAGACTGGCGAGGAGCGTCGTCTTGCCCGCCCCGGTGCCGCCGCTGATCACATAGGAGATCCGCGCTTCCACGAGGGCCCGCAGGATCCGGTCTCCACCCGGCGGCACCGTGCCCGCGTCCACCAACTCCGCCAGCGAGAAGGCCCGTGGCCGAACCACCCGCAGGGAGAGGCAGGTCGAGCCGACGGACACCGGGGGCAGCACGGCGTGCATCCGTGTGCCGTCAGGCAGTCGTGCGTCCACCCAGGGCCGTGCGTCGTCCAACCTCCTGCCGGCCATCGCGGCGAGACGCTGGGCCAGCCTCCGCACCGCCGCCGCGTCCGGGAAGGTGACGCCCGTCAGCTGGAGCCCACCGCCCCGGTCCTCCCACACCCGGTCCGGCGCGGAGACCAGAACATCGGTCACCTCCGGATCCGCGAGCAACGACTCCAGAACTCCCGTGCCGACGAGTTCGCCGCGCAGCTCTGCCGCGGCCCCGAGCACCTCGGCGTCCCCCAGCAACCGCCCCTGCGCCCGCAGGGCGGCGGCCACCCCGGCCGGGGTGGGAGCGGCACCGCTTCGTGCCAGCCGCTGGCGTACGGCGTCGAGCAGTTCGTCCGTCATGCCGTCCCTCCCCCGGGCGGGCCGGGCACGGGGCTTGTGTCACCGGCCGCCGCTACCTGTTCCCAGAAGGCCGAGCAGAACCGGGCCAGCGGGCCCCGGGCACTGCCGCCGGGCGGGGTGCCCTCGTCCTGGGAGACCAGAAGGCCCGGCTCCGGCGGAAGTTCGCCGACGAGCGGCAGGCCGAGGGCCCGGGCGACCCATCGCCCGTCCAGACCTGACGCATACGGCCCCCTGGGCACCACCCGCAGGTCGTCCAACACCATTCCGGCCGTCGCCGCGACGCGCCTGGCCGCTGCTACCGCGCGCAGTTCGCCCGGCACCACGAGCAGGCCGAGATCGAGTTGGGCCAATGCTTCGGCGACGCCCTCGTCGACCCGGCGCGGGAGGTCCACGACCACCACACCGCCGAGTCTCCGGGCGGCTGCCAGCACCGCACGCATCGCCTGCGGCGGGATCACCACCTCGTCGTCCCGGCCCCAACTCAGCACCCGCAGCCCGTGGAGCGCGGGCAGCGAGTCCTCAAGGGCCCCGCCCCCGAGACGGCCCTTCGACTGCGCGAAATCCGGCCACCGCATGCCTTCGGCGCGTTCGCCGCCGAGCAGGACGTCGATCCCGCCTCCCAGCGGGTCGGCGTCGATCAGCATCGTCCGCCCACCGGACCTCGCCGCACTCACGGCGAGGGCACAGGCCAGCGTCGACGCGCCGGAGCCGCCCCTGCCGCCCATCACGCCGACGGTGAGCGCGGGGCGTCCCACACCTTCGGCGGCGTTGGCGATCTGATCGACGAGCCAGCTCTCGGAATCAGGCAGTCGCAGCACATATTCGGCCCCGATCTCCACCGCGCGCCGCCACACGTCCGGGTCGTCCTGGTCCCGGCCCACCAGCATCACCCCCTTCCGGCGGCCCGCGCCCCGACAACGCGCGGCGGCGTCATCTCCCACCAGCACCATCGGAGCCCGCTCCCAGCCGCCCCGACGCCCGGGCGGCCCGTGATGAACTTCTGGCTCGGCTCCGGCCGCCGCGCACAGCCGCAGCAGGTCGTCGAGCAGTTCCACGTCCTCCGTCACGATCAGCGGGCCTCCGCGCCGCCCCTCGGTGACCGCCGCCCCTTCTCCTGCGATGGATCCAGCCACGATCTCCGCCCCCTTCTCACTGCCCCTTCAGTGCGGTTCGCGGTGTTCTCGGAGCGTTTCCGAGATGCGCGATTCCGGCACCCGCGGACTTCGCGGGTGGAATCAACGTGCAGCACCGCGGAAAACCATGTGGATCTTGATGAAAAACTGTGGACAACTTCGGGACTGTGAATAACTTCGTAACCCGAACCAGCGACTTCCGCAGCGCAGCCTTCTGGCTACACACTGTGACGAAGCGAGGTGCACGACGACCGGCTCGCACGATCAGGCCGATGGCGGCCGGAAGGGAGGCTCAGGTGGTTTCCACCCCTGAAACGCGTCCGGACATGCGACGACCCCCGCCGGGGGGGAGAGCGGGGGTCGTCCCCACGGCCGACTCGGGGGGGGGAGGAGTCGGACCGGGTTAGCACGGTCGCGAACGATCCGTGACTTCCATGGTGTACCCGAGGGCCTTCTCAGGCAAACCCACACGCCGGAGTTTACGCCGAATGGTGGGCCCCTATGCTCAGCGTTGTGGAAAACTGCTTCTCGCCGCGCACAGCAGCCTTCTTTGACCTGGACAAGACGGTCATTGCGAAGTCTTCGACGCTGACCTTCAGCAAGTCCTTCTACCAAGGCGGACTGATCAACCGCCGCGCTGTACTGCGCACCGCGTACGCACAGTTTGTGTTCCTCGCCGGGGGCGCCGATCACGACCAGATGGAGCGGATGCGTGAATACCTCTCCGCCCTCTGCAAGGGGTGGAACGTCCAGCAGGTCAAGGAGATCGTCGCCGAGACCCTGCACGACCTGATCGACCCGATCATCTACGACGAGGCCGCCACCCTCATCGAGGAACACCACACAGCGGGGCGTGATGTGGTCATCGTTTCGACCTCGGGCGCCGAAGTCGTCGAGCCCATCGGCGAATTGCTCGGCGCGGACCGCGTAGTCGCCACGCGCATGGTCGTCGGCGACGACGGCTGCTTCACGGGCGAGGTCGAGTACTACGCCTACGGGCCGACCAAGGCCGAGGCCGTGAGGGCGCTCGCGGTCTCGGAGGGGTACGACCTTTCGCGCTGCTACGCCTACAGCGACTCCGCGACCGATGTACCGATGCTGGAGTCGGTCGGCCACCCGCACGCGGTCAACCCCGACCGCGCGCTGCGCCGCGAAGCGACCCTTCGCGAGTGGCCGATTCTCGTCTTCAATCGCCCGGTCCGGCTCAAGCAGCGGCTGCCCGCCTTCTCGATGCCGCCCCGTCCCGCCCTCGTGGCGGCGGCCGCGGTCGGCGCGGCGGCGGTCACCGCAGGGCTGGTCTGGTACGCCAGCCGTCGGCGCATCGCCGGCGCCGTCCCGCCCGGGTGAGTCGAGGCAAGGCGCGGCCAAGGGGAAGGCGGGGGGCACCCCGATGAAGCCGCACACTGCCCGATTCGCCCTTGATTGAACCTAAAAGTAAAGAAGCGGGACCAGGGCTTTCCCTTCCCCTGGTCCTGGAGTACAAAGGACGTAACGGCCCGCGAGACCAAGGACATCCGCGAGGATGACCTGTAACGCAGAACGGCCCCACGGACCGAGCACGAAAGCCGAGTACCCACGCGACGTCGACCCGTCGATTACGGGCCAGCCGCACCAGGTGACGGGCAAAGCACCCGACCTGATGGGCACATTACGAGGACGCTTGGTAACTGGGCGGACGTGTCAGCGGCGGCACCGCACCTCGGTGCCGCCGCAACCCTTGACCCTTGCACCCTCCATCGGGCCGCCATCGCCCTTCGGACGCCCGTGAGGCGACTTTCTCCGCGCCGTCCGATGCCCGCCGCATCGGGCCTGATGCCACATCAGTCGAGGCAGATCGAACCTCAAGGCGGCATACACCTCAGAAAGCCCCGCGGGAAGGCCACGCGTGCGTGAAGGCCACGCGGGAGGGCCGCGCGTGAAGGCCACGCGGGGAGGCCACGTCGACCTTCAGGCCGCGCCGCGCTGCAGCGCCTCGCACACCGCGGTCGACTCGCGCACACCCAGCTCGACGGAGCGCCCGCAGTGGGCGATCCAGGCGGCCATGCCCTCGGGGGTTCCAGCCGTGTAGCCCTCGAATGCCGCGACATAGGCCGCACGGCCCTGCTCCGCGTGTCCGACCTCGGCCGGGCAGATCGACTTCGGATCCAGCCCACTGCCGATCAGCACGATGCGCTCAGCCGTCCGGGCCACCAGCCCGTTGTGCGAGCCGAACGGACGCAACGCCAGCAGCTCGCCGTGCACCACGGCGGCCGTGACCAGCGCAGGGGCGCTGCCGCCCGCGATGATCAGTTGCGAGAGCCCTTCGAGTCGCCCGGCGACCTCCTCGGCCCCAGGAAGCGGGGCCTCGATCAGCGGCTCGTCGACGGACTCGCCCGCCAGCCGAGGACGCCCCACCGCGTCGTCAGGACTCGCCCCACCTGCCGCCACCAGATGCAACCGAGCCAGCACCCGCAGCGGCGACTGCCGCCAGATGGAAAGGAGTTGCCCAGCCTCCGCGGTGAGCCTCAGCGCGGAGCCGATCACACGCGCCTCGTCCTCACCACTGAAGTCGGTACGCCGACGCACCTCCTCAAGGTTCCAGTCGGCACCGGCCAGTGCGGCCGAACCCCGAGAACCCCGCAGCGCGGCTTCGGCCGTGACCTCGTTGCTGCGGCGCCGCATGACGCGATGACCGTAGACGCGGTCGACGGCCTTGCGCACGGAGTCCACGGCATCGGGAACGCCGGGCAGGGAACCGAGCGCGGCGAGCGGGTCTGAGGCAGTCGTACTCATAAGTAGCGAGGCTACGCGCCCACCGCACCCGCACCACCCTCAAGTGGCCATCTTCACGAACAACGACAGCGCACCGCAATGGAGCCGCTACCCTAGGTGAACATGAAGATCGCTTTCGTCGGGAAGGGCGGCAGCGGAAAGACCACGCTGTCCTCGCTCTTCATCCGCCACCTCGCCGCCAACGAAGCCCACGTCATCGCCGTGGACGCCGACATCAACCAGCATCTGGGGGCCGCTCTCGGTCTGGACGAGGCGGAGGCCGCCGCACTGCCCGCCATGGGCGCGCACCTCCCCCTCATCAAGGACTACCTACGGGGCGCCAACCCCCGCATCGCTTCCGCCGAGACGATGATCAAGACGACTCCGCCCGGCGAGGGTTCACGGCTGCTGCGGGTCCGTGAGGACAACCCGATCTTCGCGGCCTGCGCGCGCACGGTGCGGCTCGACGACGGGGACGTCCGGCTGATGGCGACGGGGCCCTTCACGGAGTCCGACCTCGGAGTGGCCTGCTACCACTCCAAGGTCGGGGCCGTGGAACTCTGCCTCAACCACCTGGTCGACGGTCCCGACGAGTACGTCGTGGTCGACATGACGGCGGGCTCGGACTCGTTCGCCTCGGGCATGTTCACGCGGTTCGACATGACGTTCCTGGTTGCGGAGCCGACCCGCAAGGGGGTGTCGGTGTACCGCCAGTACAAGGAGTACGCACGCGACTTCGGCGTCGCCCTGAAGGTCGTCGGGAACAAGGTGCAGGGCCCGGACGATCTGGAGTTCCTGCGTGCGGAGGTCGGTGACGACCTGCTGATCGGGATCGGCCACTCCGACTGGGTGCGGTCGATGGAGAAGGGGCGGCCATCCCGCTTCGAGCTGCTGGAGGCCGACAACCGGATGGCCCTGCAGACGCTGCAGGACACCGCCGAGGACTCGTACGGGCTGCGCGACTGGGAGCGCTACACACGCCAGATGGTGCACTTCCACCTGAAGAACGCCGAGAGCTGGGGCAACGAGAAGACCGGCGCCGACCTGGCCGCCCAGGTCGACCCCGCGTTCGTGCTCGACGAACGGCACGCAGGAGCGGGCGCGAGCGCACCCGTCTGACGCGTCGTGTGTGCACGGGGGGGGCCGCCAGGACGTGACGCGCAAGGAGCTGTTCAGCGGCGAGACCCCGCCCTGGGCCGGACTCGTTCTCGCCGACTCCACCACCTTCGCCAACTGAGGCCGCCACCCCCTCGTCGCCCCGACGCCCCGCACCCCGCGCTCGCCGCCGTCCCCCTCCGCCCCACTCCGTCCGCCCCTCCCCACACATGCGCCGGCAACCGAAAGGAAGGTGGCCGGCGCATGGTCGGCGGAAGATGGTCGTGCCCCCGGTCGGCCGACGTTCCGACCGGTTGTTCCTTCGGTGTTTCAGCCAGTCGCTCCCGCAGGCGCCGAACCTGCGTCACCCTTGCCCGCCGCCTTGTCCGGATCCTGGCCCAGCGCCTCCCCGGCATCCCCGTCCGGGACCTTCTCCGCGCCCTCTTCCGCGCCCTTATCCGTGCCCTTTTCCGCGCGCTCTTCCGTGCCGTTCTCCGCGGGCCGCGCGGCCGCCGGCTGGTTGCCGAGGTAGGACGACCAGCCCGTCTTCGGCGCCTCGCCGACGCCGAGCGTGGTGAGCTTGGCCAGCGTCTTCGGGTCCTGCGCGTCCAGCCAGTCGACGAGCTGCCGGAAGGAGACGCAGCGCACGCCCTCCTTGGTACACACCGTCGCGATGGTCTCCTCGATGGCGCGCATGTACGTGCCGCCGTTCCAGGACTCGAAGTGGTTGCCGATGATCAGGGGCGCCCGGTTGCCGGTGTACGAGCGGTCGAAGGCCTGCAGCAGCCCGTCCCGCATCTGGTTGCCCCAGTGCTCGTGCTGGGAGGGGTCCCCCTGAGTGGCCGTGCCGGACTGGTTGACCATGAAGTTGTAGTCCATCGAGAGCGTCTCGAAGGCGCGGCCCGGCATCGGAACGAGCTGGAGCGGAATGTCCCAGACCCCGTCCTTCTTCTTGGGCCAGACCTGATTGCCGACGCCGCTGGAGTCGTAGCGGAAGCCCATGGTCCGGGCAGCGGCGACCATGTTCTTCTGGCCTTCGAGGCAGGGGGTGCGGGCGCCGACCAGTTCCTTGTCGTAGTCGAAGGGAAGCGGAGCCTCGTCCTTCAGCTCCGGAGCGTTGGTCTTCCAGCTCTTGACGAAAGCTTTCGCCTGGCTGATCTCGCTCTTCCACTCATCGACGGACCAGGTCCCGACGCCCCCGTCCTTGCCGCAGAAGTGGCCGTTGAAGTGGGTACCGATCTCGTTGCCTTCCAGCCAGGCGGCACGCACCTCGGCGAGGGTGTCGCGGATGCCCTCGGTGTCGTTGAAGCCGATGTCGGACCGGCCCGGTGCGTGCTGGGGCGGGTGGTAGAGGTCCTTCTTGCCCTCCGGCAGCAGGTACACGCCGCTGAGGAAGTACGTCATCTTGGCGTTGTACTTTTTGGCCACGCCGCGGAAGTGCGAGAAGAGCTTCTGACTGTCCTCTCCGGCACCGTCCCACGAGAACACCACGAACTGGGGAGGCTTCTCGCCGGGCGCCAGGCGTTCGACGGCCGGCACCTTCGGCTGGTCCCCGGTGAAAGCGGTGGACCCGTCCCCGATGAGTTTGACCGCGTTCTTCGGGGCGGCGGCCGGGGGATTCTCCTTGGCGCCGCGGGCCCCCTTCTCCGCGTCGGCTCCGGCGCCCCCGGACGAGGACCCTCCGGACCCGGCTCCGGAACAGCCCGCGAGAACGGCGGCCAAGGCCGTGGACATGGCGACCAAGGCGATCCTCTTCGTGGCGGCCATCATCCGCCCACCCTCTTCCTTGCAGGTAATTTGCGTCGAAGTGCCGACACGGCGCGGCCAAATTCGCACGCTGTTCCGCACAGCAAGGGCGACATACCGAATGAAAAGCTGCCTATTCACTGATAAGAGTTATCGACTAGCCCGAACGCCTCCGGTCTGAACCGGGCGAGCCCCGGGCCCGTGCATCCAGGCGACCCCGTTCCGCTTCGCACCCCGCCACACCCGCCACGCCCGACACACCCACCACACCCGCCAACTCGACCCGCCCGACGCGCCTCGACCCGCCCGACATACCTCGACACACATCGACGCGCCTCGACGCGCCTCGACGGGGACGTAACCGCCGTGCACCACGCGTCGTTCGGCGTCCCCCGGCCGCGGAGCGGGATCATGACTCCATACACGAAGACACAGGTCTAAACCAATTCCCGGCAGGCCCTTGTCACCTGGCCCCGCGCCTGATGAGCTATGCCCCGGGACACAACGGACACCCTGGGACTGGGAGAAGTCGTGAGCAACGAAAGCCTGGCCAACCTGCTTCGGGAAGAGCGGAAATTCGCTCCGCCTGCCGAGCTGGCCGCCAACGCCAACGTCACCGCAGAGGCGTACGAGCAGGCCGAGGCGGACCGGCTGGGCTTCTGGGCCGAGCAGGCCCGTCGCCTGACGTGGGACACCGAGCCGACCGAGACCCTCGACTGGAGCAACCCGCCCTTCGCGAAGTGGTTCGCGGACGGCAAGCTGAACGTCGCGTACAACTGCGTGGACCGTCACGTCGAGGCGGGCAACGGCGACCGGGTCGCCATCCACTTCGAGGGTGAGCCGGGCGACAGCCGGGCCATCACCTACGCGGAGCTCAAGGACGAGGTCTCCCGGGCCGCCAACGCGCTGACCGAGCTGGGCGTCGGCAAGGGCGACCGGGTCGCCGTCTACCTGCCGATGATCCCCGAGGCCGCGATCGCGATGCTGGCGTGTGCCCGTATCGGCGCCGCGCACTCCGTGGTCTTCGGCGGCTTCTCGGCCGACGCCATCGCCGCCCGCATCAAGGACGCGGACGCCAAGGTCGTCATCACGGCCGACGGCGGTTACCGCCGCGGCAAGCCGTCCGCGCTCAAGCCCGCCGTCGACGACGCCGTCTCCCGGTTCGAGAACGTCGAGCACGTCCTCGTCGTCCGCCGCACCGGCCAGGACACCGCGTGGACCGAAGGCCGCGACGTCTGGTGGCACGAGATCACCGCCCGGCAGTCCGCCGAGCACACCCCCGAGGCCTTCGAGGCCGAGCAGCCGCTCTTCATCCTCTACACCTCGGGCACCACGGGTAAGCCGAAGGGCATCCTGCACACCTCCGGCGGCTACCTCACCCAGGCCTCGTACACGCACCACGCGGTCTTCGACCTCAAGCCGGAGTCCGACGTCTACTGGTGCACCGCCGACATCGGCTGGGTCACCGGGCACTCCTACATCGTCTACGGGCCGCTGGCCAACGGGGCGACGCAGGTCATGTACGAGGGCACCCCGGACACCCCGCACCAGGGCCGGTTCTGGGAGATCGTGCAGAAGTACGGCGTCACGATCCTCTACACCGCCCCGACGGCGATCCGTACGTTCATGAAGTGGGGCGACGACATCCCCGCCAAGTTCGACCTGAGCAGCCTCCGCGTCCTCGGTTCGGTCGGTGAGCCGATCAACCCCGAGGCGTGGATGTGGTACCGGAAGAACATCGGCGCCGACACGTGCCCCATCGTGGACACCTGGTGGCAGACCGAGACCGGCGCGATGATGATCTCGCCGCTGCCCGGTGTGACGGAGACGAAGCCGGGAAGCGCCCAGCGCGCGCTGCCGGGCATCGCCGCCACCGTCGTCGACGACGAGGCCAACGAGGTGCCGGACGGCGGGGGCGGCTACCTCGTCCTCACCCAGCCGTGGCCCTCCATGCTCCGCACCATCTGGGGCGACGACCAGCGGTTCATCGACACCTACTGGTCGCGTTTCGAGGGCAAGTACTTCGCGGGCGACGGTGCGAAGAAGGACGAGGACGGCGACATCTGGCTGCTCGGCCGGGTCGACGACGTCATGCTCGTCTCCGGGCACAACATCTCCACCACCGAGGTCGAGTCCGCCCTCGTCTCCCACCCGTCGGTCGCCGAGGCCGCCGTGGTCGGGGCGAACGACGAGACGACGGGCCAGGCCATCGTGGCGTTCGTCATCCTGCGCGGTACGGCCACCGCCTCCGACGAGCTCGTCGCCGACCTGCGCAACCACGTCGGCACGACGCTCGGCCCGATCGCGAAGCCGAAGCGGGTCCTCCCGGTCGCCGAGCTGCCGAAGACCCGCTCCGGCAAGATCATGCGCCGGCTGCTCCGCGACGTCGCCGAGAACCGTGAGGTGGGCGACGTCACCACGCTGGCTGACTCGACCGTGATGGACCTGATCACCACCCAGCTGCCGTCTTCCTCGTCCGAGGACTAGGACGAGGACTAGGACCGCCAGCACAGGCCAGAACAGACGCATGAGTACGCAGTACGGCTCCGATGGGCATCCGGCAACGCAACGCGCCGGGTGCCCATCGGGCATTTAGTCTGAAGATCACCTAATACGGCCCCACTCTTTACGCCCCCGGTAGAGTGGGCGCTTCACGACAACTGCAGAGAACATCTCCACAGGGGCGCCGGGAAGTCTGGTCGGCATGTCCATCAGTCATGCCCTCATGCCGCCCCTGACCTGGAGGTCCTCTCGTGGCACCGCCCAACCCGCCCACGCCCGCGCCGCCCGCGCCGCCCCGGCGCCCGCTGCTCGGCCGGCTCTCGCTCACCGAGCGGAACTACGTGGCGGAAGCGCTCCGTACCGAGACGGTCGGCGGGGTGCTCCTGCTGGCTGCGGCGGTCGCCGCGCTCGTCTGGGCCAACGCCTTCGGCGGCTCGTACGAAACCGTCAGCAAGTTCCACTTCGGCATCGAGGCCATCGGCCTTGACCTCTCCGTCGCGCACTGGGCGGCGGACGGGCTGCTCGCGGTCTTCTTCTTCGTCGCCGGCGTCGAACTCAAGCGCGAACTGGTGGCGGGCGAACTCCGCGATCCGAAGGCCGCGGCCCTCCCGGTGGTGGCGGCCCTGTGCGGCATGGCCGTGCCCGCCCTCGTCTACTTCCTCACCGTGGTCGTCGGCGGCGGCTCGACGAAGGGCTGGGCGGTCCCGACCGCCACCGACATCGCCTTCGCGCTCGCCGTCCTCGCGGTGATCGGCACCTCCCTCCCGTCCGCGCTGCGGGCCTTCCTGCTGACCCTGGCCGTCGTCGACGACCTCTTCGCGATCCTGATCATCGCGGTGTTCTTCACCTCGGACCTGAACTTCCTGGCGCTCGGCGGGGCCGTCCTCGGCCTGGCCGCCTTCTACCTGCTCCTCCGTTTCAACGTCCGGGGCTGGTACGTCTACGTGCCGCTCGCCCTGGTCATCTGGGGCCTGATGTACAACAGCGGCATCCACGCCACCATCGCCGGTGTGGCGATGGGCCTGATGCTGCGCTGCAGCCGTCGCGAGGGCGAGAAGCACTCCCCCGGCGAGCACATCGAACACCTGGTCCGCCCGCTGTCGGCCGGGATCGCCGTCCCGCTGTTCGCCCTGTTCTCGGCCGGGGTCGCGCTGAACGGCGAAGCGCTGGCCGGCGTCTTCACCCGGCCCGAAACGCTCGGCGTCGTCCTCGGTCTCGTCCTCGGCAAGACGGTCGGTATCTTCGGCGGCACCTACCTCGCCGCCCGCTTCACCAAGGCGGAGCTCAACAAGGATCTGGCCTGGGCAGACGTCCTGGCACTCGCCGCACTCGCCGGGATCGGGTTCACCGTCTCACTGCTCATCGGCGAGCTCGCCTTCGAGGGCGACCCGGAGATGATCAACGAGATCAAGGCCGCCGTACTCCTCGGTTCGCTGACGGCGGCCCTGCTCGCCTGCGTACTGCTCAAGCTTCGGGTACGCAAGTACAAGGAGCTGTACGAGGCCGAGGAGCTGGACGAGGACGAATCCGGGGTACCCGACATCTACGAGCAGGACGATCCGGAATACCACCTGCGGATGGCCGCCATCCTGGAGCGAAAGGCGACAGAACACCGCCGTCTCGCCGAAGAGCGGGCGGGGGCAACGCGCGACGAGCCGAACAGTCCGGCATGATCTGACATCGGATGTGTCGAAGACGGAGAGGGAGTCAGGGATGAGCGACCCCGGCAACTACGCGGGCAGTGCGGACCGCAGCATCGGGCAGCTGGTCGCCTCGGCGACGGCCGAGATGTCCGCACTGGTGCACGACGAGATCGCCCTCGCCAAGGCGGAGGTACGGCAGGACGTCAAGCGCGGGGCGATCGGCAGCGCGGCGTTCATCGCCGCGGGCGTGCTGTTGCTGTTCACGATGCCGATGTTGAGCTTCGCGGCCGCGTACGGGATCCACAACCTGGGCCTGGGCCTGGCGTGGTCCTTCCTGATCGTGGCCGGTGCCTTCATCCTCCTGGCCGCCCTGATCGGATTCATCGGCCTGCGGAAGTTCAAGAAGATCAAGCCGCCGGAGAAGTCCATCGCCTCCGCCAAGCAGACGGCCGCCGTCCTGCAGAAGGCCAAGCCGCACCCGCGCCCGTCGATCGCGGCCGACGCGATCATCGAGCGCTCCGGCAGCAGCCTGGCGAAGAAGGGCATCGAGGGCGGCGGCTCCGGTAAGGACAGGGCCGACGCTGTGGCACGCTCATCCACATGACGGTTCCCGATTCCAGCGCATTCCGCCCGACGGGTCCGGTGGCCCCGGAGGGTCCGGGCGCCCCGGCCACGAGCCCGGTGGGCCGGGCCGCCACCGGAGCCACCGGGGCCACCGGGGCCACCGGGGGCCCGGTGCGCATCGCCGGGCCCTGGACCCACCGCGACGTGGCGGCCAACGGTGCGCGGTTCCACATCGCGGAGATGGGCGAGGGGCCGCTGGTGCTCCTGCTCCACGGCTTCCCGCAGTTCTGGTGGACCTGGCGCCACCAGCTGCCCGCGCTCGCCGACGCGGGCTTCCGGGCGGTCGCGATGGACCTGCGCGGGGTGGGCGGCAGCGACCGCACGCCACGCGGGTACGACCCCGCCAACCTGGCCCTCGACGTCACCGGGGTGATCCGCTCCCTCGGCGAGCCCGACGCGGCCCTGGTCGGCCACGACCTCGGCGGCTACCTCGCCTGGACCGCCGCCGTGATGCGGCCCAAGCTCGTCCGCCGGCTCGTCGTCTCCTCCATGCCGCACCCGCGTCGCTGGCGCTCGTCGATGCTGTCCGACTTCGCGCAGTCGCGAGCCGGTTCGTACGTCTGGGGCTTCCAGCGCCCCTGGCTGCCGGAACGTCAGCTCCTCGCGGACGACGCCGCCCTGGTCGGGAGCCTCATCCAGGACTGGGCGGGCCCCCGCACCCCGGAGTTCCCCGACGAGGACGCCCTGGACGTCTACCGGCGGGCGATGAGCATCCCCTCCACCGCCCATTGCTCGATCGAGCCGTACCGCTGGATGGTGCGGTCGATGGCGCGTCCGGACGGCATCCAGTTCAACCGGCGGATGAAGCGCCCGGTCCGGGTTCCCACGCTGCACCTGCACGGGTCGCTCGATCCGGCGGTCCGCACCCGTAGTTCGGCCGGGTCCGGCCAGTACGTCGAGGCGCCCTACCGGTGGCGACTTTTCGACGGTGTCGGGCACTTCCCCCACGAGGAGGATCCGATCGGCTTCTCCACCGAACTCATCAACTGGCTCAAGGACCCCGAGCCCGATCGGTAGCCGCCCGCCCCGCGTGGGCACGCGTGTCCGACGAACAGCCAATTGCCTGCCGCATAGGCCAATTGGCTGACTCGCACACGATTACCGACCTTGGGTCACGGGCACACGTCGGGGTATGGGCTGGACGCACGACTTCACTGACGAAGCACGCAACCGCCGCTCCACCGCATCAGCCGGTGTGAGCACTCATGAGGGGGGCGGCCCCCGCGGCCGGGTGCACGATGTGCATGACCTTCACCGTTCCCGTCTCGGGATTCCGCGCATCCTCCGCCGTCGGGCCCGCTGGGTCTCGGCACGGCTCCGCCACCCTCGTAACTGACCTTTTCCGGCGCTGATCCAGCGGGGACTGCGGGGACTGCGAGGCTGATCCACCAGGGCTGCGGGACAGCCCTCAGAGGGCGCAGCCCTGGCTGTCGACCTGCTGGTTGGCCTCAAGGCCGATCTCGATGTCCTCGCGGATCTCGTCGACCGTCAGCGCGTAGCCGGTCTCCGGGTCGTCGAGCGACTTGGCGAACACCACTCCGTACACCTTTCCGTCCGGAGTGAGCAGCGGGCCGCCCGAGTTGCCCTGGCGCACCGTCGCGTAGAGCGAGTACACATCGCGGCGCACCGTGCCCCGGTGGTAGATGTCCGGGCCGTCGGCGTCGATGCGGGCGCGGACGCGGGCCGAACGCACGTCGTACGCGCCGTTCTCGGGGAAGCCCGCGACGATCGCGCTGTCGCCGGTCTCCGCGTCGTCGTCCGGGTCGGTGAACTGCAGCGGCC
Source organism: Streptomyces sp. MMBL 11-1 (assembly GCF_028622875.1). Classification (NCBI taxonomy): domain Bacteria; kingdom Bacillati; phylum Actinomycetota; class Actinomycetes; order Kitasatosporales; family Streptomycetaceae; genus Streptomyces; species Streptomyces sp. MMBL 11-1. Next base: position 4,361,279 of record NZ_CP117709.1, on the reverse strand, counting down.
TGGCCCGGAGATCGGGGACGTCCAGGACCGCGATGTCGCGCTGCCAGTCGTAGAGGACGACCTTCGCGTCGTACAGCCGGCCCTCGCCGCCGATCTGGACGGTGGGCTCGTCCACGCCGCCGACCACGTGGGCGTTGGTCATCACCCGGCGCTCGGAGAAGACGAAGCCGGTGCCTTCGAGGACCTTGCCGCAGCTCGGGGCCGTACCCACGACCTTGACGATCGACTTCTTGGCGCGGGCGGCGACCGGGCTCCCCACGAGAGCCGGGTCCGGGGCCTTGACCTCGGTGATCGGTTCGTTGGCGAACGGGCTGAAGACCTGCGGGAAGCCGTTCTGCGCGAGGACGGAGGAGAAGTCCTGGAACCAGTTGGGCGCCTGCTTCGGCATCACCCGGTCGACCCCGAGCAGCACCGAGGAGCTGCGGACCTCCTTGCCGAGCGTCGGCAGCGAGGTGCCCGCCAGCAGCAGGCCGATCATCCAGGCCACCAGCAGCATGGCCACCACATTGACCAGCGCGCCGCCGGTGGCGTCCAGGGCGCGCGCGGGCGACCACGTGATGTACCGGCGGAGCTTGTTGCCCAGGTGGGTGGTGAAGGCCTGGCCGACCGAGGCGCAGACGATCACGATGACGACCGCGCCGATGGCGACGGCGGTGGAGACCTCGGCGTCCTCGGTCAACCGGTCCCAGATGACCGGCAGCAGGTAGACGGCGACGAGGCCGCCCCCGAGGAAGCCGATCACCGACAGGATGCCGACGACGAAACCCTGGCGATAGCCGATGACCGCGAACCACACGGCAGCCAGCAGCAGCAGGATGTCCAGCACGTTCACCGTCTGTACCCTCGCAGTTCGTCACCTGGCCCGTCGGTGGTGACGGGGTCCGGGCCGGGCCCGGAACAGCGCAGCAGGACAGCCAGCGTGTCATGCGCGCCAGTCGAGCGGCACCTGCCTGTCCCTGTCCCAGGGCCGTTCCCATCCCGCGTAGTGCACGATCCGGTCGATCACGCCGGCCGTGAAGCCCCAGACCAGGGCCGATTCGACCAGGAATGCCGGGCCGCTGTGCCCGCTCGGGTGGACGGCCGTGGCCCGGTTCGCGGGATCCGTGAGATCCGCCACGGGGACCGTGAAGACCCGGGCCGTCTCGGCCGGATCGACCACACCGACCGGGCTGGGCGCGCGCCACCAGCCGAGCACGGGCGTCACGACGAAGCCACTGACCGGGATGTAGAGCCGGGGCAGCACGCCGAAGATCTGTACGCCCCGGGGGTCGAGCCCGGTCTCCTCCTCGGCCTCGCGCAGCGCCGCCCGCAAGGGCCCGGTGGTGGCCTGGTCGCCGTCCTCGGGGTCCAGGGCGCCGCCGGGGAACGACGGCTGCCCGGCGTGGGAGCGCAGGGTCCCGGAGCGCTCCATCAGCAGCAGCTCCGGCCCGCGCTCCCCCTCGCCGAACAGGACCAGGACGGCGGACTGCCGGCCCGCCCCGCTCGCGGGCGGCAGGAAGCGGCTGAGCTGCTGCGGCTGGACGCTGCGCGCGGCGCGGGCGACGGGGTCGAGCCATGCGGGGATGCCGTCGGTGGTCACGGCGACCCCGGCGTCGGCCATCCCGTCCATCGGTCCCGGCCCTCCCGGGCTTCCGTTCCTCAGCCACTCGGCGGAGCCGTTCCCGGCCCGTGCCATGCCGGGTGTGTACGCGTGCGTCATGGGCACCCCCGTTGAGTCACAACGCCTGTCGTCGGCCATTTCGTTCCGAGCCGTTCCGTCCTGAGGAGTGAAGGCGAAGGCGAGGGGGTGACCCTCACTCCGCCCCGAGCGCGGGTGCGGGCTTTCCCGGGTAGTCGGCGGGCGGGCTGAGCCGCTGGCCCGGATAGCCGCCCATCTCGTACTTCAGGAGCTTCGCGGCCTTCACCGGATCGGTCTCGCCCTCCCCGTACGAAGGACAGAGCGGGGCGACGGGGCAGGCCCCGCAGGCGGGCTTGCGGGCGTGGCAGATCCGGCGGCCGTGGAACACCACCCGGTGCGAGAGCATCGTCCACTCGTTCTTGGGGAAGATCCCGGCGACGACCGCCTCGACCTTCACCGGGTCCTCCTCGTCGGTCCACTTCCAGCGCCGCACCAGACGGCCGAAGTGCGTGTCGACGGTGATGCCGGGGACGCCGAAGGCGTTGCCCAGGACCACGTTGGCGGTCTTGCGGCCGACGCCGGGCAGCTTCACGAGGTCCTCCAGGCGTCCCGGGACCTCACCGCCGAACTCGTCCCGGAGCGCGGCCGAGAGGCCGAGCAGCGACTTGGTCTTGGCCCGGAAGAACCCGGTCGGCCGGATGATCTCCTCCATCTCCTCCGGCACGGCCGCCGCCATGTCCTCGGGCGTGGGGTAGGCGGCGAAGAGCGCGGGGGTGGTCTGGTTGACCCTCAGGTCGGTGGTCTGGGCGGAGAGGACCGTGGCCACGAGGAGCTCGAACGGGTTACGGAAGTCCAGCTCGGGATGGGCGTACGGATAGACCTCGGCGAGCTCGCGGTTGATCCGGCGCGCCCGGCGGACCATCGCGAGGTGCGACTCCGCCTTCGGCGCCTTGCGCACCGCGGCCCCGGCCCCCACACGGCCCCCGGCCTCCTTGCGGCCCGTGACCCCCTTGCGGCCCCCGGCCCCCTTGCGTACCGCGGCGACCCCGCCCGGCCTACCGGAAGTGCCGGATTCACCGGATTCACCGGATTCGCCGGGCTTTGATGATGACGACGATGGCACTGCGGACCTCCTGGCCGACTTCCGAAGCGGCTTCTTCCCCGGCTCTCCGGGGGAGCCGAGCGCGCCTTCGAGGGAGCCATTCGCGGCATTCTCGGGGCGCGACCGCGGCTGTTCGCCCACAGCGGAATCCCCGCCCTTCAGCACCCCGTCGACCCCCTTGGACCGCGCTCTCCCCGGCGTTCTGGACACCCGGCCAGCCTAGAGCCAGGCACCGACAACCACCGCTGTCACGGCGCATCCGCCCCCGATCGGCCCCCTGCCGTACGGTCCGGCACGCCCGTGCGTCAAACTGGTTTGTGATTGATCGCACTGTTTTACCGTCCGGCATGATGGGGACCACGGTTCCCTGGACAGGCCGACAAGGAGAGAATTCGTGGACGACGTTCTGCGGCGCGCCCCGCTTTTCGCGGCGCTCGATGACGAGCAGGCCGCGGAGCTCCGCGCCTCGATGAGTGAGGTGACCCTCGCGCGCGGAGACGCGCTGTTCCACGAGGGCGACCAGGGTGACCGCCTGTACGTGGTCACCGAGGGCAAGGTGAAGCTCCACCGCACCTCGCCCGACGGGCGCGAGAACATGCTGGCCGTGCTCGGCCCCGGCGAGCTGATCGGGGAGCTGTCGCTCTTCGACCCCGGCCCGCGTACGGCGACCGCCTCCGCGCTGACCGAGGTCAAGCTGCTCGGCCTCGGCCACGGCGACCTGCAGCCCTGGCTGAACGCCCGGCCCGAGGTGGCCACCGCTCTGCTGCGCGCGGTCGCCCGGCGGCTGCGCAAGACCAACGACCAGATGTCCGACCTGGTCTTCTCCGATGTGCCGGGCCGGGTCGCCCGCGCCCTCCTGGACCTGTCGCGCCGCTTCGGCGTCCAGTCCGAGGAAGGCATCCACGTCGTGCACGACCTCACCCAGGAGGAGCTGGCCCAGCTGGTCGGCGCCTCCCGCGAGACGGTCAACAAGGCGCTCGCGGACTTCGCGGGCCGCGGCTGGCTGCGCCTGGAGGCCCGGGCGGTCATCCTGCTGGACGTGGAGCGGCTGGCGAAGCGTTCGCGCTGACCCCGTCTCCGTACGCGAAGGGCCCCGCCGGCCGGGTACGTACCCCGTGCCTCCGCCGGCGGGGCCCTTCGCCGTGCACGGGCCGGCTCAGCTCTGGATCAGCCCGTGCTCGGTCAGGTACTCCAGCTGTGCCCGCACCGACAGCTCGGCGGCCGGCCACAGGGAACGGTCCACCTCGGCGTACACCTTCGCCACCACCTCCGACGGCGTACGGTGCCCGGCCTCCACCGCCGTCTCCACCTGGGCGAGCCGGTGCGCGCGGTGGGCCAGGTAGAACTCCACCGCCCCCTGCGCGTCCTCCAGCACCGGACCGTGGCCCGGCAGCACCGTGTGGACGCCGTCGTCGACCGTCAGCGACCTCAGCCGCCTGAGCGAGTCCAGGTAATCGCCGAGCCGCCCGTCCGGGTGCGCGACCATCGTCGTGCCGCGGCCGAGGATCGTGTCGCCCGTCAGCACCGCCCGGTCGGCGGGCAGATGGAACGAGAGCGAGTCCGCGGTGTGCCCGGGCGTCGGCACGACGCGCAGCTCCAGGCCGCCGGTGGTGATCACGTCGCCCGCCGCGAGGCCCTCGTCGCCCAGCCGCAGCTCCGCGTCCAGGGCCCGCACCTTCGTCCCCGTCAGCTCCGCGAACCGGCCCGCGCCCTCCGCGTGGTCCGGGTGGCCATGGGTGAGCAGCGTGAGGCCCACGCGCCGCCCGGACCGCTCCACCGCCTCGATCACCGCTCTCAGGTGGACGTCGTCGAGCGGCCCGGGATCGATGACGACCGCGAGACCGGAGTCGGGCTCGGCCACGATCCAGGTGTTCGTCCCGTCGAGCGTCATCGCGGACGGGTTGGGCGCGAGGACGTTGACCGTACGGGTGGTCGCGGGACCGGAGACCACGGTTCCGCGCGGCTGTCCGGGAAGAGCTGCCGCGTCGCTCACGCTCCACCGCCTGCCGGGCCCGCCGCGGGTACGTGCTTGGTGAACTCGTCGTGTCCCGGCCAGCTCAGCACCAGTTCGCCGCCCTCCAGGCGGGCCTGCGCGAGGACCGGGGCCATGTCCTGCCCGTCGGCCGCCCCGAGCGCCTCGGCGGCCGTCCTGAACGGCGCGAGGGCCCGCAGGGTGGTCACGGTGGGCGGCATCATCAGCAGCTCGCCCCGGTCGTAGCGGCGGGCCGCCTCGGCGGGGGAGATCCACACCGTGCGGTCGGCCTCGGTGGAGACGTCCCGGGTGCGCTGCCCCTCGGGGAGCGCGGCGACGAAGAACCAGGTGTCGTACCGGCGCGGTTCGAACTCCGGGGTGATCCAGCGCGCCCAGGCGCCCAGCAGGTCCGAGCGCAGCACCAGGCCGCGCCGGTCCAGGAACTCCGCGAAGGACAGGTCCCGGGCGACCAGCGCCTCCCGGTCGGCCTCCCAGTCCTCCCCGGTCGTGTCGCCGACCACGGTCCGGGCGGTCGGCCCGGCGAGGAGGACGCCCGCCTCCTCGAACGTCTCGCGTACCGCAGCGCAGACGACGGCCTGCGCCTCGGGGGCCGTCGCCAGGCCGAGCCGGGCGGCCCAGTGCTCCAGCGGGGGCCCGGCCCACCCGATCAGCCGGTCGTCGTCGCGCGGATCGACTCCGCCACCCGGATAGGCGTACGCGCCTCCGGCGAATGCCATGGAGGTCCGCCGGCGCAACATGTGCACGACAGGGCCGGCGGGCGCGCCGCCCTTCCCGCCCGGATCGCCACCCGTCCCGCCCGCCCCGGGTCCGTCCGGATCGCGGAGCAGCATCACGGTGGCGGCCCGCCGGGGTGTCGCGGGCGTCAGCTCACCGGCGGCGAGGGCCCGGATCAGGCCGGGCCATTCCGGGGGGTACCACTGACCTTGGGACATGGCCGGAGGCTATCCGGAACCGCGCCGATGTTCGAGGGGCTTCCTGATCGCGGTTCGAGAGGCTGCCCGATCGTCGCGGTGGCCCGCCATGCCCCGTACCCGCCCGGGATGCCCCGCACCCGCACGACCGGTCGTACGGGACCGATCCCGTACGACCGGTCCCGTACGACCGATCCCGCCCGGTCGAGGTGACCGGACGGGATCGGGGGGCCGGGCGACGAGGGGTACTCAGCCGTCGACGAGTTCCACCTGGACCTCGACCTCGACCGGCGCGTCCAGCGGCAGCACGGCGACGCCCACGGCGCTGCGGGCGTGCACGCCCTTGTCGCCGAGGACCGCGCCCAGCAGCTCGCTGGCGCCGTTGATCACGGCGGGCTGGCCGGTGAAGTCGGAGGCCGAGGCGACGAAGCCCACGACCTTCACGACGCCCTTGATCCGGTCCAGGTCGCCGGCGACCGACTTCACGGCGGCCAGCGCGTTGAGCGCGCAGGTCTTCGCGAGCTCCTTCGCCTCGTCCGGCGTGACCTCGGCGCCGACCTTGCCGGTGACGGCGAGCTTGCCGTCCACCATCGGCAGCTGGCCCGAGGTGTACACGTACGCCCCGGACCGCACGGCCGGCTGGTACGAGGCCAGCGGCGGCACGACGGCGGGCAGGGTCAGGCCGAGCTCGGCGAGCCGCGCCTCGACGGCGCCCGCCACTACGCCTTCTCCCGCTTCAGGTAGGCCACGAGCTGCTCGGGGTTGTTCGGGCCGGGAACGACCTGGACCAGCTCCCAGCCGTCCTCGCCCCAGGTGTCCAGAATCTGCTTGGTCGCGTGCACGAGAAGCGGCACGGTCGCGTATTCCCACTTGGTCATGGGCCCGACTGTAACGCCTGGCACGTACGGTCCCGTGCGTAGGCCGGGGCCGGACTGGTTAGGCTCGAATACGTGAGCAGGTTCCAGGTCGTCAGCGGCAAGGGCGGCACCGGTAAGACCACGGTCGCCGCCGCCCTCGCGCTCGCCCTCGCGACCGAGGGCAGGCGCACCCTCCTCGTCGAGGTCGAGGGCAGGCAGGGCATCGCCCAGCTCTTCGGTTCCGACGCGCTCCCCTACGAGGAGCGCAAGATCGCCGTCGCGCCGGGCGGCGGCGAGGTGCACGCGCTGGCGATCGACGCCGAACGCGCGCTCCTCGACTACCTCCAGATGTTCTACAAGCTCGGCAGCGCGGGCCGGGCGCTGAAGAAGCTCGGTGCGATCGACTTCGCCACCACCATCGCGCCCGGGGTCCGGGACGTCCTGCTGACCGGCAAGGCGTGCGAAGCCGTACGCCGCAAGGACAAGCAGGGCCGGTTCGTCTACGACCACGTGATCATGGACGCCCCGCCGACCGGCCGGATCACCCGCTTCCTGAACGTCAACGACGAGGTCGCCGGGCTGGCCCGGATCGGCCCCATACACAACCAGGCCCAGGCCGTGATGCGGCTCCTGAAGTCCCCGCAGACCGCGGTCCACCTGGTGACCCTCCTGGAGGAGATGCCGGTCCAGGAGACCGCGGACGGCATCGCCGAGCTGCGCGCCGCCGAACTGCCCGTGGGCAGCGTCTTCGTGAACATGGTCCGCCCTCACCTGCTCGACGAGGAGGCCCTGCGCACCGCCGCCGACGGCCGCCGCAAGGAGATCGCCAGGACGCTGACCCGGGCCGGAGTCACCGGTTCCGCGGCGCTCGTGCGCCCCCTGGTGGAGCAGGCGGCCGAGCACGCCGAGCGGGTCGGCCTGGAGCGGGAGCAGCGCGCGGTACTGGCCGGTCTCGGGCTGCCGACGGCGGAGCTGCCGTTGATCGGCGACGGGGTGGATCTCGCCACGCTGCACGACCTGGCCACGGAGCTCCGTAAGCAGGGCGCGGGGGAAGAGGGGGACGCATGACAGCGGACACATCCGGTACGGCCGCGGCCGGGGCGGGTCTGGACACGGACGCGTTGCTGGACGACCCCGGCATCCGGATCATCGTGTGCTGCGGCTCCGGCGGGGTCGGCAAGACCACGACCGCCGCCGCCCTCGGCGTACGGGCCGCCGAACGCGGCCGGAAGGTCGTCGTCCTCACCATCGACCCCGCCCGCCGGCTCGCCCAGTCCATGGGCATCGACCGGCTGGACAACGTGCCGAGGCGGGTCGACGGCATCGACGGCGAGGGCGAACTGCACGCCATGATGCTCGACATGAAGCGGACCTTCGACGAGACCGTCGAGGCGCACGCGGACGCCGAACGGGCCAGGGCGATCCTGGAGAACCCCTTCTACCAGTCCCTGTCGGCCGGGTTCGCCGGTACGCAGGAGTACATGGCGATGGAGAAGCTCGGGCAGCTGCGGGCCCGCGACGAGTGGGACCTGATCGTCGTCGACACCCCTCCCTCGCGCTCCGCGCTGGACTTCCTGGACGCGCCGAAGCGGCTCGGGTCGTTCCTCGACGGGAAGTTCATCCGGCTGCTGATGGCACCCGCGAGGGTGGGCGGCCGGGCCGGGATGAGATTCCTCAATGTCGGTATGTCGATGATGAGCGGCACCCTGGGCAAGCTGCTCGGGGGGCAGTTCCTGCGGGACGTCCAGACGTTCGTCGCCGCGATGGACACCATGTTCGGCGGCTTCCGCAGCCGCGCGGACGCCACGTACAAGCTGCTCCAGGCGCCCGGCACGGCCTTTCTCGTGGTGGCGACGCCGGAGCAGGACGCGTTGCGCGAGGCCGCCTATTTCGTGGAACGGCTGGCCGCCGAGAAGATGCCGCTGGCCGGTCTGGTGCTCAACCGTGTGCACGGCAGCGAGGCTTCGCGGCTCTCCGCCGAGCAGGCTCTGGCCGCCGCGGAAAATCTTGACGACAGCCGCATTGTGGATCAGAGGGCCGGGAAAGCTGGCCTTGGTGACCAGGAAGCCCCCGACCCGGCGGTCACTGCTTCCGGACCGACCGAGCCGCTCCTCTCCCCCGAGGCCGGCCGGGCGTCCGGGCCCGAGCCCGCAGCCGAGCACCAGGACACGACGGAGAACGAGCCGCCCCACGAGAACATCGCGACTCCCGCGACCGGCCCCGCCGAAGCGACCACTGACGAGATCGCCGACGTTGCCGTCGGCGTCGGTGCCGACGTGGGTGTCGGCGTGGGCGTCGAGGAACTGACGGCGGGTCTGCTGCGTCTGCACGCCGAGCGCATGCAGCTCGTCGCCCGTGAGCACCGCACCCGCGACCGCTTCACCGCGCTGCACCCCGAGGTGCCGGTGACGGCCGTGGCAGCGCTGCCCGGCGACGTCCACGACCTGGACGGCCTCCGGGCCATCGGCGACCGCCTGGCGGACGGTTCCGCGCCGGCCCCTGCCGGAGCGGCGTAGACACCGTTCACGGGGGCGGCGTAACACCGCCACCGAGGCAGCTGGTGCACCCTCCGGAGCACGCGGCCCGACCAGGCGGCACAGCGGCCCCGCGCAGGTACCAAAGCGGCCCTGACGCTCTGACCAGGTGCAATGCGGCCCCGGCCTGGCGGCACACGGGCCGGCCCAGCGGCGTCGACGCCTACCCGACGGCCGCGTACGTCTCGTGCAGTTCCTCGTCCTCCAGCCCGATGACTCCGGGCAGAATGCCGGTGGACCGCTCGTATTCGCTGCGCGCGGTCTCCAGCAGTCGGCGCCAGGACGTGACGGTGGGCCGGCGCCGCAGCAGTGCGCGGCGCTCCCGCTCCGTCATTCCGCCCCACACGCCGAATTCGACGCGATTGTCGAGCGCATCGGCCAGGCACTCGGTCCGCACCGGGCATCCGGTGCACACCGCCTTGGCTCTGTTCTGCGCTGCCCCTTGTACGAACAGTTCATCCGGATCGGTAGTGCGGCAGGCTGCCTGCGCACTCCAGTCGGTTACCCAGCCCATGCCGGCGCCGTCCTCTCCCGAATCGAGGCTCCCCCACGGCGGAAGCGGCATATTCACCGCTGCCAGTTGAGGACGTTACGGAAGGTGGGGACAGCACAACACCCCCTTCGGGCCCAATCTTGAATGGTCCGAACGGACTATGCGTATGCGGCAGATCACCCAGGGGAGTGAGCCGAGGACATGCGCGACTATCTCTGCGAAAAGAGGACAGTGCACTCAAGTTGCCAGGGACTTCTCGTGACATACAGGGCGTTTCGGGAGCGCCTCGATGGCTACGCGAAGGACAATGCGGTTGCTCATCCGCCGGGTGAAGAATGACCAGAAGATGCGCATGGGCATGCACGGGACTTGATACGGAACCGGACTGCTGTGACAGTTGAGAACAGCTTAGGCCAGAGCCTGTCCGTCTGTCCGGCGATTGAGAACGCGGGCGCCCCGCGTTCACGCACCCGCGCCGCGAGGCCCGGCACGCTCCCGCCGGAAAGGCCGCGGCCGGTCCGCCGGGCCGACGCCGGACAGGCGGACGGCCGACGGCGGGATGCGCCAACAAGCGGTCGACAGGCGGACGACAGGTGGCGGGACCCGCCCGGATGTCACGGTCCGGTACCCGAACGCTCCGAGAGACCCCTGCTCCTGCGACACGATCATCACTACGGATTAGGCTGCCCCCTATGCCAAAGAAGCGCTCGGGCGGGGGTCTCACCACGACCCAGCAGGCCGCCAAGTTCCTCGGTGTCGCCGCGCTCTCCGGAGCTGTCCTGGCAGGCATCGCGCTGCCCGCAGCCGGAGCGCTGGGGCTCGCCGCCAAGGGGACGGTCGAAGGATTCGACGAGATCCCCTCCAACCTCAAGACGCCACCGCTCAGTCAGCGGACCACGATCCAGGACCGCGACGGCGGCACCATCGCCACGGTGTACTCCCGTGACCGCACGGTCGTCCCGCTCAAGGACATCTCCCCGCACATGCAGGCCGCGATCATCGCGATCGAGGACTCCCGCTTCTACGAGCACGGCGCGGTCGACCTCAAGGGCATCCTCCGCGCGATGAACCGCAACGTGCAGGCGGGCGGGGCCGCGCAGGGCGCGTCGACCCTCACCCAGCAGTACGTGAAGAACGTCTTCGTCGAGGAGGCGGGCGACGACCCGGAGAAGGTCGCCGAAGCCACGCAGCAGACGCTCGGCCGCAAGGTCCGTGAGCTGAAGTACGCGATCCAGGTCGAGGAGGAGCTCGGCAAGAAGAAGATCCTGGAGAACTACCTCAACATCACGTTCTTCGGGCAGCAGGCGTACGGCATCGAGGCCGCCTCCCAGCGCTACTTCTCCAAGCGCGCCAAGGACCTCAAGCTGGAGGAGGCCGCGCTGCTCGCCGGCCTCGTCCAGTCACCGAGCCGCTACGACCCGGTCAACGACATCGAGGAAGCGACCAAGCGCCGCAACGTCGTGCTGGCACGGATGGCCGCGGTCAAGGAAATCTCGCGGGCCGAGGCCGACAAGGCCATGGAGACGCCCATCAAGCTGAAGGTCTCCCGGCCGAAGAACGGCTGCATCACCGCCGTCAGCGGCTCCGGCTTCTTCTGCGACTACGTCCGCAAGACGATCCTCACCGACCCCGCCTTCGGCAAGACCGACGAGGAGCGGGCCAAGCTCTGGAACCTCGGCGGCCTGACCATCCGGACCACGCTGGACCCGCGCGCCCAGAAGGCCGCCAACGAGGCGGCCACCGCGAAGGTCAACAAGGACGACAAGTTCGCGGCGTCCGTGGTGCAGGTCCGGCCGGGCAGCGGCAAGATCCTCTCCATGGGCCAGTCCCGCCCCTACGGCCTGGACCAGAAACAGAACGAGACCGTGCTGAACCTCGCCGTCAGCAACAAGATGGGCGGCAGCACCTACGGCTTCCAGACCGGCTCGACGTTCAAGCCGTTCACCGCGGCCGCGGCGCTGGAGAAGGGCATCAGCCCGGCGACGACGTTCTCGACGGACTGGAAGATGACGCTCAAGGAGCGGGACTTCCGGAACTGCTCCGGCTCCCCCGCCGGTTACGCGGACTGGCCCCTGCAGAACGAGCTGGAGTCCGAAAAGGGCACCTGGGACATGACGAGCGCGCTCGGCAAGTCCATCAACACCTACTTCGCGCTGCTGGAGCAGAAGGCCGGCCTCTGCGAGACCGTGGAGATGGCCAAGAAGGTCGGCTACGAGCGCGGCGACGGCAAGAAGGTCGTCGAGAACCCGTCGATCACACTCGGCAGTGAGGTGAGCACCCCGCTCTCCATGGCCGGCGCCTACGCCGCGTTCGCCAACCGGGGCACGTACTGCACGCCGATCGCCATCGAGTCCATCAAGGACCCGCAGGGCAAGAAGATCCCCGTGCCGAAGACGTCCTGCTCGCGGGCGATGAGCGAGAAGACCGCGGACACGATCAACCAGATGCTCAAGGGCGTCGTCGAGGACGGCACCGGCACACGGGCCGGACTCAGCGACCGGGACAACGCGGGCAAGACCGGTACGACCAACGACCGCAAGGACGCCTGGTTCGTCGGGTACACGCCGAACCTCTCCACCGCGGTGTGGGTCGGTGACGACGTCGGCGAGAAGAGCTCGATGTTCAACGTCACCATCGGCGGCCAGTACTACGACAAGGTCTGCGGCGGCTGTCTGCCCGGTCCGATCTGGCGCATCGCGATGACCGGAGCGCTGGACGCGTCGGAGACCCCCGGGTTCAACCAGGTCGCCGTCCCCCGGGGCAAGGAGAAGAAGGAGAAGGACGAGGAGAAGGGCGACCGGGACCGCGACCGCGGCGACGACGACGACCGCGATGACGCCAAGCCCGACCGCGGCAACGACCGGTTCCCCGGCATCGAACTCCCCGAGGGCATGATCGGCGGACCGGGCGGTGGCGGGCGCGGCCAGAACGGCCCCTGACCCACATCCGTACCCCTGCCCGTACCCGTACGGACAGCGCAGAGAAAAGGGGTGGGCGCCCCGGTCCTGGACCGGGGCGCCCACCCCTTTTCCGCGTCGTCTCCGGCCGCCGTGACGTCGGTCGCCGGAGACCTGGACCGGATCAAGGCGTCGTGAAGGTCGTGGGCTTCACAGCCTCCCCCGTACCTCAGCCGGCGAGGAGCTTCTTCACCGCGCCGGCGACCCGGCCGCCCTCGGCGAGCCCGGCGACCTTCGGGTTGACGATCTTCATGACGGCGCCCATCGCACGCGGCCCCTCGGCCCCGGCGGCCTTCGCCTCCTCGACGGCGGACGCCACGATCGCGTTCAGCTCGTCGTCGGAGAGCTGCTGGGGCAGGTAGCCGTCGAGCAGCTCGCCCTCCGCCTTCTCCCGCTCGGCCTGCTCGGTCCGGCCGCCCTGGGCGAAGGCCTCGGCCGCCTCCCGGCGCTTCTTCGCCTCCCTGGCGATCACCTTCCGCACCTCGTCGTCGGAGAGCTCGCGCGCCGACTTGCCGCTGACCTCTTCCTTGGTGATCGCGGTGAGGGTGAGCCGAAGGGTGGACGAGGTCAGCTCGTCACGCGCCTTCATGGCCGTGTGAAGGTCTTCCTTGAGCTTGGACTTGAGCGTGGTCATGCCGCGATTGTGACAGGTGCGGGGCCCGGGCCGCCCACCGGTTTTCCGGCCGCCCCACCGGTTTTCCGCTCACGGTTCCGCTTCTGCGACGATGGGCGCATGCGCGCACGCTACGGAGTACCCCTGAAAGTCACGGCAGTCGGAGCGGCGGTGGGCGCGGCCGGACTCGCCTACGCCGCCGGGTTCGAGGCCCGCTCGTTCCGCCTGCGACGCGTCACCGTTCCCGTGCTCCCGTACGGGGCACGTCCGTTGCGCGTGCTCCAGGTCTCCGACATCCACATGGTGAGCGGCCAGCGCAAGAAGCGCGCCTGGCTCCAGTCGCTCGCCGGGCTGCGCCCCGACTTCGTCGTGAACACCGGCGACAACCTCTCCGACCCGGAGGCCGTGCCGGAGGTGCTCGACGCGCTCGGCCCGCTGATGGAGTTCCCGGGGGTGTACGTCTTCGGCTCCAACGACTACTACGGCCCCAAGCTCCGCAACCCCGCGCGCTACCTCCTGGAGAAGGCCCGGGGCAAGCACGGCCTCAACGGCAACGCCCCCGCCGTCGGCGTCGTCCACAACCCGTGGGAGCCGATGCGCGACGCCTTCGACAAGGCAGGCTGGCTGAACCTGTCGAACACCCGGGGCTGGCTCAAGCTCGACGGCCTGGAGCTGGCGTTCACCGGCCTGGACGACCCGCACATCAAGCGGGACCGTTACGCCGAGGTCCAGGGCGGCCCTCCGAGCGGCGCCGACCTCTCCATCGGCGTGGTCCACGCCCCGTACCTGCGCTCCCTGGACGCCTTCACGGCCGACGGCTACCCCTTGATCCTGGCGGGCCACACGCACGGCGGCCAGCTGTGCATCCCGTTCTACGGGGCGCTGGTCACCAACTGCGACCTGGACACCGACCGGGTCAAGGGCCTGTCCAGCCACACGGTCGGCGACCGGCGCGCCTACCTCCACGTCTCCGCGGGCTGCGGCACCAACCGCTACACCCCGGTCCGCTTCGCCTGCCCGCCCGAGGCCACTCTGCTGACACTGACGCCGAAGGCCTGAGCGAGGCCCCCGGGCCGGGGCCGGGGGCCCTGACGCCGAGCCGTCGGGGCGGGGGGGCACGCGGGCCGGAGCCCCTGACGCCGAGCCGTCGGGGCGGGGGGCATGCGGGCCGGCGGACGCGTCGCGGAGGTCTTCCCACCCGCCCACGGTCACATCATGACCCCGCCCCGGGCCTGCCCGCCCCCAGGAGCCTGCTGGCCCGCCGCCGCGAGCCCCCTGCTCCACACGGCGCCCCCTGACCATCGCCGCGCGCTGGCTCCTGCTGACGGCCCCCGGACCCTGCGCCCGGCCCGCATCCCGCTCTGGCTGTCCGCCCCGCGGCCTACCTGGCCCTCACCCTGGCCTGCGGCGCCCTGCTCTCCCCCGGCGCCCCGGCCCGCTACCCGTACCCGTTCCTCGACGTCGACACGTATCGACACGTACGGCTACGCAGGCGCCCTCACCCAGGCCCTCGCCCTCGGCCTCCTCTTCGCGGCCCTGGGCATCCTGATCACCACCGTGGACCGTCTCCGGCCGAACGTGGCGGGATGGTTCCAGCACCGGAGAAACCGGATTTCGCCTCCGGCCGCCGGTGGGCTAAAGTAATCGATGTCGCCGGGAGTCCGGTGGACATCGGGGTGTAGCGCAGCTTGGCAGCGCGCTTCGTTCGGGACGAAGAGGTCGTGGGTTCAAATCCCGCCACCCCGACAGCTGAAACACCAGGCCAGGGGCCTGATCCACTTAGTGGATCAGGCCCCTGACTCGTTCCTGGGGTCATCTTGGGAGCCGTTTGGGAGCCAAGCACGGGAGGCGGCTCCCCGTCGGCTCCCAGAGGGATGCGGGGAGGCCAACCGCGGAGCGGGGCTGCTATGACCAAGGCCGCACATGCCCTGGGCTTGGAGCGCTCGACCTAAGCCGCCAGGCGGGCGAGGGACAGAGGGGAAAGTCTCGCCATGGTTGCCGGTCGGCTGCCGGGGCCGATCCCGCTCACCGGGCGGGCTGACTATGGAGGGGACTGCGGCGCTCCACGACGCAGGCAGGGCCAACCTGGCCCCGTGGGCGGTATCTAGCAGGGCGCGCCGCGCCCAGTCGGCAACAGATCAGCTGTCAGTGCGTCGATACTCCACGGGCCTCGCACTCACCTTCACGATGACACCGGCGTCGGCAAGCTCTCGGAGCACCTGGCGTGCCCGCTTCTTCCCGGTCGCCACATCAGCTGGACGGTATCCCGCTCCGAACAGGGCCGCCAAGGCGCGTTCAGCGTCCCAGGTCCCATAGAGGGCGTGGATGGCCTCGCTGAGAATTTCAGCGTGAGTCTGAGTGCTGCTCATATGCCCTCCGAGGTTGCCTGCCAACTCGCCTTACCGTAAGGGCAAGATGGGCAAAGAGGGTTGTCCTGACTTCGCACTCATTCGCCACCGAACGAGCGATTGTGGGACCCGCGCCGTCACTGTACGTTTCCGCGTATGGATCGGCTTGGCTCGGAGGGGACGGGATGCCTGGATACGGCCGCGCAGACAGCGAGTGGGACGTGCTCGTAGACGCCGGACGGGGATTCCTCGTCGAGCGCGCGAAACTTGGCAAGCTCACCTCCTACACAGAGCTCAGCGTCACCCTGGCCAAGCGAACCGGCTGCCGCGCCTTCGACTTCGACCGGGCTGATGAGCGCGCGGCCGTGGGGCATCTGCTCGGATTGATCGTGGAACGGGATCAGGAGATCACCCCTTCCGACCCTCCTGTCATGCTCTCGGCACTGGTGAACTATCTGGGTGCCAACGACGCCGGATCCGGTTTCTACCAGCTGGCCAAAGACCTCCGGCTTCTGCCTATGAGTGCATCCGCAGACGAGAAGTTCGAGTTCTGGATTACGCAGGTGAAACGGCTCTACGAACGCCATGGGGCAAGTCCGGCCGTGGCCTGAGCACTACGGGCCAGTGCAGCAGGTGAGCAGAGCGGCACCTACGTAGCCCCCCGCCCTGGTTGAGTCCGAGCCGACATGAACCGGCTGGGCGCTTCCGCGCCCGTACCGTCGGACGAAGCCGCAGTCGGTACGGGCGCCGAAGACGCAGTCAGGCGTCGGATCCCCCGAAGCGCTCCCTGTAGGACTCCAGGTCCTCCTCCGTGATCTTCGCGAAGAGCACCGGCGGGACCGTGAACGGCGTGCCGGCCGGGACCGAGGCCAGGGACTTCGCCTCTTCGGCGGTCACCCAGGTCGCGGTGTCGGCGGTCAGGGCGAAGGCGCCCCGCATCGCGGCCGCCGAGGCAGGGATGAAGGGTTCGGAGACGATTGCGTACAGGTGGATGAGGTTCATCGCGGTGCGCAGGGTCAGGGCCGCGCCCTCCGGGTCGGTCTTGATCTCCAGCCAGGGGGCCTTCTCCTCCAGGTAGGAGTTGCCCGCCGACCACAGGGCCCTGAGCGCCGCACCGGCCTTGCGGTACTGGAGGGTGTCCATGTGCTCCTCGTACTCGGCGAGGAGGCGGGCGATGTCGCCGCCCAGCCGTGCCTCCGGCTCGCCTGCCGCGTTGCCCTCGGGGACCTCGTCGCCGAAGCGCTTGCGGGAGAAGGACAGGACGCGGTTGACGAAGTTGCCGAGGGTGTCGGCCAGGTCCTTGTTGACCGTGGCGGCGAAGTGCTCCCAGGTGAAGGAGGAGTCGTCGGACTCGGGAGCGTTGGCGATCAGGAAGTAGCGCCAGTAGTCGGCCGGCAGCGTCTCCAACGCGGCGTCGGTGAAGATGCCCCGCTTCTGCGAGGTGGAGAACTTCCCGCCGTAGTACGTCAGCCAGTTGAAGCCCTTGACGACGTCGACCTTCTTCCACGGTTCGCGCACGCCCAGCTGGGTGGCGGGGAACATCACCGTGTGGAACGGGACGTTGTCCTTCGCCATGAACTGCGTGTAGCGGACGGTGTCGTCGGCCTCGTACCACCACGACTTCCAGTCGCGCCTCTCGCCGTCCGGGGCGGCGTCCGCCCACTCCTTCGTCGCGCCGATGTACTCGATCGGGGCGTCGAACCAGACGTAGAAGACCTTGCCCTCGGCCGCCAGCTCCGGCCAGGTGTCCGCCGGGACCGGCACGCCCCAGTCCAGGTCGCGGGTGATCGCCCGGTCGTGGAGACCCTCGGTCAGCCACTTGCGGGCGATGGAGGAGGACAGCTGCGGCCAGTCGGCCTCGTGCCGGGCCACCCACGCCTCGACCTCGTGCTGGAGCTTCGACTGGAGCAGGAAAAGGTGCTTGGTCTCGCGGACCTCCAGCTCCGTGGAGCCGCTGATCGCCGAGCGGGGCTCCAGCAGGTCCGTCGGGTCCAGGACGCGGGTGCAGTTCTCGCACTGGTCGCCGCGCGCCTTGTCGTAACCGCAGTGCGGACAGGTCCCCTCGACGTAACGGTCGGGGAGGAAACGGCCGTCGACCGGCGAGTACACCTGGCGGATCGCCCGCTCCTCGATGAAGCCGTTCTCCCACAGCTTCCGCGCGAAGTGCTGCGTGATCTCGACGTTCTGGTGCGAAGAGCTGCGGCCGAAGTAGTCGAAGGCAAGCTCGAACCCGTCGTACACAGCCTTCTGCGCGTCGTGGGCCCGGGCGCAGAACTCCGCCACCGATGCCCCAGCCGCCTTGGCCGCCAGCTCGGCCGGCGTTCCGTGCTCGTCGGTCGCGCAGATGTACAGGACGTCGTGACCACGCTGGCGGAGGTACCGGGAGTACACGTCCGCCGGAAGCATCGACCCGACCATGTTGCCCAGGTGCTTGATCCCGTTGATGTAGGGAAGCGCGCTGGTTACCAGGTGTCGAGCCATCCTTGGATGCTCCATTTCGTACGTTTGGCGCCGGCGGCAGTGCCCGCGGCGGACCGAAGTCGGGAGGGTGCAGCAGGCGCGACCGCACAGGGGCGCTCAACCGTGTCACGCATGGTGACGGCCGGAGCTGCAAGCCGCCGCAATCGTATGGCACCCGGGTGCCACTCCGCCGAGTCGTTCACCGTCGGCCGGGCTCGCGCGGAAAGGCGCTCGGCCGTCCGGGACAGGCGGCCAAGCGAGTCTCGAACGGCCGAGGCGGTCCTCATATTAGGCCCGTATGTCCGTGGTTACGTATTCCCCCTTTTCATCCGAGGCCCGAGAGGCGGTCCGCATGGCCCGAGAAGGAACCGCTCGTCCGTGCTACCGCCGCACCTGGATCAGCGCGTGGGTGCCGCGCGTGCGCCAGGTGTCCCCGGAGTGCTCGAGAGCGTCCAGCGTTCCCTCCTCCAGGCCGACGACGACGTCGGACTTCAGGGTCCGGAGCGCCGCCACCGCCCCCGGGAAATACGCGGTGAGATCGGCGAAGGGTGTCGTGGCGTCCCACCGTCGGTCGCCCACCAGGCGGCGGTAGTTGAGATCGCCCTTCAGGATGGTGAGCGCGGCGCCCGCGAACTCGCCGCGCAGGTCCTCCGGCATCTCGCCGTACGGCTGCGGAGCGCAGAAGAACGGGTGGGTGCGGACCTCCAGGTTTCCCGCCGCCATGGCCTTCCACAGCCGGCCGCCGATGCCGCCGGCTTCACCCGGCGCCTCGACGAGGCGGCGGAGGCAGTCGACGACGTCGGCCGTCATCGCGTCGGAGACGTAGTAGGGGTGGGGCTTCACGTGAAGTACGACCCGGTCGGCATGCCGCTGTTCGAGGAGGTGGTCGATGAGGATCAGGTCGGGGATCAGCTCTCGGCCCGCGTTGTCCGCCACCACGGCGACCGTGGCGTCGGCTCCGGCGGGCAGAAGCCGCCACAGGAGGGCGCTGTCGTCGGCGACCAGCGCGGGGGCGGCCTCTGCGGCCTCCGGTTCTCCCGCCGTGACGCGGAAGCCGAGGTCCGCGCGGTTGCCCCAGAGTGAGGCGTGGAGCAGGGCCGTGGCCCGTTCCTCGGCCGGCACGTTCGCGAGCGCGTCCAGGGCGCGCAGTTCCTCTTCCACCGCGCCGCCTCCCAGTTCGGCCTTCTTGAACGGCGCGAACGGATCGACTCCCTGCCAGGGACCGGCGCCGAAGTACCCGACCGCTCCGAGGAGCCTGCGGTAGAAGTAGCTCTCCGCCCACAGGAACGGAGCGTCGTACCAGGAGCGGCCGAAGTGCTCCTGCCCCGAGACCGCCCAGCGCTCGTGGTCGCGTTCCGTGGGGGCAAGCCGTTCGACGACACCGTTGGTGATCTCGTCCAGCAGGGCGTCGAGGGCTTCGTGCCGGCTCGGGTCGTACGGGAAGGCGTCGCGCACCTGCTGGATGAGAGCGGGGTGGCGCTCGGCCAGCACACCCCGGGCGAACGAACCGGGCTCGTTGCTCAGGATGACCGGAGCGTCCGACGCGGCGGCCGACGGGGAGGTGCGAGCCGCCTCTCCGCCCGAGGCACGGGGCGTCCTCGCACGGGGCGTCCTCGCACGGGGGGTCTTCTCTTTCATGGTGTCCCAGCCCTTCGTTTCTCGCCCATGCGTCCATGATGGCCAGGGCGCCGCCGCCGGCCCCGTTCTCCACCCGCACGTGCCACCGGATCGCGGACGGGCTCCGCCGTGCTTGGGGCCGGGCGGGCGGTCGGCCGCTCAGCCCTTGCGGTCAGGCCCCGTTGCGTATCCTCGCCAGTGTTGCGGCAGGGAACGCCGAGGGGGAAACGTGCTGGAGGACGGGAACAGCCCGCGGCTTGCGCGGGTCATCGTGCGCCTGGTCGCTGTCGGCTTCTGCATCGCGGCGGTGGCGGCGACGGCGGCCAACAGGGAGGGGCTCGGGCCGCTGGTGGCCTCCTCGGCCATTCTGGCCGCGACCCTGGGTCTTCATCTGCGGCACTCCGCCCGCGTGACCGTCCGCCGCCGGAAGCCGTGGTGGCCGTGGTCGCTCGTCGCCCACGGGGTCGTGACCTATGTCCCGTACCTCTTCTTCCAGGACACCTGGGTCGGCATTCCGGGGTCCTTCGCCGCCGCGGTCCTCCTGACCACGCCCCTGCCTCACGCATGGACCGGGTTCGCCGCGCTCGTCTGTCTCCAGGCTCCGCTGACGCTCGCGCTGGGGGAGACCATGAGCCAGGGCGTCAACGCGGTGGTGTCCCACGCCGTCGGCGGCCTGGCCCTCTTCGGGGTGGCGCGGCTCGCGGATCTCGCCGAGGAGTTGCAGGCCGCCCGGTCCGAACTGGCACAGCGAGCCGTCGACCACGAACGGCTGCGGTTCGCTCGTGATCTGCACGATCTGGGCGGCTACTCGCTCACGGCCGTCGCCCTCCAGTGCGAGGGGATCCAGCGCTACGTCCACAGCGATGCCGACCGTGCCGAGCGGGAGCTGATCCGGACGCAGGACCTCGCGCGGCAGGCACTCTCCGAGATGCGGGCCGTCTCCGCCGGATACCGGGTGCTGTCCCTGGAGCGGGAGGCGCGGTCGGCGGCCGAGCTGCTCGAATCCTTCGGTGTGACCGTCGACGTGGACCTGGCCGGGAGCCCCATGTCCGGGGAGGCCTGCGGGATGCTGGCCATCGTGGTGAGGGAGTCCGTCACCAATGTGCTGCGGCACAGCAAGGCCCGGCACTGCGGTATCCGCCTCACCGTCGGCGACGGCCCGGACGACCGTGGCTGGGTGTGTCTGGAGGTCTCCAACGACGGGGCCCCCGTCGGCGGGGGGCCCGCCGTACCCGGCAGCGCGCTGCCCGGGGGCCCTGGCGGCAGCGGCCTGCGCAACCTGCGTGAGCGGACAGCGGAGCAGGGAGGCCTGCTCACCGCCGGGGCCGACGGGAACGGTGAGTTCCGGCTCTCGGTCACGCTGCCTCGTACGGGCCGGGACGCGCGTCCTGACAGCGGCCTCGGCGCCCGGGCCATGAGGCCGGACGGGATGTCCAGACAGGGGTGACCGTCAGGAGACGGCCTTGGCCAGCCCGCCGGGTGTGCTCGCGGCACGCCGCATGACCGTCCTGCCGACGAGTACGGCCGTCGCGGCGGTCACCACGGGTGCTCCGGCCACCAGCGCCGCCAACGGCCATCCGGCCAGGGCCGGGACGGCCGAGCCGGTGAGCGCGAGGCTGAGCGGGACCAGCACCGCCGCGCAGATCAGCGCGGCCGGCGCCAGCGCGACCGCGCAGGTGAGCACGGCCTCCCAGGCGAGCATGCGCAGGACCTGGGCCGGCTGCGCGCCGGCCAGCCGCAGCAGGGCGAACTCCCGCCGACGGTTCGCCGTCGCCATGCCCAGGGTGTTGACGACGGCGATGGCGGTGAACACGTTGATCATCAACAGCAGGAGCAGAACGAACACCCCGGCGGCCCCGGCGTCGCCGTCCGCGCCCGGCGAGGTCCGTCCTGTTCCGCCGTCGACCCGGACCCCCGGGTACTGCGCCGCCAGGGCCTTCAGCCGTTGCTCGACGCCGCTTCGGTCGGCGCCCGCCGCGGTACGGACCAGGACGGCGTCCTCCAGGGCGGCCGGCGCGTGCCGTACCGCTGAGGCACGGGGGAGCAGCGCGTCGGCGAACCCACGGTCGTGGGAGTAGACGGCGGCGACGCGGAACGTGTCGTGGGCGCCGTCGTCCCAGTCGACACGGACCCGGTCCCCGGCCCCGACACCCAGGTCCCGGGCCGCGCCGGCCCCGAGTGCCAGGGACCCCGCGTCGATCCGGTCGGCCGAGCCCGTACGGACACCGAGGTCGAGCAGGTGGGGTACGGCATCGGTGCGCATCGCGATCAGCCTGCCGCCGATGACGGAGCGGGCGTCGCTCTCGTCGGCGTCCGCGCGCCGCAGCGCGCCGTCCACGGACAGTTGCCCCGAGGCGGCTGCCACTCCGGGTATCCGGGCGGCGCGCTCCGCGAACCCCGGCGCGATCGCCTGGCCCGTCGACGTCGCGACATGGTCGGCGAGGAGACGCTGTCGTTCCGCCTGCTCCACGCTCTGTGACGTGATCAGTGGGGCGCAGAGCAGCGTTCCGGTGAGGGAGACCGCGAGCACCAGGGGCGACACGGTGGACGTGAGCCGGGCGTTCTGCCCCCGCAGGTTCCGTACCGCCCAGCGGCCCTCCAACGGCAGGAACGGACGTACGGGGACCAGCAGCACCGCGCCCGCTCCCCGGCAGATCGGGGGTGCCAGCAGCGCCACCCCGACCATCAGGACCAGGACCATGCTCTCGGCCGTACCGCCGTCGCCGTCCAGGCGTCCGGTGGCCACCGCGCCCAGTGCGCCGGCCGCCGCGACGAGCACGCACACCCCGGCCAGCACGCGCCGCCACCCGATGCCCGGCGCGGGAGCGGCCGACTCGCGCAGCACCTCCACCGGGCGCACCCCCGAAGCGCGCCGGGCGGCCGTGAGCGACGCGACCTGGGCGACGATCACGGTCAGGGCGAGGGTCAGCCAGGGGGCGAGGGGCCCCACGGACAGGGTGAACGAAGGGGGCAGCACCTCTCCGTCCACCAGGAGCCGGTGCAGGAGCAGTGCGAGACCGATGCCGCCCGGTACGCCGGCGAGTGCCGCCGCCACGGTCACCAGGAGCGCCTCGGCGGCGATCATCCGGCGGATCTGGCCCGCGGTGGCGGCGACGGCCCGCAGCAGACCGATCTCGGTCATCCGGCCGGCGACGGCGAGCGACAAGGTGCCGGCGACGACGAACCCCGCCACGAACAGCGCGAGCGCCCCGAAGGTCCCGACGAGGGAGGAGAGGACCGACCCGGGATCCGGCACGTTCCAGAACTCCGCCACCGCCCTTTCCGCCCCGGCGGCGACCACGACCCCCGCGCCGCCGTCCCCGTAGAAGCGGTCGACCCGCCGTTCCACCTGCCGCCGGAGTGCTTCGGTATCCGTCGACGCGGTCGCGAGGACGCCGACGGCACGGACCGGCTCGGCGGAGTCCGCGAGCCGCTCCGCCTCCCCGGGCGCGTGGAACACGGCGTACTGGCGGACGAGGCGGGCCGGCGGGTCGGCGATGCCCGCGACGCGGTACACGTGCGGCCCCTCGGGGCCGGCCAGCCGCACGGAGTCCCCGATGCCACTGCCGAGGCGTTCGGCGAGGGCGCCGTCCAGCACGACTTCCCCGTCCCCGGCGGGGGCCCGCCCCTCCCGGAGGGCGAAGGAGCCGAGGACCGCGCTGTCCCACGAGTGGCCCAGGGAGGGGCCGCCCCACGGCGCCTCGACCAGCTCACCGGATCCGTCCACCGCCGTGGTGGGAAACGACAGCTCGGACACGGTCCGCTCGACGCCGGGCAGCCCTTCCAGCGCCGCACCGAGCTGTTCGGCCCGGGGCACGAAGGGCTGTCCGGACACGACCACGTCCGTCCCCGAATACCGCTCGGTGGGAGAGCTTCCGCGCGTACTCGATTCAAGGAGAACGGCACATGCCGTCGTCATGATCAGCGCGAGGACAAGAGCAACGAAACTCGCCACCCAGCTTGCCCTGCGGCCCGAAAGGGTCCGCCATGCGAGTCGGAACACAGACACCTCTCGAGCAAAAATGGATTCTCCCGATCCGGGTAGCGGTAGCCTACCGAAGCTCATGAGAATATTCACCAACTCCCTTGTCGACCAAGGGTTTTGGCCGATTCCACCACCCCGGACCATGTGTTCTTCACGGTTTGACTTGTGTGTTGTGTACTGGCGAAGCCATTTCGCCCATGAAAGATTTCGAGTCGTTCGAGTAAATCGAATGCAGGCGACTTCGCATGCAGGCGACTTCCCATGCGGACGACTTTGCATGCAGACGACTTTGCACGCAGACGACTCGCATGCAGACGACTTCGCATGCAGGCGCCAGAGATACGGGGGATGCGGAAATGCGGTACGAGGCGTATTGCATGGTGGACCGGACGTTCTTCGACTCGCCCTCGACGGCTCAGGACGACGGACACGCCTTCACCGCCGCGGGCCGCGAGCTCCCCCACGGGTGGCAGAGGGTCGGCCAGGACGACTGGCTCGTCTGCACACCGGAGGGCGCCCGCCGGCCGGCCCAGGGCTGGAAGGTTCACGCCTCCGGGCACAGGGACAACGCCGAGAAGATCCTCGACGCCGTCTGGAACTACTGCGTCCCCCGTGGCATCCCGTTCAAGTTCCTGCGCGGCCAGCACATCCTGCAGCTGCGGAACATGAAGTACGCGACCCGGGGAGCCAGCGGCAAGCTGGTCACGATCTACCCGGCGGACGAGGCGGAACTCCGCGAGGTGCTCGACGGGATCGACACCGTGGTCGGGGGCGAGCCGGGCCCGTACATCCTGAGCGATCTGCGCTGGAACCAGGGCCCGTTGTACGTGCGTTACGGCGGATTCGTCGAGCGCCACGTCGTCTCCGGGAAGGGCGTCCTGGAGCCCGCCATCGAGCGGCCCGACGGCACGCTCGTACCCGATCGCCGCCTTCCCGGCTTCCACGTCCCCGACTGGGTGACCCTGCCGGAGTTCCTGGAGCCGCACGCCGAGGCACGGCGCGCCACCTCTCTGGCCGACCTGCCGTACACCGTCCGCCGCCCGGTGCACTTCTCCAACGGGGGCGGTGTCTACCTGGCCGAGGACGTCCGCACCGGCCGGGAGGTCATCCTCAAGGAGGCACGCCCGTACGCGGGGTTGACCGCCGACGGGAGGGACGCGGTCAGCCGGCTCAAGCAGGAGCGGGACGTCCTGGAGCAGCTGGCCGGCCTCGACGCCGTTCCGGCGCTGCTGGGCCACTTCACCGTGGACGGCCACCACTTCCTCGCCCAGGAGCTCATCGAGGGACGCCCGTTGAGCAAGTTCTTCGGCCTGAAGTACCCGGAGACCGGACCGCGGGCCGATCCGGCGGAGCTCGCCGCGTACACGGAATGGGCGATGGGCGTCTGCCGGGCCGTGGAGCGTGCGGTCGCCTCGGTGCACGAGCGCGGCATCGTCTTCGGCGACCTGCACCCGTACAACATCATCGTGGGCGACGACGGCAGGGTGGGGCTGATCGACTTCGAGGTCGCGGCTCCGGCCGAGGCGGGAGCGGCCCGGATGCTGGGGCACCCCGCGTACGCCGCGCCCCGGGACCGTGAGGGGTTCGCTGCGGACACCTACGCCCTGGGCTGCATCGAACTCGCGGTGTTCCTGCCGCTGACCGCGCTGCTCCGGCACGACCTGCGCAAGGCCGCGGAACTGGCCGACGAGATCGCCGCACGGTTCCCGGTGCCGAGGGAGTTCCTGGACTCCGCTGTCCGCAAGATCCTCGGCGACAGCTCCGCCGCGGACGCCGACGAGAGCGTCCGCGGCGGCGTCACGGACCGGCTCTCCCGGTCGGCCCGCCCCCGCGCCGACCGGGAGAGCTGGCCCTCCGTACGCGACTCACTGGCGGCGGGAATTCTGGCCAGCGCCACGGTGGACCGCGACGACCGTCTGTTCCCCGGTGACATCGCGCAGTTCACCACCGGGGCGCTCAACATGGCCCACGGCGCGGCGGGCGTCCTGTACGCGCTCGACGTCACCGGAGCCGACCATCGGCCCGAGCACGGCAGATGGCTTCGCGAACGAGCGCTGCGCAAGGAACAGCGGGCCAGGATCGGCTTCTACGACGGACTCCACGGGGTGGCCTTCGCCCTGGACCACCTGGGACATCGCGACGACGCCCGGAGCGTCCTCGACCGGTGTACGGCCGAGAAGTGGCAGCGCCTCGGCACGGACCTCTTCAGTGGCCTGGCCGGAGTCGGACTCAACCTGCTCCACTTCGCGGGAGCTACCGGCGACGCCGCCCTCCGGGACGCCGCCCTCGACGTGGCCGGCACCGTGGCGGAACGCATCGGCTCGGAGACGGACGTTCCCGAAACGAGCGGCGGGCCCCACCCGAAAGCGGGCCTCATGCACGGTTCGTCGGGCCCGGCCCTGCTCTTCGTCCGCTGCTACGAAGCCACCGGCGAGGAGACGTTCCTCGACCTCGCGGCGACGGCACTCCGCCAGGACCTCCGCCGTTGCGTGGTCCGTGACGACGGCGCCCTCCACGTCAACGAGGGCTGGCGCTCGCTGCCGTACCTCGCCGAGGGCAGCGCGGGCGTGGCCATGGCGGTGCACGAGTACCTCGCCCATCGGGACGACGAGCGCTTCCGGACGGCGGCGTCCGGCGCGCTGATCTCGTCGGGCTCCCAGTTCTACGTCCAGTCGGGCCTCTTCAACGGCCGCGCGGGCATCCTCGCCCATCTCGCCGCCGTGTCACCGGAGCCCACGCCCTCCGCCGATCCGCTCGTGGCCGCACAGATCGAGGCGCTGAACTGGCACGCGCTGGAATTCGAGGGTCATCTCGCCTTCCCCGGCGAGCAGTTGCTGAGGCTCTCGATGGACTTCGCGACCGGATCCGCCGGTGTGCTCTTCGCGCTCGGGTCCGCACTGCACAGTGACCCGGTCCACCTGCCGTTCCTCCGCCCGCGACCGACGGGCGGCGTCGGCTCCGACGCCGCCGGCCGGGCCCTCTGATCCCCCGCGCCACCCAGACCTGCCCACCGACGACGGAGGGCGCCCGCCACGCGGGCACGCGCATCCGCGCCGAAAGGAGGTGATTGGAAGATGTCTCTGCTCGATCTGCAGGAAATGGAACTGCCCGTCGAGTCTCCCGAGGAGGAGCTGCTCGGGAGCGGCCGGAGCCAGCACTGCTCCGACGCCAGCTGGGTCTTCTGCTGAACCCGGCCGCATCGGGCCGCTCGCCGGCCCGCCTCGTATCCGATGAACATCGACGAAAGGAAGCATCATGTCCGTGCTCGACCTTCAGGAAATGGAACTGCCCGTCGAGTCTCCCGAGGAGGAGCTGCTCGGGAGCGGTCGCAGCCAGCACTGCTCCGACGCCAGCTGGGTCTTCTGCTAAACCCGGACGCGTCGGGCCCGTGCACAGCGGGCTGAGAACGTCATGCACGGCTTCCAGGCCGTGAGCGGTTCCGGTCGGCGGGTGTCGCAATCACCCGCCGGCCGGGCCGTGTTCCGTCCAGCGACACCTCGGTCCTCCGCCAGGGAGCAGAGCATTGACCGCGAGTCATCCGACGCCCACCGTATCCCGGGGACCGGACCGCGCGGCAGACCGCGTTCTGCTGCGGACCGCCCGGGACGGCGGCGTCTGGACCGTGGTCCTGCTCGTCACGGCCGTTGTCTCCACCGCCGCACAGATCCTGTTCCCGGCCCTCCTCGGCAAGGCCCTGGACTCCGCGCTCTCCGACAACGGCACGGGCGGCTGGGTGGCCGGCTGCGCCGTGGCCATCGCCTCCATGGTCCTGGCCGACGCGTTGTTCGAGAGGGCCGCCGGAATCGCCGCCGCCCGTGGCACGGCCCGGCTGCGGCGGTCGCTGCTCGGGCCCCTGCTCACATGGCCGGGCCCCGGACGCCCTCGCACCACCACGGGTGACATGGTGAGCCGCCTGGTGGGGGCGGCGGGAGAGGCGGGCGGCGTCGCCGCCGTGCTCGTGCGTGCGGCGCTGTCGGTCGTGCCCGCCGTCGGCAGTGTCGTCGCCCTCTGGCTCATCGATCCCTGGCTCGCCGGCACCTTCCTGCTCGGCTTTCCGGCCGTCATCTGGCTCCTGCGTACGTTCACCCGTCGCATCTCCGACGTGTCCACCCGGTACCTGGAGACGCAGGGACGCCTCGCGACCGCTCTGCTGGAAGCCCTCGCGGGCCGCCGCACCATCGCCGCCGCCGGCACGGCGCGGGCGGAGGTACGCAGGGTCCTGCGCGTCCTGCCCGAACTCGGCCGGCTGGGCCGTGGGACGTGGCAGGCACAGACCCAGGTGGCCGGGCGGTCCGCCGTGATCACCCCGCTCCTGGAGATCGCGGTCCTGTCCGTGGCGGGCTTCGCCCTGTCCGGCGGGCGCATCACCGTGGGCGAGATGCTGGCCGCCGCACAGTACGTGGCCATCGGGAGCGGCCTGGGCATGACGACGATGCTCCTGGGCAGGCTGGCCCGGGCCCGGGCAGGGGCGGAGCGGGTCCGGGGGGTGCTGGAACAGCCCGCCATGGAGTACGGCGACCTGCGACTGCGGCCAGGGCCGGGCCACTTGGAGCTGCGGGACGTCCAGATGACCGCCGGGGGACGGCGCGTCCTGGACGGGGTCGACCTGACGGTCCCGGGAGGCTCGTGCATGGCGCTGGTCGGCAGATCGGGATCCGGGAAGACCCTGCTCGCCGCGGTCGCCGGACGTCTGGCCGACCCGGAGGCCGGGACGGTCCTGCTCGACGGCGTACCGCTGGACCGGCTCACCCGCCACGACCTGCGGGCCGCCGTCGGCCATGCCTTCGAGCGGCCGGCCCTCTTCGGGGAGACGCTGGGCGATGCGATCGCGCGGGGAACCGGCCGGCCGGCCCGGGCCGTGCCGGCCGCCGGGACGATACTCGCGGCACGCGCCGCCGACGTGGACGGCTTCGTCCGTCGGCTCCCGGACGCCTACGCGACCCCTCTCGCGGAAGCCGCCCTCTCGGGAGGCGAGACGCAACGCATCGGCCTCGCCCGGGCGTTCGCGCACTCCGGGCGGCTGCTCGTCCTCGACGACGCCACATCCAGCCTGGACACGGTCACCGAGCACCGCGTCGGCACAGTGATCACCGAAACCCTGCGGGACCGGACCCGGATCGTCGTCGCTCACCGCGCGGCGACCGCGGCCCGCGCGGACACCGTCGCGTGGCTCGACGGCGGCCGGGTCCGCCGGACCGGGCCGCATCGCGAACTCTGGCGCACGGAACCGGACTACCGGCAGGTCTTCGGGTGCGCCACCGCGGCCGAGGAAGTGCCCACGTGAGACGGGAGCCGCGGGGGGATGCGAGGAACCGGACCCGGCGTGAGGCGCTGCTCCCGCTCCTCGTGGCCCCCCTCACGGCCCGCCCGGGGCTCCTGGTCGGACTGGTCCTGTGGTCCTTGGTGGAAGCCGCTCCGGCCCTGCTCGCCGGTCACCTCGTGGCCCGGGCGGTCGACCAGGGCTTCGCCGCGGAAGCCCCGCTGACCGGTCTCGCCTGGCTCGCGCTGATGGGGGTCGGCATCTTCGTCGGCGCGTGGGGAACCCGGCAGGCGTACCCGCTCCTCGCCGACGTGGTCGAACCGTTCCGGGACGACCTGGTGCGCCAGGTCACCGAAAGCTCCCTGGACCAGGCGGTGTCGGGCCGGCCCGTCGACGCGTCGGGCGTCTCCCGCCTCACCCTCCAGGTCGAAATGGTGCGCGAGGCGTACGCGGGCGTCCTCATGGTCGTCCGCGGGTTCCTCCTGACGGTGGGCGGAGCCCTGTTCGGCCTGGTGTTCCTCGCTCCGCCCGCCCTGCTCTTCGTCGTGCCGCCGTTCCTCGCCGGGCTCGGTCTCTTCCTGGTGCTGCTGCGCCGGATGGCCTCGGCCCAGCGGGATGTCATCGTCGCGGACGAACACATCGCGGAGGCGGCGGGCGCCGCGCACGCGGCCGGCCGGGACATCGTGGCCTGCGGCGCCGAGGACGGAGTACGGGCGGAACTGATGGACCGCCTCGGCGCCCAGGAGTCCGCCGCCCGGCGCCTCGCCGCCCTGATGCCGGTACGGGTGCTGTGCCTGGCCGTCGCGGGCTGGCTCCCCCTGATCCTGCTCCTGGCGGCGGCGCCCGGTCTCCGCGCGGACGGGCTGACCACCGGCGCGATCCTGGGCGCGGCGACCTACGTGACCGGCGGGCTGCAACCCGCGGTCCGCTCGCTCATCCAGGGGCTGGGCGGCAGCGGCCTGCGTCTGGCGGTGGCCCTGCGCCGGATCCACGAGGCGTCGCCACGGCCGGCCGCGCCCACCGGGCAGGAGCTCCGCGCGACCGCCGACGGGCGGCGGCCACCGCATAAGGCCTCCCCCGTCCCCCCGGCCTCCCCCGCCTCCCTCGTCTCCCCTGTCTCCCCCACGCGCGCCTTCCCGTACGGCGTCGCGTACGACATCGAGCTCACCGCCGTCACCTTCGGCTACGGCCCGCACGCGGATCCCGTCTTCCGTGACCTCGACCTCGTACTGGAGGAAGGGGGGCACCTCGTGGTGGTCGGCCCGAGCGGAATCGGCAAGTCCACTCTGTCCGGCCTGATCAGCGGGGTCCTGGAACCCGGCAGCGGCCGGGTCGGGCTCGGCGGCACGCCCCCCGCCTCCCTCGCCCCGGCCGACCTGTCCGCACGGCGCGTCCTCGTACCGCAGGAGGCGTACGTGTTCTCGGGCACGCTCAGGGAGAACCTGCGCTACCTGCGCCCCGACGCCTCCGAGCAGGACGTGACCGCCGCCGCCGACGCGGTGGGCGCGGGACCGCTGGTCGCCGCTCTCGGCGGACTCGGCGCCGACATCGATCCCGTCGCCCTCTCGGCGGGCGAGCGACAGCAGATCGCGCTCGCCCGCGCCTATCTCGCGCCGGCCCCCCTGGTCCTGTTGGACGAGGCGACCTGTCACCTCGATCCCGCCTCCGAGGCGCGTGCGGAAGAGGCGTTCGCCCGGCGCCCCGGGTCACTCGTCGTGGTCGCCCACCGCATCAGCTCCGCACTCCGCGCGCAGCGGATCCTTCTCATGGACGGCAGCCGGGTGGTCATCGGCACACATGACGAAGTCCTGGAACAGTCGCACCTCTACCGCGACCTGGTGGGCCACTGGAGCGATGACAGGGTCAGAGCCACCCTGCCTCGGTCGCGATCCTGACCGCGTCGACCCGGCTGCGCGCCTGCGTCTTGGCCACGACGGACGCCAGATGATTGCGCACCGTCCCGACCGAGATGTAGAGCTGCGCGGCCACGTCCCGCGTCGACTCCCCCCGCGCCGTCAGCCGCAGCACCGCCACCTCACGCGGCGTCAGCGGGTTGTCCATCACCGAGGCCGACGCGATCGCCAGCTCGGGGTCCAGCACGCGACGCCCCTGCGCCACCTGTCGGATGTCCTCGGCGAGCCGCGAGGTCGGCGCGTCCTTGCGGATGATCCCGAAGACCTTCGCCGCCAACGCGCGGCGCAGGTGTTCCGGCCGCGCCACGCTGGTCAGCAGGAGGGTCCGGCAGGACGGTAAGTCGCGCCGCAGGTCCTGCGCGGCGGTGATCCCGTCCGTACCGGGGAGGTCGATGTCGAGAACCGCCACATCCGGCAGCGTGCGCAGAGCGACGGGAACGATGAGGTCGCCGTTGTCGACCGCTTCCACGATGTCGATGTCGGGTTCCTGGGACAACAACGCGGTCAGCGCCTGACGGATCAAAGGAACGTCCTCGGCCAGAAGCACGCGTATCCGCGCGCCTGCTCGGGTCACGCCTTCTTCGGCTCTTCCTTCCAGCACGTTTACGCCCCCTGCTCCAACGCTTCACATCTGGTGGGCCACCAGTATCTCCGAGCGGGGCCCGTACGGCCCCTGATCCGGCCCGTGTGGTGAGCCGTCGACGGGAGCCGAGCACCGGTTGCCCCGTACGGATGAAACCGCGCGACGCGGACGGGCCGGGCAAGGCTCCTCCCGCACCGCGCGTTCCCGCACTCCCGACCTCGCCGGGGCGCCTGAAATAGCCTGAACTTGCCGCTTCCTGCCGCGAGTTGAGGGTTTATCTACGCGCGGAGCATGGGCCACCGAACGATCATCCGGGCATATCAGACGACTTCTCGCGCGGGCATTACCGGCGGGTACCGCGAGCTGCTAGAAACTGCATCGCTCCCCCAACCCCCCACCCGTCCCCCACAGCTCGTCCTCCCCCTCATCCCCCCACACTTCGAAGGGCTGGCAGCCATGTCAGTACGCAGAATTCGCGCATCGGTCATCACGCTGGCGCTCGCCGCCGTGGCCGCTCTCGGCGTCGCGGGACCGGCTTCCGCGACCGACTCGGCCGCCGCGGGCGGCTATGTCGCGCTCGGCGACTCCTACTCCTCGGGTGTCGGCGCCGGCAACTACCTCTCCGACAGCGGCGACTGCCGGCGCAGCGCCAACGCCTACCCGTATCTGTGGCAGGCGGCGAACTCCCCCGCCTCGTTCGACTTCGTCGCCTGTTCGGGGGCGACCACCTCGTCCGTGGCGAGCAGCCAGCTGGGCGTGCTCAACCGGTCCACCTCCCTGGTCAGCGTCACCGCCGGAGGCAATGACGTCGGGTTCGCCGCCGTCATGCAGGACTGCGTGCTGTCGAGCGAGGCCACCTGCGTCAACAGCGTGAACAACGCCATCGCGCAGATGAACAACTCCCTGCCCGGCCGCCTCGATGCGCTCTACGACGGCATCCGGGCCCGCGCCCCGCAGGCCCAGGTCGTGGTCCTCGGCTACCCGCGCTTCTACCGGCTCTCCGGCAGTTGCTTCGCCGGGCTCACCGAGAAGGAACGGGCCGCGATCAACAACGCGTCGGACGTACTGAACGACGTCCTCGCCAAGCGGTCCGCCGACGCCGGGTTCACCTTCTCCGGCGTGGTGGACGAATTCACCGGGCACGAGCTGTGCTCCGGGGACGCCTGGCTCCACAGCGTCACGGTGCCGATCCACAACTCGTACCACCCCAAGGCCGCGGGGCAGTCGGGCGGCTATCTCCCCGCCTTCCGCTCGGCGGTGTAGCCCGGCGGTGTAGCGCGGCGGTGTAGCGCCTCTGTGCAGCGCGGCGGTTCAGTTCTTCGTACGGGGCGGCGGTTCACCGGGTGGCCGGTGGGCCGCCGTTCTCGGCTCAGTAGCGCTCGACCAGGTGCTCGCGGCCGGCCGGAGGCTCGTACGACTCGGGCCAGAAGTCCGTCACCCCTGTGATCAGCCCCTTCTCGTCGAACGTGAAGAAGTGGATGGCGTCCATCTCCTCCGGCGCTTCCCCCGGCTGATTCCCCGTCACCGTGAACCCGGTCCGGGCGGCGGCCTGCCGGCCCTCCGCGTCGGCGACGATCCGCTCGACCCGGACGTGCCAGTCGCCCGGATACTCCTGGTTGAACCGGAGATACCGCTCCTTGCCGAGGATCCGCTCCCGTGTCTGCGGCAGGTCGTACACCACGTCGTCGGCGAGGGTCGCCCCGAACGCGCCCCAGTCGCGTGCCTCGGCCGCCGACCAGTACGCCTCGACCGTCCCGCGCAGGGCGGCCGTCGTCGTCCCGCGCGTGCTGCCGGAAGCCGCCCCGGGCGCGGTGCTGGAAGCCGCCCCGCCCGTGCTGCCGGAAGCCGTCCCGGGCATGGCTCCGCCCGCCGTTCCGCCTGTCATGTCGGTCATGGAAAAGAGTCTGTACCCCGCCACTGACAATCGGCCGGAGAAGCCCCGAGGACCGACGCCGCCCGCGGCTATCCCTGATACCGCGCGGGGCGCGACGCCTTGATCGAGTACATCAGCGGGATTCTCGGACGGTCCGCCGGAAAGCGGTAGTGGCCGTCCGCGTGGCGCTCCAGCGTGCCGAACCGCTGGACGAGCGAGGAATCGTGCTCATGGAGGAGTTCGATCCGCAGGCCGGCCGCGGCGAGCGCCGTGACCACCCGGCCCACCGGGTGCTGCCACTCGACGCTGCGGTTGTGCACGGTCGGCGCGTCGAGGTCGGCGTACGTGCCCGGCGTCTCGTCCACCCAGGCGTCGCGGCTGAAGTAGTCGTCGGTGACGACCGATCCGGTCTCGTCCATCGAGTCGGTCAGCGGATGGAACTCCGCGAGGTAGAGGAATCCGCCGGGCGCGACCAGCGAAGCCGCCGTCTCGGCCCAGCGGTCGAGGTCGGGCAGCCAGCCCAGCGCGCCGATGCCCGTGTAGACGATGTCGTACGCGGAGTCGGGGACGGCGGCCGGTGCGTCGTACACGTCGGCCACGACGAACGACGCCCGGTCCGGGCCCAGTTCCAGCGACCTGGCCAGGCCCCGGGCGGTCTCGACGGCGGGCTCGGAGAAGTCGAGGCCCACCACCCGCGCGGCGCCGCGCCGCGCCCAGGAGAGGGTGTCCAGGCCGAAATGGCACTGGAGGTGCAGCAGGGTCTTCCCCGTCACGTCGCCGACCTCGGCCAGCTCGAAGGCGCGCAGCACGTCCTTGCCCGCCAGGAACGCGTCCAGCTCGTAGTAGTCGCTCGCCACGTGGATCGGCACGCGTTCGTCCCAGCGCGCGCGGTTCGTGTCGCGCCAGTCGTCCGGAGTCGGAGAGTACATGTCCGGAAGCTACCCACTGGCCCGGGGAGGGCGCGAGTGGATATCCGGCGCTCGCCAGCGCTCGGTCCCGGTCCGGCCGACCGCCCGTCCACCTGGGCCGGCCATGCCGGAATTGCTCGTTCTCGTTTTCCGTCCCGCGCGAAAGAAGCCGCTCTCGATTTCCCCGGTGAACGCGTCCACCGGCGATGGCACGGGCGCCCGGAAGGACGACTTCGCTTTCCTTTCGGTCCGTACGTGCGGGCCGCGTGGGAATCCAGGCGCACTACGGCGACCACACGTCTGCTTTACCTCGGCTTCACGTCGTCCGAATCCCGTCACGGGCCTGCCGCGGCATCGGGTTGGATGGGGGCATGACGACTGATGCAGCAGCTGTGCCCGACTGGGAGATGCGGTTCCGTGCGCCGCGCGTCTCCCTGCCCGACTGGGCCGAGGACGCCCCCGACCGCGCGCTGTTCGTCTCCAACGCCACCGGGACCTACGAGCTGTACGCGTGGGACCGGGCGAGCGGGCGGCAGCGCCAGGTCACGGACCGGCCGAACGGCACGACGGACGGCGTGCTGACGCCGGACGGCGAAGCGATCTGGTGGTTCAGCGACACCGACGGCGACGAGTTCGGGGTGTGGATGCGCCAGCCGTTCGACGGCGGGGAGGACGAGCCGGCCGCCCCGGGCCTCGCCCCCTCCTACCCGGCGGGCCTGGCCATCGGACGGGACGGTTCGGCGGTGATCGGCCGCTCGACCGACGAGGACGGCACGACGGTCCACCTGGTGCGGGCGCCGGGCGCCGAGCCCGTCGAGATCTACCGGCACCGGGAGTCCGCGGGGGTCGGGGACCTCTCCCACGACGGGACCCTGATCGCGCTGGAGCACACCGAGCACGGCGACGCGATGCACTCGGCGCTGCGCGTGGTGCGCCCCGACGGCTCCACGGTGGCCGAGCTGGACGACACCGAGGGCGGCACGAAGGAGCTGGGGCTCGCCGTTCTGGGCTTCGCCCCGGTGGCCGGCGACACCCGGCTCCTCGTCGGGCACCAGCGCCGGGGCCGCTGGGAGCCGATGATCTGGGACCCGGTCGCGGGCACGGAGACCGCGCTGCCGGTCGACCTGCCGGGCGATGTGGGGGCCGAGTGGTATCCGGACGGCTCCGCGCTGCTGATCGAGCACGGCTTCGAGGCCCGCAGCGAGCTGTGGCGGTACGAGCCGGGGGCCGCGGAGCCCGTGCGCGTGGAGACGCCCGCCGGCACGGTGTCGGGCGCCACGGCCCGCCCGGACGGCACGGTGGAGTACCTGTGGTCCTCGGCCGAGCAGCCGCCCGCGGTCCGGTCGACGAGCGGCGCGGTGGTCCTGGACCCGCCCGGCGCGAAGGCCCCGCCCTCGGTGCCCGTCGAGGACGCGTGGGTGGAGGGGCCGGGGGGCCGGATCCACGCCCTCGTGCAGAAGCCCGCCGCCGGCGAGGGGCCCTTCCCCACGGTCTTCGAGATCCACGGCGGGCCGACCTGGCACGACAGCGACGCGTTCGCCTCCGGCCCCGCCGCCTGGGTGGACCACGGCTTCGCGGTCGTCCGGGTCAACTACCGGGGCTCGACCGGCTACGGCCGCGCCTGGACGGACGCGCTGAAGCACCGGGTCGGCCTGATCGAGCTGGAGGACATCGCCGCCGTACGGGAGTGGGCGGTGGCCTCGGGGCTCGCGGACCCGGAGCGCCTGGTCCTGGCGGGCGGGTCCTGGGGCGGCTATCTGACCCTGCTCGGGCTCGGCACCCAGCCGGACTCCTGGGCGCTGGGGCTGGCGGCCGTACCCGTCGCGGACTACGTCACGGCCTACCACGACGAGATGGAGGCCCTGAAGGCGATGGACCGCACGCTGCTGGGCGGCACGCCGGAGGAGGTTCCCGAGCGTTTCGCGGCCTCGTCGCCGCTGACGTACGTCGACGCGGTGCGCGCCCCCCTCTACATCTCGGCGGGCGTCAACGATCCGCGCTGCCCCATCCGTCAGGTGGAGAACTACGTGGACCGGCTGGCGGCGCGCGGCGCGGTCCACGAGGTGTACCGGTACGACGCCGGGCACGGCTCGCTGGTGGTGGAGGAGCGGATCAAGCAGGTGCGGCTGGAGTTGGAGTTCGCCCTCAAGCACCTGGGGGGAGGCGTCGTCGCCGCCTCCCCGGGCCCCGAGGCGGGCGTAAGGGCCGAATAAATGGCGGACCCCGCTCCGGGAGTCCGGGGCGGGGAACCGTACCTTTGAGGGGTGTACCGGTTCCTGCTGACCCCGCGATGGTGGGGGATCAACCTCTTCGTCGTGCTGGCCATCCCGTTCTGCGTGTTCATGGGCACCTGGCAGCTCGGCCGCTTCGAGGACCGCGTGCAGTCGCACGAACAGGCGGAGAAGCAACCCGATCCCGGCACCCGGGCCGCGAAGCCCCTGGACGAGCTGCTGCCCGTCGACAAGGTGACGTCCGGCCGCCCGGCCGTCGCCACGGGCACGTACGCCGACCAGTTCCTGGTGCCCGGCCGCGAGCTGGACGACCGCCGGGGCTTCTACGTCCTGAACATGCTGCGTACGGACAGCGGCAAGGCCCTGCCGGTGGTACGGGGCTGGCTGCCCGGGTCCGCGAGCGGCGCCCGGGTGCCCGCCGCGCCGGAGGGCGAGGTCACGGTGACCGGCGACCTCCAGGCCTCCGAGAACGCCCGCAGCAAGGGCGTGAACGCCCGGGGCGGGCTGCCCGGGGGCCAGGTCGGCATGATCAGCGCCGCGACCCTGGTGAACCTCGTGCCGTACGACGTGTACGACGCCTGGGTGACGCTTCCCGAGGCCGAGGCGGGCGGTACGGGCGGTGCGATGAAGCCGGTGCCCGCGGCGGCCCCCGAGGGCAGCGGCCTCGATCTGAAGGCCTTCCAGAACCTCGGGTACACGGGCGAGTGGTTCGTCTTCGCGGGCTTCGTGCTCTTCATGTGGTTCCGGCTGGTGCGCCGCGAGGCCGAGGCCGAGCGTGACATCGCGCTCGGCCTCGTACCGGAGAACCCGGCCGCCCCGGAAGGCCCGGGAGCCACGGATGCCGAGGCGGCCCGGAAGGCCCCTGCGGCCCCGTAGGACCCGGCGGCCCGAAGGGCCTGTCGGCCCGCCCGGGCGGCCTCCGAGATCCCCGCGGCCCCGGGAGGGCCCCCTGCCGCACCGGCGGGCCGGGCTCGCCGGACTACGACGTGGCGAGCACGCCCGTACGGTAGATCGTGCCGGAGCAGGCGTTGGGGATCTTCGTCTCCGCGGTGGGCGCTCCCGTCTCCGGGGTGTGCGTCACCGCGACGCTGCCCTCCGCCGTGCCCCCGCCGTCCTCGTTCAGCGCCTGCGTGTCGACGCCGGAGGGCTGATCGGTCCCGCCCTCGCCGACCGATCCTCCGGCCCCGTCCGCCGACGGGGTCGGGCTCGGCGAGGGTCCCACGGTCGGGCAGGTGTCGGTCGGCACCCAGGCGAACCGCACCTCGTACGCCATGGTCGGCTTCAACAGCACCGTGCCCGGCTCCTGCGAGGGGTCGGGCAGCCCGGGGGCCGCGTCGCCCGCCGCGTGCTGGACCACGCCGATCTTGAGCGGGTCGGCCGCGCCGATGGCGGTGAAGCCGACCGTGCCGTTGCTGCTGACCGTGCAGTCCGTGCCGGACACGTTGGCGATCCTGAAGCTGCCGTAGACCGTGCCGTCGGCTCCCGGTGCGTCGGTACCGGCGGACGCGACGCCGAGCTGGCTCGGGTCGCAGACCGGCAGGGAGGCGAGATCCGCGCTCGGGGAGCCGGTCTCCTCGCCCGTCACCGCGCCGTCGGGGTCACTGCCCTCGCCCCGGGTGGGGCTGGGCGCCGGGGCGGCCTCGCCGGCGCTGCCCTCGCTCTCCCGCTCGGTGGGTTCCACGGTCCGCCGGCCGGGTGCCTCGGGGCCGGTCTCGTCCCCGTTGCCGCCCTGGGCCTGCTCGCCGTGTCCGGCGATGGCGGGGCGGGCGTTGGACGGGCCGTCCGAGGTCGCGACGTGGACGAAGGCGGGGACGGCGGTGCCGATCAGCAGGGCCGCCGCGGCCACCCCGACGACGGCCTGCCGTCGCCTGGCCCGGCGGGCGGGGACGGCGCGGTGGAGGTGGTCGAGGGTGCCCTCGGAGGGGGCCAGCTCCCGCACCGCGCCGTGCAGCATGCGGCGCAGGGCCACCTCGTCCAGCTCGTCGGAGGCGGGCGCGCCCCGGTCACGGCCGAAGAGGTCGGTGAGCGTGCCGACGAGGGTGTCGTCCGGCCCCTCGGAGGAGCTGCCGGAGCCGGAAACCTCACCGGAACGGGGGACCTCACGGGAGCCGGAAGCGTTGCCGGAGCCCGAAGTCCTGCCGGAGCCCGAAGCGTTGACGGTGTCCGTGCTGGAGCCGGTCTCGCCGGCGTCGGCGTCGGTCTCGGCGCTCACGGCGGTCCCCGTAACCGGGCCCGTATCCGAATCCGTCGCCGTACCCGTCGCCGTACCCGTGTGCGTGTCCGTCGCTGCTTCCGCCGCCCCCGGGTCCCGCTCGTCGGGGTCCTCGGCGGCCTCGCTGTCCGCCACAGCGGGCGGCACGGCTTCGGGGGTCGCGTCCGGCTCGGGCCCCGCGCTCCCGTGCGGGCGGTCCGGATCGGTGTGCGGAGTCTGCTCCGGCCCGTGGTTCACAGTTCCGTTTCCCGTCGGGTCATCCTCGTGCCTGTGCTCGTCGCGCTGCTCGGGCCCGCTCATGCCTGGGCCTCCATCACGACGCGCAGCGCCGCGATACCCCGGGAACCGTACGCCTTGACCGAGCCCAGCGAGACACCCAGCGTCTCGGCGACCTGGGCCTCCGTCATGTCCGCGAAGTAGCGCAGCACCAGCACCTCGCGCTGGCGTCGCTGGAGCCCCTTCATCGCCTTGATCAGCGCGTCCCGCTCCAGCTGGTCGTAGGCGCCCTCCTCCGCGCTCGCCATGTCCGGCATCGGCTTCGAGAGCAGCTTCAGCCCGAGGATGCGGCGGCGCAGTGCGGAGCGCGAGAGGTTGACCACCGTCTGCCGGAGATACGCGAGGGTCTTCTCCGGTTCGCGGACCCGGCTCCGCGCGGAGTGCACGCGGATGAACGCCTCCTGCACCACGTCCTCGCAGGACGCGGTGTCGTCCAGCAGCAGGGCCGCGAGGCCGAGCAGGGAGCGGTAATGGGCGCGATAGGTCTCGGTGAGATGGTCGACCGTGGTTCCCGCTGCCACCGTCTCCTCAGCGCCCCCGCGCTGCGAGGGCAACTGTGCCGCACGGGCGGCGGACATGGGCGCGATCACCGGCATGCCGCCGGGCGCACGGGGCCGCCGGAGCGGACGCGCCGGCGCGCCTCGCAACGGGCCCACCACTGTGATGTCGAGAACCTCTGCTGCCACGCCTGTTGGACACGCTGCCCCCCGTCAGGGTTGTACGCGTACGGCGCCACGTTCGACGCTGTGCGACATGCCCTCATACGTACCTGCTCTTCCCCAAATGCCCCGTCATCGCGTCTGGCCACGCAAGAAGTGACCGCATAGACGCAGCCCGGCCGAGGTGCGGTTGCAGATGGCCGGGAGTTCATCGTCGGATATGACAACGCCCCAGCTCAAGGGGTTCAGACCAGCAAATTGCTCATAGGGCGTTCACAGATCCTACAAAACAGGTTCGATCATGTGCGGGGAAATTCGGCGGCGACCGTTTCGGCGATCTGTGCCACGTTCAAAGCCGCACCTTTTCGGAGATTGTCACCGCAAAGGAACATTTCCAGGGCATGCGGATCGTCCATCGAACGCCGGACGCGGCCCACCCACGTCGGGTCGGTGCCCACCACATCGGACGGGGTGGGGAAATCTCCGGACGCCGGGCTGTCGAAGAGCACCACGCCGGGGGCGGTCGCCAGGATCTCGTGCGCCCTGTCGACGGCGACCTCGTTCTCGAAGCGGGCGTGGACGGACATCGAGTGCGTGGCGATGACGGGGACGTACACGCAGGTCGCGGTGGTCCTGAGATCCGGCAGTCCCAGCACCTTGCGGCATTCCTCGCGGATGGCGATCTCCTCGGAGGACCAGCCGTCCCCGGCGTCCGTGCCCGCCCAGGGCACGACGTTCAGGGCGACGGGTGCGGCGAACGGGCTCGCCGTCGCTTCCGTACCGTCCCCCAGGGCCCGGCGTACGTCCCCGGGGTGGGTGCCGAGCTCCGTGCCGGCCACCAGCGCCAGCTGCTCGCGCAGGGCCGCGACGCCGTCCCGGCCGGCGCCGCTGACCGCCTGGTAGGAGGAGACGATCAGCTCGCGCAGCCCGAACTCGGCGTGCAGGGCGCCGACCGCGACGATCAGCGACAGCGTGGTGCAGTTCGGGGACGCGACGATGCCACGCGGCCGGAGCCGGGCGGCATGGGGGTTGATCTCCGGGACGACCAGCGGCACGTCGTCGTCGAGGCGGAAGGCCGCCGAGTCGTCGATGACGACGACACCCTTGGCGGCGGCGATCGGGGCCCAGCGGGCGGAGACCTCCTCCGGCACCAGGAAGAGGGCCACGTCGATGCCGTCGAACACGTCCTCGGCGAGCGCGAGGACCTCGCTCTCCTCGCCGCGCACGGCCAGCTTGCGGCCGGCCGAGCGCGGCGAGGCGACGAGTCTGACCTCGCCCCAGACATCCGCGTGCTGCGAGAGGATCCGGAGCATGACACCGCCGATCGCCCCGGTCGCGCCGACGACCGCGAGCGAAGGGCGGTGTCCGGTCATCGGCCGGTGCCTCCGTAGACGACGGCCTCGTCGGAGTCGCTGTCGAGCCCGAAGGCGGTGTGCACGGCGCGCACGGCCTCGTTGACGTCGTCGGCGCGGGTGACCACCGAGATGCGGATCTCGGATGTCGAGATCAGCTCGATGTTCACGCCCGCGTCGGACAGCGCCTCGAAGAACCCGGCCGTGACGCCCGGGTTGGTCTTCATACCGGCGCCGACCAGGGAGATCTTCGCGATCTGGTCGTCGTAGCGGAGCGATTCGAAACCGATGGTGCTCCGGGTCCGCTCCAGGGCGTCGATGGCCTTGCGGCCCTCCGCCTTGGGCAGGGTGAAGGAGATGTCCGTCAGGCCGGTCGTCGCGGCGGAGACGTTCTGCACCACCATGTCGATGTTGACCTCGGCGTTGGCGATGGCCCGGAAGATCGCGGCGGCCTCGCCGGGCTTGTCCGGGACGCCGACGACGGTGACCTTGGCCTCCGAGACGTCGTGGGCGAC
Source organism: Streptomyces sp. MMBL 11-1 (assembly GCF_028622875.1). Classification (NCBI taxonomy): domain Bacteria; kingdom Bacillati; phylum Actinomycetota; class Actinomycetes; order Kitasatosporales; family Streptomycetaceae; genus Streptomyces; species Streptomyces sp. MMBL 11-1. Next base: position 4,320,009 of record NZ_CP117709.1, on the reverse strand, counting down.
TCCGGAGATGATCGCGTGCTCCACCTGCTGGTCCCCTTGCGGCTCGTTGCTGACCCAGGTGCCGCGCAGTCCGGAGAAGGACGAGCGGACGTGGATCGGGATGTTGTAACGGCGTGCGTACTCGACGCAGCGGTGCAGCAGCACCTTGGAACCGGACGCGGCCAGCTCCAGCATGTCCTCGAAGGAGATCCAGTCGATCTTCTTCGCCTTCTTCACGACCCGGGGGTCCGCGGTGAAGACGCCGTCGACGTCGGTGTAGATCTCACAGACCTCGGCGTCCAGCGCGGCGGCCAGCGCGACGGCGGTCGTGTCCGACCCGCCGCGGCCGAGGGTCGTGATGTTCTTGCCCTCCTGGCTCACGCCCTGGAACCCGGCGACGATGGCGATGTTGCCCTCGTCGATCGAGGTCCGGATGCGGCCCGGCGTGACATCGATGATGCGCGCTTTGTTGTGGACCGAGTCGGTGATGACACCGGCCTGGCTGCCCGTGAACGACTGGGCCTCGTGGCCCAGGTTTTTGATCGCCATCGCCAGGAGGGCCATGGAGATCCGCTCGCCGGCGGTCAGCAGCATGTCGAATTCACGGCCGGTAGGCATCGGAGACACCTGCTCGGCGAGGTCTATCAACTCGTCCGTCGTGTCGCCCATCGCGGACACCACAACAACCACTTGGTTGCCGTTCTTCTTGGCGTCGACGACTCGCTTGGCAACCCGCTTGATGCCCTCGGCATCGGCTACGGAGGAGCCTCCGTACTTCTGCACGACAAGGCCCACGTGCGCTCCTCGCTCAGTCATTACTGCGGTCGGCTCAGTCTAACGAGCAGCCCGGAATCGACCCGCTCATATCAGCTGATGAGATGTCCCGCTCACCAGCCGGTACGGCGTGTCGCCCGAACCGCTCGTACGGGGCTGTTGCCCACGCAGCGCGGGAGCACTCCCGTTTGTGTCCCAGCCCACACCGTCGGCGGGAAACGCGCGAGTCGGGACCCGTCGGACGGATGAGGGGCGGGCCCCCTCACCCGTCCGGCGGGCGCGTCTCACCCGTCCGGCGGGCGCGTCCGCCGCGGCTTACGGCAGCCGCTGTATCTCCGTCTCGGACAGCACGCCCTCGTAGGCGTACACGCTGTCCACGACGCCCTTCAGGTGCTCGCCCCAGCCGTCGGCGGTGCGGGCCCGGCCGAGCTGGAGCCCACCGGTGCTCCTCCAGGCGGTGTCGAAGGCCGCGGTGCCGCCCTCGGACTCCTTCCACCCCTCCACGTAGAAGGACATCTGGTTCGCCGAGGCGTCGTGGACGACGGTCACCCGGTGCCCCGCGCCGATGTCACCGTCGGGCCACTCGATCCGGCGGAGCACGGTCTCCGGCGCACCCGGCTCGTCGGCGTGCGCCAGCACCAGGTCCCAGCTGGAGTTCTCCGGGTCGAAGCGCACCTTGAAGGCGTCGCCGTGCTCCCCGCCCTGGGAGATCGCCGTCATCGGCCCCGCCGGAGCGTCGTCGGTGAGCCGGACGCGGGCGCTCACGGTGAAGCTCCCCGAGGTGTCGACCACCGGCGCGTCCGTGGCCGCGTGGCCCGAGACGCCGTCGAGACGGAGGTGCCCGTCGCCCTCCAGCGGCCAGTCCTGGACGCAGTCCGGGTCGAAGACGTCGCAGGGGTGGTCGAGGCGGTAGACCGAGGCGCCCGCGCCCAGCTTCACGGGTGCGCCCCCGCCCGTCTCCGGGGCGAGGCCGTCGGGCGCGGTGTCCAGCGCCCAGTGGCCGGCCCGCCGCGCGGCACGGGTCGCGAGGGCCGTCAGCTCCTCCGGCACCACGATCCGGTCGTACGCCCGAACGTCACCGATCTCCCCCTGCCAGCGGTCCCGGTAGCCCAGCGCCCCGCGCGCCCGGCCGATCTGGAAGGCGCCCTCGCCCGCCGCGGGGACGGCGGCGGCCTCCTCGCCGACCGCGCGGCCGTTCACGTACAGCCGGGCCGTGCCGGTCCCGGCGTCGTACTGGCCGAGCACGTACGCCCAGTCGCCGGTCTCGGGCAGCCCGCCCGTGACCCGCGCCCCGCCGACGGCGAACGACCAGGCGGGGGCGGAGCCCGCCTGGGTCAGCCCCAGGGTGAACGCTCGCCCCGTGCCCGCGTCCTGCGAGAGGACCGTACGGGTGCCGTCGACGCGCGCCGGCCGCACCCAGCCGCCCACCGCGAAGTCCTTCGCGGTGTCGACGACGGCCGGGGCGCCCGGGGTCAGGAAGCCGTGGCCCGATCCGTCGAGCGAGGCGGTGGAGGTGAGCGGGGTACCGGAGGGCGCGGGCGCGCCGAACGCGACCCCCGCACCGGCCCGGGCCGCGGTGCCGTTCTCGGCGGCGGCCGAACGGGCCCCCGTCGCGTCGGCGAGCTTCCACCGGGCCACCGGGGCGGGCCCCTCCCCGATCAGGAAGGTGTAGCTGGTGCGCGGGCCGCGGTTGCCCGCCCGGTCCTGCGCCTGAACGGCGAGGACCTGGCGGCCGGACTTCTTCGGCACGAAGCTGATCTCGGCCGAACCGTCGGGCCGGACGTCGGCCGTGTGCGGCGGCTCACCCATGAACTCGTAGGCGAAGGCGACGACGTCCTCGGCCCGCGCCGCGAAGCGGAAGGTCCCCCGGACTCCGGCGCCGGGCGTCCAGGTGTTGTCGTCCGGATAGTCGGAGGAGGTGACGACCGGGGCGTCGGGGTGGGTGCGGTCGTACACGAACTCGCAGGGCGCGCCCGGCGCTTCGCTGCTCCAGGCGGAGGCACCCGCGTCGTTGACGGCCCGCACCCGCCAGGACACGACGGTCTCGTCGGGGATGGTGTCCGGCAGCTGCCAGCTGAACGGAGCGGTGTCGAGCAGCGTGCTGGTGGTCGTGGTCACGCGCTCCTCGACGCCGCCCTCGCCCTGCCACCACGCCTCGAACTCGCCCCGGACCTTGCTCTCTTCACCGGGCTGCCCGCCGCCGGGCCCGTACAGCCGCGCCGTCAGCCGCGGCACGGACCCCACGTACGGCCGTTCCCCGCCGGATACGCACGCCGAGTACTCCGTCGCCAGATCGGCGGTCCGCGGCTGCGTCGGCGGAAGTCCTCCGGCCGCTGCCAGAACGGTGCCCGGCGTCGCCAGCACCGTCCCGGCGGCGAGCACGGCCGCCACGGCCGCCCGTCTCACTCGTCTCGCTCGTCCCTGTCCTGTACGTCCTGTCATGCGCGTTCCCTCCCCGGTTCTGCCCTTGAAGATCGGAGATCAAGAGCTGAGCGAGGCTAACAACCGGACGCGACACCGCCACTGGAATATCTGCACGCCGGAACAACCGGCTCAGCCCGTCGTCAGCGTCTCCACGACGACCTGGGGTTCTGCGCGGCCATGATGCGCACCTTCAGTCGGCGTACTCCTTGAGCTTCTCGGTGTCGAGCGGGAAGCCGACCGGCCCGGGCAGCTCGACGACCGCGCCGAAGGGCCGGGTGGTGGCGGAGCGGTACGCGCCCTTCTCCGGCTCGGTGAAGACGGTGACCGAACACGCCTCGCGGTCGACGAGCAGGTAGACCGGAATACCGGCCGCCGCGTAGCCGTCGGGCTTCTCGACCCGGTCGCGCCGGTTGGTGTCGGCGTCACGGGAGGTGACCTCCACGGTCATCAGTACGCCGGTGGGGTCGGCCCACTCCCCCGCCCCGGCGAAGTGCTCGTCAGGTGCGAGAACGCCGTCGGGGCGGGCCCGGCCCCCGCGGTACGCCTCGATCGCGAGGCCCTGGTCAGGGAAGAGCGACAGTTCCGGACGCCGCTGCATGCACTGCCTCAGCAGCCACATGACGATCGCCCCGTGATTGCCGTCAGGCGCGGGCTTTACCTGGACCTTTCCGTTGATGAACTCCAGCCGCACCAGTTCGGGGGCTCGGCGGGCGAGTTCCTCGAACTCCTCGACACTCATCTGCGGCTGGGCGGTGGTCCTGGGGGCCATGGGGTCGCCTCCTTGCCTCCATGGTGCCCCGACCGGGATCTCCCGCACGTTCACCGGCGCGGCCTCGGAGCCGGGAGGACCGGACGGACGGTGGCCGAGCGGAGTTCGGCCATGCGGGCGGCGACGTCGACCTCGGCGCGCGGGCGGGCCAGGAAGGTGTCGGGGACGTCGCCGGTCAGACCGGCCGCCTCGTCGCGGGCGACCTGGGCGCGGCAGTCGGAGCACACGCCGTGGTCCAGATTGGTCGTCGTCTCGTCCTCGTCGCAGAAGAGGCACATCATCACCATGCGCACGATCTGCTCGCCCGGGTGGTCCTTCTCCGGCCGGGGTGCGGGGCTCGGCGGCATCTTGGTCTCCAGTCGTGTACGGAGGAGGGGTCCGGCGGAGTGCACGGACGCCGGCAGGCCCGAGGTCAGGGCCTGGGTGATCTGTTCGCGGCCGACGCCGCGCGCCAGCCACTCGCCGACCAGGTGTTCCAGCTCCACGCAGTCGCCCTCGGAGAGCTGGAGCCGGGGCTCGCGGCGGCCGAGCCCGGCGAGGACGTCGTACGCCTCCGAGCGCGCGGCCCGGACGCCGGGCTCGGGCTCCTCGACCGTTTCGGCGGCAGCGGGGGCAGCGGGGGCCGGGGGCTGGCCGGGCGCGTCCAGGCCCCGGACGAACCGCACATGGGCGGCCCACCAGTCGGCGTCGCGGGCGGTCCGGGAGAAGTACGTGCGCGTCACCCAGCGCATCTGGCCGTCGGCCACGGCGACATGGACCCTGATGCGCCGGAGGTGCCCGGCCCGGGTCAGCCGGTCGAGCGCGCTGCGGCACGCCTGCTGCCCGTAGTCCGGCAGCTCCTCGGCAAGAACCTTGTAGCCGATCCCGCGCCTTCGGGGAGCCGGTCGATGTACGCGGCGATGGCCGCCTCACGCGGCTCCAGACCGGCGAAGTCGTGGGCGCGGGGCGGGTCCTGGTCGGGGGCGTGACGCTTCCCGTACCCGGCTTTCGCCATGGGGTGGGCGGGCGCGCGCAGGGCGGCACTAAGGTTGGCGGAAGCCATGGGGATCGTCTTTCTAAGGGGTTCGATCTCTTACGGTCAGACCCCGGTCGGTGTTGGTAGCACCACCGGGGTTGTCCGTTTTACGGATAGTGGGTTGCTGATCGTGAACCTAGAGCGTGCGTACGCTCCGGCGCAACCCGGTCACCAACCGTCACTTCTGGTCGAATTCGCGCAGCCCACAGGGCAGTTCGGAACCTTGTCGGGGAGTGGGTAGGGAGGGTGGGTGGGTTGAACCCCACCACCCCTTCCTACAGAGAGAGCTCGAAGCCCGGTGCTCGCGACTCGGGGCTTGAGCTTCGGGCGGACCTGCGGGATCGCGCCCGGGCGGGACACGGGGCGTCAGGACGCCATCCCGCCGCCGTCGCGGTCGCGGTCGCGGTCGCGGTCGCGTCGTACGTCCTCCCGGATCCGCTCCGTCATCAGATCGGCGAGCGGATCCCTCACGTCCCAGGAGTGCGCGGCGGGGTGCCGGTCGTACAGCATGCAGGCGTCCCCTTCCCTGACGGACAGCCGGTGGATGACCGCCGGGCACGGCAGCAGTTCCGTGAAGCGGAACGTCCGGCGACCGTCGCCGTCGGTCCAGAACATCCCCAGCTCGTACACCTGCCCGGTTCAGCGCGCTCACCCAGGAACCGACCAACCGGCTTGATCTCAAGGCCGGTTGAGGTCCTAGCGTTCCCCTCATCGAACAGGCCATGACCGGACAGAGGAGCGCTCAGCGATGATTTTGGTGACCGGTGCGACCGGGAACGTCGGCAGCGAGCTGGTGCGGCAGTTGCACGCGGCCGGGCACGGAATCGGCGTCCGGGCGCTCAGCCGGGACGCGGCGCGGGCCGGGGCCGCGGTGCCCGACGGGGTCGAGGTCGCGGAGGGTGACCTGGGGCGGGCCGAGTCGCTGAAGTCCGCGCTGGGAGGGGTGCGTTCACTGTTCCTGATCCCGGGCGTCGGCGACGACGCCGGAGTGCTCGACGCCGCCCGGGACGCGGGGGTGGAGCACGTGGTGCTGGTCTCCTCCATCACCGTCATGACCCATCCGCACCTCGGCCCGGCGCGGGCGAATCTCGCCGTCGAACGCCGGCTGCGGGAGAGCGGGATGGAGTGGACCGTCCTGCGGCCGACGCAGTTCGCCTCCAACACCCTCTGGTGGGCGCAGTCCGTGCGCGACGAATCCGTGGTGCGCGTGCCGTACGCGGATGTCGGGCTGCCGACCGTCCACCCCGCCGACATCGCCTCGGTGGCCCGTGCGGCGCTGGCCGGGCCGGGTCACCGGGGGCGGACCTACCCGCTCACCGGGCCGCAGCGGATCAGCCCGCGGCAGCAGGCCGGCGAACTGGGGCGGGTGCTGGGCCGGAAGGTGGCCTGCGTCGGGGTCACCCGGGAGGAGGCCTACCCGCCGATGGCCGCGACGATGGGGGCCGAGGTCGCGGACAGCGTCCTCGACCTGATGGGCGGCGACGTCAACGACGCGCTGCTGGCCGTGCACGACACCGTGGCCCGGGTCACCGGCTCGCCCGCCCGCCCCTACCGCCGCTGGGCCGAGGAGAACGCCGACGCGTTCCGGTGACCGCCCGCGCGTTCCGGTAGCCGCCCGGCGTTCCGGTAACCGCCCGCGCGTTCCGGTGGACAGCGGGCGCGTTCCGGTGGGCAGCGGGCGCTACTTCACCGGGCGCAGGCCCAGCGGGCCCGCGATCTCCTCGATCATCACGCGGCCCGCCGCCTCGGCGAGGTCCTCCTCGCCCGGGTCCTGGTCGGTGTCCAGGCCGTCCAGCTCCTCCAGGGGCTGGCCGAGGCGGATGTGGGCGACCAGGGACTGGAGGGCGCGGAGGGCGGCGGAGGCGGTGGAGCCCCAGTTGGAGAAGTACGAGAACTGCCACCACCACAGCGCCTCGGCGGTGCGCTCGGCTTCGTAGTGCGCGAGGCCGTGGCCGAGGTCGGTGACCAGGTCGGCCAGGTCGTCGGAGATCCGGTGCGGGACCGGGGCCTTGCGGGGCTCGTACGGGTCGAAGACCTCGGAGTAGACGTCGATCGGCTCCAGCAGCGCCGCGAACCGCTCGCGCAGGCCGTCCGCGTCCGGCTCGGCGCCGAGGTCCGGTTCGTACCGCTCGTCGGGCAGGACGTCCTCGTACGCGCCGAGGCGGCCGCCCGCGAGCAGGAGCTGCGAGACCTGGAGGAGCAGGACCGGGACGGCCTCTTCCGGCTCGTCGACCTTGGACACCTCGGTGACCGCGACGATGAACGTCTTGATCTGGTCCGCGATCTGGACGGCGAAGTCGCCCGGGTCCTGCGTGACGGAGTTCAGCGTGGCGTCAGACATCGAGGGGACCTCCCGTGGGCGCGGTCACAGACGGTGAAGCGGACGACGAAGGGGACTGCGGAGGGAACAGCGAAGGCGACGGCGAAGGGGACAGCGGCGACGGAGCGGGCGACAGAGCGGGCCGCGATGCGTGACGGGGGCGTACTGCGGTGGTGTCAGACATCCAGCAGCCGCCTTCCCTCGAAGGCGCGGCCCAGGGTGACCTCGTCGGCGTACTCCAGGTCGCCGCCGACCGGCAGACCGCTGGCCAGCCGGGTCACTCTGAGGCCCATCGGCTTGACCATCCGCGCCAGGTACGTCGCGGTGGCCTCGCCCTCCAGATTGGGGTCGGTCGCGAGGATCAGCTCCGTGATGGAGCCGTCCGCGAGCCGCGCCAGCAGCTCGCGGATGCGCAGATCGTCCGGGCCGACGCCCTCGATCGGACTGATCGCCCCGCCCAGGACGTGGTAGCGGCCCCGGAACTCACGCGTCCGCTCGATCGCCACGACGTCCTTGGGCTCCTCGACCACGCAGATGACGCTCCGGTCGCGGCGCGCGTCCCGGCAGATCCCGCACTGCTCCTGCTGCGCGACATTGCCGCACACCTCGCAGAACCGGACCTTGTCCTTGACCTCCAGGAGGGCGTGCGCGAGCCGGCGTACGTCGGTGGGCTCGGCCTGCAGCACGTGGAAGGCGATCCGCTGCGCGCTCTTGGGACCGACGCCGGGCAGCCTGCCCAGTTCGTCGATGAGGTCCTGAACAACGCCTTCGTACAACGGAACGCCTTTCTTTGCTTCCTGCTCCGTACCGTAGTGGGTACGGGTCGGTACCAGTAGGCCCGCGGACCCGCCCGGGACCGGGCCGGCGGTACGGGACCGGACCGGGCCGGGCGGTAAACGGGACTGGGCCGGTCAGGCCTGGGGGCCGGTCAGAACGGCAGGCCGGGGATGCCGCCCCCGCCGCCCAGGCCCTGCGCCAGCGGGCCGAGCTTCTCCTGCTGGAGCGCCTGCGCGTTCTCGTTGGCCGCCTGGACGGCCGCGACGACGAGGTCGGCGAGCGTCTCGGTGTCCTCCGGGTCCACCGCCTTCGGGTCGATCACCAGGGCGCGGAGCTCGCCGGAGCCGGTCACCGTGGCCTTCACGAGACCGCCACCCGCCTGTCCGTCGACCTCGGTCCTGGCCAGTTCCTCCTGGGCCGTGGCGAGATCCTGCTGCATCTTCTGGGCCTGCTGGAGCAACTGCTGCATATTGGGCTGGCCACCACCGGGAATCACGGTCACTCCTGGCATTTCGACGACAAATGTTTCGGTAAGCCGAGCCTACGTGCTCCCCGGTCACCGCGCTCCACCCACCAGGGACCAACTCTTTCGGGTGAGATTCAGGAACCGGCGTGAGTGCTCCTATACCTGACCAGCGGCCGTGCGCAGGCGGGAATCCCGCGATTCCGACCCCACGGCCCACCATTCGGCGGTAGGAAGGGCATGCACATCGAAACACGAGCGTGCATGTGCGGTGACGCAGAGTTACCCCTCAGGGGTTTTCGGTCGCGCGGACCGCCCCGCCCTCTCCGGGCCGGCCGGGTCCGGTTCCGGGAGGCCCTACGCGTCGTCCCGTCCGTCAGAGTGCAGAGGAGTGCCCCGGTGAGTCAGCCGGAGATGCAGCCCGAGGGGCCGCCCCGCAAAGAGACCGATGCGGGATCCGGTGAGAACGGAGCTGAGCATTCCGCTTCCGGCCCGGCCAGGGGGCGCCCCGCCGGGCGCGATCTGACCGGGCGCCCGTTTCCCCTCGGCGACTGGGGCGAGCCGGCCGAGCGGCTCGACGAGCTCTACCGCTGGGTCGAGACCGGCGCGCTGGACACGGCCGACTGGTATCTCAACGACCGGGTCCGCAAGCGCCGGGCCGCCAGGGCCCTGCGGATGGGTACCGCCATCGGGGGGGTCGCCGGGGCCGCCCTGCCGCTGCTCGACCTGACCGGCGTCCTGAGCGGGTCGGCGGGCTGGGGCTATCTGTCCCTGCTGCTGGGGGCCGCCTGCATGGCCGGCGACCGGTATTTCGGTCTCACCTCCGGGTGGATAAGGAATCTCGCCACGGCCCAGGCAGTGCAGCGGCGGCTCCAGGTGCTCCAGTTCGACTGGGCCTCGGAGTGCGTACGGGAGACGCTCGGGCCGACCGAGGGCACGGCCAGCGAGGCGGCCGAACGGTGCCTGGGGGTGCTGCGGAGGTTCTCCGAGGACATCACCGAGCTGGTGCGGTCGGAGACGGCGGACTGGATGGTGGAGTTCCGGGCGGGCCCGGCGCCGATGGGCACGCAGGCCCTGGCGACGGGGAGCGCCGGAGGGCGCGGCGAGTCGGGGGCGGCGCCGGGGCGGTTCTCGATGCCGTCGGTGGCGGCGCGGCCGAACATGCCGCGGCAGCGGCCGCCGGAGTCACCGCGGTGAGGACCCCGGGCCCGGGGCGGGGCGACGGGTGCCGGGGGCCGGGGCAGGGGGGTGCTGGTGGTGCGGGGCGGTGGGTGCCGGGGGTGCGGGGTGGCTCCTCGGGGGCGCTGCCCCCGGACCCCCGGTCCTCCATCGCCGGACGGGCTTGAATGCAACGTGTGCCGTGCCGGACACGGCCTAGCTGAAGATGATCATCGAGCCCTGGGCCAGGCTGCGGGTCGCCGCCGCGTGGAGACCCAGCCAGACGTGGCGTTCCCGGGCGAACGGGCTGTCGTCGTAGGGGGGCGCCTCCGCCGGTTCCTCCAGGGCCGTGGGGCCGGAGGGCGGTTGCGGGGCGGCCGGCGGGTTGGCCGGGTCGATGCCGATGGACGGGGCGACGAACTGCAGCTCGCGCAGCAGCCCGTGCGAGGAGCCCAGCGGCCCGCCGCCCGCCAGCAGCGCGTCGTCGGAGAGCGGCACCGGGAAGTCCACCGGGACGTACGCCCCCGCGTGGTCGTAGTGCCACACCAGGTGCGACTGCTGGGCGCCTTGTTCGAACATCTCCAGGAGCTGCTCGTAGTCGCCGTCGAGACCGGCGACGGGGGTGACGGCGAGGCCGCTCAACTGGAGCAGGTAGGCGCGGCGCAGGAAGTGCAGGGCGTCGTAGTCGAAGCCGGCCACGGGGGCGACCTCGCCGTTGAGGCCCGGCATGTAGGCGTAGACGGGAACGGGCGGCAGCCCGGCGTCGTTCAGCGCCTTGTCGTAGACGGCGATCTCTTCGGCGAACGGATTGTCGGCGCTGTGGCACAGCACATCGACGAGGGGGACCAGCCACAGGTCACAGGCCACGAAGTCTCGCTCTCCAACAGGTTCGGGCGATCGTCGGGACAGCGTAATGCGGGGCGAACCTCACGCACAGTGCCCCGGGGCCTGCGGGGACTCCGGCGGCACCGGCGCGTCTCCCCCCGCCGCCCGCGCCTCCAGCCGGTCCGCCCAGGCCAGCGCGTGCGCGTAGTAGGAGTGCATGGCGGCGTGGACCTGCTCGTGGTCGCCCCGGGAGATGGCCTCGACGAGGTCCTCGTGGCCGAACCACAGCACGTCCTCGTCCATGCCGTCGCGGCGCAGCCGGTGCACGGCGAACACCCAGGCCTGGACGCGGAGACGGGCGAGGAAGTCGGTGACGTACGGGTTGAGGATGAACTGCCCCAGCTCCCGCCAGAACCGCAGGTCGTACCCGATCAGCACGTCGAGGTCGCCGCCCTTCGCCGCGCGGACCGCCTCCGCGGCCCGGCGGCGGATCGAGGCGAGAGTCTCGGGCCGGACGGCGACCCTCTCGGCGGGGGCGCGGAAGAGGCCCTCGACGACGAGGGCGCGGGCCTCGGCCATCGCGCGGAAGTCGGCGACGGTGAACTCGCGCACCTGGAAGCCGCGGTGCTGGTCGGAGACGAGGAGCCCCTGCGCGGAGAGGTCGAAGAGCGCCTCGCGGACGGGCGTCGCGGAGACCCCGTACTGCTCGGCGATCTGCTTGACGGTGAACTCCCGGCCCGGCGGAAGACGCCCTGCCAGCACCTCGTCACGCAGCGCGTCGGCGATCTGCTGGCGCAGGGTGTTGCGCGTCACACCTCCGCTCGGACTCATACCGGCCCCCATCCGTCCGTACCTCTCCGTCCCCGTTCGCCGACCGTTTCCGGCGGGGGTCACCACTGGCTCGGGTCACCTTAAGCCAGGGCCGCCGCCGTGCCCGATTCCGGGCACGGCGGGGATGGGCACAGCGTCGATCGCGCAGGGAAGCGGTTCGTCCGGTCACCCGGCGTACGGGCCGGGAGCGGCGTTACGCGCCCTGGACCGTGTACGAGTCGGCGACGGAGAGAGCGACGTCCAGGGCCGCGAGCCCTTCCTTGGCCTCGGCCTCGGAGACGTTGCAAGCGGGGACGGCGTGGGTTCGGTTCATGTTGATGAACGGCCACAGACCCTGCTTCTTCGCCGCCGCCCCGAAGGCCGCCATCGGGGCGTTGGCCTCGCCCGTCGCGTTGTACGGGACGAGCGGCTCGCGGGTCTCCCGGTCACGGACCAGCTCCAGTGCCCAGAACGCGCCGAGGCCGCGCACCTCGCCCACCGAGGGGTGGCGGTCGGCGAGTTCGCGCAGGCCGGGGCCGAGGACGGTCTCGCCGATCCGGGCCGCGTGCTCGACGACCTTCTCGTCCTCCATCACGCCGATGGTGGCGACGGCGGCGGCGCAGGCCAGCGGGTGTCCGGAGTAGGTGAGGCCGCCGGGGTAGGGGCGGGTCTCGAAGGTCGCGGCGATCTCGGCGCTGATGGCGACGCCGCCCAGCGGTACGTAACCGGAGTTGACGCCCTTGGCGAAGGTCAGCAGGTCCGGCACGACGTCGAAGTGGTCGGCGGCGAACCAGGCGCCGGTGCGGCCGAATCCGGCCATCACCTCGTCGAGCACGAAGACGATCCCGTACCGGTCGCAGATCTCGCGGACGCCCGCCAGATAGCCCGGCGGCGGGGTCATGATGCCCGCCGTGCCCGGGATGGTCTCCAGGACGATCGCGGCGATGGTGGCCGGGCCCTCGAAGGCGAGGGTGTCCTCCAGGTGCTGGAGGGCGCGGGCGCACTCCTCGGCCTCGTTCGCCGCGTGGAACGGGGAGCGGTAGAGGAACGGGGCCCAGAAGCGGACGACGCCCGCCGAGCCGTTGTCGGAGGGCCAGCGGCGCGGGTCCCCGGTGAGGTTGATCGCGGTGGAGGTGGCCCCGTGGTACGAGCGGTAGGCGGAGAGCACCTTCGTGCGGCCGGTGTGCAGCCGGGCCATGCGGACGGCGTTCTCGACGGCCTCCGCCCCGCCGTTGGTGAAGAAGATCTTGTCCAGGTCACCGGGGGTGCGCTCGGCGATGAGGCGTGCGGCCTCGGAGCGCGCCTCGATCGCGAACGCGGGAGCGAAGGTGGCGAGCCTGCCCGCCTGCTCCTGGATCGCGGCGATCACGGTGGGGTGCTGGTAGCCGATGTTGGTGTAGACGAGCCCGCTGGTGAAGTCGAGGTAGCGGTTGCCGTCGTAGTCCCAGAAGTAGGACCCCTCGGCGCCGGCGACGGCGAGCGGGTCGATGAGGCCCTGGGCGGACCAGGAGTGGAACACGTGCGCGCGGTCCGCGGCCTTCACGGCCGCACCGGCCGCGGGGTCGGCGGACGGGGCATGAGGGGCATGAGGGGTCATGCGGCGAGCGTAGGCGCTGGTGGCGGCGGCCCCAATGGCCACCTTGTACGGCCTGGAGCGGAAGGATCGGCAGGGTGTCGGGTCCGGGGCGGCGGCGGGCCCCCTCACCACCCATTGAGGGCGGAACCCTCCCGGTCTCGGGCCTCGGTCCTACCGGGCCGACACCTCCGGGCACCGGCGTTGTCGCGTGCGTCGCGCCTGGCCGATCAGGGTTCCGTCCTCGAACCCCGGACGGGCCGGGGTGCGCGCCCGCGCCCGTACGGTCGACGGGTCCGCCCTCGCGCGCCGGGCGGGCCGGAAGAGGAAGGCGGGCGCCGGGCGGGCGGGAACGGCGGGACGGGAAGGCGCGGGGCTGGGGTCAGCGGGCAAGGTTGGCGAGGTAGCTCTCGGTGGCGCTCCAGGGGGTCAGCTCGATGCCGAATCCACCGGTGCCGGTAGGGCCCTGGATGTGGACGAGGCGCCCGGACAGGTGGACGGTGTCGCCCTCGCGGAACGCGCCGGTGTAGGCGCCGAGGTAGCTGCGCAGCTGGGTGATGCGGCGGGCGAAGACTTCGGCTTCGTCGATCGTGGAGGCCATCACGGTTTCGACGGCGATGCCGTAGAGCGCCGGTGTCGCGAGGCCTTCCTGGTGGTCGGTGATCCGGGCGAGCACGCTGATGTGCCCGACCTCCCACGCGGTCACGTCGTGGAAGGTCCGGTCGCCGTCGGCGCGCAGCGGTTCGCAGTTGATGTGGGCCCCGGCACCGGTGGTCAGTCCTTGCAGTTTCCGGGCTTCCTGTCGCAGCAGCATGTCGAAGGACGATCCGGCCATGTACTTCGCACGGCGCAGGTACAGCCGGGTCAGGGCCTCACCCTCGTACGGGCGGATCAGTGACCGCTCGGTGAACAGGTTCTGGGCTGCCTCGTAGCCACGGGGCCCGTAGCAGACCAGGTCGATGTCCGAGCGTGCGCCCGCCACACCGACGAGGAAAGAGCCCGTGACGCCGATGACGTGGTCGACCTCGTGGTCCACGATCCAGCCGATGACGGCGAGCAGATCCTCACTCACCGCGGAGCCGTCCAGCAGGTCCGGCGTCTCGTGCAGAGCGGCCAGGGCTTGTCGGCACGAGTAGTGCATCACCACGTCCTCGCGGGGCACGCCGGTGATCACACATCCGATCGCGGGCGAGTAGACATAGCACTCGGGGCGGTCGGCCAGGATCCCGAACGCCTTGGAGACCACCGTGTTCTGCCGGTAGGTCCTTCCGAACAGCGTCCGGTCACCGCGCTCGTCGGGGTAGTACTTCACGTATCCCAGCCAGTGCGAGCCCGGATGGACGTCGCCGATCACCTTGAAGATGACGCCGGACCGGTCCAGCAGGTAGTCCCGGTCACGGACGAACGGCAGGGCCCTGCCCAGTGGCGAAACTGTCGAGGGTCGGGAAGAGGGCGGTATCGATGTTCCCGGTGCGCTCATACTGCTCGAGTCCCTTCAGGAAGAGGTGACGCCGGTACTGCCACTTCTGGTGCTTGTCGGCCCGGGCGGGATCGGTCGGGCGCATCAGCGCCAGGAAGAACAGGCTCTTGATCAGGAGAAAGGCCCCCTGGTGCGGACTGACCGGCGGGTGGCCGGCGGCCCGGGCTGCCGAATCGAGAACGCCCAGGTACCGCTCGCGCTGCTGTGGGGTGGCGGCGTAGCCTTTGGCGCCCCCCTTGAAGGGGATGACCTCCAGGGCCAGGACGACGTCGTATCCCGGGGGCGTCACGCCGTGGTGCTGCCAGTCGATGACCCCTGCGGGCAGGACATTCGGCAGGCCGTAGTCGAGGTGGCCCCACACCATGGGTGTGCCGGCGAGCTCGTCCGTCACCCGGGTGAGGGCCGCCCGGGTGCGGTGGGTGCCGAGGTCGGGGTTCTCGGTGAAGACGTTGCGCGTCCAACCCGCCTGTTCGACCCACCGTCGTAGAGCGTCGGGTCCCCGGTCGACGGGGTGTGCGGCCTGGGCGGCAAGCAGTCGGGAGGAGACTTCGGCGAGCTGGTCGACCACCTGGTCGGACAGCTCCCGTCCGCCGTCCAGGGACGCCAGCGCCTTCTCGTGCAGCGACTGCCCGCCCAGGGATTCCTCGTCGACGAAGAACGTGCCGGTGCTCGTCTCGCCGTGGTCAAGCACCTGCGGTACCGGGTAGCCCAGAGCGGCGGCCATCTGCTGGAACGCCGCCTCGCGCCGCAGCGCCGTACCGCCGGTCCTCCGATATCGGGTGCCGTCGGCCGAGACGTAGACCACCCCGTCGGCATCGGCTGTGCGCGTCTTGACGAACCGCCAGTCGGCCAGATCCATCAGGGTGCTCCTCTCGTCGGGCCCATCGGACCGCGTGTGTCCTCTCGGTCGGACAGGGCGCAGGCCAGCGCCCGAGCGCCCGTCACCCAGCGCATATCACCTGCCGCGGCGCAGTGCCGCAGGTCGGCGAGGAGGTCACCCGGGGGAGTCGCCGGTCGGGCGAGGTGGGCCCGGCGCAGGAGCTTCAGCAGGGCGGGGATCCGGGCGGCGCTGATACCGGCCCGCTCGCGAGCGGCGCACAGCGGCAGGTACCAGTCGGTGAAGAGGTCCTGTACCTCCTGGGCACGGTGCACCTCGTACAGCTGGGCGCTCGCCGCGGCCTCGTAGGGGATCTTTCCGTGCAGCGCGTACCGCAGCCTGACCGGCCCGTGCCGGCGGAACGGGGCACCGTAGGCCGCCACGTGGGCCGCGGCGTTCTCGGTCACCGTCATCACCGGCCGCACGGCACCGAACGCGCCTGCGGCGGCCAGCACCGCGACGTGCAGCCCGGCCCGTGGGTCCAGCACCATGCCCTCCAGCCCGAGCGGTGACAGATCCACTCCGTGATCCCGGGTGCGGGAGAGCACGAGCAGCTGAGGTGCGTGGTGGGCGATGGTGAACAGGTGCGACGGGGTTCGGGCCCCAGCCGCGTGTACGTCGTCCCGCCCGAGGACGGGGCCGTACGCGGTACGGTCGAAGACCAGCAGCGGACGGCGCGTCACCCGGCCGCCACCGTGGCCGCAGGAGCGGCAGTCGCCTGCCGCACCCCCGCCGGCCATGTACCCGCAGCGAGTGCAGAGCCGGACCGGCAGGTCCCGCACGGTCAGCGTTCCGTCGGCCAGCAGATTTCTGGTCATGTCCAGTGCCAGACCGGCCACTTGATGATCGGCGTCGGTGCGCAGGCCCCCCGTCGGCATCGGGCCGGGTGCGTACTTCGCCAGGAGTGCCTCCTGCTCACGCTGCTGCCTGCCCACCGTGTCCCGGTCTGCTGCGCAGCGGTGGCGCACGTCCCCGGCGAGCGTGACGGTGTTCCACAGGTGCGGCACCGGCACCAGACCGAGCAGGGCGTTCAGCGCCTCAGCAATCCGTATCCCCGCAGCCTTGCCCGGTCGCTCAGCGAAGGTGAAGTCACCGTTCTGCACTGGCCCGTTGAAGTAGACGACGCTGTTCATCACGCGTTCTCCCCTCAGCAGCCGGGCTCGGCGACGCCGACCCCGCGGAAGCGACGTCCGCGCCGCTCGTGGACCAGAACCCCCGCGTTCGGCATCCGGCGAACCCTGGCCCGTCGGCCTGCCCAGGCAGCGCCGGCACCGTGGCGCCCAGGGCTCGCCGGTACCGCGAGGAGTACATTCGCGTTCTCGATCGACTCGGCATGGCGTACGACAGCGAGGAGCATGCGTCACCCCCAGGTGAGACGACGGGGACCAGAGGCGGTCCGCAGCGGGATGCACCACGCCACTGACGTCGCGTCAGAACTAGGACTATCTTCGGCAGCACTCGATAGAGCGTCAATAGAGCTAGGACTATCGAGTGAGATTGTCCGGATCCGAAGGAAAGCAGGAGGTACGGATGAGCAGCCCCGCCTACCGGCAGATGGCCGCTGAACTGCGCGCCGCCATCGAGGACGGGACCTATCCCGCAGGCGGCACCCTGCCGAAGATCATCGACCTTGCCCAGCAGTACGGGGTTGCCAAACAGACCGCCCGCGAAGCCGTGACCGAGCTCGAAGCCGAAGGCCTGGTCGACGTCACCCGCCGTCGCGGAACCGTCGTCCGCGCCCAGCCCGTCCGGCGACGCCTCACGCGCGGCCGTCAGGTCCTCCGCGACGAACGTGGCTACTACTTCGACGCCTCGGCCCAGCCCTGGATCGCCCTCGAACCACCCGCCATCACCTGGGCACCCGCGCCGCGCGACATCGCCACCCTCCTCGGGCTCCCCGAAGGCGGGGGGCAGCAGGAGGTGCTGGTGCGCGACCGCGTCATGGGAGAAGCCGCCACCAGGGAACCGCTCCAGCTGGCTACCAGCTACCTGCCCGCATCCCTCGCCCGCGGCACCCGGCTCGCCCAGCAGGACACGGGCCCCGGAGGTATCTACGACCTCCTCGAACAGATGGGCCACGCCCCGTTGTCCTGGGAGGAAGCCGTCAGCGCCCGCATGCCCACCCCCAGTGAAAGCGCCCGCCTGCGCCTCCCCAAAGGCGTCCCGCTCCTGCGCATCACCCGCACCACCACCGGCCCCGACGGCGCCGTCCTCGAAATCAACGACACCCGCATGTCAGCCGACACCTTCGACATCGGCTACCCCCTCGCCCGGCACCCCTCCGCCCAACGCCCCTGACAGCAGTTGTCCGGGAGCTTCGCCACCTTCCGAGCCGATTCAAGCCCCTACGGCGCCCGAGAGGTCGGAACCCGCCCCGGTGTCGGGGCCCGGCCTTGCCTGGCCGGCACCTCCGGGCACCGGTGTGTTGTCGCGTGCGTCGCGCCTGGCCGATCAAGGGTTCCGTCCTCGAACCCCGGACGGGCCGGGGTGCGCGCCCGCGCCCGTCCGGTCGACGGGTCCGCCCTCGCGCGCCGGGCGGGCCGGAGCGTCCGCGTCGCCCGACCGGCCGGCGGACGTCGAACAGGCCGGCGGCGCGGGGGAACCGCAAGGCGGGCGCGTCGTGTCCTAGACCGGGAGCCCGGGGGCGGCGCCGGGTGGCGGCGTTATCCTCGTGCGGGCCGCCGCACCGGGAGGAGCGCACCATGGACAAGCTCGGGTCCGACGACCCGCACCGCATCGGTGCGTACCGTCTCCTCGGCCGCCTCGGCGAGGGCGGCATGGGCCAGGTCTTCCTCGCCCGCTCCGACCGAGGCCGCACCGTCGCCCTCAAGCTCGTCCGCCAGGAGCTGGCCGAGCGGCCCGAGTTCCGGGCCCGTTTCCGCCAGGAGGTCCGTGCCGCGCACCGGGTCGGCGGTACGTGGACCGCACCGGTGCTGGACTCCGACACCGAGGCCCCCGTCCCCTGGGTCGCCACCGGTTACGTCGCCGGCCCCTCCCTCCAGCGCATCGTCTCGGGCCGCCCCGGCGCCCCGGTCACGGACTCGGGAGCGTACGGGCCGCTGCCCCTGCGTTCCGTACGGTTCCTGGGCTCCGGGCTCGCCCACGCCCTCCAGCACATCCACGGGGCCGGGCTCATACACCGGGACCTGAAGCCCTCCAACGTCCTGCTGACCATCGACGGGCCCCGGGTCATCGACTTCGGCATCGCTCGCGCCCTGGATTCCGTGCCCGACGGCGACCTGACCCGCACCGGCGCCCTGGTCGGCTCACCCGGCTTCATGGCCCCGGAGCAGGTACGCGGCGAGCGCGTGACCACCGCGTGCGACGTGTTCTGTCTCGGGTCCGTCCTCGCGTACGCCGCTTCGGGCCGGCTGCCGTTCGGTACGACGGAGAGCGGCGGGGTCCACGCCCTGATGTTCCGGATCGCCCAGGAGGACCCGGACCTGACCGGGATTCCGGAGGACCTGGCCGACGTCGTCCGGGACTGTCTGGCCAAGGAACCGGCGGCCCGCCCCGGCACCGGCGAGATCCTGGCCCGCCTGGGCGAGGCGGGGGCGGACGAACCTTGGCTGCCCGCCACCCTCATCGCCCAACTCGGCCGCCACGCCGTGGGGTTGCTCGACGCGGAGGACCCGGAGGAACCGGAGGGCTCGGAGGCCTCGGATGCCACGGCGGCCCCGGCGGCCCCGGCGGCCCCGGCGGCCCCGGCGGACCTACGCGGCCAGGAAGCCCCGCCCGGCCCCCGGCCCGCCCGGCATCCGCAGCATCCCCCCGCCCAACAGCACCCACAGCAGCCGCTGCACCCACAGCACCCGCAGGCCTTCCGGACGAGCCCGGAGCCACCGGAAAGCCCTGTACGGCCACCCGCCACCCCCATACCGCCGGGGCCCCACCCGTACGGGGGGCAGTACGCCCCGTACGGCGGCCCCGCCGCCCCGGCCCCCGGCCGTACCGCCGAACAGCCTTTCCCCCCTTCCTACTTCGCCCCCACCCCTCCCCCGCCCGCCCGGGAACGCCGCTCCGCCGGAGCCACCGTCGCGCTCATCGCCGTCGCCGTGGTCGTGGCGATCGGGGCGGGCGGATCGGTGTACGCGTTCATGAACGGCGGCACTCCGGGCAAGACCGCCTCCCCCGGCCCGTCGGGCTCCGCCGGCTCCGGTGACTCGGGCGGCCCGGGCGGCTCCGGCGGCTCCGGCGGTGGGGAGCAGGGCGGCGGCGGAGCCGTCCCGAAGGGCTTCCTGGGCACCTGGACCGGCTCCATACCCGGCGAACAGGGCCCCTCCTCAAGGAAGTTGACCATCCGGCAGGGCAAGGTGGGCGACGAGGTCCTCGTCCTCACCGCCGAGGGGCCCCTCGCCTCCGGATCCACCTACCACTGCGTGTTCACCGCCGCCCTCTCCAGCCCGCCGACCGGGGACGGCCCGGTCCGCATCGGCCCCTCCACGGTGTCCTCCGGCCGCCCGGCCTCCTCCTGCACGCCCGGGAAGCCCACCGAACTGACCCTGCTCCCGGGCGGGGACCTGCGCCGGTCGACGGCCGGGACGGGCGAGAGCCTGATCTACACCAAGTCCGACTGACAGGCTCCACGAGCCGGTGTGCCGGGCGGCTCCGCGTCCGCCCCGGGGGACGGTGTCCGCAGAGCCCGGGTGATCAGCGCCGCGCCGCCCAGCAGCACAAGGACCACCACCATGGCGTTCCGCAGCCCCACGTGGTCGGCCAGGAAGCCCAGCGAGGGCGGGCCGACCAAGAACGCCGCGTAGCCCGCCGTCGAGACCGCCGCGACCCGGGCCGAAGCGTTCCGCACGCCCTCGCCCGCCGCCGAGATCGTGACCGGGAAACCGAGCGAGGCTCCGAGGCCCCACAGCACCACCGCCGCCCCGGCGAGCAGCGCGTTCTCGGAGAAGACCACCAGGGCCACACCGGCCGCCGCCACCAGCGCGCTGGCCCGGACCACGGCCGCCGGGCCGTAGCGCACGAGCAGGGGCCCGCCCGTGAACCGGCCGGTCGTCATCGCGACGGCGAACAGCATGAACGTCAGCGAACCGGCCGTCGCACTCGTCCCGTGGCCGTCCACCATCAGCAGCGGCAGCCAGTCGTTGGCGGAACCCTCCGCGAAGGCCATGGCCAGCACGATCAGGCCGATCAGCACCAGCCGCCGGTCCCGCCAGACCTCCAGCTGCCCACGGATTCCGCCCGGCCGCCGCGCCCCGCCACCGGCCTCGGAGTCGGCGGCTCCGGTAGCTCCAGCGACTCCAGCAGCTCCGGCAGCTCCAGCGGCTCCAGCGGCTCCAGCGGCTCCAGCGGCTCCAGCGGCGGAGCCCACCGCGCCCTCGGGGTCCGCCGAGCTCTCGGGGTCCGGCCCCTCCTGCCCCGTGCCCGCCGGCACCGCCCGTACGGTCCACGCACCGGCCGCCGCGACGGCGACGGCGACCGCCGCCAGGTGCCAGCCGACCGGGAACCTGACCGCCGTCAGCCCCATCCCGAGCAGCGCGCCGACCACGGTCCCCAGGCTGAAGCAGCCGTGCAGCACCGGCAGCACCGGGCGGCCCAGGACCCGTTCGACGGCCGCGCCCTCGATGTTGAACGCCACCTCCGCCAGACCCATCCCGGCGCCGAACAGCGCGAGTCCGCAGAACACCCCGGCCGACACCTCCAGCGACGCACCCCCGGCGATCACCAGCAGCCCCGCCACGAGCAGCCCCGCCCCGACGGCCATCACCGGCCGCCCGCCGTGCCTGCGCACCAGCCCGCCGGAGACCAGCACCCCGGCCATCGACCCGACGGAGAGCCCGAACAGCACCAGGCCCATCGCTCCGGTCGTCACGTCCAGCGCGTCCCGGACAGCCGGGGTGCGGGCGACCCAGGACGCCATGCTCACCCCGGTGGCGAGCATGAAAAGGAAGAGCGCCGCGCGCCAGCGGCGGGTGGTGGCGTCCATGACGGGCGGGTTCTTCATGGGAGTCGGGCCTCGGCAGATCGACGGGTACGGGAGGAGAGGGCGAGCCCTGGGCGTACGGGTGTGCAGGCGTACGGGTCTACGGGCGTGCAGGCATACGGGTCTACGGGTGCGCAGACGTACGGGTGTGCAGGCGTACGAGCGTACGCCCAAGGCGTACGTTCGTACACTCCCTTCCCGGCCCCTCTCCCGGTCGCCCTCCCGGCCCCGCCTCCACCCCTCCCCCGCGCTCTATGCTGCGAGAAGGACCGAGCCCACCGAGGAGGCCCCGCGTGGCGACAGGGCGCACCGACCCCGAACGACGGGACCGCATCATCGACGCCGCGCTGGACCTCATCGTCGACGAGGGCGTCGCGGGTGTCTCGCACCGCAAGGTCGCCGCCCGCGCTGGCGTGCCGCTCGGCTCGATGACGTACCACTTCTCCGGCATGGACGAGCTGCTGCACGAGGCGTTCACCCGGTTCTCCGGCACGATCGTCGCCGTCTTCGAGGACCGCCTCGGCGCCGCGAGCACCCCCGACGAGGCGCGCGAGGCCGTCGCCGATCTCGTCCACCACCTCTCCGGCGGCAACCAGCGCGAGCTCATCCTCACCCATGAGCTCTACACCCTCGCCGCGCGCAGGCCCGCCTACCGCGAGCTCACCCGCACCTGGATGGGCCGCAGTCGCCGCGCCCTGGAATGGCACTTCGACCCGGCCACCGCCCGTCAGCTCGATGCGCTCATCGAAGGACTGTCGATCCACCGCGCCCTGGAGACCGAGCCCCACGAGCGCGCCCTGACGGTCGAGGCGATCGCGCGGATCACGGCGTCGGCCCCGGCGACCCGGACAGCTGCGGCACCCTGATGGGCATGCGCCACCGACCCTGACTCATCCGCCCCTCTTTACTTGCACTTACAATCACCGCACCTCGGTCGCCGGCGCCCCGCAGGAAGCTCGACCACGGCGTCACCCTCACGTCACCCCCTTCAGATAATTGCATGGGCATGTACCTTGGTAGGCATCGCAGTCGAGAAGGGGAGCCGTTCCATGACGATCCACAAGCAGCCGCGCGCCGCCTCCGACCAGACCATGTGGGAGGCCGTTCTCGGTCTGCACGCCTTCGTGGAACGTCAGCTCGCGCACACCCTGCAGCGCCGCTTCGGCGTCGGCCTCTCCGAGTACCGCGCCCTGGAGGTTCTCGCCCAGGCCGAGAACAGCGAACGCCGCATGCAGGAGCTCGCGGACCGCATCGGGCTGGGCCAGAGCTCCGTGACCCGCCTGGTGGGGCGGCTGGAGAGCGCCGGCTACGCGTACAAGGACACCTGCGCCGACGACAAGCGCGGCGTCTACGCCGTCATCACCGACGCGGGCCGCAAGCACTACCAGGACGCCCGCGCCACCTACGCCGAAGTCCTCAGCTCGGCCCTCAACACCGCGAGCTCCGACGACCAGCTCGCCCGCGCGGTGCAGGCGCTGCGCAGCGCCGCCTGACACGACCACGACTGACGGCGGGACGCGTCCGGGCGGACCGGGCCTCCCGCCGCTCTTTGCATGTTCGGGGTTCCTTTCCAGGACCCGGGTCCCCTGCGACCACACCCCCGGGACCCTCCTACCTGGCTACGCTGACCACCAGGGGCCCGCCGCCGACAGCTTCGCCAACGCCCGACGTGTGCACGGCAGCACGGTGAAACTTCCGGTGTGGCACCGCGACCAGGACCTCCCCGCACAGGCACCCGGCGCTCGGAGCTCGGCGTCCAGGACGCGAGCGCCGGAGCGGGGCGTTCACTCGTGCGGGGGTATCTGGACGAGGTCCGGGCCCGAAGCTCGGGGTCCGGGTCGCGGGTGTCGGGACGCGAGGTCCGGGCTTCGAGCCTCCTCTGTAACCGGTAGGAAAAAGAGGGAGGTTGGGGAAACCTCCCCACCCTCCCGACCCCGTCACGGCCAGCAAGTATGACTAATCGTGACAGCTTGCGGCGCGCCGTCGCGACTGCTTACGGTGCGAGAACCAAACGACCCCGGCACGGTGTTTACGCACCAGGCCGGGGTCTCACCACAAGATCCCAACCCAGAAAGCCGATCTCATGGCTACCCAGCACATTAGCCCTGCCCCGCACGCCCCCGCATCCTCGCCCCCGTACCCGATGGCGACGCCCGGTTACGGCAAGCGGTCCGCTCCCGGGCAACTCCCGCGACGCACCGATGACTTCGCCTTACTGCCGACCCGCGAGCGGTACGTCGCCGGGTTCGTCGACCACCTCCCCGAGGGCGCGGCCATGAGCGTCAAGACCCTCGCCAAGCAACTCCCCCTCTACGGGCAGCAGGCCATCTCCACCGCCCTGACCGCCCTCTCCGTCGCCGGGCACCTGCGGCGCGTACGGTGCGCGGTCGGCCAGGGCGAGACGACCCGCTGGGCCTTCCGCACCTTCTGGTCCCGCACCGCCCGCGACAACGAGTGGTGGAACACCTACCTCGCCGCCGAGAGCGCCCGGGACACCGCCCCCGCACCGGACGTCACGGCCTCCTCCGCCGCCGCCCCTCCGCCTCCCTGGGCCCCGGCCGAGAACCCGCCGCCGCCCTCACCCCCGGAGGCGGCCCCGGCGGAGAACCCGCCCCCGCCCTCACTGCCGGAGGCTCCCCGAGGCGAACCCGCCCGGCAGGCCCCGCAGTTCCCTCGCACGGACGCCGCCCCGGAGCCCGCAGAGGACACAGAACCCGCGAAGCCCTCGGCCCTCGTCCCCGTACCGCACCAGCGCACCCCGGCCGGCCTCTCGGACAGGGCGCCCGCGCCGGGCCCGGCCCGGGGCACCGCTCCGGCGGCCACTCCGACACCGGGGCCGACCGCGTCCCACTCCCCCGCCTACCTCGCCCTCGCCCGGCTCGGCCGCGCGGACCACCGCCTGGGCCTCTCCGCCGACGACTGCGCAGCCCTGGAGGCCCAGGCGGCCGAATGGCTCGCCCGGGGCGTCGACGCCGACTACCTGACCGCCGCCCTCACCGCAGGGCTCCCCGCGCACGTCGACTCCCCGGTCGGCTTCGTCCGCCGCCGCCTCACCGACAAGATCCCGCCCCGGCTGCCTGCCGAGCCCGCCGCACCCGGCACCCCCACCCGCCGCATCCTGGTGGAATGCGCGGAATGCGGTGCCCCCGGCCGCCCCGAAGCCCTCCCCGACGGCCTCTGCCGCCCCTGCCGCACCGCCCACACCTCCAGCACCGCCGAAGAGCCCGTCGACACCGGCCAGGTTCCCCACGCTCCCGACATCGGTGCCTACATCGCCGGACTCCGCGATCTCCTCAAGGCACCTTGACGCTGCCCTTGTTGTCCGACGTCTCCGACGTCCAGCGAGCCCTCTCAGTGCAGACTGATGGCATCCTGCTGTTCCAGCCACTTTGAAATCACTTGCTTTGTCTCCTCCGGCATCTCCTCCTGAATCCAGTGACCGCAGTCCAGGCCGACCACTTCCACATCGGGCACGAACTCTGTCAGGGACTCGGACCTCGGGACCGCCAAGTCCCGGTCGCCGTAGATCATGAGGGCGGGCTGCTTGATGATCGGGTCCACGTCCGCCAGCAGGTGCCAGTTACGGTCGAGGTTCCGGTACCAGTTGATGCCGCCTGTGAATCCCGACGTTTCGAACCCGGAGATGTAGACGGCCAGGTCGCTGTCGCTCATGACAGGGTCACCGAGCGGCGCTTCCGCCAGGGCGAGGTTGATAAACGCCATGCCCGGCTCAGGGGGTGCCGGAGGCACGCTCTTCCGATAAAGGTTGCGGATGAACTGGCGTGTGTTCGCATCGAACACGGCGTCCGCAATGCCCGGCTGCCGATTGAAGTGGACGAAGTAGAAGTCGCCGCCGAGGAACTGTTCCATGACCTCGACCCACGGCGTTTCACCGCGCACCTGGTAAGGCAAGGACAGGTTGATCACCTTGTTCACACGGTCGGGGTGCAGCAGGGCCAGCGACCAGACGACGAACGCACCCCAGTCATGGCCGACGAAGGTGGCGTCGTCGTATCCGTAGTGGTCAAGGAGCGCGACGAGGTCGCCCGACAGGTGCTCGATGTCGTATTCCGTCACTTCGGCCGGGCAGGATGAGTTACCGAAACCCCGCTGGTTCGGTGCGATGACGTGGTAGCCGGATTCGACGAGGGCGGGCATCAGGTGACGCCAGGAGTACGCGAGCTCAGGCCAGCCGTGGCAGAGCACGATGGGCTTTCCCTTGTTTTCTCGTCCCGTTTCGAAGACTTCGAGTTCCACGCCGTTGACCGAAATTATGGCGGGCTCCGGGAAATCGTTAGAATTGATCATCGTGCTTCCCTGTTGCTTTCGGGGTGATGGGGATGAGGCGAAGTTCCCTCACTGAGACGCGAAACGCGTCGACCGAGTGGTCGATCACGACGGCCGCTCGGACCGTGCCATCGAGGCCACCATCCGCTCCAGGCGGGCCAGCCGCGTCTTCTCGGTACGGGCGGTGACCAGACCGAAGTACAACGCGAACTGGTCGGTCTTGCCGAGCGTGTCGTAGAACGCCCGCGCTGCCGGGTTCGCATCGAGGGCTTCGACGAGATCCGGTGGTGCGGTGGCGTTCTTCGGCGAGGCGTATGCCCTCGCCAGGCGGCCGTCTGCCCGCGCCGCCTCGACCTCGGCAAGGCCGCGGGGGCGCATCCGGCCCGCCGCGATCAGCGCCTCGGCCTTGTCGACGTTCACCTGCGACCAGGCGGAGCGGGGCCTGCGGGGTGTCGTGCGCTGCAGAAAGTACGAGTCGTCGAAGCCCCGCCGCTGACCGTCGATCCAGCCGAAGCAGAGCACCGTGTCGACCAACTCTTCCCAAGTGAGCGACGGGATGCCGGTGTGCTTCTTGGCGATCTTCACCCAGAGCGCGGTCCGTTCCCTGTGATGCATGTCGAGCCAGGCCTCCAGGTGGGCCGGGCTCGCGGGGACAAGGATCTCGACGCCGTCCTCGTATTTCTGCATAAACCGCAGACTAGAGGCCCTATAGGACAGACGATGACCTACTTGGGCAGCCCACTCAGGCGACCCGGCCGGCTTCGGCGGCCAGGCCGATCCAGCAGCGCCTCGCCGATCCGACCGGTACGCCGCAGGCGCCCGTGGCCCCCTCGTGAAGGGGCGGCGGGCGCCTGCGGCGTACGGCGGAGGGGGGGGAGCTTCAGACCTGGAGCGCGCCGGGGCAGTCCGCGACCGGCTCGGGGCGGGGGGCGGCGACCGCCTCGGGCTTCGTGCGGTCGGCGAGCTTGAGCCAGATGACCCCGACGATGATGACGGCCAGCCAGACGCCCTTGGCCAGGGTGAGGGTCTCGTCGAAGAAGAGCGGGCCGAGCACTGCGGCGCCGACCGCGCCGATCCCCGCCCAGACGGCATAGCCGATGCTCACGTCGATCGTCCGGAGGGCGAGGCTCAGCGCGTACAGGGTCAGCAGGAAGAACACCACCGCGACCAGGGACCAGGTCAGGACGGTGAAGCCTTCGCTGCCGCCGACGGCGAGCGCGTACCCGATCTCGAAGACTCCGGCGAGGAGGAGCGAGAGCCAGGCGTTGGTGGAGTTCTTGGCTGCGTTGGACATGGGAGGTGGGTCCTCTCTCAGGGATGCCGTCAGGGGGACGCGCGAGGCGCGATGGGGGCGGGACGTGCGGACGTGCGGACGAGCGGACGAGCGGACGAGCGGACGAGCGGGTTGCGCAAGGTCGGGAGTAGTCACCCTCAAGGGCTGAGGGGCTCAGCGGCTCAGAAGCTTCGGGGCTTCGGGGCTCCGAAAGCTCAGGCGGAGCCGCTCAGTTGCAGGCCGACGACCCCACCGATGACGAGGAGGATGCCGATCGCCTTGTTCGCGTTCAGGCGCTGACCGAAGAACAGCGCGCCGAGGACGGTGATGCCGACGCCCGCGACGGACGTCCACAGGGCGTAGCCGACGCCGACGTCGAAGGTCAGCAGCGCCTTGCTGAGGAAGAAGGTCGCGGCTGCGCCGCTGGCCAGAGTGATGCCGGTCCACTTGCGGTTCTTGAAGCCCTCGGCCTTTCCGGCGGCGATGGCGACCAGGATTTCGAAGGCGACGGCGATGGCGAGATGGAGCCAGTGCATGAGAGGTCCTTCCGTACGGTGAACGGGCGGGATGAACAGGGAATGGGGGGACAGGGAATGGGGGGACAGGGAAACGGGGCGAGCAGGGCGAGCGGGGCGAGCCGACAGTCCGGCTGCCAGCGCGGGGAGGTGCTCAGAGCGAGGGCGCTTGTGTGATCGCCGCCCACCCATCAGCAGTTCGCCCTCCCGAGTTGCCGCGCACTGGCCTTCTCCTTGCTATTTGCCTGCACATGCAAGCGATTGACTGCCGCAGTGCCCCGTTGGCGGTTTGCCCTGCGGAACCAAATCTTGCATGTGCAAGTAACTACTGTCAACCACGAGCGTGCGCACTGGCGTTGCCCTCACGCCCGCCGACGGCGACACCCCGGGCCAGTGCGCGATCACGCGCCCCCGTGCCGCTCAAACCCTTGCGGGAGCGCTCCCGCACCTGAAGGATCCCCGCATGACTCCTCCGTCGCCCGTGCTGCGTCCGTACCGACCCGAGGACCGCGAGGCCCTCTTCGACATCTGCGTACGCACGGGGCACGAGGGCGGGGACGCCCGTCACCTCTACCCGGACCCCGCCCTGCTGCCGAACATCTTCGCCGCGCCCTACGCCGTCCTGGAGCCCGGGCTGACGTTCGTGGTCGAGGACGGCGGGCGCGCGGTCGGCTACATCCTCGGTACGGCGGACACCGCGTCCTTCGTCGACCGCTACCGCGCCGAATGGCTTCCCGGCCTCGCGGAGCGCTACCCGGCCCCCGTACGCGAACCCGCTTCCCCCACCGAGCGGATGACCGCCCTGATGCACGACCCCGAGCGCATGATCGTGCCGGAGCTGGCCGACTATCCGGCCCACCTGCACATCGACCTGCTCCCGACCCACCAGCGGTCCGGGCACGGGCGACGGCTCATGGAGGCCTTCCTCGCCGCGCTGGACGAACAGGGCGTCAAGGCCGTTCACTTGGCCATGCTGACCGCCAACACCCGGGCCCGCGCCTTCTACGACCGCCTCGGCTTCCACGAGATCGCGGTTCCGGACGCGGGCCCCGTGACGTATCTGGGCCGCTCAACTCAGTAACGCGTATGCCGCGTTGAACAGGATCAGCGTGTGCACGAACCGCCCCGGCCGCGTGGGCGGGTACCGCCACATTAGCGGCCAGGTGTCACCACCGAGCGCCGGTACGGGGACGTAACTGATGCGGCCCGTCGCCGCGTTGAGCTGCGTCACCGCACGCGGCCACGGCCGCCCGGCCGTCGAGCCCGCCGGGACGAGGAAGTACACCCCGCGCCGGCCGTTCGACTCGGTGACGACGGGTCCCGGCTCGCCGCCGACCAACTCCTCCATCAGGTCGGCCAGCCGCCGCCCGTCGTCGCCGTCCACGCGGACGGCGTCGAATTGCACGCCCGCCTTGCGAAGGTGAAATCCGGACTCCGGAATCCACTCGGACCTCAGCCCGTCATTAAGTGCGTTCACGAGACGATTGTGACCCCGATCACCTAGCGTTCTCCGTACCTGCCGAGGTGCGTCGTACAGCCGTTGACCTGCTCGAACTTCTCTGAAGTGGGGTGGATTTCAACGACTTCGAGTAATGACCGGTTGAGTTCGGTTGAGTCGAAAAGAGATCGCGTAATGGCCAGTGCTGAGAACAAGCAGACCGCGAGCCCGATGGCCCTCATGGTCGCCGAAGTGGCCCGCACACTGCGTATCCAGCGGGGGTGGACACAGGAACAGCTCGGCCATGAGATTGGCTACTCGGCAGCGGCCGTGAGCGCCATGGAGACGTGCGCACAGCCCGCGAGCGACGCGATGCTGGTGGAGCTCGAACGCGTACTCGGCAACGGGACCGGCGTGTTCGAGACCGCGCGGCGGTTCATGCGGATGGAGAAGTACCCGCGCCAGTTCCAGGATTACGCCTTGCTGGAGCAGGGAGCGGTCAGCCTCCAGCTGTTCGCGACGAACGTCATCCACGGGCTGTTCCAGACGGAGGCGTACGCGCGAGCGCTGATCGGCGGCGGCTACCCGCCGCTCTCCGACCAGCGGGTGGAGGAGCTGGTCCAGCTGCGGATGGAGCGCAAGGCCCTCTTCGACCGCGATCCGCTCCCGATGATCGAGATCATCATCGACGAGGCCGTCCTGCGCCGGACCATCGGCAGCGAGGAGGTCATGCGGGAGCAGTTGCTCCATCTCGTGGAGTGCGCCCGCCGCCGCAATGTCACGCTTCTGGTGCTGCCGCTGGACGCCGGGAAGTACGGGGAGTACGCAGGAGCCCGTGGCGAGATGAACTTGGTGGAGACTCCGGCGCACGAGCATCTCGTCTATCTGGAGCCGCAGGACGAGAGCCTGCTGATCAGTGACCCGGCAAAGGTGAGCACGTACGCTCAGCGCTATGCGAAGATCCGGTCACAGGCCCTGGGTCCTCGTGAATCGCTGGACCTCATCAAGCGGTTGGCAGGAGTAGCGGAATGAGCAGCACCCTCCGATGGTTCACGTCGAGCTACAGCAGCGACAGCGGCGGCAACTGCATCGAGGTCGCCTTCGCCTGGCACACGTCCTCCTACAGCAGCTCCAGCGGTGGCGACTGCGTCGAGGTGGCCGCCTGCCCCCACGCCGTCCACGTCCGTGACTCGAAGGTGCCCGACGGGCCCGCCTTCGCCGTCGCCCCGGACGCCTGGTCCGCGTTCCTCGGCTGGACGGGCTGACAGCCCGGCCCCATCGTCACGGCGGCCTGCCTCCTGGCGCGCGTCACCACGACGCCAGGAGGCAGGCCGATTACGGAAGGCGCGACTCCGTCAGGGAGCCAGCTTCACGGAGTTGATCGGCGTGAAGTCGTAGTCGTAGTACGTGCCGGCCGCCTGGTTGCCCCCGCAGCCAGTGCCGTTGGAGCCCGTGCACCGGTAGGCCTTGGCTCCGCCGGTCTGGTTGTTGAACCAGCGCTTCATGCCGTACTGGTCGTAGATCCTGTGGACCCCGTACGAGTAGAACGCGTGGCTCGGCCTGTCGCCGTTCCAGCTCGCGTTCGGATACAGGCAGACGGCCCCGGACGGGCAGCCGTGGATCGTGGCTGCCGACTCCACCGCGGTGGCCGATCCGCCCAACGTGAGCACGGCGCCGGTGGCGAGCGCCGTGGCGGTCATCGCTGTCCTCTTGATGGTCCTCCGAAACTGACGCATGCGCGTTTTCCCCCATCTGGTCGGTCTTGGGTCCTTCATCGCTCCTTTGGGAGCTTCTCCAACGATGATGAAGAGGCCCGTGAATACGGGTCCAAGGGTTTTCATCGCACGGCAAACGGACGTGTTCATTCGGGGGATCCATGGAACTCCGTATCCATTTCACCGCAGACGACCTGACACGCATCACGGTGGCTCCCCGCCCCGACCCCATGTGGGAGCTGGTCAACAGCCTCCACGCACTCCAGGCCCCCCGGGCCACCCCCGAACACGCGCCATGGCTGGCGCACGTCCGCAGACGGCTGGCCAGGAGCGACCTGAGAGAGCCGATCCGCCTGCTCACCACGCTGGTGCCGGCCCGGGGCAAGTTCCCCGACTTCCTGACGCCACCCCACCGAGGCGGAATGGAGGTCGCCCGTGACCTGATTCTCGCCACACCGACGGACCGTGTGCGCGCCGAACTGGCCGCGTGCTGCTCGCAGCGGACGCCGTCCGACGGGCTCCGGCGGCTCGCCGAAGGCGACCGCGCCGCCCGGCAGGAGCTCGACGCCGCCCTCGCCGTCTACTTCCGCGAACTCCTCCTCCCGCAGCGGCAGCTGATCGACGACATGGTGCACAGCGACCGCGCGTACCGCAGCCGGGATCTGCTGGAAGGGGGCGCCGAACGGCTGCTGAGCACGCTGTCTCCCGCCATCCGCTGGGAGCCGCCGACGCTGGTCGCCGACTATCCACGCGACGGCGACCTCCACCTGCGCGGTCGCGGTATCTCGCTCATCCCGTCCTTCTTCTGCACGGGGCGTGCCATCACGCTCATCGACCCCGGCCTGCCACCGGTTCTGGTCTACCCCGCGAACCGTCGCTCCGGCAGTACGGAGACTCACGACGGCCTGCCCGAACTGCTCGGCCGCACCCGGGCCATGGCCTTGTGCGCTCTGGCCTCGCCCTGCTCGACGGGCGAACTGGCCCTGCGGATCGGCGTGTCGATCGCGAGCGCGAGCAAGCACGCGTCGGTGCTGCGCAACGCGAGGCTCATCACCAGTACGCGCAGGGGATGCGAAGTGGTGCACGCCCTGACCCCGCTCGGGCGTGAGGTGGCGCAGGGGCGGCGGCGCGGCTCGTCGTACGGCGGTGGGTGACGCCGCCTCCCGACCACGCGAGGACCGATCCGGCCGCACGGCCGACCGCACGCCGCTCGACCTACCGCTGCACGCCCGCCGCTCGGCCTACCGCCCGCCGAGGACACCTCTAGGCGGCGGCCAGGTCCCGGGACCTCAGCGCCAGCCACAGGTCGTAGCGGGCGCTCGGAGGCCGGAGCAGCGAGCGCTGGAGGGCCGTTTCCAGCCGGGTGAGGCGCTTGCGGGCGCCGGGCACGCTGATGCCCAGCTCGACGGCGGCCGGCCCCAGGCGGCCCTCGCAGCGCAGCCAGGTGCGCAGGGTCTCCTCGGAGCCGAGGACGGGGGCCAGTTGCTGGTCGGCCCAGTCCCGTACGGCAGGGCGGCGCAGGATCTCGTCGAGTCCCCGCGCCGCCTCTCGCGTACCGGATCCGGAGGGGGCGTACGGGGCGGGCTCGGGGGCGCACGCCGGGGCGGGGGCGGCGCGGACGCGCAGCGCCAGGTCGAGGGCGGCCTGGTCGGCCAGCCGGTGCAGGTCGAGGGCGAGCAGCTCGCCGATGAGCCGCAGCCGGGCGGCCAGGGTGTTGCGGTGGACCTTGAGGTGGTCGGTCGCGTGCGACGAGAACGCCAGCCAGGAGCCGGCCGTGGCCACCAGCTCCTGGGCGCCGGGGTCCTGCGCGCGGCGCGGGACATGGGTCAGGAGCGGGGTCAGCAGGTCGTTCGCCCACTGCCGTCCGGCCGGTCCGACGACGAGTGCGGGGTCCGGTGAGACGCCGAACCGGGCGTGCCGGGACGGCAGTTCGCGGGCGACGGCCAGGGCGTGGAAGGCCTGGCGGTAGCCGGTCGCGGTGTCGGCCAGCGGCACGGCTTCGCTGACGCCCACGACGCAGTCGCCGACCCGGGCGGCGACGGTCTCGTCGGTCGGGGCGGCAGCCGGCTCCGCCTCCCCCGGCTCCCGGGCGGGCATCACCAGGATGAGATGGCGGGCGTAGACCGGGCAGCGCACGATCCAGGACCGGCCGCCGTCCGCGTCCGCGCAGACCCGGGCCACCTCGTCGCGGCCGTCGCCCGAGCACTCCACGACACACACCCGTACCGGATCGGGCAGCCGGGGGCGCAGCGCGCCGGCGACCTGCTGGGCGATGGAGAGCTGGCCCGTCATCAGCAGGTGCAGCACCGCCTCGCGGCCACGGAACTCGGCGATGTCCACCCGGCGGCGTCTGCGCTCCAGGGTCTCGGCCTGCCGGCACACGGACAACGGCAGGACCACATCGGCGAGCAGCGTGGCGAGCCCGGCGGCCACGGGCCGGGGGGTGACGACGGCGAGCACGGGGGCGGTGCGGTCGTCGGCGCTCAGGGGGAACAGCAGGGCGGTGTGCCCGCCGGTGTCGAGGGAGTACGCCCGGGCCCCGCGCTCGACGAGGGCCCTCGCGCCCTCGGCGACGAGCCCCGCGACGTCGGGGACCACCGTCCGCGCGGTACGGGCCGCCGCGTGCAGCACCGTCCCGTCCGGGCCGACGAGCCCGGCCCAGCCCCCGGCCCGTCCGGCCAGCCAGCGCAGCAGCTCGGCGGTTCCGCCCGTGCGGGCCAGCCGGTGCATCAGCAGAAGGTCGTCCGCGCGCTCCCGTGCTCGCACCTGTCTCCCCGTTCCCGCCCCGGACACGGCCGTAGCGCCGGTGGACCGCCCCGCACGAGTGACTGTGCGGACCGATACCCCCGGGGCCGCCCCACTGGGCGCATTGAATCTCCCGTCTCCCTACCCTGCGTTCTATCGTCCGAACGTGTTCCAGTCCGTCGGGGGACGGCTGTGGAACAGAGGGACGCGGGACACGGGGGAACGGGGCGGCAGCGGCTCACGGGGGTGGTCGCTGTCGTCGGTTCCCGCCCCTTCCCGCCCTTTCCCGGGTCGCCCGCCCTTTCCCGGCTCGCCCGGTCCGCCCCGGCCCGGCCCGCTCGCTCCCGCTCCGTCCGGCGCTGACTGTCAGTGGTGCCTCCTATCGTCGAGGTCATGGGAGCCGGGCCGGGAGCCGGGCTCCGGCTTTCGGCTTTCGGCTTTCGGCTTTCGACGAGCCAGGAGAGGTCCCCGCCCATGGAGTTCCGTATCGAACGCAGTGCCCTGACCGACGCCGTGTCCTGGGCGGCGCGTGTCCTGCCCGTGCGGTCGCCCGTCCCCGTGCTGGGCGGGCTGCTGCTGGACACCGAGGGCGGGGGCGGCGGCCCCGGGCCCCTGCGGATCTCCGGGCTCGACTACGAGGCGTCCGCGCGCATCGACGTGGACGCCGAGGTCGCGCGGCCCGGAAAGGTGCTCGTCATGGGGCGGCGGCTGCTGGACATCTGCAAGGTGCTGCCCGACGGGCCCGTGGAGTGCGCCGTGGAGGGCTCGCGGTTCACGGTGTCGGGCGACGGGGCCCGCTTCGGCCTCTCCGTGCTGCCGCTGGACGACTACCCGGCGCTGCCCCCGCTCCCGCGGGTCCGGGGCGCGGTGGACGCGGAGCTGTTCGCGGCGGCCGTGGCCGAGGTGGCGGTGGCCGCGGGGCGCGACGACACGCTGCCCGCGCTCACCGGAATCCGGCTGGAGCTCGACGGCGACACGATGACGCTCGCCGCGACCGACCGCTACCGCTTCGCCGTACGGACCCTCCCGTGGAAGGCCGCCGCCCCCGGCGAGGCCGCCGATGTCATCGTCTCCGCCCGCCGCCTCACCGAGATCGCCCGCTCCCTGGGCCGGTCCGGGCTGGTGAGCGTCGCCCTGGACGCCGGTTCGGCGGGCTTCGAGCATGCCGGGATGCGGACGACGGTGCGTCTGCTGGACGGCCGCCTGCCGCGCCACGAGAAGCTGTTCGCGATGGCGGACCCGGCGGTCGCGGTGGTGGACCGGGCCCGGCTGGCCGAAGCCGTCAAGCGGGTCTCCGTCGTCGCCGACGGGGACAGCCCGGTGCAGATGGCCTTCTCCCGCGCCGACGCCTCCGTAACGCTCCGCGCGGGGTACGAGGACGACGTGGCGTCCCAGCGGCTGTCGGCCGCCCTGGAGGGAGCGGAGGAGCTGACCGTGGCGTTCAACCCCGGCTATCTGGCGGACGCCCTGGCCTCCTTCACGGAGCCGTCCCTGCGGGTCCTGCTCCTGGGGGCCGGACAGCGCGCGCTGTTCACGGACGAGGCCGGCACGGACGTCCACCGGCACCTGTTGATGTCGGTGAAGCCTCAGTTGGTGTGACCGTGCCCCGGAACGGGAGTACCCAGGAACCGGGGGCGCGGGAACGCCGGAACGGGGGTGCGTCCGGCAGTGAGCCGGACGCACCCCCGTTCCGGGTGCGGTGCGCGGTCAGCAGCTCAGGTTCGGACCGGTGGTGGTGCCGAGGATCTGCGTGAACTGCGTGAACTTGTTGATGCGGCTCTGGACCTGCGCCGGGTTGCCGCCGTTGCACTCCAGGGCGCCGTTGATCGAGCGGATCGTCTCGCCGAAGCCGGCGTTGTTGACGATGGCGTTGTGCGGCGTCATGGTGCCGGGGCCGTTCTGGGTGTTCCAGTACCAGAGGCCGGTCTTCCACGCCACGGCGGCGTTCTGCTCCACCAGGTACGGGTTGGCGAGCAGGTTGATGCCCAGGGCGTCACCGGCGGCCTTGTAGTTGAAGTTCCAGCTCAGCTGGATCGGGCCGCGGCCGTAGTAGGCGGCCTGGCCGGCCGGGCAGCCGTAGGACTGCGTGGTGTCGCAGTAGTGCGGGTAGTTCGCCTCGTTGACTTCCTTGATGTAGTACAGCCCGCCCGTCTCGTGGCTGACGTTGGCGAGGAAGGCCGCGGCCTCGCGCTTCTTCACCTCGTCGCTGCCGGTGTTGGCGAAGGCCGGGAAGGCGCTCAGGGCGTCGGTCAGACCCTGGTACGTGTAGAAGGAGTTCCGGTTCGGGAACATCTGGTTGAACTGCGCCTCGCTGACGACGAAGCCGTTCTCGCCCGGGTTCTCGCCGCCGGTGCCGCAGGCCCCCTTGTCGGCCCAGACGTCCGAGGTGCCCGGACGCTCGTTCTGGGTCCACCACTTCGCGGTGTAGTTGCGGCCGTTGTAGGAGACCGTGCCACCGTTCGTGTAGACGGAGGAGGAGCTCCAGGCCGTGGCGCAGGTCGCGGCCTGCGCGGTGGCGGCGGGAAGGACGACGAGCGCCGCGACGAGCGCGCCGAGCGCGACCAGCAGACTCATGACACGTCGGATCACGTGATCACACTCCTTAGACGCGGCGCGACGTCCGGCCTGCGCCGCCGTGGGGGGTGCCGACACTCAAGCGAGGATGGTCTGGACCTGTCAAGGTCTAGACCATCCTCGAAGAAGGTGCCGGTTCCACCGGTTCCGGCCGCCGCCGCCCTGGGTGATCGTGTCAAGAGGGCGCTCAACAGCCGCTATTCCGGGAGGTTTCCGTCCGGGCCCTCTGCGGCCGGGCGCGGAACCGAAGGTAAAATCTTCCGGCCCGCCCAGCATGCGGACGGTTCCGGGCGGCCGTCCCGGCGGTCGCGACCAGGAGTCCGGGCCCCGTCGCCCCACCGGCCCCGCCCGCCACACCGACGCTGCCGACAGCCGCGACAGCCACGTCAGCCACGTCAGCCGCGACAGCCGCGTCAGCCGACGGTGTCGCGGACCGCCTGGGACGCGTCCACGGGGTGCGGCCAGACCGAGAACCGACGCAGCCCGTAGAGCAGAGGCGGTTCCCGGCGTACCGGGACGGCCGCCCGGACCTCGCCCATGAGCACCGCGTGGTCCCCGACGACCTGGTCGCCGACGACCGAGCAGTCCGCGATGATGTGGGCGTCCTCCGTCAGATGCGGCCCCGCGTCACCGGCCTCGGCCCGCCAGGCGACGCGGTCGAAGCGGTCGAGCGCACCGGACGCGAACAGTTCGGCGGTCGAACGGCCCTGCGCGTGCAGCAGGTTGATGGCGAAGGACCCGCTCTCCCGGACCGCCTTCAGGGTGTTGCTGCCACTCCCCAGGCAGACCAGCACGATCGGCGGGTCGAGCGAGACGCTGCACAGCGAGGTGCACGTCATGCCCCGGGGCGCGCCGTCCCCGGCGATCGCGGTGACCACGCTGACCCCGCTGGGGAACTCCGCCATCAGCGGCCGGATGTCGGGCGCCCGACGGACGGGGGCGGGCCCGGCGGAGGCCGGCCGGGCGGGGGCGGAGCGCGCGGGTCCGGGGCGAACGGGGGCTGGACGGGCGGAAGCGGAACGGGCGGCGGGCTGGGGGTCGGGGCTCACGGCAGGTGACTCCTCACGTTCGCGGGCCGGTCGGGGACAGGGGCGCGGGGGCCGGCGGACCCACCACCCGGGAGTGGCGCGCCCGCCGGCCCCCGCAGCCGCCTCACAGCACGCGGGCCCGCAACACCGATTCGCTGTCGGGGTAGTTGGTCCAGCCCGTCGCCTCCATGTCCACCTGCGCGAACAGGTCCTGGTACTCCTCGTACGAGCGCAGCCGCGCGCCCAGCAGGGCGAACATGTACAGGTCGAGCTGCTGGGGGTAGTACGTGCGGTCGTTCCCGCTCGGCATCATCCCCACCACGACCAGCTCACTGTCCGCGCGCATCGCGGCGCGCACCGTCCGCAGGATGCGCAGCGAGTCCTCGTCGTTCCAGTTCCCGATCACCCGGGAGAGCAGATAGACGTCCCCGCCCTCGGGGACCGGCTCGAAGAAGCTGCCCGGCACGAGCGTGACGCGGTCGGCCACGCCCGCGTCGGCGAACGTCTTCTGCGCGTTGCCCACGACATGCGGCAGGTCCACCAGCGTGCCCCGCAGGGTGGGGTAGCGCTTGAGGACGGCCGCCAGCATCGTCCCCCGGCCGCCGCCGACGTCGACGACATGGCCGGCCCCGGAGAAGTCGTACCCGGCCAGCAGGTTGTCCACGGCGGCGGAGGACTGCATCGCCCTGTCGAACAGGGTCGCGAACTCCCGGTTCGACGCCATGTACTCGAAGAAGGACGTGCCGTGCCCGATGGCGAAGCTCGGCTCACCCGTGCGGGCCGTGTGGAGGGAGTCCGACCAGGTGCGGCTGAACTCGTCCCGGCAGGTCAGCGAACACATGGCCTTGATGCTGCGCGGGTCGTCGGCGCGCAGCACCTGCCCCAGCTCGGTCAGTTCGAACGTCCTCGGCTTCGACTCGGCGAGGACTCCCGCCGCGGCGGCGGCCCGCAGGAACGACAGCAGCCCCTCGGGGTGGGCGTCGACCTCCTTGGCTATGTCCTCGTGCGTCAGCGGGGCGTCGAGGATGTCGGGCACCCCCAGGTCGCACAGCACGCCGATGGCGTGCGACAGCAGACCGGCGGTCATCAGCTCACGCACACGCAGCGTGGCCGGAACGGGGTCAGCGGCATTCGACGAGGTCACGGTGTTTTCTCCTCCAGCACGGTGGCTATCCCGGAAACAGTCAGGCGGTCGTTGATGTAGAGCTGTCGGATGGACATGTTCACGGCGAACTGCTCCCGCAGTTGCGCGACGATGCGCATGAGGAGCAGGGACTCACCCCCGAGTTCGAAGAAGTTGTCGTCCACCCCGATGTCGTCGAGGCCCAGCGCCTCGCGCCAGATCTCGGTCACCCGCCGTTCCACGTCGTTGCGCGGCTTGGCGTACGGAGTGCTGAGCGGGGGGCGCGCCCGCCCGTTGTCCGGGGACGGCCGGGACGGGAGACTCCCCCCGTCCGTCCCCGGCGGTACGGGGCCGGCGGCGACCCGCTCCGGGGCGGCCGGGTCCGTCGTCTCCGTGCCCGGAACGGTGACGGTGAGAACGGGGTGCCCGGTGGCGCCCAGCGCCGCCGCGAGGGCGTCGGCGCCCCGGCGGAGGACGGCCTCCTCCGAACCGTCGACCGGCGTGCTCCCCGGCGGGCGGGTCCGCCAGCGCAGCAGCCGCCAGGGCAGCCCCTCGGCCGCCGCGGCCTCCACACACGCCTCGGCGAAGGCACTCACCAGGGAACGTTCCACCGACGGCCGGTCCTCCGGAGGGTCGATGAGTACGACCGCGCCGAACGGCTCGGCCGCGCGCTGCCGCCACAGTTCCCCGAGCCCGGCCAGGGTTTCCGACGGGTCCTGGGCCGCTCCCCCGCCGAGCGATCGGAGCAACCCGGGGCGGGGCCCGTCGGTCGCGACGGCCGACTCGCTGATGGTCACCGCGCCGTCGAAGACGCCGGACAGGAAGGACGCGTAGGGCAGCATCGGCGCCCGCAGCGCGCCGGGGACGACCCAGCCACGCGGCAGCGCCCCCGTCCCGGCGGAGGGTTCCGTCACCGGCACGGTGCCCGCGACCCATCGGCGTCCGCCCCGGAAGGCGACCGTCGACGCGGGCTCGGCGGCCCGCAGTTCACCGAGGAGCAGCTGCCACAGCGCGTCGTCGACGCGCCCGCGGAGCGGTTCGCCGAGGTCCACGGCCGTGACCGCGCTCCGCGTGTCCCCCTCCGGCCGGCGGCCGGCCGGTCCGTGGACCAGTCGGCGCTCCGGCGGGGAGTCCTCGCCCGTCAGGGCGAAGGCGCCCTGACTGACCACGACGGTCCTGGGCGGCTCGGCTCCCTCGCCGAGCGCGGTGACCAGAGCGTCGGCGAACAGCCCGGACTCGGTCGCTTCCCGCAGCGGGTCGGCCGGTTCGGCGGCGGAGCCGACATCGAGCACCCGCACCCCGGCGTCGGCGGCTCCCCCGGGCCAGAGCTTCGCCACGAGGGCCCGGACGTCGTCCGGGCGGGCCGGGTCGAGCCGGTAGGAGTCCGGCCCCGGGGAGGAGAACCCGTCCGCGAACCGAAGGGTGACGAGACGTCCGCCGTCCGCGCCGAGCAGTCCGGCGGGCGGGTCCTGGAGCTCCGAACGGCCCAGCACGACCAGGACCGTGTCCGGGGACGTACGGGAACCCGTCGGCGCCCCGGAGCCCGGGGACGTACGGGAGCCCGCCTGCGCCCCGGAGCCCGGGGACGTACCGGCCGGGGGGCGGGGCAGGCCGGAGCCGCTCCAGACCCGTGCGCTCAGCGCGACGTCCTCGACCCGTTCCGGCTCGGGCGGCATCAGCGGATCCACCCGCTCCACCCAGAAGGGCCGGCGCTGGAACGGATAGCCGGGCAGCGGGACCGTACGGCCGGGGCGGCCCTCCCGTACCGCCTCCCAGTCGACCTCCACTCCGTGGACCCACATCCGGGCCACCGCGTTGAGGAGCACACGGGGGTCGTGCTCCTCGGCGAAGGCGTGCCGGACGGCGGAGGCGGTGACCGCCGCGTCGCCCAGCGTGTACTGGGCCAGCTTCACCAGCCCGCCGCTGGGCCCGGCCTCCAGGAGGACGGGCGGCCGGTCCGTCGGCAGCGCCTCCAGGCAGGCCCGGAACCGTACGGGCTCCCGGGTGTGCCGGACCCAGTACTCGGGGTCCCGCGCCTCCTCGGCGGTGAGCTGCCGGCCGGTGAGACCGGAGAGGATCGGAACGGACGGCTCCCGCAGGGTCACCCGCCCCACCGCCTCCCGGAGTTCGTCGAGCACCGGGTCGAGCGCCTCCGAGTGGACGGCCCCGGGCGTACGGAGCCGGTGCTGGTCGACGCCCTCCTCGATGAGGTTCTTCTCCAGCTGGAGAATCGCGTCGGCGCGGCCGGAGACGATGCACATGCCGGGTGCGTTGACGCCCGCCAGGGAGGTCCCCGGCAGCAGGTGCCCGACGACGTCCGCCTCGTCCAGCAGCACGCTGAGCGTCAGGCCGCCGGCCTTCCGGATCAGCCGTTCCCGTGTCATGACGAGCGGAAGCGCCTCCTCCAGCTCCATCACCCCGGCGACGCAGGCGGCGGTGTACTCGCCGAGACTGTGCCCGATCATGGCGGAGGGGCGGATGCCCCAGGAGGCCAGCAGCGCGGTCAGGGACCACTCGGTGGCGAGGATCGTGGCGTACCGGCCGTCGGGGACATCGATGTTCTCCCGGTTCGGGGCGGCGTCCCCCGGCGGGTAGAGCACGCCGAGCAGGTCCACATCGCCGGCGGACGCGACGATCCGCGCGCAGCGGTCCATCTCGCGCCGGTAGACCGGATGGGTCTCGTACAGCCGCTGTCCCATGCGCTGGTACTGGCTGCCGGCGCCGGGGTACAGGAAGGCGGCGTCGCGCGGGGTTCCCCCGGTGTCGCCGTGGACCCCGGACGCGGGGTGCCCGAGCGCCTCGGCGAGTTCGCCGGTACTGGACACGACGAGGGCCCGCCGGGCCCGCGAGGGCCGCCGGCCCTGCTGCAGGGTGTGCGCGATGTCGCCGACGTCGACGGCGGTGTTCCGGGAGACGTCCGCCCTCAGTTCGTCGCCGAGTTCGGCGAGCGCGCCGGGGGTGGCCGCCGACAGCAGGACCGCCTCCGGCCGTCCCGTCGGCAGCGGGGCCGTACGGGGAGGCGCCTCGGCGAGCACGACGTGCGCGTTGGTGCCGCCCACACCGAAGGAACTCACGCCCGCCAGCCGGGGCGTGCCGGACCTCGGCCACGGGCGGGCCTCGCCGGACACCACGAACGGGGAAGCGTCGAAGTCGATCAGCGGGTTCGGCCCGGCGTAGTGGAGCGTCGCCGGGATCAGCTCGTTCTCCAGCGCCAGCACGGTCTTGATCAGCCCGGCGATCCCGGCCGCGGCGTCGAGGTGCCCGAGGTTGGACTTGACCGAGCCCAGGACGCAGAACCCCGTGCGGTCGGTGGTGGACGCGAACGCCTTGGTCAGCGCGCTCACCTCGATCGGGTCGCCCACCGGGGTGGCGGTTCCGTGCCCCTCGACGTAGCCGATGGCGTCCGCCGTCACCCCGGCCGTCGCCTGGGCCGCGACGATGACGTCGCGCTGGCCCTGGACGCTGGGCGCGGTGAAGCCGATCTTCCTGGCTCCGTCGTTGTTGACCGCCGACCCCTTGATGACGGCGCGGATGTGGTCGCCGTCGGCGAGCGCGTCGGAGAGCCGCTTCAGCAGCACCACACCGACCCCGTCGCCCGGGGACATGCCCGCCCCGTCCGAGGAGTACGGACGGCAGTGGCCGTCCGGGGAGAACGGCCCGCCGGGCACGAACTGGTAGCCCAGCCGCGCGGCCGGGTTGACGGTCGAACCGCCCGCCAGCGCCATGTCGCACTGGTAGTTCAGCAGATCCTGGCAGGCCAGGTGGACCGCGACCAGCGAGGTGGAGCAGGCCGTCTGCACGGCGACGCTCGGACCGGTCAGGTTCAGCAGGTACGACACCCGGGTGGCGAGCGCGCTTCCGGCGTTGGCCACCGATCCGATGAACCCGTCGACGGTCCCGGGCCTGCGGGCGATCGAGGGGTACACATGGTCCAGGTAGTACTGGCTCGTGGACGCCCCGGCGTAGACGCCGACCGCGCCCTCCTGCCGTCCGGGCACCCACCCGGCCTGTTCCAGCACGTGGTAGGCGCATTCGATGAAGACCCGGTGCTGCGGGTCGAGCAGCTCGGCCTCGGCGGGTTTGATGCCGAAGAACTCCGCGTCGAACAGGTCGGGGTCGTCCAGGGTGCATTCGACCCTGACATGGTTCGGATCGCCCAGCCGGCTCTCGGCTCCCCCGGCCGCGAGGAAGTCCCTGTCGGCCACCGGCCGGATGGAGTCCCGCCCCTCGCGCAGCAGCTCCCAGAAATCCCGCAGCGAGGGAGCCCCGGGGAACCGGCCCTCCATGGCGATCACCGCGATGTCGGACTCGGCGCTGTCGACGCCCGTGTCGGCGCTCATGTGGCCTCCCTCGCCTGGTTCGCCCGGCCGCGCCCGGCCCGGACGCGTCGCTGCCGGTCGGCCCGTTCACGGACCCGTGCCAGTTGCCGTGCCTCCTCGTCGTCGGCGGCGGCCGGACTCGCTTCGAGGAAGCGGGCCACGGACGCGACCGTGGGGTTCTCGAACAGGGCGACGACGGCGATGTCGTGCCCCAGTTCGCGGAGAATCTCGTTCTGCACCTTCACGACCAGGAGGGAGTGCCCGCCCAGATCGAAGAAGTTCTCCTCGGCGCCCACCTGTTCCACGCCGAGGGTCCGCGCCCAGATGGCGGCGATCGACCGCTGGAGCGTCCCTTCGGGCGGTACGTCGGCCGCGGTCCTGCGGGGGGCCGTGGGAACCGGGGCCGCCGCCAGGGCCTTGCGGTCGAGCTTCCCGGAGCTGAGCAGGGGCAGTTCCGGCAGCTGGACGACCGTGGGCGGGACCAGGGCGGCCGGGAGGCGTTCGCCCAGCCAGGCCCGCAGGGTGTCCGGGGAGAGACCGGTCTCCGGGGCGGCGACGAAGGCCACCAGCTGGTCGCCCCGGGGCCCCTCGGACCGGGTCAGCACGGCGGCCTGCCGGACCAGGGGGTGGGCGGCGATCTTGGATTCGATCTCCTCCAGCTCGATGCGCCGGCCGTTGATCTTGACCTGGTTGTCCGTCCTGCCGACGAACTCGATCTGGCCGTCCCGGCGGTAGCGGGCCAGGTCACCGGTCCGGTAGAGCCGCTCGCCGGCCCGGAACGGGTCCGTCACGAAGACCTCGGCGGTGCGGTCCGGGTCGTTGAGGTACCCCCGGGCCAGCGGCAGCCCGCCGATGTGGATCTCCCCGGCGACCCCGGGCGGCACCGGGTTCCCGTACCGGTCCAGCAGATGGATGCGGGTGTTCGGGTTCGGCCTGCCGATGGTGATGTCCCGGACGTGGTCGGCGCTCTCGTAGACCCGGCAGGTGACCCCGATGGTGGCCTCCGCGGGCCCGTAGCCGTGGTACATCCGGGCGTCGGAGCGCTGCCGGAACCGGCCGTACAGGTCCGCGGTGAGCACCTCCCCGCCGCACCAGACGTGCCGCAGGCCGCGCAGCGCGGCCTCCGCGTCGTCCCGCTCGACCATCAGGTCGAGCATGGAGGAGACGAGGTAGACGAAGGTCACCTCGTGTTCGGCGATGGCCGAGAGCAGGTAGGAGACGTCGCCCTCCCCGCCGGGCTTGGCCAGGACGAGCCGGGCGCCGCTGGTCAGCGGCAGGAAGATCTCGTTGATGGAGATGTCGAAGCTGACCGGGGCCTTGTGCAGGACCGCGTCCGACCCGGAGAGCTTCAGCAGGTCGGCCTGCCAGGGAAGCCGGTTGACGATGCCCTGGTGGGTGATCATCGCCCCCTTGGGGACGCCCGTGGAGCCGGAGGTGTAGATGACGTACGCGATGTCGTCCAGCGCGGCCTCGACGCCCAGCGGGCTCCGGTCCAGGCCCGCGATCGTGGTGGCCTCGGCGGCCAGGTCCACATGCGCGGCGTCCGCCGACATGGCCGCCAGCTCGCTCTTCGACAGCATCGCCCCGGTGGTGACGCAGGCGGCGAGGCCGGCGGCCGCGATCAGCTCCCCCTTGCGCAGAGCGGGCCAGGCGGGATCCAGCGGGACGAACGCGGCGCCCGCCTTGAGTGCCGCGAGCATGGCGACGACCAGCTCCGCCGAGCGTTCCAGGAGCACCCCGACGAAGTCGCCCGGGCCGACACCGGCCCCGGCCAGCCGTCGGGCCAACTGGTTTGCCCTGCCGTCGAGTTCGCGATAGTCGAGCCGCCG
The DNA here is from genome assembly GCF_028622875.1 of Streptomyces sp. MMBL 11-1. Taxonomy (NCBI): domain Bacteria; kingdom Bacillati; phylum Actinomycetota; class Actinomycetes; order Kitasatosporales; family Streptomycetaceae; genus Streptomyces; species Streptomyces sp. MMBL 11-1. The sequence goes on along the minus strand of NZ_CP117709.1, from coordinate 4,275,984 downwards.
GTCGCCATCGACGAGCGCGCAGGCGTCCGGCCGGGTGCGGACCTGTTCGTCGAAGAGCCCGGACAGGGTGGTGCGGGGCAGATACTCCGCCCTGTCGGTCGCGTTCCAGTCGTGGACCACGCGCTCGTACTCGGCGGCGGGCATCAGCGGCAGGTCGGCCAGCCGCCGCGACGGATCGGCCACCACCCCGTCCATCAGCGTGGACACATGGCCCAGCAGCCGGTCGAGACCCTCGGCGTCGAAGATCCGGTGCGATCCGGTCGCGGTGACGGTGAGCCGCCCGTCGGCGCCCGAGACGACCTCGACGGCGAGGTCGAAGCGCGTGCTGCCGTTGAAGACCGGGTACTCCCGCCACCGCTGGCCGGGGAAGTCCACATCGCAGGGCAGGGTCTGCCCCCGCTGGGTGAACATCACGTTGAACAGCCCCGCGCCGTCCCGCCGGCGCGGTGGCCGGCCCGCCTCCACGACCTGGTCGAAGGGGACCTCCTGCTGTCCGAAGGCGTCGACGCACACCTCGCGCACCGCGGTCAGCAGATCGAGGAAGCGAGGGTTGTCCCCGATGGCGGTCCGCAGCATGACGGTGTTGCCGAAGTTACCGATCAGCGGCTCCAGTTCGGGCCGCGAGCGGTTCACGGTGACCGTGCCGACGGTGATGTCCTCGGCCCCCGAGTACCGGCCGAGCACCGCGGTCACACAGGCCAGGGTCGTCATGAACAGGGACGCCCCGGAGCTTTTCGCCAGGTCGGCGATGCCCGTGCTGGTCCCGGAGGAGAGCAGCACCCTGCGCCGTACGCCTTCCCCGTCCGGGCCGCTCCCCGCCGCCTCGCTCTCGGCCGGCAGACCGACCGGCGGCGGCCACGGGGTGAGCGCCCGCCGCCAGTGCTCCAGCGATTCGGCGAAGTGCCCGGACGAGGCGCGCTCCTGGTCCCACCGGGCGAACTCCGCGTACCGCACCGACAGCGGGGCACCCGGGTCGGGCGCGAGGCCCTCGGTCTCCGCACGGTAGTGGGCGGAGACCTCGTGGAAGAGCGGCGCCCAGCTCAGATCGTCGACGGCTATGTGATGGACGACGAGCACCAGGACGTGTTCGTCCGGGGCGACCCGGACGAGCAGCAGCCGCAGCGGACAGTCGGCCGCGAGGTCGAAGGGCTCCCGGCCGAACGCGGACGCCAGCCGGTCGACCTCGTCCAGGGCGCGGCCGTCCGGAACGGCCCCCCGGCAGTCGCCGTAGGAGGCGTCCTGGCAGTCCGCGGTCCTCCACGGCAGCTCGACCGAGGGGAGGACGAGCTGCACGGGCATGCTGTCCTCGTCCGTACGGTAGACCGTGCGCAGGATGTCCTGGCGCGCCATGACCGCCTCGAAGGCACGGCGCAGCCGCTCCGGATCCAGCTCGCCGCTGATGACGAAGCCGGCGCAGATGTTGTACGCGGCGCTGCGCGGATCGCGCTGCTGGGCGAACCACATCCGCCGCTGGGCCGCGGAGAGCGGATGGGGGCCGGGGCCGAGCCGGGAGAAGCCGCTCGGCGCGGTGGCGCCGCCCGCGGGTCCGTAGCCCCGCTCGGCGAGCATGCGCCGGATACGTTGCTGCCGGACCGTCGCCGCGTCCTCGGGCCGCCCGGGATCCGCCCCGTCCCGGGTCGGGATCTCCTCAGCCACCGGAGCCCTCACCCTGTGCCGCGGGGGTGCCGCCGTGCGCGCCGTGGCGGAAGGGGCAGCGACCGGGCTTCTCCGCGTTGTCGTCGGGGAGGAAGTACTGCCGCCATTCCCGGTTCTCCGGGTCTCCGTAACTCCCCAGCTCCGGCGAGGGCTGTTCGCTGTCGTAGGCGCGCAGCCGCTTGCGGATGACGCGCCGGGCCGCGATACCCCGCGGTGAGGTGGAGTCCAGCTCCTCGAACACCCAGCGCGGCTGGAAGGTGATCATGAAGGCGGGGTTCGACCGGCTCGCCCGGCGCTTGTGCGCGGGGGTGTTGCAGACGACGAAGATGGGGGTGCCGGCGAAGCTGAACTCCCAGCGGCCGTCCTCGGGGTCCTCGGGTATGCCGTCCGGCCAGGACTCGGGGTCGTGCTGGTGCAGGTACTGCAGGATGTCCCAGAACTTCCGGTAGTAGTACGCGACGTCGCCCGTCTCCCGCTCGGGGCGGAAGAGAGCGATGAGGGAGGTCTCCCGGGCGATCTGCTGGTAGGTCTCCAGGTAGGACGTGATGATCCCGGGCAGCGCCGCCCAGGTCTCCTGGTCGTCGAGATCTTCGATGAAGCCGAATCGCAGCGAGGACTTCTTCGCCGCGGAGACCGCGAAAGTGCAGGGGAACGGCGCGGTGGAGGAGGTCAGTCTCTCCATCAGCTCCGTCACGCTGGACATTCCCCATGCGGGAATTTCGCCGATCACCTGGGAGGTGAAACCCCCGGGGGACGGCAGGGTGTTCGCCGACAACATACGCATGCTCCCTCTCTCGCCCGACGTTCGACTCGACGAACTCAAAAGATCTGCTTGAGCATGTCGTCAGGAATGATCGGCTGGTGATAGGTGCACTCCCCGGACAGCACCGTGGATCCGTGCAGCCGGGAGACCGGGATAAGGATCTTGTCGCCCTGGTTCAGTTCGATCTTGTGCGTCACGTTGTTCCAGAAGTGCATCTGCCCGGCCTCGATCATGACGAGCCGGTGCTCGTTGTGGACATGCGTGGTCGAGGTCTCCTCGTTCGACTCCACGAAGGTGTCGAGATCGACCACGATGTTGTTGTCGCTGAGGTACTTGTCGATCCGGATCGCCTTGTCCTGGTACTCCTGGATGCTGTCCGCCCAGGTCACCTGCTCCACCATGTCGGCCTCCCAGAGGCCGGCGAAGCGCGCGGCGTCCTCGAACCCCTGGTGGAAGCCCTCGACGACCTCGTCCCCGTACCGGGCGACCAGCGGGGTGAGCAGCCGGCCGACCAGCGCCCGCAGACCGTCCTCGGTGAGGGCGGGGGCGGTGCCGAAGTAGTCGGTGTCGGCGGTCAGACAGGTGGCGAAGGCATCCGCGAACCGGTCACGGGTGAGGCTCTCGTCCATCTTCTTGTGGACGAGGGCGCCGAGGAACGCGAACAGGTTCTCCCGGTTCACCGCGAGATGGTGAAGATGATTTCCCCGCGCCAGCGAAGTCGTCAGATACAGCTGCCAGTAGGCCGCGGCGGGCGTCTTCAGACCGCCGCCGTCGAGCAGTTTTCCGTACGCGGACGAGGAATTCACCCAGGACCGGTACTCGTCGACCAGGAACGGCCGCAGGGAATCGCAGGCGAGATCGTACTCACCCAGCGCGGCGCGGCCGACCGCCGCGTTCATGGCGGGCAGGAAAGCGCTCAGCTGAAGCATCAGGAAGGTGCCCGCGTCACGCTTTCCCACGGTCCGCTCGACGGCGTCGATCGCCTTGTTCCCCGACGCCTTGCGCTGCTCGAAGGCGTCGACGACATGGCGGGTGGCGGTGGCGACGTCGGGACGGTCAAGCGGTGTGCGCCCCTCCGCCAGGAAGGAGAAGAGGTGGTTCTCCAGGATGGGCTTGGCCAGGGCGCTCAGCATCCGGTTGTCGTGCGAGTAGAACGCCTTCTGGTCCTGCGCGACGGCCGGGGTCCGCGCCGGGGGCAGATAGAGGGCGTCGAGGTCGTAGACGTTCCGCAGCATGCGATGCCCGAGGAGCGCGCTCAGCTTGAGGGCCTTGGCGGCCGGCATCGGGCCCGAGTAGTCGAGCCAGGCCAGGTCGTCGGGGCGGACCGGCCGCCGGTAGGGGTTGTCCTCGGTCGTCAGCTCTTCCCATTCCGCGGCCCGGAACGCCCGGTTGGCGGCGAACTCCTTCACGATCTCGTTGGGGTCGATGCCAGGGAGGGAGCGAAGAAGAGACGGAGCAGTCACCTGCACAGGTCCTTTCCAGTCGGGAGGGAGATGGAGAGGGAGGAGAGGGAGGAGAGGAAGGGGAAGGGGGAGAGGGCCGGGGTCTGGGGCCGCGCGGGCCGTCAGGACTCGGCGAGTTGCGCGAGACTCATCGCGGCGACCTCGCGGTAGATCCCCGCGGCCAGTTCGATACGGCCCGGTGAGCTCTGCCGCTTCGCCAGGCGGACGGCCAGTTCCCGGACCGTGCGGGCGGCGAAGAGGTCCGTCACCGTGGGCTCGGAGGTGTCCAGCCACTGCCGGATCTGGGCGATCACCTTGGTCGCCAGGACCGAGTCGCCGCCCAGGGCGAAGAAGTCGCCCTCGACGCTCACCCGGCCGGCGCCGAGCACGGAGCCCACGATGTCCGCGAGGACGGTCTCCAGGTCGCCGCTGGGCTCCGTGTGGGGCCGCTCACCGGGCGCCCCGGCGTCCAGCATCGCCCGGACCGCCTTCCGGTCGAGCTTCCCGTTGGGGGTCAGGGGGAAGGCGTCGAGGACCGTGATCCGCTCCGGGATCATGTGCGGGGGCAGCAGCCCCTCCAGGGCCTCCCGCAGACCCGCCTCGACCGCCTCGGACGCCTCGGACGCGTCGGACGCTTCGGACGCGTCGGCCGGGGCGTCCGTGAGCGTGACGGTGGCGACCAGCTTGCGGGTGGTCTCCCCCACCACGTCGGCCACGGCCCGGTGCACGGAGGGCAGGGCGCGCAACGCCGCCTCCACCTCGCCCAGTTCGATGCGATAGCCGCGGACCTTGACCTGGCTGTCGCTCCTGCCGAGGAACTCCAGCGTGCCGTCCGGCCAGTAGCGGGCCATGTCACCGGTGCGGTACCAGCGCTGCCCCTCGTGGAGGACGAACCGGTCCGCGGTCCGCTCGGGGTCGTTGCGGTAGCCGTGCGCGACGCCCCGGCCGCCGATCCAGAGTTCACCGGGGACCCAGTCGGGGCAGTCCGCCCCGGCCGCGTTGACCACCCGGCAGCGGACGTTGCCGAGCGGAACACCGTACGGCACGGCCTTCCAGTGCGACGGGACGGCTCCGGTCACCTCGCAGACCGTGGAGTGGATCGCCGCCTCCGTCGTGCCGCCGAGCCCGGCGAACCGGCACCCGGGCACCAGCCGCCGCAGCCGCTCGGGCAGATCGACGCCGACCCAGTCGCCGCCGAGGACCACCACCCGCAGGCTCGTCCCGAGCCCCGCCGCCTCACCGCCCGCGAGGATCGCGTCGAGCAGGCTCGGCACACAGTTGAGGACGGTGACCCCGTGCGTGCGGACGAGCCCGGCGGCCCGCTGGCCGTCACGGCGGCTCTCGTCGTCCGGGAGCACCACGCAGCCGCCGACGGAGAGCAGGCCGAAGATGTCGTACACGGAGAGGTCGAACTCGAACGGTGACACCCCGAGCGACCGGTCTCCGGTCGAGATCCCGAAGCGCTCGTTCAGACAGTCGACCGTGTTCATCGCGGCGGCGTGCGCCACCTCGACGCCCTTGGGCAGCCCGGTCGAACCGGAGGTGAAGATGACGTAGGCGATGCTCTCCGGGTCCACGGGGACCGGATTCTCCAGCGGCTCGGCACAGTTCATCGCCGTACCGATGTCGAGGGACGGCACCCCGCCCGCCGCCGGGGCGCTCCCGGCGCCGCGCAGGGCGAGGACCACGTCCCCGGTCCGCTCGATCCGGTCGCGCCGGGCGTCGGGCTGCTCGACCCCGATCGGGACGTACGAGGCTCCCGCGGCGAGCACCCCGAGCGCGGCGACGACCTGGTCGGGGCCCTTGGGCAGCTGGATGGAGACCGCGTCACCGGCCCGTACGCCCTGGGCGACGAGTGCGCCGGCGACGCGCAGGGCGCGTTCCCGCAGCCGGCCGTAGGTCAGCTCCCCGTCGGTGCCCCACACCACGGCGGGCAGCTGAGGCGTCGACCGGGCGTGTTCGAAGAACCCCTCGTGCAGCAGCCGTCCCGAGACCGGGCGGTCCGTGGCGTTGGCCTTCTCGCGCGTCGCGGCCTGGGCCGGGGGCAGGCCCCTGGACGCCACGAGACCCCAGTCGGCCTCGTCGGCGAGCAGCTCCTCCAGCAGTTCGCGGTTGCGCCGGAACATCGTGTCCATCATTCCGGCGGGGAACGCCTGCTCCCGTACGTCCCAGTTGAAGAGCAGGCCGCCGCGCAACTCCACGACCTGGGCGTCCAGGACGACCTGCGGGCCCTGCGAGATGATCCACACCGGCTCGCCGAAGGTGTCGATGACGGTGTCCTGGAAGAGCTCGCCCAGATTCAGACCGCTGGTGTAGACGACGTTCGCCAGGACCGGCTCGCCCCGCAGCCGTCCCAGGTCCCGCAGCACATCGAGGCCCGGGCAGGCGACGTGCGAGGCCTTGGTGTGCAGGTTCCGCTGGAAGCGCCGGGCGCGTTCGAGTACGGAGAGCGACTCGGTGACGTCCACGTCGAGCAGCACCGAGCTGCTGAAGTCACCGACGAGCCGCTCCACATCGGGGTGCAGGGGCTCCCGGTTGAACAGCGGCAGATTGAGCAGGAACTTCTGTTCGCTCGACCAGGTGCCGACGACATCGGCGAAGACGGAGGCCAGGACCGTGGCAGGCGTGACACCCCGCTCGTGGGCGCGGTCGATGAGCCGGCGCTTGTGCTCGGGGTCGAGCCAGTGCTCGTAGCGGACCGTACGGAGCGGGTCCTCGCGTTCCGATTCGGGCACCAGGGGCAGCGCGGGCGCGTCCGGCAGTTCGGGCAGGACCTCCTGCCACCAGGCCCGCTGCTCCTCGCGCGCCGTGGCGTTCATCGCGTCGTAGTCGGCGAGATAGCTGCGGTAGTCGTAGGAGAGCGGGGCGAGGCCGCTCCCGCCGTCGCGGTAGAAGGCGGCGAGGTCCGCCAGCATCAGCCGGTAGCTCAGGGCATCGGCGGCGAGCATGTCCACATCCACATGCAGCCTGGTCCGCCCGTCGCGCAGCAGGGTCAGCGAGACGTCGAGGACCTGCCCCAGATCGGCCCGCATGCGCTGGTGCGTCTTCTGCCGCCGGATCTCCTCCAGCCGGCCCTCCACCTCCGCCTCGGGCACCTCGCGGAGATCGGTCAGGGTCCAGACCGGGTGGCCCGGCTGGTCCAGGACCCGCTGGGTCCCGTCGTCGAGGAACTGGCTGCGCAGCATGCCGTGCCGGTTCACCAGATCCACCACCGCGCGCTCCAGCCGCCGCGGCTCGACCCCCTGTCCGTCGAACTCGGCGTACAGGTGGGCCGCGACACCGCCGAGGGCCTGGCCGTCGGCGCGGCCGATCCAGTAGCCGTGCTGCATGGTCGCCAGCCCGAACGGCTCCCCGGCGGCGCTCTCCTGTTCCGCGGGCCGCGCCGGCCGGGACGGCCGGGGTTTCTCCGTACGGAGGCGTTCCTCGATCAGTTCGGACCAGGCCAGGACCGTGGGCCGCAGGGCGAGGTCGGAGAAGTTCACCCGGACACCCCGCCGCCGCAGACTCGCGGCGATCCTGATCATCCGCATGGAGTGGAGCCCCAGAGTGACCAGGTCGTCGTCCGGTCCGATCGCTGCCGGGTCCACATCCAGTTCGCCGGCCACCAGGGCACGGACATCTTCTTGACCCAACACGACGTCTCCCACGGATCCCTCCACGTTTGGCACGGCGTTCCCGGAGCTTGGGCACAGAGGCCCGAAATTTGGAGCTGAATGGACGGGCCACCGCTGTCGGTAATTCCCGCCCCTGCCGGAGAGCGGCAGATTTCCCTGGCGGAATTACGGGTGGTCCGGCCGCTTGACCGTACGACAGGGCCTTTCTCGATGTCAACGAGTACCCGCAAGCCTGTAGAAACACATGAGGAAATTTCCCCTAGGTATTTGTGCGACAGGGATTTCTCTGCAGTATTTTTCCGGCACCCGCAGGCCCCGGGCCACCACCGAGCCGGCGGCGCACATACGCCGTTGACCTCGGATTGAGGCGTGCGCTACGTTCATCCGGCGAAACAGCGGGACGCACAAGCACTGCTGCATCCGCATTCCACGCACCCGGCGCCGATAATTGCGTGGCATCACATTCCGTTCCATGGCGGATTCGCCCACGAACGTTGCGCCGCCTGAATGGTGTCGCCGAAAGGAGCCTCATTCATGACCGTCGATGTGGTTGGCTGGCCGGCCGCGGATGCCGAGAAATATCGGCGCGCCGGATACTGGCGAGGGGAGTCCTTCGCCCACTTCCTGAGCGCCCGGACCCGGGCGTACGGCGACCGGATCGCCGTCGTCGACGACCGGATCCGGCTCAGCTACGCCGAGCTGGACGAGCGCTCCGACCGGGTGGCGCGAGGGCTCGCGGACCTCGGGATCGCCGCCGGGGACCGGGTGCTGGTCCAGCTCCCCAACCGCGTGGAGTTCCTGCTCCTCTGGTTCGGGCTGATGAAGACCGGCGCGGTGCCGGTCCACACCCAGCCGGGCCATCGCAGCAGCGAGATCACCCATCTGGCGCGGCTCTCCGAGGCGGTGGCCTATGTCATCCCCGACCAGCACGCCGGCTTCGACCACCGGCTGCTGGCCCAGGCCGTACGGAACGACAGCCCGGCCCTGAAACACGTCGTCGTGGTCGGCGACCCGGGGCACGGCACCGGATTCACCCCCTTCACCGACCTGTTGACGGACCGGCCCGCGGCCCGGACGCCGAAGTCCCGCGCCCGGGGCGAGGACATGGCGCTCCTGCTGCTCTCCGGGGGCACCACCGGGCTGCCCAAGCTCATCCCCCGTACCCACGACGACTACCTCTACAACGGGCGTGCGGCGGCCGAGGTCTGCGAGCTGACCAGCCGGTCCGTCTATCTCGCGGCGCTGCCGGTGGCGTTCAACTACACGATGAACTGTCCGGGCGTGCTGGGGACACTCGGGGTCGGCGGGAAGGTCGTCCTGGCGAGCAACCCGGACCCGGACTACTGCTTCGACCTGATCGAGGACGAAGGCGTCACCATCGCCGCCATCAACCCGCAGATGGCGCCCGTCTGGCTGGACGAGGCGTCGATGACCCACGCCGACCTGTCCACGCTGCGGGTCCTCCAGATCGGCAGCGCCCGGCTGGCCGACGAGCAGGCCGAGCGGATGTCCAACGGGTTCGGCTGCACCATCCAGCAGGTGTTCGGGATGGCCGAGGGCCTGCTCTGTCTGACCCGGCTCACCGATCCTCCGGAGATCATCAACACCGTCCAGGGCCGGCCGATCTCCCCGGCCGACGAGGTGCGGGTGGTCGGCCCCGACGACCGGGAGGTGGGCGAGGGCGAGGAGGGCGAACTCCTCACCCGTGGCCCGTACACCCTGCGTGGCTACTACCGGGCGGCGGAGCACAACGCCAAGAGCTTCACCCCGGACGGGTTCTACCGCAGCGGCGATCTGGTCCGGCAGCTGCCGTCCGGTCATCTCATCGTGGTGGGACGGTCGAAGGACCAGATCAACCGGGGCGGCGAGAAGATCCCGGCCACGGAGGTCGAGGACCATCTGCTGGCCCACCCCGGGATCCGGTCCGTCGCCCTGGTGGCCGCACCCGACCCCGACTTCGGTGAGCGGCCCGTCGCCTTCATCGTGCCGGCCGGCGAGAGCGCGCCGGACCGCGGGGAGCTGTCGGCCTTCCTCGCCGACCGGGGGCTGGCCGCCTACAAGGCGCCCGCCGAAGTGCGGACGCTCGACGCGATGCCGCTGACCCCCGTCGGGAAGATCGACAAGAAGGTGCTGGCCGCCTCGCTCCGGGACGGGTCGGCCGGATGAACCCCTCCCCCGCCGCGAACCGCCTCGACCGGCTCCTGGCGGACGCGGCACGCGACCACCCGGACCGGCCCGCCGTCACGGCGGGCGGACGGACCCTGACCTACGCGGAACTGGAGCGGGCCGTCACCGAACTGGCCGACGCCCTCACCGCCGCCGGGGTCCGTCCCGGCGACCGCGTCGGCATCCATCTGCCCAAGAGCATCGAGGCCGTCCTCGGCATCTACGCGGTCCTGCGCTCCGGCGCTGTCGCGGCTCCGCTCGACATGGCGGTGCCCCCGGAGCGGGCCGCCAGGATGGTGAAGAACGCGGGCATCACCTTCCTCGTCACCTCGGTGTCGAACACCGCCACCGTCCAGCTGGTGAAGGAGTGCGCCGACGGCGCTCCGGCGGACCTCCGGCCTCTCGGGCGGCACCTGGGCGTCGTCCCCGTCGACTGCCCGTCGGCCCCGCTCGACGGCGCGGCCGGCGCGGGGTACGTGCTCTTCACCTCGGGCAGCACGGGCTGGCCCAAGGGGGTGCTCCTCTCCCACGAGAACGTCCTCCACTTCGTCCGGTGGACCGTCGAGCGGTTCGGCGTCACCCCGGCCGACCGGATCGGCTCCCAGTCGTCGCTGACCTTCGACCTCAGCACCTTCGACCTCTTCGGCAGCGCGCTGTCCGGCGCCTGTCTGGTGCTGCTGCCCGATGTGCTCAAGGGCTTCCCGCGCGATGTGGTGGAGTGGCTGCGGACCGAGCGGATATCGGTGTTCTACGCCGTACCGACGCTGTACCAGTCGATGCTGCACAAGGGCGGAGCCACCGGCGCGGAACTGCCCGGCCTGCGGATCATCGCCTTCGCCGGGGAGCCCTTCCCCGCCGGCGACCTCAAGCGGTACACCGAACTGTTCACCGGCGCCGAGTTCTACAACCTCTACGGCCCCACCGAGACCAACGTCTGCACGTTCGAGCAGGTGGACCACTGCTGGGACCCCCGGGACGGCCTCTCCATCGGCCGGGCGATCGAGGGCGTCCGCGTCGAACTCGTCGACGCGGCGGGCCGGGTCACCCGGGACGAGGGCGAGATCGCCGTGTCCGGCCCGACGGTCTTCCTCGGCTATCTCATCGGCGGTGAGCTGCGCCCGCTCACCACCCGCATCACCCCCGGCGACGGCTCCCCCGCCTATCTCACCGGCGACCTCGGCCACTACGGCGCCGACGGAAAGATCCACCTGCGCGGACGCCGCGACCACCAGGTGAAGCGCCGGGGCTACCGCATCGACCTGTTCGACATCGAGAGCGTGGTGCGGGAGTTCCCGGCGGTGCACAACTGCGCGGCGGTGTGGACGGAGCCCGCCCCGGGCGAGGGACGCATCGCCCTCTACGCGGTCGCCGACAGCATGACGGAGACCCGTCTGCGTCAGGCCGTCGCGGCGGCGCTGCCGCGGCACATGGTGCCCGACGCCATCCATCTCGTCGACCGGTTGGCACTCACCGGCCGAGGAAAGATCGACCGCGAAGCGCTGGCTTCGGCGGCGCCGACCCAGGAAAGGGATCATGGAAGACGTCAATGAACTGTGCGGCCTGGTCCAGGAGATCGTCTCGGAATCCCACGGCGCTCTGGACGAGAAGGTGGAGCCCGACACACCTCTGCTCGTGTCGGGGCTCCTGGACTCCCTGACCATCATGCGGATCGTGGCGCGGGTCGAGGCGAGCACCGGTATCTCCTTCCCGGAGACCTCGCTCGTGGCGGCCAACTTCCGTACACCCGACTCCCTCTGGGCGGCCGTCGAGAAGGCTCGGGCCGCCGCCGGCGACGGGAGCCCGGTGACATGACACCAGGAGCCCTCCGTACGGACATCGAGGACACCGTCGCCCACGCGGCCCGGCTGGCCGAATCCGCCCTGGCCGACGCGGGCGGCGCCGACTTCCGTACCCGGTGGAAGGCGTTCGCGGCCCGGGGCGTCTGGGACGCGGCCCCGGCCCCGGACGCCGGGGCCGGCCGGCTCGGCCCGGTGACCAGGTCCGTGGCCACGGTCGAGGGGATCGGCCGGGCCGGAACGGCCGCCGGACTCTGCTACGCCATGGCCTCCCAGCGGTTCGGCATCCAGTTCCCCCTGCGGTCCGTCCTCGGGGAGGACGGGCAGCGCCGCCTCGGCGACACGGAGAGCGGAGACGTACTGCTCTGCCACGCCCTGACCGAGGAGGGCGGGGGCAGCGATCCCCTGTCGATGTCGACCCGGGCCGAACCGCAGAAGGACGGCGGCTATCTGCTCACCGGGACGAAGTCGTTCGTCACGGCGGCCCCGGTGGCCGACGTCGCGCTCGTCTTCGCCCGGACGGCCGCCGAACGCAGCCCCTTCGCGCTCTCCGCCTTCCTGGTCGACCTGCGCTCCCCCGGCGTCGAACAGAGCGCCCCGTTCCCCAAGACCGCCCTCACCGAAGTACCCATGGGGTCCCTCACGTTCCACGGGGTACGGCTGGGCCCCGACCGCATGGTCGGCGAGGAGGGGGCGGGCCTGGGGCTGCTGACGCTCACCACCGCGTGGGAACGGGCCCTGCTGCTCTCCTACGCACTCGGCCCCATGCGCCGGGTGCTCGACCGCACCGTGGAGTGGAGCACGACCCGGAAGCACTTCGGACGCCGCATGGGAGCGAGCCACATCGTGGCGGCCCGCGTGGCGGACATGGCGCTCGCCCTGTACCGCTCCCGGGAGCTCGTCTACCGCATGGCCGCGCGCCTGGACGCCGGAGAACGACCGCGTCAGCTCGCGGCCGACGCCGCCCTGACCAAGATCTCCGTGGCCGAGGACTACCTGCTGTTCAGCCAGCAGGCGGCCCGGCTCGGCGGAGTGCGTTCCTTCATCGAGGACTCGGGGCTCACCGCCGACCTGACCAGCCCCATGGCGGCGTCGACCTACGCGGGCCCGAACGACCTGCTGCGCATCACCGTGGCGCGCGAGTTGGGGCTGCCCGTGGAGAACTGACCTCCCGCCCGGACGGACAGCCCCGAACAGGCCCGGCAGCCACCGACAGGCCCGGCAGCCCCGGACAGACCTGCCAGGATCGGACAGAAAGGATCACATGCACGCCACGGACACCCCACCCGCGGAACCCCTCCTCGACCGGGTACGGAGCACCGCCGAGGAGCTGAGGCTCCTCTCGGCGAAGGTCGACCGGGGGACCCTCACCCCGCACCACAGCTACCGGCTGGTGCGGGAGGCAGGCCTGCTGACCCTCCTGGTCCCCCGGGAGCACGGCGGCGCGGGCCTCTCGTTCCTCGACTACACCAAGGTCCTGGAGACCCTCGCCACCGGCGACGGCGCCACGGCCCTGGGCTTCAACATGCACAACGTGGCCATCGGCGCCCTCTGCGAGACCGGCGGCACCGGCCTTCCCGAGAGCGCCTCCCGGTTCCGGGACTGGGTGTTCGGCGAAGTCGTCGAGCACGGGCGGATGTTCGCTTCGGCGACCTCCGAGACGGGTTCCGGGGCGAAGCTCCGCCGTCTCCAGGCCACCTACCGGGCGTCCGGCGACGGCTACATCCTGAAGGGCACCAAGGCGTTCGTCTCGCTGGCCGGCATCGCCGACCACTATGTCGTCGCCGCCCGTGAGGACGGCACGTCGGAGGCGGACGAGGTGTCGCACTTCGTGGTCTCCAGGGACGATCCCGGCGTCGCCTTCTCCGGCGTCTGGGACGGCGCCGCGCTCCGCGGGACCCAGACGGCGACCATGACGATGAACGAGGTCGAGGTCCCCCGGCACCGGCTGTTCCTCGGTGTCGAGGGGCTCTCCCTGTTCAAGCTCGTACGGGAGCCGCACTGGATGGTCTCCGGCTACATGGGCGCGTACCTGGGCATCGCCGAATCGATCCTGCAGCACATGGTCCGGCTCCTCCGGGACAACGAGGGCCGCCGCACCTCCCCCGTCGTCCAGGCCGAGGTGGGCCGCCTCGCCGTGGAGCTGCGGGCCGCGCGGGCCCTGGTCCACTCCGCCGCACGACAGGTCGACGAGGGACGCGGAAGCCTGGAGGCCAACACCGCCGTGCACGCGGCGAAGTACTGCATCGGCGAACTCGCCCCCCGGCTCGCGCTCGGCGCCGCCCGGATCTGCGGAGCGGGCGCGCTGCGCACCAGCGGACCGCTGGAACGGCTCCTGCGGGAGGCGGCGTTCTGTGCCGTGATGCCCGCGAAGCCCGACGAGTGCCTGGAGTACGTGGGCAAGTCGACGCTCGGCTTCAACATGTTCAACGCCCAGAACTTCGACTGGTAGCCAGAACGCCGACCGTCAGACCGTCGGCCGGTGGCCAGAACGCCGACCGTCAGACCGTCGGCCGGCGGCCAGAACGCCGACCGTGAGGAGGAGGACCCGCTGTGCCGGAGATCGAGCTGAAGCGCGGCCCCGTCGAGTACCGGCGGATCGCGGGGCGGGACGACCTCGCCCCGCTGGTGTTCCTGCACGAAGGGCTCGGCTGCGTCGCGATGTGGGGCCGGTTCCCCGACGCCCTCGCGCGGGCGAGCGGCCGGCCCGCGGTGATCTACTCCCGCCACGGGTACGGCGGTTCGGGCCCGGCACGGACCCCGCGCCCGGTCTCCTACCTGCGGGAGGAGGCCACGGACGTCCTGCCGGAACTGCTGGACCGCCTCGGCCTGGAACGCCCCGTCCTCGTCGGGCACAGTGACGGGGCGTCCATCGCCCTGCTGCACGCGGCCGGGCATCCGGTGGCGGGTCTGGTGCTGATCGCGCCGCACGTCTTCGTCGAACCGGAGACCCTGGCCGGGATCGTGGCCGCCCGGGAGTCGTACCGGAACGGGCCGCTGGCGGGCCGGCTGGCCGGCTTCCACGACGATCCGGACACCGTCTTCCACACCTGGGCGGACGTCTGGCTCTCCCCCGCGTTCCGCGACTGGAACATCGAGGGCGAGCTGCGCGGGGTCGTGGACCCGGTCCTGCTGGTCCAGGGCGAGCGCGACCAGTACGGGACCGTCCGCCAGCTGCTCGCCATCGAGCAGGGCGTCGCCGGGCCCGTCCGCCTGATCGAGCCGGCGGGCTGCGGGCACTCCCCCCATCTGGAGCGGCCCGGCGAGACCCTGGAGGCGGTGGCCGGTTTCCTGGCGGACGAGGTCACGACGGCGCGGCGCCCCCGCACCCCGGCGCCCTCGTCCTGACCGCTCCGGCGCCGGCTGCCCGTTGCGGCGGCCCGGCACGGTTACGCCCCCGCCCGGTCCGCGCCGGAGCGGAGCCGCCACCCCTGGACCCGGCTGCGCTCCTGCCAGAAGCGCCGGTAGATCCCGTCCCCGGCCAGCAGATCCGTGTGCGTCCCCGATTCGGCGACCCTCCCCTCGTGGAGGACGAGGATCCGGTCGGCGGCCACCACCGTCGGCAGCCGGTGCGCGATGACCAGCAGGGTGCAGCGCCCGGCCAGGGTGCGCAGGGTGTCGGAGATCGCCATCTCGTTGACCGGGTCGAGTGCTGAGGTGGCCTCGTCGAGGATCAGGACGGGCGCCCGCTTGAGCAGCGCCCTGGCCAGCGAGATCCGCTGCCGTTCGCCACCGGAGAGGGAGGCCCCGCCCTCTCCGACGGCCGTGTTCCAGCCGTCGGGCAGCCGCTCGACGATCTCGTCCACCCGGGCCAGCCGGGCCGCGTCCGCCAGTTCGTCCGCGGTCGCGTCGAGGCGGCCGACGCGCACGTTGTCCTCGATGGTGCCCTCGAAGAGGTAGACGTCCTGGAACACCATCGCGACATGGGCGGCCAGGGTGGTGGCGTCGATGTCCCGGACGTCCACTCCGCCCATCCGCACCGAGCCGCCGTCCACGTCCCAGAAGCGGGCGATCAGCCGGGTGACCGTGGTCTTGCCCGACCCGGAGGGGCCGACCAGCGCGGTCATGGTGTTGGCGGGCAGCAGGGCGTCCACCCCGTCCAGTACCGGTTCGGTCCCCGGGGAGCCGGGGTAGCGGAACCGGACGTCGGACAGCTCGATCGTCGCGTCGGCCGGGTGCAGCGGTTCGTCCGGCTCCGGCAGCGGCGGCGTGCGGAAGATCTCGTCCAGCTGGTCCAGCCGGTTCCGTACCGCCCGCAGGGCTCCCCCGGCGTCGCTGAGCGCACCGACCGGCTCGCTGAAGCGTACGAGGAGCACCGCGAGGGCGATCAGCTCGGCCGCGCCGACGGAACCGTTGAGGGCCAGTGCGGTGGCGAGGGCGAGCAGTGCTGTCACCACGAGCTGGACCGTCGCGCCGAAGGCGCCCCGCGCCAGGGACGCCCTCCGCAGCCGGCTGAGCCCGATGTCGTGCTGGCGCTCCATCTCCTGGTCGAGCCGGTCGTTCCGGGTGTCCCCGCGGCCGAAGGCCCGGATGACGGGCTGCGCTTGGGCGAACTCGAAGATCCGGTCGTTGGCCCGTGCCATGGCGTCGTCGACGACCGCGTCGGTACGGCCGATCGCCGACGCCGACCAGCGGTAGGCCAGGAAGAGCAGCGGCCCGGCCGCGGCCATCGCCGCGGCCAGTCGCCAGTCGAGGAAGACCATGACGGCGAGCACGGTCAGCGGGCTGACGATGGAGATGATCAGGGGCGCCAGCAGATGGGCGAAGAGCTGGGTGACCTCGCCGACCCCGCCCGTGGCGAGCCGGGTCAGGGGCCCGAGCCTGGCCCGCGAGAACCAGCCGACGCCGAGCCGGCCCAGCCGCTCGCCCAGCCGGTGGTAGAGGAGGCCCGTGGTGGACACGGCGGTCGTGAAGCCGAGCAGCGCCTGGACGTAGTAGGCGGCGCCGGCCGCCGCGGTGACCAGGGCGAGCAGCCCCAGCCAGGCCCCCGCCCGCCCGGCGTCACCGTCCAGCAGGGCGCTCAGTACCGGTACGAGCAGGGCGAACGCGACCCCCTGCAGTACCGCGTAGACGATCACGGCGATCAGGTGCTTCCTGATCGGGCGCAGTTGTTCCGAGCCGAGGACTCGGACGAGTTGGCTGTGCACGGTGCTCCCTCCGGGTCAGCGGTTCGGGTACGCGGCCAGATCGGCGCCGGACGCCGTGTAGGCGTCCCACAGCCCCTGGTACGGGCCCTCGCGGGCGACCAGTTCGGTGTGCGTGCCGCGTTGCACGACGCGCCCCTTGTCCAGGACGACGATCTGGTCGGCCTCCACGATGGTGTGCAGCCGGTGCGCGACGAAGAGCACGGTGCGGCCGGCGACCAGGACCGACAGTGCGTCGTAGATGCTCGCCTCGGCCTCCGGGTCGACGAACGCGGTGGCCTCGTCGAGCACCAGGACGGGAGTGTCGGCGAGCAGCGCGCGGGCGATGGAAACGCGCTGGGCCTCGCCGCCGGAGAGCCGGGCGTCCTCACCGACCACCGAGTCGTAGCCCCGGGGCAGTTCCATGATGCGGTCGTGACAGCGGGCGGCCCGGGCCGCCGCCTCCACATCGGCGATCGGCGCGTCGGGGCGGGCCATCCTGATGTTGTCGGCGACGGTGGCCCGCAGCAGCCGGACGTCCTGGAAGACGAAGCTCACCCGGCGGTACAGCTCCTGCGAGGTCATCTCGCGTACGTCGACGCCGCCGATGGACACCGCCCCGTGCTCCGGGTCGAAGAACCGGGGCAGCAGCGCGGCCACGGTCGACTTGCCCGCGCCGGAGGGGCCCACCAGCGCGGTGACGGTGCCGGGCTCCAGGGTGAGACCGAACCCCCGCAGAACGGGCTTGTCGGCGGTGTAGCCGAACGTCACGTCGGTGAACTGCACCCGGTTCCCGGACGGCAGGGCCGGCCGCTCCGGCTCGGCCAGGACCGGGGTGTTCAGCAACTCCGAGACCCGGGTCGCGGCCTGCCTCGCCTGGTTGACGGCCTGCGGCGCGTAGGTCACCACGACCAGCGGCGCGGCGATCGCCAGCCCCAGCAGGACGAAGGGCAGCACATCGACCGGCCGGGTCCAGCCCGCGGCGACGAAGAGCGTGCCGCCGCCGAGGGAGGCCAGCAGCATCGTGGCCGGACTGACCACGGCGTACGCGATCGAACTCAGCCGGAGGATCGGCCCCTTCACCGCGCTCAGCGTGGCCATGTAGTCGTCGACCGCCGCGGTGTACCGGACGTCCGCCCGGCCCCGCTGACCGAACGCCTTGATCACGGTGATGCCCTGCACGAACTCGATGACCGCCGCGTTGACGCCGACGATCGCCCGGCCCAGCCGCTCGCCCTGCCGTCCGCTGCGCCGCCCCGTCACCCGGAACAGCACCCCGAAGACCGGCATGGTGACCAGGGTGAACAGGGTCAACCGCCAGTCCAGGGACAGGAGATAGACCAGGGAGGCGACCGGGGCCACGATCGCCATCGTCAGATCCGGCAGCGAGTGCGCGACGAGGTAGTGCAGCGCCTCGACGTCGTCGGCGAGGGTCTTCTTGACCGCAGCGCTGTTGCGGGAGGAGAACCAGCCCAGCGGCAGCCGGCTGAGGCGGCGGGCGAGCCGCCGCCTCAGCCGGAGCTGGAACTCCATGTCCGCGTCGTGCATGAGGAGGTAGCTCAGGGACTGGGCCACGAACCGCACCATCAGGGTGACGGCGGCGAACAGCACCACCCGCCACGCCCGGTCGTCGTCCTGTGCCAGCAGCGCCGTGGCCAGCGGATAGATCGCGATGAACGACCCCAGGGAGCTGACCGAGGCGACGGCCTGCAGCGCGACGCCGAGGATCAGCCGCCCGCGCACCGGCCCCAGCAGTTCCCCGAGGGCTCCGGCGGGCCGTCCGCCCGCCGCCCGGTCCTCACTCTCCATGGTCTCCCCGCTCGTCGCCATCCGGCCGCCTCCTCGTCCCGTGCCTCCCCGTCCCGCGCCTACGCGGTGGCGGCGGGCCGGGTCCTGCCCATGACGACGACGATCAGGGTCGCCAGCAGCAACAGCCCGGCACCGCCCAGGAACGCCGCCGCGTAACCGTCGGTGATGGCGTCCTTCCCGCGGTCCCCGTTGGCGACGGAGATCGCGACCACGTTGAGCGCCGAGATGCCGATCGCGCCGCCGATCTCCCGGGTCGCGTTCGTCAGGGCACTGGCCACCCCGCTCTCCTCCGGCGCCACCCCGTCCAGCGTGAGCCGCATGACGGTCGTCAACGCCGCACCGATACCGAGGCCGATCAGGAGCTGCGAGGGGAGCAGGACGGTCCAGAAACCGGTGTCCGGCTGGATGGTGCCGGTCAGGGCACACCCGGCCGCGCCGAGCAGAAGCCCGCCGATCATGACGGCGCGCGCGCTCACCCCGGCGAGCATCTTGCCGGTCGCGATGGAGCCGAAGAGGATGCCGGCACCGATCGGCACGAAGGCCATGCCGGTCATCAACGCCGAGTAGTCCTTGACCAGTTGGAGGAAGTAGGTGAGGAACAGGTAGTACGCGTAGAGACCGCTCGCGATGAGGACCACCACGAGGTAGCCGCCGCCGCGCACCCGGTGCAGCACGATCCGCAGCGGCATCATCGGCTCCGCCGACCGGTGCTCGATCACGACGAAGAGGGCGAGGATCAGCAGACCCGCACCGCCGAACACCAGGGTGCTGGTGCCGAGCCAGCCGACCTCGACGGCCTCGGAGATGCCGTAGATCAGCGAACCGACGCCGAGCGTCGCGGTCAGGGTCCCGGGCACGTCGAGCCTGGAGGACTCGGCCCCCTTGCTCTCGGTGAGTCCGCGCATCGCCGGACCGAGAAGCAGCAGGACCACCGGAACGTTGAACCAGAGGCACCAGCGCCACGACAGGTACTCGGTGAGCACTCCGCCCAGGATCATGCCCACGACGCCGCCCGTACCGACCGCCGCGCCGAAGATACCGAAGGCCTTGGCGCGCTCCGCGGGCGAGGTGAAGAGCGTGGTCAGCAGGGCCAGCGCGGCCGGCGCCAGGAAGGCGGCGGACACACCCTGGGCCGCTCGGGCCAGCAGCAGCATCGCCTCGTTCACGGCGAAGCCGCCGACGGCCGACGCCACCGCGAAGCCGATCAGGCCCGCGATGAAGAGCTTCTTGCGCCCCTTGAGGTCGCCCACCCGCCCGCCGAGCAGGAGGAACCCGCCGAAGGTCAGGGAGTAGGCGGTGACCACCCATTGGCGGCTGGAGTCCGACATCTCCAGCGCCGACTGGGCCGACGGCAGGGCGATGTTCACCACCGAGGCGTCGAGTACGACCAGTAGTTGGGCCGCGACGATGATCCACAGCGCGCGCCAGCGCCGGGGGTCACCCCCGTCGGCCACCGGTCGTTCTGCTCCGGATTCGCGGACATCCGAGTCTGACATCGGTCCTCGCTTGAGTTGGCAGCGTGTCTGAGCGGCTGGCGCCGGGCACGCCGGATGGAGACTCCCGGCAAGAGGCTCGGGAGGCACGTCGGCCCGAAGCGCGGGTTCACCGGGGAGCCGCTGATGCGCTGTCAGCGCTCCCGGTGAGACGTGGCGTTCCGTTCCGGCAGGCCGCGGAGCGGCGGGCCGGGCCCTGTGCAGGCAAGTGGTCGGCAGTCGGCCCGCACCTGGAGGTACGGGCCGAGCACCGTATGACACTTACTTTATAACACAGTGTCGGAAAGTTGCCGAGCCCTGTTTCACAAGGGAGTTGAGGGTGTGCTGAACAGCGCGGTGACGGGGCCCGGCGGCCCCGCCCGCAGATCCGGCTCAGTGACGGCGGCGGGCGGCCCCGTCGCGGAACCGGCTCAGTGGCGGCGGCCGGCGACCCCGTCCAGGAAGAGGTCGAGCTTGCGCTCGAACCAGGCCGCGGGCGAGCCCGCGACGGCGTCGGCCAGCACACCGCGCAGCCGCGGGTCGAAGGTGTGCATCCACGGACCGATCAGCTCACGGCGGCGGCGGCGGACCGCCTCGATCGCCGCCGCCCCCTCGTCGGGGCCGCCGCCGGGCTCGGAGTCGTCGCCGGGCTCGGAGTCGTCGCTGCCCTGCGGCAGCACGGCGAGGAACGCCTGAGTGACCAGCTCCGCAAGCATGTCCATGATGAGAACAGAGTCCTCGGCGGAGAACCCGTAGCCGAGCAGCGCGACCCCGGTCCGGTTCTCGCGCCCCACCAGCCCGGGGCCGGTGAGCCGGAGCGCGGTGATCTCCTGCGCCAGGCCGGGCCGGGTGGCGAACAACTGCCAGTGGGCCCACGCGGTCGCCGTGAGGAAGGCGCGCCAGTCGTCCTCGGGCTCGGGCCACGCGATCGCGTCGACGGCGTGGTCGGCGGCGGCCGCGGCGAGCGCGTCGCGGCTCGGGAAGTACCGGTAGAGCGTCGAGTGGGAGATACCCATCCGCTCGGCGACGGCCGGCATCGTCAGGCGGGCGAACCCGATCCCGAGCGCCGCGGCGATGATGGCCTCCCGGTCGGCCATGGGCGGCCGGCCCATGCGCCGCGGACGTGAGCCCCTGGTGCTTGCCCTGGTGTCCCGCGTGCTCATGGGCGGAGGTCCCTTCTGTCGACTCCGCACCCATAGTAGGAACACCGCGCGGGGTCACCGCGCCGACGGGCTGCGCACCGCCGCGCGGGCGAAGGCGCCGTCCGGTCACCGGAGCGACAGCGACCCCTCCACCAGCTGACCGCCGGCGACGGGCTCGGACTCGCCCCCACGCCGCTCACCGCACTGACGCCGCTTGCGCTCGTCGCACGCGCAGGCCTCCATGAGCGAGGTCGCCCCCGCCTGCTTCAGGCCCCGGACCCCGCCCTCCAGAAGCCACTTGGCGACGATCCCGGCCCTGCTCCGGACTCCGTACCGGTCGTACAGACGCTGCAGGTGCGAGTCGACGGTCCGGACCGACATGCCCAGGCGCTGGGCTATCTGTTTGTCGCGGTAGCCCGCCGCGATGAGGGAAAGGATTTCTATTTGCCGTGTACTGAGCTGCATCGCCGTCATCGAGAGATCCTTAATGCGAGAAGCACCGCAGGGCTTGACCAGCAGATGAAGCTGATCCGTATTAATGAGCACTCATTAACCAGATGGGGCAACCGTTGACATACGGTCGGCCTCTTGACATCCGGAGTCGAAGTTCCTGCCGCAGCACATCCGCCCAACCAAACCTCATCTCGCGAAGATTTTGAATCAATTACACGAGTAGAAAGATTATGCCGCCCTACCGAACAGGTCAAGATCTCACCGACATCACCTGACCGCAAAGCAGGTGAATCATGAAGCACCGCTTCGCACACCGGCACAGAACACAGGAACATTCCCGCGGGATACCGCTCTCCGGTGCCGGAAACACCTCACAGCCACGCTCGCGAAACCCCAGAATGGCTGAAAACCGATGCCATCGCCGGATGGATTCGCCGGCCGCCGACGCCACCTCCCCGCCGACGTCAGGCCCCGTCGCCACCGCGCTCCCGAACCGTTCAGCTCCCCAGGCCAGATACCCGCACCGGGTATGTTTGGCTGGGTATCGTATTGCGGTCGGCAACGCCTCCTCCATAGCGTCGTCGGGTGATGACCAAGCGCCCCCGCCACAGAAGCCCCGGCCGCACGAACGCGCCCACCCCACCCAGGCGTCGTAGGGACGACTCCGTATGACAGCGGTCTCCACCCCCGCCGCACCCGGCCGTCGGCAGGCCGCACTCGTCGTTCTCTGCTTCGTCCAGTTCATGCTGGTGCTGGACGACACCGTCGTGAACGTCGCGCTCCCCAGCATCAGGAGCGACCTCGGCTTCAGCACCACGGACCTGACCTGGGTCGCCAACGCGTACTTCCTCGCCTTCGGCGGGCTGCTGCTGCTCTTCGGCCGCCTCGGCGACCTGATCGGCCGCCGCCGGGTCTTCCTCTGGGGCGTCACCCTGTTCGGCGCCGCGAGCCTGCTCTGCGGACTCGCCCAGGAGCCCTGGCAACTGGTGGCCGGACGCTTCGCCCAGGGCGCGGGCGCGGCCATGGCAAGCCCGGCGGCCCTGGCGCTGATCACCCTGCTCTTCCCCGGCCGCAAGGAGCGCGCGAAGGCGCTCAGCATCTGGGGCGCCATCGCCGGCCTGGGCGGGACGACCGGGGTGGTGATCTCGGGCGCGCTCACCGGCCTGGCGTCCTGGCGCTGGATCTTCCTGATCAATCTGCCGGTGGCCGTCCTGGCCCTGGCGATCCTGCCGCGCCTGGTCGGCGAGAGCCGCACCGACCGCCCCACCCGGCTGGACGTCCCGGGAGCGCTGCTGGGCACCGGTGCCATCGTCTCCCTGGTCTACGCCCTGCTCCAGACCGAGGAGGCGGGCTGGAGCGACCTGTCGGTCCTGGCGCCGCTGCTGCTCGGCGTCGCCCTGGGGGCCCTCTTCGTGGTGGTCGAGGCACGCACGGCGGATCCGCTGATCCCCCTGTCGTTCCTCTCCGTCAGGATCCGCGCGGTCTCCAACACCGCGGGCCTGCTCTTCACCGCCGCCTTCTTCTCCCTCTCCTTCCTGCTGATGCTGCACCTGCAGACGGTGCTGGGATACGGCCCGCTCAAGGCCGGACTCGGCTATCTGCCCTACGGCGCGGGCATCCTCACCGGAGTCTGGTGCTCCTCCCGCGTCGTGGTCAGACTCGGGCTGCGGTGGACCCTGGTGCTGGCGTTCCTGATCAGCGCGGGCGGACTCCTGCTGCTCTCCGGGGTGTCGCCGAACGACAGTTACGCGCTCGGCGTGCTGCCCGGCATGCTCGTGGTGAGCTTCGGCTCCGGCCTCGGCTTCCCCGCCCTCGCCATCGCCGGGGTCTGGGGCACCGACGAGGAGAACGCCGGACTCGGCTCGGCGATCCTCAGCTCGGTGCAGCAGATCGGCGGCGCCGTGGGCCTGGCCGTCCTGGTCTCCGTGGCCACCCGGCGCAGCGAGGATCTGACCGATTCCGTCGGCCCGTTGCGCGCGGCGACAGAGGGTTTTTCGCTGACGCTCACCATCGCCGCAGGGCTGCTCGTTCTCGGCGCCGTACTCATCGCCGTACTTCTCGCCAAGGACAGCGCCGCACAGCCGGATTCCGCCGCGCGAGAGCCGTCACTGAAACCGGTGTAGAAGAATTCGTCCGACCCGGGCCGGCTCCTGCCGCGAGCCGTGGAGCGCATTTCGACAACAAGCGGAATGCGAATTCCGCACCGCATTCCGGCAGCTGGGCAAAACAGCAACCGGAAATGCGGGGCGTCGCACGTGATGCGGGCGGGCCGGATTCCGGGGAGCGGCAAGCGGACCCCGGAATGATGTTCCATGATGCCCGTCGCGGAGAGCACGCGGAAAAGAAATCGCCGCCGCCCCGACGGGTGCGGCGGCGGTCGACGGGTCATGCCCGTCGTCCGCCGCCGCGATGCCGCCCGGCCGCTCCCGGGAGTCGTTCCTACAGGAACGAGTTGATCTCGATGGTCTCGGTCCGGCCGGGGCCGACGCCGATCGCGGAGATCGGTGCGCCCGACATCTCCTCCAGGGCCTTCACGTAACCCTGCGCGTTCTTCGGCAGGTCGGAGAAGGTCTTGGCCTTCGTGATGTCCTCGGACCAGCCCGGCAGGTTCTCGTAGATCGGCTTCGCGTGGTGGAAGTCGGTCTGGTTGTACGGGAGTTCCTCGACGCGCTTGCCGTCGATCTCGTACGCCACGCAGACCGGGATCTGCTCCCAGCCGGTGAGGACGTCGAGCTTGGTGAGGAAGAAGTCGGTCAGGCCGTTGACCCGGGTCGCGTACCGCGCGATCGGGGCGTCGAACCAGCCGCAGCGGCGGTCACGGCCGGTGGTGACACCGCGCTCGCCGCCGATGCGCCGCAGCGCCTCGCCGTCCTCGTCGTGCAGCTCCGTCGGGAACGGACCGGCGCCGACCCGCGTCGTATAGGCCTTGAGGATGCCGATGACGCGGCTGATCTTCGTCGGGCCGACACCGGCACCGGTGCAGGCGCCGCCCGCCGTCGGGTTCGACGAGGTGACGAAGGGGTACGTGCCGTGGTCGACGTCGAGCAGGGTGCCCTGGCCGCCCTCGAAGAGCACGACCTTGCCCTCGTCGATGGCATCGTTCAGGATCAGGGTCGTGTCGGCGACGAACGGCTTGATCTGCTCCGCGTACTGGAGCATGTCCTCGACGACCTTGCCGGCCTCGATGGCCCGGCGGTTGAAGACCTTGGCCAGGAGCTGGTTCTTCTGCTCCAGGGCCGCCTCCACCTTCTGCTCCAGGATCGACTCGTCGTAGAGGTCCTGGACGCGGATCCCCACCCGGTTGATCTTGTCGGCGTACGTCGGGCCGATGCCCCGGCCCGTCGTGCCGATCTTGCGCTTCCCCAGGAAGCGCTCGGTCACCTTGTCGAGCGTGACGTTGTACGGAGTGATCAAATGAGCGTTGCCGCTGATCAGAAGCTTGGACGTGTCGACGCCTCGCTCGTTCAGACCGCTCAGCTCGGAGAGCAGGACCGCCGGGTCGACCACGACACCGTTCCCGATGACCGGGGTACAACCCGGCGACAGGATTCCGGAGGGGAGGAGATGCAGTGCGTACTTCTGGTCGCCCACGACGACCGTGTGACCGGCGTTGTTACCGCCTTGGTATCGCACGACATAGTCCACGGATCCACCGAGGAGATCGGTGGCCTTCCCCTTGCCCTCGTCACCCCACTGAGCACCGAGCAGCACAAGTGCGGGCACAGGCGTACACCCCTTCCGGGCGGGGCATGTCCAAGGCCAGGGGGCGTACGTCAAGGTCGTACCTGCCGTACGACGATGTACGGCAAAGCCTGAGCCGTCGAACCGGGTGCCCCGGAATAGACGAAGCCCCTGGCGCAATAGCGCAAGGGGCTCTTGCACCAAGATGCTACCCGAGGAAGGACCGAGGTGTCGGCTGCAGAGCCCCCCGGCGACGGCGACGACCAGCTCCTGGTGGTCATCGACCCGGTCGCCCGCCGGACCGACGGCGAGTCCGTCCGTATCGCCAAGGACGTGCTGAGCGCCGGCTCGCACGCCAAGATCTGTCTTCCGGACACCCCCGAGGAGTTCGCGCGGGCCCTGTCCCGGCGGGGTTCCCGCCGCCCCGTGGTGGTCGGCGACGACCACGCGCTGCTGCGCGCGGTGGCCCAGCTCCACCGCGAACGGGAGCTGGCCACCGGCGTCCTCTCCCTGATCCCGGTCGGCGCGGCGCACGCCCTGGAGGTGGCCCACGCGCTCGGCGTCCCCCGGGGCGCGGTGGCGGCGGCGCGGACCGCGCTGGACGGTGCGGTGCGGCGCCTGGACCTGCTGGTCGACGACAGTGACGGCGTCGTCCTCGGCCACCTGCGCATCCCCGCCCCGGCCCCGCCGCCGCCCGGCCCCGGAGGCCCGCACTCGGGCGTCACGGCCGTCTGGGACACCTGCCGCTCGCTGATGACCTCCCTGGTCCGCCCGGCCCCGGTCGCGGCCGGCACGCACCCGGGCACGCACCGCCTGCGCGTCGAGGCGGACGGGGTGCTGCTGAGCGACCTGGACATGCCGGTACGGGGCGTCTCGGTGACGTCCCAGGGCGGCGGGGGCCTCGCCGACGTCGTCGTCCGCACCTCCTCGGGCGAGGACGTGACGGCGGAGGCCAAGGCCGTCACGGTCTCCGGCGCGGACTTCCGCTACCGGGCGGACATACAGACCGGGGGGCCGGTCCGCACCCGGACCTGGACGGTGAGGGCGGGCGCCTGGGGGCTGATGCTGCCGGGCCCGGCGAGCGCGGGCGGGAGCGCGGGCGCACGCTGGTAGAAGACGGCCCGAGACGTCCCGGAGGTGACCGTCATGACCAGGATCGCTGTCGGATGGCACATCGACCTCGAATTCGAGGAGGACACCCACCGCACCCGCGCGGCGGCGCTCGTCCGACTCTCCGACGGAACAGAGGTACGCGCCCACGGCTACGCCAGCCGCCATCCCTCGGACGCCGACCAGCAGCGGGTCGGCGAGGAGATCGCGGGGGCCAGGGCGCTCAACGAACTGGCGATGAAACTGCTGACCAAGGCGCACGACGAGATCGACGAGGCGTCGGGCAGGTCGTCGTACCCGCTGACGTAGGGCCCGGGTTCCTCCCCGCCCCGCTCCTCGATCGCCGGTGGGGCCGGGCGCGCCCGGGGCGGTTCCTCCGGAGGCGGAACCGCGCCCTCGCCCCGGCGCGTCCCCCCGGGCATGGAGATCCAGAACTCACGGCGGGAAGCCGTCGTCGGAACCGCCGGCTGTCTGACCGCCGTGCTCGGCACCCTCGCCGGCATCGCGGTCTGGCTCCCGTACGGCAGGAGAGGCCTCTTCGGCAGCTTCGAGAGCGAGACCAACCCGGACGTCTTCTGGCTGGGCCTGCCCGTCATGGCCGTGGGCGGGGCCGCCGCCGCCCTGGCCGCCTTCGCCCTCGTGCGGGGCCGGTGGCGCCCGGCGCTCGGGCTGGTGGCGGCCGTCGCGGGGATCGCCGCCTTCGGGTACGTCTTCGACGTTCTGGCCGGCACGCAGGCGGTGCGGGACTGCGGCTCGCCCTGCTGAGACCGGGGTCGAGGAACCCCGGGCGCACTACACCTCCGCCCGCAGCTCCTTCAGTCCCCGGATCACATACCCCGGCTGCCACGCGGGCTCGGCCGTCATCCGCAGGGCCGGCGCCTTGCTGAGCAGTTCCCCGAAGGAGGCGGCCAGCTCCAGCCGGGCCAGTGGGGCGCCCAGACAGAAGTGGATGCCCGCGCCGAAGGTGATGTGCGGGTTGTCCTCCCGGGTCAGGTCCAGCGTGTCCGGGCGCGCGAACCGCTCCGGGTCCCGGTTGGCCGAGCCGAACAGCAGCGCCACCTCCGCGCCCCGCCGGATCACCTGACCGTCGATCTCGATGTCGTCCAGCACCCAGCGCTCGAACATCTGCAACGGGGTGTCGTAGCGCAGGAGTTCTTCGATCGCGCGCGGCAGCAGCGCGGGGTCGGCGCGCAGGGCGGCCAGCTGTTCCGGGTGGTGGAAGAGCGTGCGCCAGCCGTTGACCGTGGTGTTCACCGTCGCCTCGTGGCCCGCGTTCAGCAGCAGCACACAGGTCGAGATCATCTCCTGCTCGGTCAGCCGCTCGCCCTCGTCGTGGGCGGCGATGAGGGCCGAGATCAGGTCCTCGCCGGGGTCGGCGCGCCGCTCGGCGATGAGCCCGCGCAGATACGCGGAGAAGTCGACGGAGGCCCGGACTGCGGCCTCGGCCGTCTCCTCCGACGGGTTGAGCTCGAACATCCCGCAGATCGCCGCCGACCAGGGCCGCAGCAGGCCCCGGTCCGCCTCCGGGACCCCCAGCATCTCCGCGATCACGGCGACCGGCAGCGGCTCCGCGACCTCCGCGAGAAGGTCCCCGCCGCCCTTCGCCACGAAGGCGTCGACCAGCCCGGCCGCCAGCCGCCGTACGGTCGGGGCGAGGTTCTCGACCGTACGCGGGGTGAACGCCTTGGAGATCAGCCGCCGGATCCGGGGATGGTCCGGGGCCTCCAGGTCGAGGATTCCCTGCCCGTTGAGCGTGGTGAACGGCTCGTGCGCGGCGGGCGGCGGGGTCCGGCCGAACTCCTCGTGGCTGAAGCGGTGCAGATACGTCCGGCCGAGACGCCGGTCGCGCAGCAGGGCCGATACGTCGGAGTGGTGCGGGATCAGCCACTGCCCCGTCGGCTCGAACCAGTGCGCCCGGCCGGCGGCGCGCAGCGCGGTGTAGGCGGGGTAGGGATCGGCGACGAACGCGGGCGACCAGGGATCGAAGGCTGCTGCCGGTTTGGTGTGCATGAGTCTGTTGTAGCGCCCGGGCGCACAGCTAGGAACAGGAGTTCTGAAGCCGAATGGGTGACCTCGACGAGGGTTGCTCGTTGGGTTGGGTGACGGGTTGTCCGGCGTTGGGGCGGAGGTGTGATGGTGGGTGTGCGCGCGTTGGCGGCGCCGTTTGTGGTATCGAGTCCTTCGGGGGTGGCGGTGCGGGACCGCCTGAAGCTCCTCACTGCCGAGGATGAGCGGGTGCTGCGGGCGGTCGGTGAGCACCAAGGCGCGCTCGCTTCGCGTGACCTGAAGATTCGCTGCGCGGACGGCCTGGAACATGGTGCTGGTACCTGGGCGTCGCGTAAGCGGGAGCTGACGAAGGTGACGTCGTCGCGGATCGCCGGGGTGATCACCCAGACCAGTAACGATCAGTGGGCGCTCGCCCGTCGCTGTCAGGCCGCGCACATCCGGTCGATGGAGGACGGGATCCGGACGCTGAAGTACCGGTTGTCACTCCCGATCGGGGCGAAGGGCACCAAGCGTGCGGCGGGCGGATACCGCTCCAAGGGCGAGTGGTTCCGCAAGTCCCGCCGGCTCGCGGACCTGGAGACACAGCATGCTGCCACTGTGGCGGACTGGCGTACGGGTCGGGTGCGGGTCGTGCGCGGCGGCAAACGCCTCCTCAACACCCGCCACCACCTCGCGGACGCCGGGCTCACCGAGGAACGATGGCGGGAGCGGTGGGAGGCGGAACGCTGGTCCCTGACTGCGAACGGTGAGTCGGGAAAGCGATTCGGGAACGAGACCATCCGCGTCACCCCCGACGGCCAAGTCAGCATCATACTGCCCGCCGCCTTGGCCCACCTGGCCAACACCAAGCACCGGCGCTACACCCTCGCACCGACAGTGGCTTTCGCACACCGGGGTGTGGAATGGGCCGACCGCATCCAGGCGAACCGGGCTGTCGCCTACCGGGTCCACCTAGACACCGCCCGGGGCCGCTGGTATCTGACCGCGTCCTGGCAACGCCCTCTCGTGCAGAACATCCCGTGGGAGACTGCCCGGGCCGGGAGTGTGATCGGTGTCGACACCAACGCCGACCACTTCGCCGCCTACCACCTCGACCAGCACGGCAACCCCGTCGGCGAACCACACCACTTCGCCTACGACCTCTCCGGCACCAGCCACCACCGTGATGCGCAGATACGCCACGCCCTGACCCCGCTCCTGCACTGGGCCAAACAGACCGGCGTCACCGGGATCGGTATCGAGGACCTCGACTTCAGCGCGGAGAAGACCCGGGAGAAGCACGGCCGCCGCAAAAGGTTCCGGCAGTTGGTCTCCGGCATCCCCACCAGCAGACTCAAGGCACGGCTGGTATCGATGGCCGCGGAACAGGGTATGGCGATCATCGCTGTCGATCCCGCCTACACCTCCAAGTGGGGCGGCCAGCACTGGCAGAAACCGCTGACCACACCCCGACGAAAGATGTCCCGTCACGATGCCGCCGGTATCGCCATCGGGAGACGCGCCCTCGGACACCCGATCCGGCGTCGGACGGCACCGCCCCCACACGACCGGAGTGATCATGTGGGGCATCGGACCGCCCAGGCCGCACCAGGTGCACAAGAGCGCGAGGGAACCCGCCCACCCGCAACGGACCACGCCCACAGAGACGTGCCGCCGAACGGGACGCGAAAGCGGCAACCCAGCGCACCCAAAACCGTTCGGGATGCGCCCAGAGCACATCAGTGGACCCAAGACCCACTGATGTGCTCTGGTCAGGAACGGTCGAAGGACACGTGCATGTCACCCACCTGAACGCCCGCCTCGCACGTCCTGCTACCCCGGCGTGACCAGCCGCGCCTCGTACGCGAACACCGCCGCCTGGGTCCGGTCGCGCAGCCCCAGCTTCACCAGGATGCGGCTGACGTGCGTCTTGATCGTGGACTCGGCGACGATCAGGTGCGAGGCGATCTCCGCGTTGGAGAGCCCCTGCGCGATCAGGACGAGCACCTCCGTCTCGCGTTCGGTGAGATCGCCGATCCGGGCCAGGGCGGGCGGACGCGGCGTCTCCGCGAGCTTGGAGAACTCGGTGATCAGCCGCCGGGTCACCGTCGGGGCGAGCAGCGCCTCGCCCGAGGCCACCACCCGTACCCCGTCGGCGAGCTGCCGGGCGGAGGCGTCCTTGAGGAGGAAGCCCGAGGCCCCGGCCCGCAGCGCCTGGTAGACGTACTCGTCGAGGTCGAAGGTCGTCAGCACCAGCACCTTCGCGTCGGCGTCCCGCGCGACGATCTCGCGGGTCGCCTCGATGCCGTTCATCTCCGGCATGCGGATGTCCATCAGCACCACGTCCGGGCGCAGCGCGGTGACCTGGGCGAGGGCCTGACGTCCGTCGACCGCCTCGCCGACGACGGTGATCCCCGGCATCGCGTTGAGCAGGACCGAGAAGCCCTCGCGGACCATCATCTGGTCGTCGACGATCAGGACGCGGATGTCGGTGCCGCTCATGCGCCGCCGCCCCGTTCGACGACGACCGTGTCCGCGTCGCCCGTCGTCTCCGCCGTGCCGCCGGCCGTCTCCCGCGGCTCCGGCCCGTCCGACAGCGGTACGGGGAGGAACACGGCGATCTCGTATCCGCCGTCCTCCGTGGCCCCGGCCGTCATCTCGCCGTTCAGCATCGCGACCCGCTCCCGCATCCCGGTGATCCCGTGCCCGGCCCCCGGCGAGGGCTTGACCAGACCGCGCGGGGGCCCGTTGACCACACGCAGCCCGAGCCCGCCCAGGACATAGCCGAGCTCGACCCGGGCGGAGGCGCCCGGCGCGTGCCGCAGGCTGTTGCTCAGGGCCTCCTGGACGATCCGGTACGCCGACAGCTCGACGCCCTGCGGCAGGTCGCGGACGGCCCCGGTGATCACCTTCTCCGTCTCCAGGCCCGTCTCGCGGACGTTGTCCAGGAGCCCGTCGAGCGCGGCGAGGGTGGGCTGCGGGGCGTCGGGGGCCTCGTAGTCCTCCGCCCGTACGACGCCGAGGACACGGCGCAGCTCGGTGAGGGCGGCCACCGCGTTCTCCCGGATGGTGACGAAGGCCTGCTCCAGCTCCGGCGGCGGGTTCTCGACCCGGTAGGGGGCGGCCTCGGCCTGGATCGCGACGACCGACATGTGGTGGGCCACCACGTCGTGCAGCTCCCGGGCGATGGTGGTGCGCTCCTCCAGCAGGGTGCGCCGGTCGCGCTCGACGGCGGTGACGGTGCGCTGCACGGTGACCTCGCGCTCGGCGTCGCGCCGGATCTGGACCACGGCGACGACGAGCAGCGCGAAGGCGGAGAGGGTCGCCAGGGGCGCGGTGACCGACGGGTCCCCGGCCTCCACCAGCACCCCGAACAGCAGGGTCAGGAGCCACATCCACGCGGCCGTACGGGGCCGGGTCCGGGCGGCCACGACCACCATGACCACCACCTGGGCCATGAAGGAGCTCGGATTCCACAGATCGCCGCCCAGAACCCCGCAGAAGACGGTCGCCAGCATCGATCCCCAGAACGCGGCGACCGGGCGGATCAGGGTCATCGCGACCGGGATCGCGGGCACCACGCCCATCAGGAAGCGGTAGTCCCACTCCGCGAACCCGGCCATCATCACCAGGAAGGCGGCGAACAGCACCAGGGCGTGCGGGATCCAGACCACGAGCCTGCGCATGCCCTCCGGCAGCCGCCGGATCAGCCGTCCGTCGGGGTTCAGCGGCGGCAGGGGCCGGTAGGCGAACACCTGGCGCAGGAGGTCCTCCCGCAGGCCGTCTATCGCCCCTGCGGCTGCCCGGAACTCCGGGCTGCTGGTCTTTGTCTGGGTCTCGGTCACGCTTCCACGGTAGGCGGCGGCGCACGGCGGGTCGTCACCATCGCTACGGATTCCGGGGCGTCCGTCTCAAGGACTACCCGCCTCCGCCGTACCGCGCCAGGGACCGGAGAACCCCCTGCTCAGCGGCCCTTTCAGGCCTGCGCGCGGAAATGGTCCGCGTGCTCCCCGGCCCACTGGGCGAAGGTTCGCGCCAGCCGCCCGGTGACCTTCTCCACCGTGTCGGTCACGGTCCGGCCCTCCGGCGGGGTGTCCCGGTAGACGTCGATCAGGAAGGCGATCACGTCCTCCGGCATGCCCTGGCCCCGCCAGGTCTCCAGCGCCTGCTCCTCGGTCAGCTCGACCAGCTCGACGTCCGCGCCGCGCGCCGCGGCGACGGCCGCCACCTTGTCGCCGACGGTCAGCGCCTGCGGTCCGGTGATCAGGTACTCCTGGCCGCCGTGACCGTCTTCGGTGAGTGCGGCGGCCGCCACCGCGCCGATGTCCGCCTCGTGGACCATCGCGCTCAGCCGGTCGACGAAGGGCTCGCGCACCACGCCCTCGCTCCTGATGCCGGGCGCCCACTCCAGGGCGTTCGCCATGAACTCCACCGGCATCACGACGGTCCAGGCGAGTCCGCTCGCGCGCACCGCCGCCTCCATCGGGCTCTCCCCGCCGCCGTGGAGCACGGTCACGCGGCGCACACCGGCCTTCCGGGCCAGGTCGAGGATCTCCTCCCCGGTCTCCAGCGGGGCGAAGAACTCACCGCCGAAGGTGATGAGGTGCAGCCCGCTCGCCCCGTCCAGCGCGGGGCGCAGCGACGCCGGGTCCGTGAGGTCGCCGCGCATGACGTCGACCCCGTCCGGGAAATCCGCCCGCGCCGGGTCGCGGGTCAGGGCCCGGACGTGCTCGCCGCGCTCCAGCAGCTGCTCGACCACGCGGCGGCCGACCGTTCCCGTGGCTCCGGTCACCAGGATCGTCATGAGGTCTCCTTCGTCGGTTCCGGCTCCGTGTGAGCGGCAACAGGACCAACGTAGAGACCCTTGCGGACACGTTCCGTCCGCAACTCGGCCATCCGGCCATCCGGCCACCCGGCCCCCGGCCCCCGGCCATCCGACAACCGGCACCCGCAACGTCACCGGCGCCGGCACCGGCTCACCAGGCGAGCTGGGTGATCTCCTCGGCCACGACGGCGCAGGCGTCGGCGGCCGGATCGATCAGCGGGAAGTGGCCGACGCCGCCGAGCAGTGTCATCCCCACCATCTCGCCGGACCGGGCCGCCGCGTCGACGTACGCCTCGGAGACGGCACGCGGGACAACGACGTCCTCGACGCCGTGCACGATCGCGGTGGCGATGCCGGTCGGCAGCAGCAGCACGGGGTCGGCCTGCGCCGCCCGGGCCTCGGCATCGGCTTCCTCGCCCAGGAGTTGAGCGACCGCACCGCCGCACACCCCCAGCTCGGCCGCCGCCGTGAAGTCCGCGATGGGGGCCAGGGCGACGACCCCGCGCAGCGGCGGCGGGGCGGGCAGCCGCCACGGCGAGCCCTCGGGCAGGACGTGCCGCGCCGCCGCCCACAGGGCGAGGTGCCCGCCCGCCGAGTGCCCCGTGACCACGATCCGCCGCACATCGGCCCCCGGCAGCTCGCGGGCGGCCAGCACGGGCATCGCGTCCATCGCCGCCGCCACGTCGTCGAAGGTCTCCGGCCAGCGCCCCGCCACGGGGTCGCCGCCACCCGGCCGGGCGCTCTCCCCGCCGCGCTGCCGCGGGATGTCGTCCCCGCCGCGCCGGTACTCCACGCTCGCCACGGCGAAGCCCCGGCGGGCCAGGAAGTCCGCGAGCGGGGAGACATGGGCCCGGTCGTACGGGGCCCGCCAGGCGCCGCCGTGCAGGAGGACGACGAGCGGGGCGCCGGTGCGGCCGTCGCGCGGGGCGTAGAAGTCGACGACCTGGTCGGGGTGGTCCCCGTAGGCGGCGGACCGGTCGGGCGCGACCTCCGGATGCGCGAACGCCGACTCCGTCTCGGCGACGTCCCGATCACGCGCGGCAGAATCCGACATGCTGCTCAACCGTCCTATGCCTGTGTCCAGTGCCTGTGTTCTCGCCCAACTGGGCTGACCTGCGGGGACGGTACCAGCACTCGGCACCGTCCCCGCCCGGCCGGACGGACGGTGACGACCCGTCAGCCGACGGTGTCCCCGTCGGACACCTCGGCGAGCACCTCGGCGAGGATCCGCGCCGCCCGTTCCGCGTCGGCGAATCCCACGTACAGCGGGGTGAAGCCGAACCGCAGCACGTCCGGCCGCCGCAGATCACCGACGACGCCCCGCTCGATCAGCCGGCGCATCACGGGCTCCGCCCCGTCGCAGCGCAGGGCGACCTGGCTGCCGCGTTCGGCGTGCGCGGCCGGGGTGACGGAGGTGACCCGGCCCGCCGGGACGTACGCCTCGACGCACTCCAGGAAGAAGTCCGTCAGGGCGAGGGACTTGGCCCGCACCACGTCGACGGAGACCCCGTCCCACACGTCCAGCGCCGCTTCCAGCGTCAGCATGGAGACGATGTCGGGCGTGCCGACCCGGCCCCGTGCGGAACCGTCCGCGGGGGCGTAGTCGGGGGTCATGCCGAACGGGTCGGCGTGCGAGTTCCAGCCCGGCAGCGGCGAGTCGAACGCGGCCTGGTGACGCGCGGCGACGTACAGGTACGCGGGCGAACCGGGGCCGCCGTTCAGGTACTTGTAGGTGCAGCCGACCGCCAGGTCCACCCCGTGCTCGTCCAGCCCGACGGGCAGCGCGCCGGCGCTGTGGCAGAGGTCCCACACCGCGACCGCTCCCGCCTCGTGGGCGGCGGCGGTCAGTCCGGGCAGGTCGTGCAGCCGCCCGGAGCGGTAGTCGACGTGGTTGAGCAGCACGGCGGCGGTGCGGGGTCCGAGCGCGGCCGGGACATCGGCGGGCGCGACCGGCACGATCCGGTGACCGGTGAGCCGGGCGGCGGAGGAGGCGATGTACCCGTCCGTGGGAAAGGTCGTGGCGTCAACCAGGATCTCGTCGCGTCCCTCGCCCGCGAGCCGGGCGGCGGCGACGACGGCCTTGAAGACGTTCACACTGGTCGAGTCCCCGACGACGGTCTGGCCCGGGGCGGCCCCGACGAGCGGGGCGATCCGGTCGCCGATCCGCTCGGGCGCGGTCCACCAGCCGCTCTCGTCCCAGGACCGGATGCGCAGCTCACCCCACTGGCGGGTGAGGACGTCCCTGACCCGGGCGGGTACGTGGACGGGCAGCGCGCCCAGCGAGTTGCCGTCGAGGTAGACGCCGTCGTCGAGCGCGAAGAGCTCCCGCCGCGAGGCGAGCGGATCGGCGGCGTCGAGGACGAGCGCTCGCTCCCGGAGGTCCGCTCGCTCCCGGGGGTCCGCATGCTCCCGGAGGTCGGCGCGCGGAACGGCGCGGGTGGTCTCAGACATGGCTGCGCGCCGTCCACAGCTCGGGGAACACGTTCTTCGTGGCGCGCTTCTCCAGCCAGGCCACCCCGGCGGAGCCGCCGGTGCCGGTCTTGGAGCCCATCGCGCGCCGGGTGGCGACGAGGTGGTCGTTGCGCCAGCGCCAGACGAGCTCGCCGACATCGGTGAGCAGCTCGCCGAGGCGCACCAGCTCGTCGTTCTGGTCGTCGGAGGCGTAGATCTCCGCCCAGACGGCCTCGACCTCGGGCGACGGCTCGTACCGCTGGGTCAGGTCCCGGCCGGTGACCGCCTCGGGAATCGCGTACCCGCGCCGGGCCAGCAGGGCGAGCGTCTCGTCGTACAGGCTGGGCTCCCCGAGCGCCTTCTCCAGCTCGGCGTACACACGGGGCGCGCCCCGGTGCGGTACCAGCATGGAGGCGGACTTGTCGCCGAGCAGGAACTCCATCCGCCGGTACATCGCCGACTGGAACCCGGAGCCCTCGCCGAGGGCCCCCCGGTAGGAGTTGAACTGGGCGGGGGTGAGTCCGGCCAGCGGCCGCCAGGACTCGTTGAGCGCCTCCAGCTCACGCAGCGAACGCTTCAGGGCGTCGCGCGCGACGGGTATGCGGTCCTCGCGCAGGGCACGGGTCGCGGTCACCCACTCGTGGACGATGACCGTGAACCACAGCTCCATGACCTGGGTGGTGACCAGGAAGACCATCTCGCCGGGATCGTCCGAGCGGAGGTGCTGGAGGTGGGTCAGGACATCCGCCTGGACATAGTCCTCGTACGGAGTCGTTCCCGCGAAGTCCAGGTGCGGGGTCTCCGCACCGGTGGCTTCGGGGTCGGGGTGATTCGTCGACATTTCTGTCTCCTCGACACGAGCTTCCGGGTAGCGGTCCGCCCCTTCCGTGAGGTGATGGAGCTCCGGTCCCCTGCTCGCATACTAAGCGGCTCCCCGCCCGGCCCGCCCGGGCGGGGAGACGCCCGGGAGTCAGCTCAGGATGTCGGCGGCGGTCGGCGAGGAGTCCCGCAGGAACGCCGAGCAGCGCTCGTGCTCCTCGGTCTCGCCGATCGACCCGGCGGCCCGCGCCAGGGCGTGCAGCGCGCGCAGGAAGCCGCGGTTCGGCTCGTGCTCGAACGGGACGGGGCCGTGGCCCTTCCACCCGGCCCGGCGCAGCGAGTCGAGGCCGCGATGGTAGCCGGTACGGGCGTACGCGTACGACTCGACGACCCGGCCGCCCTCGAACGCCTCGTCGGCGAGCTGCGCCCAGGCGAGCGAGGAGGTGGGGTACTTCGCGGCGACCTCGGCGGGCGGGGTGCCGGCGGCGAGCAGCTCGCGCGGCTCGGGGTCGTCGGGGAGGTGGGTCGGGGCGGGGCCGCCGAGCAGGTTCTCGTGGATGGACATGGCTCAAGTGTGCCTGCCGCGACGGCCCGGCGGC
The DNA here is from genome assembly GCF_028622875.1 of Streptomyces sp. MMBL 11-1. Classification (NCBI taxonomy): domain Bacteria; kingdom Bacillati; phylum Actinomycetota; class Actinomycetes; order Kitasatosporales; family Streptomycetaceae; genus Streptomyces; species Streptomyces sp. MMBL 11-1. The sequence continues at coordinate 4,239,077 of NZ_CP117709.1, read as the reverse complement.
ACCACGCCCCGGCACCTGCCCCTGACACATCGCGCCCCGGCCGGGCCCGGTCGCGCGAGGGCCCGGGCCGCCCGCCAGGAACGGGTCACCGCTCGGCGTGCGCAGGCCCGGGGGCCCGGGTCACCGCTCGGTGTCCGGAGCGCGCTCCGGCTCCAGCGGCGGGGCGGCGACCCCGCAGTGCACCGCGCACGCGGGCCGCTCACCGCCGCGGACGGCGGCGGCCGGAGTGCGCACCGTCCACCAGGCGAGGGCCGCACCGGCCACCAGCAGCCCGGCGCACATCGGCATCGCCCGCCGGAAGGCCGTGGCGAACTCGCCCGCGTCCCGGTACGCCTCGGGCCCCATCCCGGCGACCAGCGGGAGGGCGGCCACCGCGATGAGCCCCGCGGCCCGCGCGGCGGCGTTGTTGATGCCGCTGGCCAGCCCCTCCCGCCCGGCGTCCACGGCGGCCAGGACGGTCGCGGTGAGCGGCGCGACGACCACGACGAGCCCGGCGCCGAGCACCGATACGGCCGGCAGCACCTCACGGACGTACGAACCGACGGACGGGGTGCCCGGCCCCACCCGCAGCATCAGGAGCATCCCGGCGGCGGCCAGCAGCGGCCCCGCGGTGAGCGGGATGCGCGGCCCGATCCGTCGCCCCAGCTCCCCCGACCGGGCGGAGAACAGCAGCATCAGGACCGTGGTCGGCAGCAGCGCGGTACCGGCCCCCAGCGCCGAGTACCCGGCGACCACCTGGAGCTGGATCGCGGAGAGGAAGAAGAAGCCGCCGAGGGCCGCGTAGACGCAGAAGGTCACCAGGTTGACCGAGGTGAACAGGCGGGAGCGGAAGATCGACGGCGGCAGCATGGGATCCGCCCGCCGCCGCTCGACCAGGACGAACGCCACTCCGACGGCGAGGCCGCCGAGGGCCGTCCCGAGCACCGCCGGCGACGCGCCCCGCCCCGGGGCCTCGATCAGGGCGTACGTCACCCCGGCGAGCGCCAGCGCCCCGAGGGCCGCCCCCAGCACGTCGAACCGGCCGTGCGCCGCCGGATCCCGCGACTCCGGTACGTGCCGGAGCGCGACGGGCACGCAGAGGGCGGCGAGCGGCAGGTTGAGCAGGAACACCCACCGCCATCCGGGCCCGTCGACGAGCCACCCGCCCAGAAAGGGGCCCACGGCCGCCCCGACTCCGCCGAACCCGGACCACAGCCCGACGGCCCGGGCCCGGTCGTCCGGATGGAAACTGGCCTGGATGAGCGCGAGGGACCCCGGGGTGAGCAGCGCGCCCCCCACTCCTTGCAGGGCCCTGGCGGCGACGAGAACCGCCGCGTTCGGCGCGAGCCCGCAGAGCAGGGAGGCCGCCGCGAACCACACCACCCCCACGACGAACACCCGCCGCCGCCCGTACCGGTCCCCGAGCGCACCGCCGAGGAGGATCAGCCCGGCGAGCGTGAGCATGTACGCGTTGGCGGTCCACTGGAGCGCGGCCATGCCGGTGCCGAGGTCCTCGCCGATGCGGGGCAGGGCCACGTTGATGACCGTGGAGTCCAGCATCGCCATGCTGGAGCCGAGCACGGTGGTCAGGACGACCCACCGCCCGACGGGCGAGACGACCCGGATCTCTCCGGGCGCGGGGGCATCAGCCATGGAAGCAGCTTGCCCCGACTTGCCCTGCCCCGCTCATCAAGCCCGTGACCGAACCATTCACCACCTCTGGGCCCGCACTGGACGGACCGGGGGCACACATCCAGCCCCTCCGGCGATTGAGGAGCGGGGGCGCGGGGGCAGCGCCCCCGCAACGGGGGCCGGGGGGCACGCTCCCGCAACGGGGGCCGGGGAGCAACGCCCCCGCAACGGGTCCCCGGGGGGGCAACGCCCCCGGGGCCACCCCTACCGCACGGCCTCCACCGCCCGCACCAACGCCGACACCCCCCGCACCGCCTTCTCCCGAGGGCACCCCACGTTCAGCCGGACGAACCCGGGCGCCCCGTAGACGGAGCCGCCCATGATCGCCACCTTCTCCCGCTCCACCAGCTCCCGCTGCAACGCCTCGTCGTCCACCCCCAGCGGCCGCAGGTCGATCCAGGCCAGGTACCCGGCCTGCGGCGGCTCCCACCCCAGCTCGGGGAAGGCGGCCCCCAGCCGCTCCGCGACGTGATCCAGGTTCCCCGCCACGTACGCCCGTACCGCGTCCAGCCACGCCGCCCCCTCCCGGTACGCCGCGATGTGCGCGGTCAACGACAGGACGGCCGGCGACGCCAGGCCCTCCCCCGTCTCCATCCGGCGCACGAACTCCGCCCGGTCGGCCGGGTCGCCGATCAGCCCGTACGAACCGGTCAGCGCCGGAAAGTTGAACGCCTTCGAACCGGAGGAGACGAGCGCCCAGCGCCCGGCGCCCGCCACCCGCGTCCACGGCACATGGACGCGCCCCACTCCGCCGTCGTGCACGAAGTCCGCGTGGATCTCGTCGCTGATCACCGCGACCCCGTGCCGCTCGGCCAGCGCGGCCGTCCGGGCCAGCTCGTCGGCCGTCCACACCCGGCCCGTCGGGTTGTGCGGCGAGCACAGCACCAGCACCTTCGCGTCCGCCCGCGACAGCTCGCGCTCCAGCGCCTCCTCGTCCCCCACCGGCACCCCCCGCAGCTCGCGCCCGAGCCCGGTGACCGCCTTGCGGAAGCCGTCGTACGTGGGGGTGTGGACGACGACGCCGTCCCCCTCCCCCGTCCACATCCGGAGCAGCTGGGAGAGCTGGTTGAGCACGGACGGCCCGTAGACCAGCTGCCCGGTGTCGATCGTGGTGCCGTACCGGGTGGCGTACCAGTGGGCTATCGCCGAGCGGAAGTCGTCCTGCTGCCAGGTGGTGTAGCCGAACACCCCGTGCTCCAGGCGGGCCCGGAGCGCGGCCAGGACCTCGGGGGCCGTGGCGAAGTCCATGTCGGAGATGGTGAACGGCAGCAGCCCGTCGGCCCCGAACCGGTCAGCGACCCCGTCCCACTGGACGCACCAGGTGCCCCGGCGGTCGACGACGGCGTCGAAATCGTAAGTCGCACCCACAACGGGGCCTCTTCTCTCTCTCCCGGTACGGCAACGGGCCCGGCCCCCTGAAGGAGGACCGGGCCCGACACCGTACGTCCGTGCGGACGGGTGGTTACTTCAGCTTCGTACCCGTGGAGCGCAGGTGGCCGCAGGCCTCGGTGACGCGCTTGGCCATGCCCGCCTCGGCGGCCTTGCCCCAGGTGCGGGGGTCGTAGGTCTTCTTGTTGCCGACCTCGCCGTCGACCTTCAGGACACCGTCGTAGTTGCGGAACATGTGGTCCACGACCGGGCGGGTGAAGGCGTACTGGGTGTCGGTGTCGAGGTTCATCTTCACGACGCCGTTCTCCAGCGCGGTGGCGATCTCCTCGGCGGTGGAGCCCGAGCCGCCGTGGAAGACGAAGTCGAACGGCTGGCTGCCGGCCGGCTTGCCGTACTTCTCGGAGACGCCCGCCTGGAGGTCCTTCAGCAGCTCGGGGCGGAGCACGACGTTGCCCGGCTTGTAGACGCCGTGGACGTTGCCGAAGGAGGCGGCCAGCAGGTAGCGGCCCTTCTCGCCCAGACCGAGCGCCTCGGCGGTGCGCAGCGCGTCGTCGACGGTCGTGTACAGCTCGTCGTTGATCTCGTGCGTGACGCCGTCCTCCTCACCGCCGGTCGGGGTGATCTCGACCTCAAGGATGATCTTGGCGGCGGCGGCCTTGGCCAGCAGCTCCTGGCCGATGGCCAGGTTGTCGGCGAGGGTCTCGGCCGAACCGTCCCACATGTGGGACTGGAACAGCGGGTTCAGACCCTTGGCGACGCGCTCCGCGGAGACGTCGAGCAGCGGACGTACGTAACCGTCCAGCTTGTCCTTGGGGCAGTGGTCGGTGTGCAGCGCGATGGTGACGTCGTACTTCGCGGCGACGATGTGCGCGAACTCGGCCAGGGCGACCGCACCCGTGACCATGTCCTTGTTGTGCTGGCCGCCCAGGAACTCCGCACCGCCGGTGGAGATCTGGATGATGCCGTCGCTCTCGGCCTCCGCGAAGCCGCGCAGGGCGGCGTGCAGGGTCTGGGACGAGGTGACGTTGATGGCCGGGTAGGCGAACTTGCCCGCCTTTGCCCGGTCGAGCATCTCGGCGTACGCCTCGGGGGTTGCGATGGGCATCTGACCGCTCCTTGGGATGTGCGGGTGTGCAGGCTGTGAGTCCCTGACCTGGGGGCGACGTCATCGTCGCCCCCATCTTCCCAGACTCCTCATCCGGCTCCACCCGGCGGACCCTGTTTCACGTGAAACAGGGTCCGCCCCGGGCTCAGCCCAGGTCGAGGTCGGCCACCGAGTAGACGTGCACGTAGGGCAGACCGGCCTCGGCGATGGCCGGGGCGGCACCGCGCTCGACGATCACGGCGACGGCGACGACCTCGCCGCCCGCCTCGCGCACCGCCTCGACGGCGGTCAGCGGCGAACCACCCGTCGTCGAGGTGTCCTCGACGACCAGGCAGCGGCGGCCCTTCACGTCGGTGCCCTCGATACGGCGCTGCATCCCGTGCGCCTTCTGCGCCTTGCGGACGACGAACGCGTCCAGGCTCGCACCGCGGGCGGCGGAGGCGTGCAGCATCGAGGTGGCGACCGGGTCGGCGCCCAGGGTCAGCCCGCCGACGCAGTCGTAGTCCAGCTCGGCGGTGGCGTCGAGCATGACCTGACCGACCAGCGGCGCGGCCTTGCCGTCCAGCGTGATCCGGCGCAGGTCGATGTACCAGTCGGCTTCCAGACCCGAGGAGAGGGTCACCTTGCCGTGCACCACGGCCTTGTCCTTGATCTGCTGGAGCAGGTCAGCGCGTACGTCAGTCATGTCCACGAGGGTAAGCGGTACGGGCCGGGCCTACGGCCGGGGACCGGCGCCGGGCCGCGCCCAGCTCCAGGTCGTCGTGATCTCCAGCGGGTCGATCGGGGTCACCAGCCGGGGCGCGGTGTTCAGCCCGTTCGGCGGCCCGGACTGCGGCTCGACGCAGACGGCCTCGTCCTGCTCGTCGTAGACGACCACCCATTCGCTGCGGCTCTTCACCGTCAGCTCCAGCCGCTCCGGCCAGGTGAGCTTCACGTCCACGCCGTCGGGCATGCCGAAGCAGTCGTCCCACGGACCGGGCAGGGGGTCGATGCGTCGGCCGGTGGGCAGATGGTCCGCGCCGCGCTCCTCCTGCCAGGCGGCGTCGAAGGACAGCTCGACGTCCACGCCGTCGAGGGTGCGGTGGAACCAGGGGTGCCAGCCGGCCTGGGCCGGGAAGGAGTCGCGTGACGTCTCGACGGCGAGGCCCAGCGTCAGCGCGTCCCCGGTCAGCTCGAAGGTCTGCGTCACCCGGCCCCGGTACGGCCAGGGCTCGGCGAGGTCGTAGTAGAACGCGGCCCGCCCCTCCTCCAGCTCGGCGGCCGTGAACGCCGGCTGCCAGGAGGTGTCGCGGCCGGTGCCGTGGATGGCGTGCGGCGGGGAGTTCAGCGGCAGCCGGTGGAGCTCGTCGCCGTTGCGGAACTCGCCGTTCCCGGTGCGCCCGCACCAGGGCACCATCGGGAAGCAGCCGTACCGCTCGCCCTGGCGGAGCACTTCGGCGCCCCCGATCCGCAGGCTGCTGATCCGGCAGCCGTGCACGGGGTCGACGGTCAACTCGGCGTCGCCGACGGTCAGTCTGACGTTCTCTTCGCTCCTGCTCACCCGACGACCCTACTGGCCCGCGCCCGCCTCCGGCGCGCGGTGCCTCTCGTGCCCGCCGCCTCCGACGCCCGTCACCTCCGGCGTCGCAACGCCCGGCTCAGCACCACGGCGGACGCGAGCGCGAGGGCGGCGGCGGGGGCGACCCACCGCAGGGCGGTGCTCGCACCGCCCGCCTCCGGGGAGGGCACGGGGGCGTAGCGGCCCCGTGGGGGCGCGTGGTCGACCTCCTCGGCGCTGCGCCCGATCATGGTGCGGCGGGCGTGCGCGGCCTCGGCGGGCGGTTCGTCCGGAACGGTGAACTCCACGCCGGCGACCGGGTCGAGCGAGGGCGGCGGCACGGGCGCGTCGAACACGGCCCCGGGCTCCTCCGCATCGGCGTCGCCGACCACAGCACCGACGCCTTCGCCCCGGGCACCCTCGCCCCCGGCACCTCCGCCCCGGGCACCCTCGCCCCCGGCGTCATCGCTCCCGGCGTCATCGGCCGTGTCCTCGTCGCCCTCAAGCCCCTCGGCGACCACCGTGCCGTCCGCGTCGTCGCCGCCGCTCTCCACGCCCGCGTCCACGCCCGCGTCCTCGCCCGCGCCTTCGTCCCGTACCGCCAGCGACTCCGTCACCAGCTGCTGGGTGAAGCGGTCCAGGAGCCGGTGGGCGGCCGCGAGCGCCGCGCCCTCCTCCAGCTCGGCCAGCCGCCCGTCCCCGCTCGCCGTGCCGCTGTAGGCGAGCGCCGTCCCGCCGTCCGCCTCCGTGAGGCCGATGGTCAGGGCCAGCTCGACCGCACCGGCGCCCCGGGCCTCCACGCCCTGCCCGGTCACCGAGAAGCGCTGCCCTTCCGGACCGCCGGGGCCCTCCGGGCCGGTGAGCCGCAGCTCGCCCCGGTAGGTGATGGTGTGACCGCCGGCCCGCAGCTTCAGCCGGCCCACCAGGGGCGACGCCGACGCGTCGGCGTCCTGCTGGAGGCCGGGGACGCAGCGGGCGACCCGGGCGGGGTCGCCCAGCGCGCGCAGCAGGGTCGGGACGGGAACCGGAACGAACACCTCATGCTCCATGGAAACCGAGCCTAATCGGCCCCGGCCCGGACGTCAGCGCTTCCGCCCGCCGAAAGCCGGTCCGCTCGCCGGGACGGCCACCGGGGCGGCCGTCGGGCCGGCCGCCTGGTCGGCCACCGACCGCACCCCGCCCGGCACCCCGGACGGGCTCACACCTCTTCCCAGTACCGGGGGTGGATCAGCGTCGACGGAATCAGCCCCGGCAGCCGGGCGTCGTCCGCCGCGCGCGCCCCCTCGCGCAGCTCCCCGCCGCCCAGCGACCGCGGTACGGGCCCTCCGTCGGCCAGCGCGGGCTGCGGCGCGGCGCCCGGTCCGGCGAGGAGGAAGCCCCAGTCCTCCCGCTCCAGGTCCTCGCCGCCGCCCCGGTCCGGGCTCGCGGCGAGGCCCGCGTACCGGCCGGTGACGCGGTACGGGCAGGTCGCGAGTCCGCCGGCGCGCACCGAGGCCTCCACCGTCCAGAAGGTCCGCGGCCGGGTCCCCAGCGGCCCGGCGTGCACCACGAGCCGCCCGTCCGGGGCCAGGGCCTCCGCGACCAGCCCGTAGAACTCCGCGGAGTACAGCTTCGTACTGGCGGTGATGCCCGGGTCCGGAAGGTCGGAGATCACCACGTCGTAGCGCCCCCGGTCGGACCGGAGCCAGGGGAACGCGTCCGCCCCGACCACCGTGACGCGGGGGTCACGGAAGGCGTGGCCGTTCAGCTCGGAGAGGGCGGGGTCCGTGCGGGCCAGTCGGGTGACCGCCGGGTCCAGCTCGACGACGGTGACCGAGCGGACGTCCCGGTAGCGCAGCACCTCGCGGGCGGCGAGCCCGTCGCCGCCGCCCAGGACGAGCACGCGGGCGCGGGGCCCGTTCATCGCGGGGTGCACCAGCGCCTCGTGGTAGCGGTACTCGTCGCGGGCGCTGACCCGCAGCCTGCCGTCCAGATAGAGGTCGAGGGAAGCGCGGTCGGCGCCGGTCAGGACGACCTCCTGCACCCCGCTCTGCACGGCGACCCGCACCTGGTCCCCGTAGACCGCCCGCCGCGCCGCCCGCTCGAAGTCGTCGACCAGCACCGTGGCGGTGGCCAGGACCGCGATCACCAGGACGTTGACCAGGACGAGGAGCCACCGGGAGCGGGAGCTGAGGTCGCGCCGGAACACCCACAGGACCAGGGCGCCGCCCGCCGCCGCGTTGACCGCGCCGGTGAACAGCGCACCGGTCAACTGCCCCAGCACCGGCAGCAGCAGGAACGGGAACGCGAGCCCGCCGACCAGCGCGCCCACGTAGTCGGCGGCGAAGAGGTCGGCGACGGCCCCGCCGGCGTCCTGCCGGTCGACGCGCTGGATCAGCGTCATCAGCAGCGGGATCTCCGCGCCGATCAGCACCCCGATCGCCAGCGAGAACCCCACCAGGGCGTACTGCGAGTCGCCGAGCCAGGCGAACGAGGCGTAGAGCACCAGCGCGGAGGAGCCGCCGATCAGCGCGAGGGCCGCCTCGACCATCCCGAAACCGACGGCGGCATGGCAGCGCAAACGTTTCGCGAGAAGGGAGCCGATGCCCATCGCGAACACCATCACGGAGAGCACGACGGAGGCCTGGGTGACCGAATCACCGATCAGGTAGGAGGCGAGCGCGACCAGTTCGAGCTCGTAGACGAGGCCGCAGGCGGCGCAGACGAAGACCGCGGCCAGCACGAGGAACCGACCGGTCCTCGGCCGTACGGGAAGCCGCGCCGCGCCCCCTCGCGGCGATATCTGCTGGTCGATCATGATGCGAACGCTACGTCACCGCATCGTCGCGGCCTGTCACCCACACGGGTGCAAGTGCCGCCGCCGGTCAGGCCGCGGGCGCGGGAATGCGCACCCCCACCCTGGTCCGGGTCACCACCAACTGCCCTTCCTGCGGGTACGCGTGCCAGGTGCGCCACCGCACCTGGCCCTCGGTGCGCTGGGCGAGCATCGCGGTGAAGGCGTACGGGCTGCCGGGAAAAGTGCCCGCCAGACCGTGCGGGTGGTCGCTCACCAGGGCGAGCAACTCCTGTGCCCGCCCGGCGAACTGTCCCTGCGTCAGGGTCTCGACACGTGCCGCGAATTCGTACTCCCAGTCCCCGAGCCGCTTCGCGACGCCGAGGGGCAGGGGGGTGCTGCTGCCGGGCATACAGGCCACGGTCTCGGAGCAGACGCCGCGGTCCTCCTGGAGGAGGACCTGATGAGAGGCGCCGAGCAGCCTCAACTGGAGTTCGGCGCCGCCGAGCTGGAGATCGAGGACCGCCAGGGCAGGCAGCGGCTCCCGTCCCAGCATCCAGGCCAGGTCGGCGGCGCGGGTGTCGGAGTAGGCCGTCTGGAGGGTGGTGAGCATGGGTGGGCTCCGCAAACACACATGGACACATGGACAGCAGGACGCCCCGGGTTGCCGCACGTGGGAGGTGGGGAGCGCCCGATCTGGTCCGACTGGGGTCCGAGGGCTGATTGTTCTCTTCAACGAGGGAATCACGAAGTACGACCACTCACAGCGTTTTCGCCCAACTTGCCGTGGTTTCCATCCCCCCGGGGGCCCACCGGTTCACTTGTTCAACCAAAAACGTCCGCGTCGCTCAACAAAAGAGCGTCCGTAGGGAGTTCACCCTCCGGACGCCCGAAGTCATGTCACGTTCGGTGACTGCGCGCCGGTGGCTGCCGGGTCAGCTGCCGCCCCCGCCGCAACCGCCCCCGCCGCCGCCCCCGCACGACGAACCCCCGCCGCAGGAGTGCCCGCCGCCACTGCCGGAGTCGGTGCCGGAGTCGGTGCCACCCGCCCACCAGCCGCCACCGGAGCCCCCGCCATCGGCGGAGGCCCCGCTCGCGGAGCGCCGGCGCCCGGCGCGCGGCGCGGCCGGCCCACGCCCGCCGGTGACCCGCAGACCGGCCAGCAGCGCTCCGATGACGACCACCGAAACCAGCACAGCGATGAAGACGTTCATGTTCCCCACTCGCCTTTCTTTCCCCCGAAGCGAGGTCCCCCACCGCTTCCCCGTTGTTGTGACAGGGGGATTCCCAGGTCCTCCGCGCGCCAAAGCGGACTTGAGCAACTCCAGAGCTTCGGCCCAGGATGGCGCCCATGACACAGGGACGAGCGACCCAGGGAACCCCGGCGGACGGGCGGCCACTGCTCAACCGCCGCCTCGCCGCGTTCGGCACGACGATCTTCGCGGAGATGTCCGCGCTGGCCGTGCGGACCGGCTCCATCAACCTCGGCCAGGGCTTCCCCGACACCGAAGGACCCGAGGAGATCCGGGAGGCGGCGGTCCGGGCGCTGCGCACCGGGCACGGCAACCAGTACCCGCCGGGCCCCGGCGTCCCGGAGCTGCGCACCGCCGTCGCCGCCCACCAGGAACGCTTCTACGGCCTGACCTGGTCCCCGGAGACGGAGGTCCTGGTGACGACCGGGGCCACCGAGGCGATCGCCGCCTCCCTGCTCGCCCTGCTCGAACCGGGCGACGAGGTCATCGCCTTCGAGCCGTACTACGACTCGTACGCCGCCTGCATCGCCATGGCGGGCGCGCAGCGCGTCCCCCTCACCCTGCGCGCCCCGGACTTCCGGCCGGACCTCGACGAGCTGCGCACCCTCATCACCCCGCGCACCCGCCTCCTGCTCCTGAACACCCCGCACAACCCGACCGGCGCGGTGCTCACCCCCGACGAGCTGGCCGGGATCGCGGCCCTCGCGGTGGAGCACGACCTGCTGGTCGTCACGGACGAGGTGTACGAACACCTGGTCTTCGCGGGGGCGCACCACCCGATCGCCGCGCTCCCCGGGATGCGCGGGCGCACGGTGTCAATCTCCTCGTCGGGCAAGACGTTCTCGTACACCGGGTGGAAGATCGGCTGGGTCACCGGGGACGCGCCGCTGGTGGCCGCCGTGCGCGCGGCGAAGCAGTATCTGACCTTCGTGAGCGGGGGGCCGTTCCAGTACGCGATCGCCGAGGCGCTCGCCCTGCCCGACGCCTTCTTCACCGCGTTCCGGGAGGACATGCGCCGCAAGCGGGACCTGCTGGCGAAGGGACTGCGCGCCGCGGGCTTCCGCGTGTACGAACCGGAGGGGACGTACTTCATCACCACCGACATCTCCCCGTTCGGCGACGAGGACGCGGGCGCCTTCTGCCGCGCGCTCCCGGAGCGCTGCGGGGTGGCCGCCGTGCCGAACTCGGTCTTCTACGACGACCCGGAGGCGGGCCGCAGCCAGGTCCGCTTCACCTTCTGCAAGAAGGACGAGGTCCTGGAGGAGGCGGTGGAGCGGCTGGCACGGCTGGGCTGAGTACGCGGACGGCCCGGGCGGCGGTCGTGGTGACCGCCGCCCGGGCCGCTGCCGTGGACCGTGGGGTCAGGCGCCCGCGGGCGCCTCGCCCTCCGTCCCGCCCTCGGCGGGCTGGATGCCGAGGCGCTCGACGAGCCACTTGTCGAACTCGATCGAGGCGCGGACCCAGCTCACCGTCGAGGAGACGAAGTGCTCCAGGCTGACGCCGGTGCCGATGAGCATCTGCGCCTCACCGATCAGCCGGACGGAACCCGCCTCGCCCTCCTCGCCCTCGTGGGCGTGGGTGTAGACCTTGGGCCACAGCGTGCGGCGGTTCCAGTCGTCGATGGCGTCCAGCAGGACCGGACGCTGGTCGAGCGCGTGGGGGCGGTCGTAGAACGTACGGACCGAGAAGACCTGCTGCTCGTCCTCGCCCCGGAACATGAAGTACGTCCGGAACTCTTCCCACGGCGCCGCGAGGTCGCCCTCGTCGTCGACGACGTACTTCAGCTCCATCTGGTCCAGGAGCTGCTTGACGAGGTCCTGGTCAGGGACGACGGGGCCCTCCGGTCCTGCCGCCTGCGGTTCGGGCTGGCCCCCGAAATTAGGAATCGAGGACGGATCGATGCTCACCGTTATTTCCCTTCGTGACGAGTACGGCCATCCTCTCCCATGGCGGGCGGGGCATGGCAAGCCCGGACGGCCCCGATCCGCCACAAGCTGACAGACAGCGCGGGGGACGGGAGCCGCCGGGCACCGGCCCGGACGGCGTCGCGGACGTGCGACGACAGACCGCGACGCCTCATGACCGGTGGTTACGAGGCGGGCCCGACGGTCAGCCCGTCCTCGGCCCGCTCCACCCGTACGGTGTCACCGTCGCGGACCTCGCCGGACAGGATCTCCTTGGCCAGCCGGTCGCCGATCGCGCTCTGGATCAGCCGGCGCAGCGGCCGTGCCCCGTACGCCGGGTCGTTGCCCTCCTCGGCGAGCCAGGCCAGCGCCTCGGGGGAGACCTCCAGGGTGAGCCGCCGGTCGGCCAGCCGGGCCGCCAGCCGGTCGATCTGGAGCCCGGCGATGTGCGCGAGCTCGTCGCCGGACAGGGCGGAGAAGACCACCAGGTCGTCGAGCCGGTTGATGAACTCCGGCTTGAAGGAGGCCCGCACCACCTCCAGCACCTGCTGCTTCTTGACCTCGGGCTTGACCAGGGGGTCCATCAGGAACTGGGAGCCGAGGTTGGAGGTGAGGACGAGGATGGTGTTGCGGAAGTCGACCGTGCGGCCCTGGCCGTCGGTGAGCCGGCCGTCGTCGAGGACCTGGAGCAGGACGTCGAAGACCTCGGGGTGGGCCTTCTCGACCTCGTCCAGCAGTACGACGCTGTACGGGCGGCGGCGGACGGCCTCGGTGAGCTGGCCGCCCTCCTCGTAGCCGACGTAGCCGGGCGGGGCCCCGACGAGACGGGCGACGCTGTGCTTCTCGCCGTACTCGCTCATGTCGATGCGGATCATGGCCCGCTCGTCGTCGAACAGGAAGTCCGCGAGCGCCTTGGCCAGCTCGGTCTTGCCGACGCCGGTGGGCCCGAGGAAGAGGAACGACCCGGTGGGCCGGTCGGGGTCCGCGATGCCGGCCCTCGTGCGGCGTACGGCGTCGGAGACGGCCTGCACGGCCTCGCTCTGCCCGATCAGCCGCTTGCCCAGCTCGGACTCCATCCGCAGCAGCTTCTGGGTCTCGCCCTCCAGCAGCCGTCCGGCCGGGATGCCGGTCCAGGCGCCGACCACGTCCGCGATGTCGTCCGGGCCGACCTCCTCCTTGACCATGGTGTCCTTGGAGGCCTCCTGCTCCGCCTCCGCGGCCTCCTCCAACTCCCGCTCCAGGCCCGGGATCTCCCCGTACAGCAGCTTGGAGGCGGCGTCGAAGTCGCCGTCACGCTGGGCGCGTTCGGCCTGACCGCGCAGCTCGTCGAGGCGCTCCTTCAGCTCACCGACCCGGTTGAGGCCCTGCTTCTCCTTCTCCCAGCGGGCGTTGAGGCCGCGCAGCTCCTCCTCCTTGTCGGCGAGGTCGCGGCGCAGCTTCTCCAGACGCTCCTTGGAGGCGGGGTCGGACTCGTTCTTGAGCGCCAGCTCCTCCATGCGCAACCGGTCGACGGAGCGCTGGAGTTCGTCGATCTCCAAGGGCGAGGAGTCGATCTCCATACGGAGCCGGGAGGCAGCCTCGTCGACCAGGTCGATGGCCTTGTCGGGGAGGAAACGGGAGGTGATGTAGCGGTCGGAGAGGGTGGACGCGGCCACCAGCGCCGAGTCCGCGATCTGGACCTTGTGGTGGGCCTCGTAACGGCCCTTGAGCCCGCGCAGGATCGCGATGGTGTCCTCCACGGAGGGCTCGGCGACCAGCACCTGCTGGAAGCGCCGCTCCAGGGCGGGGTCCTTCTCGATGCGCTCGCGGTACTCGTCGAGCGTCGTCGCGCCGACCATGCGCAGCTCGCCGCGGGCCAGCATCGGCTTGAGCATGTTGCCCGCGTCCATGGCGGAGTCGCCGCCGGCGCCCGCGCCGACGACGGTGTGCAGTTCGTCGATGAACGTGATGATCCGGCCGTCGCTCTCCTTGATCTCGGAGAGGACGGTCTTCAGGCGCTCCTCGAACTCGCCGCGGTACTTCGCGCCGGCGACCATCGCGCCGAGGTCCAGCGAGACGAGCCGCTTGTTCTTCAGGCTCTCGGGCACGTCGCCCTTGACGATGCGCTGGGCGAGCCCTTCGACGACGGCGGTCTTGCCGACGCCGGGCTCACCGATCAGGACGGGGTTGTTCTTCGTCCGGCGCGACAGCACCTGCACGACGCGGCGGATCTCCTGGTCGCGGCCGATGACCGGGTCCAGCTTGCCCTCGCGCGCGGCGGCCGTGAAGTCGGTGCCGAACTTCTCCAGGGCCTTGTACTGGCCCTCCGGGTCGGGTGTGGTCACCCGGCGCCCTCCCCTGCTCGTCTCGAATGCGGCCAGCAGCTTCCTGGCACTGGCGCCCTGCCCGTCGAGGATCTCACCGGCCCGGCCGCCCTTGGCCGCGATGCCGATCAGCAGGTGTTCGGTGGAGATGTAGTCGTCACCCAGCTCCTTGGCCCGCTGGGCGGCGTCCTGGATGACGGCGAGCAGCTCGCGGTCGGGCCCCGGCGGGGCGACGGTGGAACCGGTGACGCTGGGCAGGCCCCCGAGCAGCCGCTCGGTCCCGCTCCGCACCGCCGCCTGGTCGGCCTCGACAGCGGCGAGCAGGTCGATGACGTTCTCGTTGTCCTGGCCCTCCAGCAGCGCGAGGAGCAGGTGCCCCGGCGTGAGATCGGCGTGCCCGTCCTTCACGGCCCTGGTGGTGGCCGCGTTGATGGCGTCCCGGCTCTTGTTGGTCAGCTCGGCGTCCACGTGTGGTTACTCCTCCTCGCAGCTGGTGACTGAAGCGTTGACCTCAACAACGTACACAAAGTTGAGTCTATTCCACTCAAGGCCGGGCGCGCATCCGCTGCGGGCGCAGGCGCCGGGTTTCCCCGTTACGCAGACGCGCCGCGGGCGCTCCGGAGCCGCCCTCGTACGCTGCCCCCATGGCAGACGTACACGACCCCGCTCCCGCATACGTCGCGTTCTGGCGCGAGAGCCACCTGTCCACCCTGACGACGCCCCGCCCGGACGGCACGCCGCACGTGGTGCCGGTGTGCGTGACGTACGACCCGGAGGCCAAGGTGGCGCGCGTGATCACCGACGGGGGCAGCCGCAAGGTCGCCAACATCCGGGCCGCGGGTCCCGGCGGGGCGCGCGTGGCCGTCTGCCAGATCGACAGGGCCCGCTGGGCGACCCTGGAGGGCGTCGCGGTCATCCGCACGGAGCCGGAGGCCGTCGCGGACGCGGAGGCCCGCCACGAGGCGCGCTACGGACGCCCCCCGCGGATCAACCCCACCCGGGTCGTCATCGAGATCACCCTCGACCGGGCGCTCGGCAAGGCCTGACGCGCCCCCGGACGCCACCCCGTGCCGGAGAAGAGCACAGCGCCCGTACGGGAACAGCACAACGGCGCCACCGTGTTCAGGTCACGGTGACGCCGCTGTGTGGGGGAAGCGCCGGAGCGATAGGTGACGACGGGGGAATCGCTCAGGCACTGCGGGGGGTGGCGGAAAGGGGTTCTGCGTCGAACAGCTCGTGGTCCCGCTGATCGAGATTGACGAAGATCATGCCGTACCTGACGGCACAGCGGACCGGCTGCGGCGCACCGCGCGGCCGGCGGAGACAGCGATAGGCGCGGACGTCCTCGTCCTCTTCCATCACCACGACGATCGGCTCTCCGAACAGGGTGACCATCAACGAGTCGCCACGGCGGGGGAGGGCCGTGAGCAGATCGATGAAATGCCACCCTGAGCGATAGGCGGTTGCCATCTCGCGCCGGAAGGTGCGGTCGTCCGGCGGGGTGGTCATGCGACCGTACGGGCCGGAGCGACCCAGCCGATGTCACCCGGGGCGGCGGCGGGCGCGAACCAGCCGATGTCACCCGGGGTTGCGGCAGGTGCGGCCCAGCCGATGTCACCCGGAGCCGCGGCGTGCGCGTTCCAGCCGATGTCACCGGGTGCTGCAGCCTGAACAGCCTTCTGCTCGCCGCTGCCGCCCATGACGCCGACGCCCGTCAGCCCGAGTCCAAGGGCCGCGACGAACGAGGCGGCAAGCGCCGAGCGAAGCATTCGCTTGTACATAGTCGGCTTCGTCCTCACTTGTGGATTCTTCTCCCCCGCACCTAAGACGATGTCCCACCTGGGCACGCGAACACCACCGGGTCGATGCATCATGTTCCTGAATGTTCAGGAACCTGGGGGGTGGAGAAATGACCACAAGCCACACAAATGCGACACATCCTCACGGGATCACCGAACTGTGCGAAGCGGGGGGACGTCTTTACGCCACCGCACTCCGGTCCGGCCGCATCGCCCGATGCGAGCTGGAACCCGCTCCGTGCCTGATGGAATTCGCCCTGCTCCATCCCGATCCGGACGACCCGGGCTGGCTCCGGCCGGTGCCGCCGTCGGCGGCGCTGGCCCAGCACCTGCATCCCATAGAACGCGAGATACAGGAACGCCGACGGCATTCGGTGGAACTGACCGAGTGCTTCGAGCCTTTCATGGACATCAGCGCCCAGGGCCCGCCCACGACGCACGCCATCACCGTGCTGGAGGGCGTCAACCGGATCAACGCGGCCCTCGACCTCGCGACCACGGAGTGCCGGGCCGAGGTGCTCACCGTCCAGCCGGGCGGCGGCCGGAACGAGGACCAGCTCAGCAAGTCGCTGGAGCGCGGGCTGTCGGTCGTCCACCGCGGGGTACGCATCCGCACCCTCTACCAGCACACGGTGCGCCACAGCCCCAGCACCCTGGCCTACGCCGAGCGCATAGCCAACGACAACGTGGAGATCCGGACGCTCGAAGAACTCATCGAGCGCCTGATCGTCTTCGACCGCACGGTCGCTTTCATTCCCGCGCAGGACGACCGCCAGGTCGCCCTCGAACTGCGCCACCCCGGCCTCGTCGAATACCTCGTGAAGGTCTTCGAACAACTCTGGACCCGTGCCGCGCCTCTCCTCGAAGAGGTCAAGTACGACCCCATGCCCCAGGGAATCAGTGGCGTTCAGCGTTCCATCGCCCAACTCCTCGTCGAGGGGCACGTCGACGATTCCATCGCCCGCCGGCTCGGCATGAACGTCCGGACCTGCCGTGCGCACGTGGCCAAACTCTCCGCCGCTCTGGGCAGCAGCAGCCGCGCCCAGCTCGGCTATCTGATCGCACGTTCGGGAATCCTGGAATCGGGCCCCGAACACGCGATCCCCCCGGGCGCCGGGACGTGACGACGTCCACGGCAACGGCCCGGGGGGAGGGGGAGGGGAAGAGGAAGGGGGAGGCACAGCCAGGGGTACGTCCGGACGTACGGGTACGTGTACGGGTACGGGTACAGCTACAGGTACGGGTGCCGGGTTCTCAGATGTCTCAGACGCCTCAGATGCCTCAGATGACTCAGATGTCGCGCCGGACGAAGAGACGGCCGCCCGCGAGGGACGCGGCCACCGCCCACCCCACGATCAGCAGCAGGCCGTACGGGGCTGCCAGGGCTTCCGGGAAGGCCGACGTGTCACCGAGCAGGGCGTACTGCGCTCCCTCGGGAAGGAACCGGCCCACCTCCGGGAGCTGACCGAGGACCAGCACCTGGCCGAGGGTGCCCCACACGACCAGGCCGAGAACCGCGCCGAGGCGGCTGCGCACGACGAACCCGATCGCCGCGCCCCACGGGCCGGCCAGGGTACAGATCGTCAGGACGGCGGCGGCGGTCGTCCAGGTGGCCCCGTCCACGGCGAGCTCGGCGTCCCTGGCCGCGAGGGCGGTGAAGCCGACGGCGAAGGAGCTCACGACCGCCGCGATGCCGAAGAGCAGGCCGGACAGGGCCGCGGTCAGCAGCTTGGCGGCGACGACCGAGGAACGTCCGGGCGCGTACAGGACCGTGCGGCCGATCGAACCGGAGCTGAACTCGTTGGTCACGTGCAGGGCGCCGAAGAGCCCGCCGAAGAGGGCGGCGGACGCGCCGAGGCCGACGATGTTCCCGGTGAGCCCGGCCCCGGCGGACGCGGGGTCGGACTCCGCGTACACGAGGCCGAACTGCCCCAGCGCGCAGAAGGCCAGGGCGACCAGGAGCAGCACGGGGAGCGCCACGCCCGAGCGGAGCTTGAGCAGTTCCGCGGAGAGCTGGTTGCGCAGGATCTCAGGCATGGGTGACCTCCGTACGGGACGCGGCGGACGCACCCTCGACGAGTGCGAAGTAGGCGTCCTCCAGGCGTCCCCCGCCGCGTCGCACCAGCTCCTGGAGGGAACCCGTGAACAGCACCGAGCGACGCAGCACGACCACGTCATCGACGCTCTGCTCGACCTCGGAGAGCAGATGACTGGCGATCAGCACGGTCCGCCCATCGGCGGCGGAGCGCTCGACGAGGCGGCGCATCCAGCGGATCCCGTCGGGATCGAGACCGTTCAACGGCTCGTCCAGGATGAGCAGTCCGGGATCGGGAAGCAGGGCGACGGCGAGCGCGAGCCGCTGTCGCATGCCGGTGGAGCACGCCTTCACCCGCTTGCGCTCCGCACCGTCGAGACCGACCTGGTCGATCACCTCGGCGATGCGCGAGGACGGCAGCCCCAGGGAACGGGCCGAGATCTCCAGCTGACGGCGGACCGTCACGCGCGGGTGGAAGCCGATCGCGTCCATGACCACGCCGACCCGCCGCGCCTGCTCCGGAACGGACAGCGGCTCCCCGCCCAGGACCTGCGCGGTCCCCGCGTCGGGGCGGGCCAGCCCGAGCAGGATCCGCAGCAGCGTGCTCTTGCCCGCGCCGTTGGGGCCGAGCAGACCGGTGACCTTGCCCGGCCGCAGCGCGAAGCTGACGTCGTCGAGTGCCTTCTGGCCGCCGAACGTCTTCGTCACGTTGGAGAAGACGACGCTGCCGCCTGCCCGGGGCGGATGTTCTGGTCGCACGTGTTCTGTCCTGTCCTGCTGTTCGGTCATGGGGGTTCCGTCGTCGTGGGGAGAGGGAAGGGGGCTCCTGCGGATGACGCGGCCACGGAGCGCCGCGGCCACGAGCGCGGCGGCCACGAGCGCGACCGCCACGGGCCGGACGGCCACGGGCTCGGCTCCCACGGAGCGCACGGCCACGCGCCGCACGGCCGCGGGCGCGGCTGTCCGTCGCCACGGCCGCAGGCCGCGCACCGCGCCTGCTGGGTCACCGCTGGGGGACTTCAGCCAATCAGCCGCCGGGCCGCTCCGGCGGCCCGGCGGACGCAGCTTCCTGCTGGTGGTCCGGCAGGAAGCTGCGACAGGCTCCGACGATCTCCTCAAGATCCGCCACGGCCGCGTGCACACCCTCTCCGAGCAGGACCCCGGTGGGGTTGAGCAGCACCTCGTCCACCCCGGCCCGCCGGTACTCGTCGAGCGTGCCGGCGATCTCCTCGGGGCTCCCCGCCACCACCACCCGGTCGCGCAGCAGGGCGTCCACGGTGCCCGCCGGGTCGTGCGGATCCAGGTCCAGTCCGGCGGCACGGAGCATCGCCGCGTAGTGCGGCGTCGCCACATGGCCGGCGGTCGCGGCGTACGCCATGCCCCGGACGTCACGGCCGGGACGGTCGACGACGACGTGGACGGAGGTCGCGAGGCGGGGCGGCCGTGGCCTGCCCGCTTCCGCCGCGCCCTCCTGGAGCGCCGGGAGCAGCGTGCCCGCCACGTAGGCGGGTGGCGTCATCCACGTGACGGCGACATCCGCCACCTCACCGGCGGTACGCGCCATGCCGGGCCGGAGCACCCCCGCGCCCACCTCGACCCGCGGCGCGTGCGGAAGCTCCGGCAACGTGCCGTGGAGGTGGTGGTACGGGCCGCTGGCCGCCACCGGCTCGCCGTCCAGGAGGGCGCGTACCGACCTCAGATAGTCGCGGACCGCGGTGCGCGGGCTGGCGTAGGGGCGCCCGGCCAGCCCGGCCACGAAGTCCGGGTTGCCGATGCCGAAACCCGCGACGACCGGTTCGCCGGTGAGCAGCGCCAGCGACCGGGCCTGGAGCGCCGCCTCGTAGGGGTGACGCAGCGGGAGCAGCGTCACACTCATCCCGACCGGGACCGTGTGCCCCGCGCCCGCCAGATAGGCGAGCGTCTGGTGGGTCTCGGCCCGGAAGGACTGGCACATCCACAGGCGCCGGGCCTCCGAGCGCCCGACGAGCGCCGCGAAGGGGGCGACCAGTTCGGGGTGGTCGGGCTGGAGCGGGTAGAGAACGGCCGGGTTCACCGGTGGTCACCCTTCTGATCGCGGAGTTCAAGAGGCCCGCCGGAACCCCCGGGCAGCGCGGGGCCGCCGGTTCCGGCGGACCGGCCCGGGGCCGAGGCGGACAGGCCGTGCGGGGGCCGGTCCGGGGCCGGGGCGGAGGCGGACAGGCCGTGCGGGGGCCGGTCCGGGGCCGGGGCGGAGGCCGGCTCGTATGTCGCCATGACGGCCCGGCCGGGGTCCAGCCGGCGCGCGGCAGCCACCACCTGGGCGGGGGTGACGGCCGCGAGACGGTCCCGATAGCCGTCGAGCCAGTCCGGCTCCAGCCCCGCCGCGGCGAAGCCCGCCAGCGCGCTCGCCTCCTCGGCGCGGGTCGCCAGGGCGAAGCGGGTGAAGCCGGTCGCGTAGGCGCGGGCGCGGTCCACCTCCGCCGGGGACGGGCCCCGGGCGGCGAGCTCCCGGAGGCACCGGGTGATCTCACCGGAGATCCGGTCCGCGCTGCCCGGTGCGCCCGCGCACTCGATCTCCAGCCAGCCGCCCGCCCCGTTCTCGCGGAGCCGGGCGGAGACCGCGTACGCGAGCCCGTGCCGGTCCCGGATCCGACGGCCGAGGCGGCCGGAGGCGTAACCGCCCAGCAGCAGCTGAGCCAGGTGGAACGGGGCGTGCTCCGGGTCGGCGGTGGGGACGGAGGGACCAACGGCCAGGACGAGAGCCTGGTCACCGGGCCCGGCCGTACGGCCCCCGCCGGTGCCGCCGGTGCCGCCGCTCCGGCCGCTCCCGTCGCAGCCGCTCGCGTCAATGCCGCTCCCGTCACCGCCCTCGACGACGTCGAGCCGGACCCGCCCCGGCCGGGGGTCCTGACGCGTGAAGCGCGGGAGGGTCAGACCCGACGGGCCGCCCGTCCAGGGCGCGAGCCGCTCGCCCGCCAGGCGCAGCACGGTGTCCGGCTCGGCGCCCGCCAGGACGACGAGTGACGACCCGCCGGGCACGACGGCGCGCGCGTGAAGGGCCCCGAGGTCATCGGGCGCCAGGGAGACCACGTCCAGAAGCGGTGCCGTACCACCGGAGCGGGAGGACAGCGGGTGCGGCCCGAAGCCGTGCGCGAGCGCGGCACGACGCAGCCGTACGCGGCGCGCGGGGGCCCGGGGAGCGGCGGCCGCCCGGCGCTGGGCGAGGGCCACCTCCCCCGCCTCGTACCGCGGCCGTACGAGCAGCTCGGCCAGCAGGTCGAGCGCACCGGGGAGGCCCGGCGCGAGCACGCTGACCGAGAGGATCAGGGACTCGGCGGTGACGACGGTGCTGATCTCGGCGCCGAGGTCGGCGGCGCGGTCGGCGATCTCCTGACGGTCACGGTCCCGGCTGCCCGTCCCGAGACAGGCCGCGAGGAGCTCCTGGGCGGCGGCGAGGCCCGGTTCGGTGCGCGCGTAGGGGATGACGAGGCGCAGCTCCGCGAGGGGGGCGCCGGGGGCGTGCGTCGCGAGGACGCGCAGCCCGGTGGGCAGGACGGCGGCGGTGGTGCGGTTCATCCGGCGGCGCCTTCCCGGGCGACGAGTTCGGTCACGGTGGTGGGCCCGTCCAGCAGGGCGCGGGCCGCGTCCGCCACCTGCGCGGGGGTGGTGGCCCGCAGCTCCTCGGGGAGCCCGTCGGGCCCGGCGGACCCCGGCAGGAGCAGGGCGGCGCGGCCGAGGGCGACGGCGCGGGCGGGGAGCGAGTCGGTCTGCCGGTGGACGGCGACCAGCAGGGAGTTCACCGCCCGCCGGTGCTCGGCCTCGGAAGGCGGCCGGTCCGCGAGCGTCCGCAGGACGGACCGCCAGACGCCGGCCGCCGCGTCGACGCCGGTGCCGGGCGCGCGGCCGAGCACCGCGAGGGTCAGATCGGGGGCGGCCGAGGCGAGCCACTGGCCGTGGTAGCCGCAGGTGACGGTCGCGAAAGTAAGGCGATGCCCGTCCCGCGCCGACCGCGCCACCGCCGGCAGCCGGGACCGGCCGAGCACCTGCGCCAGAACGACCTGGGCGAGGTACGCGGGGCGTTCGGCGACCGGGGCGGGCAGACGGTGTCCGATCACCACGCCTGGCGTGGGGCCGGGCACGGGCGCGGTACGGATCTCAAGGAGCGGACCGGGGGCCGGGGCGGGCGGCCGGGACCGTACGGGCGACCCCCCGGAGCCGTGCGCGGCCGGGGGGCCGAGCGGGGCGAAGAGTTCGTGCGCCGCCGCTGTGACGCGCGCGGGATCGATGTCCCCGACGACCGACAGGACCATCCGCCGGGGCGTGTAGTGGGTGCGCTGGAAGCGTTCGGCCTCGTCGGCGCCGATGCCGTCCAGCTCGGCGGCCGTACCGAAGCTGTCCCTGCTTCCCGGGTAGAGCCCGTCCAGCGCCGCCTCCCAGTACCGGCCGCCGGGCCCCGCCCCGCGGATCTCCTCGGCGATGACGGCGGTCTCGGTGCGGATCACGTCCCGGGTGGGCGCGAAGCCGAGCAGGCGGCGCGCCTCCGCCGCCAGGACGGCCGGCAGGAGACCGGCGGGGACCGTGGTGTGGAAGACGGTGTGGTCGCGGTGGGTCTCGGCGTTGCAGACCCCGCCCGCGCCCTCGACCAGGGCCGCGTGGCCTCCCCCGTCGCCGGCGCCCGGGCCGGAGCGGGGGAACATCAGGTGCTCGACGAGATGCGCCGTGCCGTGCCGCCCGGCGGGGTCGTCGTCCCCTCCGGCCGCCACGGTCAGGGCGACGGCGGCGAGGCCGCGCCCGTACTGCGGGACCGCCTCCGCGCACACCCGCAGTCCGTTGGCGAGCACGCTCACCCGCCCCGCGGCCGCGTCCGGGGCGGCGGCGGCGGTCGCGTGCGGGCTCATGCCAGCGGCCGGAACACGGACACGCACATCTTCCGGCTGTCGCCCCCGTCGAAGGGCTGCTCGCGCCAGCCCGCGTACCGGCCGACGAGCTCCAGACCGGCGATGGCGCCCAGCAGGTCGAGCTCTCCCGGCCACACGTAGCGCATCACGGTGGTGGCGGACCGGGGTGCGTCGCCGTCCAGGAAGAGCGTGCTCTGCAGCATCATGTTCTGCGAGGCGGGCAGGACGCCCACGGACTCGATGAGCGCCCCGCGCGCGCCGATCGGATACGTGTTGACCTCGTTCTTCTTCTGTACGTGGTAGTCGCTCGGGTCGAACGTCTCGATGACCACGTGCCCGTCCGCCGCCACGTGCCGCGCCATCGCGTGCGTCAGCGCGATCTGTTCGTCGACCGCCATCGCGCAGCACAGCACGTTGAAGGGGGCGAGGACCACGTCGAAGGTGCGACCGAGATCGAGACCGGAGAAGTCGCCGTGGACCGGGGTCACCCGCCCCTCCGGGTCCTTCTCCGCGAGGCGGGCCAGCATCCCCTCCGAGGTCTCGACGCCGTGGACGTCGAAGCCGCGCTCCGCGAGCGGGAGCGCCACCCGGCCGGTGCCGACGCCGAGTTCGAGGACGCTCGCGCCGGGCGAGGTGAGGGTGAGCAGGTAGGTGCCGATGTCGTCGAGGTCGGGTGTGCTCGGGTAGATCTCGTCGTACACCCCGGCGAGGGCGTCGCTGTAGGCGGTGGTGATCGCCGCACCGAAGCCGCCTGCCCCGGCGGGGGCTCCCGCGTCCTCGGCCGCCTCCGACGCGTCCCCGGTCGCCGTGGTCCCGGCGGTGGTCGTCGCGTCCGACGCGTCGGCGGCGGTCATGGTGTCCGTGCTGTCGGCGGCGGTCGTCGTGTCCGTGCTGTCGACGGTGGTCATCGGGCTCACACTCCAGCGGTCGTGGTCATGGTGTCCGCGGCGAGGTCGGTCTCGGGACGCTCGGGGTTCGCGGTGAGGTTGCTTTCGGGGCGCTCGGGGCGCTCGGGGTTCGCGGTGAGGTTGTTCTCGGGGTGCGCGGGGTCGATGCCCGCCGCGCGGAAGGCCCGTACGACGTGGCGGGCGAGGTCGTCGGCCCCCTCCAGGGCGTGGTCGACGAGCGCGGTGGCCAACGCGAAGCTGCGGTGCTGCCCGAAGCTCATGCCGTCGTGCCCGGGGCGCGGGTCCCGCGGGTCCCACGCGGCGGCGACACCGGGGGCGAGCCGCGCGGTGAAGAGCGAGGTGTCGGCGCCCAGCCCCGGCAGGTCCCGGACGGCGGCCACCACGGCCCGTTCCGCCGGTGCGTGGTCGCCGTGCAGATAGACGACGACGCTGTCGCGGCGCGGGTAGTCGTCCTCGTCGGAGAGGACCTTGGCGTGGTAGCGCGCCCCGGCCCCCTCCAGCGCGGCCAGCGCCGCGGCCCACAGCGCGACGGCCCCGTCCGCGTCGCGGGCGTGCAGGAAGAGGCGGCGGACCGGGCCCGCGGGGGACGGCAGGGCCCGCGATCCCATGACGTAGAAGAAGCCGGGTGAGAGAGCGGGGCGCGCCGCCTCCAGCGCGACCTCGACCAGCTCGCCGGGGGCGGGCGTACCGGGGGTGACGAGCCGGTCGGCGCCGATCCGGGCGGTGATCTCCGGCAGCCGTACGACCAGTTCGCCGGCGTCCGTGACCTCGACCAGCCGCCCCGTGACCGGGGTCCTGGCGTGCGGCACGGCCTCGGTGAGCCGGCGCTCCAGCGCGGAGTCGCGCAGCGACCTGCGGGGCGGGGCGTCCGCGTCCCTGCGGTGCGCTCCGTTCCCGGCGTGGAACTCCTCGTACAGCGCGTTGGTGAGCCGGCCGCGCAGGTCGCGCGGGCTGTCAGCGGTCAGCTTCCGCCCGGCGACCTCCGCCGCGAGACCGTCGGCCCGTACGGACACGAGGTCGAGCGCGGCGGTGAGACGCGGTGCCGGGGACGGCTCGGCGGAGAGGGGCAGCGGCGGACGGTCGAGGGTCATCGGGGGCTCCCGGACATGGCGGCGGTGCGGCGCGGCACGGCGGCGGGTGCGGTCAGACGGAGGGTGGACACGGCCCCGGCCGGATTCAGCAGCAGGGTCCGTCCGATCCCGGCGGCGGCGCGCGCGACCGGGTTGAGGACGGCGTGCGCCTGCGCGGTGGCGATGAGCCGGTCGAACAGGTGCCATCCCGCGAACCCGACGGCCCGCTCCGCCAGTTCCCGGTCCGGGGTCCGGCAGCTGGTGTAGCCCTCCCAGAAGGCGGCGATCCGGGGGATGTGGCGGCGCAGCCCGGCGGTGCCGCGTTCGACGATCTCCTGGTGGGTGAGGTCGAAGCCGAGCGCGACGGTGTCCCCGGCGGCGGCCTCGCCCGTCGGCGCGAAGACGGAGTAGGTGGCCTGGAAGAGCCACTCGCCGACGAACGCTCCGACGTCCCGGGCCGGATCGGCCCACCTGAACTCCTCCCAGTCGCAGAGGTAGAGCGAGCCCCCGTGGACGATGAACTGGTCGAAACGCAGGTCGCAGTGGGCCGGGGTGTGCGGCGCCGTCCGCTCCCGCTCGCGCAGCCGGTGGAGCGCGGCGACGACCTCGGTGTCGTCCTGGACCAGCTTCCAGGCGGCGATCTGCGCCATGCTGCGGTCCTGGACCTCGCTCCACGGAAAGGCCCGCAGCCAGCGCATCGGCGGCAGGGGAGCCTCACCCGTGTCGATCACCACCTCCGCCGCGCCGACGGCCGGGGCCTGTCCCGTGCTCGCCGGGCCGCCCACCGGCTCCATGGCGTGCAGGGTGGCGACGGCACGCCCCGCCTCCCGGCACAGCTCCTCGTCGAAGTCGCCGTCCAGCGCGACCTCCGAGCCCGAACGGGCCCCGGGGAGCAGCCGGAAGGCACTGACGGCGGCGGCCCGATCGGTCCCGAGGTGTTCGGGCGTACGCAGCGGCGAACCGGCCGGGAGACGTGCGGCCGACGCCTCGAAGGCGAGCGCGCGGTCGATCTCGGGGCGGCTGCCGTCGGAAGACCGGGCGACCGTCTTGACGAAGACCCGGTGACCGCGGGTCGTCGTCCCGGCCCAGTTGTCGTTGCGGCCGCCGAAGGCGGTCAGCCCCTCCGGCGCGAAGGGGCCGAGGCCCAGCCGCTCCAGCAGCGCGTTCACCTCCGGTGCGGCGTCGAGGCCGGTCGGCCGGTAGCGGATCAGCGCCGGCTCTTGGTTCGTCGTGGTCGTCATGACACTCCTCGGGGGACCGCCCGGCGGCCCTCCTCATCGATCAACTCGGCGGTGAAGGCGAGGTAGTCCAGCAATTCGTCGCTCCACTCGCAGTACGTGGCGAAGTCCCGCATGTGCGTGACGACGCGGAGCACGGCGCAGCGCCCCACGGCCGCCGGGTCGTACACCGGGCCCCGGCCGCCGGCGCGGTCGCCGCGTCCGCAGCCGTCGCCGTCGCCGCCGCCCCCGGAGCTCCCGGTGCTCCCGGTGCCCTCGCCGTACACGCCCAGGAACACGTGCTGGAGGACGGCAGCGGACGGCAGCCCGGCGCCCTCGCCCGGAGCCCCGGCGCCGTCGTGCGCGGCGCGGTAGAGCGGTGACGACCATGCCAGCTCGACGAGGTCGCCGAGCATCCAGCCCAGGTCCAGCTCCCGGCGCCCGGCGCCGAGGTCGTGGCCGGTCAGCAGCGCCACCCTGCCGCGGCTCCTCGGCGGCACGAGCGCACCGGTCGAGGCCCAGCCGTGGAGGAGCACGGCCGACGCCCCCACGCCCGTGGGCCGTTCGGCGTCGTCCGCCCAGTCGAGGAGCCGCGCCGTGCGGGCGCCGCCCCACACCTCCAGCGCGTGTCGCCGGAGCCGCTCAGCGGCGGGGGCCAGCGGAACCGTCCCGCTCGCCCACTCCCGCAGCCGCCGCAGGCCCGGCGGCGGGGCCGGTGCGGGGCCCTGGGGCAGGGGGACGCCGTGCAGGGCTCGCAGAGCCCGGGCGGCGGCGGTGAGGGAGTGGGCGACGAGCCGCCCGGCCTGCGGGCGGGGGTCCCGCAGCCAGGCGGCGGCCGAGGCGGAGCCGGCGGCCCGGTGGAGCAGCCCGGATCCGTGCGTCTGCCCGGTGGACAGCAGCGCGCCGCCCACGACGGCTTCCTCGCCGGGGACGAGCGCGACCAGCCGGCCGGGCGCACGCAGGGGCCCGGCGTAACGGTGCCCCGGGCCGTGCCACCACAGGAAGCCGCCGTCCGGTTCCTCGTACACCCGGGTGGCCTGGAGGCCCGTACCGTGCTCCGCCACGAGGACGGCCGCTCCGGTCAGGGGGCCCGCTCCGGTCAGGGGGTCCATCCCGGCCAGGGGGTCCGTTCCGGTCACGCCGCCCGCTCCCGCTCCCGGTCCCGCTCCCGCTCCCGGTCCCGGTCACGCTCCCGGTCCCCGGCCGCGTCGGGGCGGCCCGGCGCCGGTCCGGTCCCGGTCCCGTCGCCGCACGCGGCTCTCGGAGCGCCGCCGCCCCCGCTCTCCTTCCGGCGCGCGACGCAGAGGTCGTACAGCTCGTTCAGCGGGGCGGAGCCGCCGTCCGCCACCTCACCCGTGCGCGCGCTCCGCGCGGGGATCGTCGGCGCGAGCACCACACCGGGCCGCTCGCGCAGCACCGCCAGGTGTTCGCGGACGACCGGGCTTCCGAGCGCACCGGGCGGCAGCGACGGCGCGACACCCACCAAGGCCCGGGTGGTGTGCAGCGCGACCATCAGCGGTGTGTCGGCGACGCCGAGCGCGTACCGGCCGACGAAATTCAGTGTGGCGGGATGGACGAGAATCAGGTCCGCCCATTCCGCGAGTTCGACATGGGGCACGTCGACGCCGGAGAAAGTGTTCCAGTCGTCGATGAGCACTTCTTTTCCGGAGAGCACGGCCACCGCGTCCCGTGAGACGAACCGGCACGCGGAGCGCGTCAGCGCCACCCGCTTCTCCACATCGGGAAAGGAGTTCCCGAGCCAGTTGATCCAGAACGGCAGGAAGGCGACGCCGAGGGCTCCCGTCCCCACGACGAGAATGCGCTCGAAGTCCCGTTGCTGTTCCTCCACGACGCCTCCTGTGCGCGTTGGGGCCGGGGCCCGGCCGGAGTGTGCACTCCGGCCGGACCCCGCGGCTCACTACGAAGAGAGCCTGGTCAGCACTTGTTCTCGACGGTCTTCGCGGCGAGCGAGCCGAGAGCGGCGGCGCACTGCTGCGAGGAACGCGCGCTGATGATCGTGGCGCGGATCGCCCACGGAATGGTGGGGCTGAACGCCGGCGCGGCGTCCTTGCCGTCGTGCAGGCCCAGTTCCTCGGCGGAGGTGTAGGCGGTGTAGCCGTCGAACAGGTCCTGCTCGGTGACGTTCTGCATCAGGTTTCTCTCCATGAATGGGATATGACGGCCGGTCATCTCTTCGATGCCCGGCGTCCGTTGCGGACAGAAAGAATGATGACCCGCGACGCATCGCCCGCACCATTGACTCTTGCGGCATTGCCGCAAGCGACAGTTCCCCCGCACACGAAGAAGGGGATAGAACTACGAGGGTGAACACACCTGACGCAGCAGAACAGTCTCCGGCAGAGCGGCCCGCGCTGCGGGCGCTGCTCTCGTACGCGCGTCCGCACCGCGGCGTCCTCCTCACCGTTCTGGCACTGACCCTTCTGGGCAGTGCCGCCGGTCTCGCGCAGCCGCTGGTCATCCAGTCGGTCCTGGCGAAGCTCATGACGGGCGAGGGGTTGCGGGACGACCTCCTCCTGCTGTTCGGCCTGCTGGTCGCCTCCATCGGGCTGACCTGGGTGCAGGCCTGGCTCAGCGAGCGGACCGCCGAGCGGGTCGTGCTCCAGGTCCGCCGCGGCCTCATAGCGCGCCTGATACGCCTGCGCACGGCGGAGTTGGACCGCGTCGAACCGGGCGGCCTGACCACTCGCGTCACGTCCGACAGCACGCTCGTCCAGCACGCGGCGACGGGCGGTCTCATCCAGCTCGTGGACGGATCGATCCACCTCCTGGCCACGATCGTGCTGATGGGCATCGTCAGCCTGCCGCTGCTCGGCATCACGTCCGCCGTGCTGGTGGTCGTGGGCATCGCGATGGGCGTCGTGATGCCCCGGATCAAGAGGGTGACCACCGAGGCCCAGACCTCCGTCGGCGAGATCGGCGCCGCGCTCGACCGGTCGCTCGGCGCGGCCCGGACCGTGAAGGCCAACGGGGCCGAGGCGAAGGAGACCGAGCGGGCGACCGACGCCGCCGAACGCGCCTACCGGGCCGGCCTCAAGGGGGCCCGCTATCACGCGCTGATCGCCGTGCTCGCCGGGCTGATCGTCCAGGCGTCCTTCCTCGCCGTCATCGGCTTCGGCGGCGCACTGGTCGCCATGGGCACCCTCGAACTGGCCGCGCTGATCGGCTTCCTGCTCTACCTCTTCAACCTGGGCGGCCCGGTCCTCTCGCTCGTGGGCGGGACCACGGCCCTCCAGCAGGGGCTCGGCGCCCTGGCCAGGATCGAGGAGGTGCGGTCCATGGCGGCGGAGGACGACGTGGACGGTACGCCGCCGGTGCCGTCCGGCCCGCCGCCCCGGGTCACGGTCGACGGCCTGACCTTCGCCTACGAGGGGCGCACTCCCGTCCTGGACGACACCACCTTCGTCGCACCGGCGGGGAAGGTCACCGCGATCGTCGGCCCGTCCGGCAGCGGCAAGACGACGGTGTTCTCCCTGATCCAGCGGTTCTACGACAGCGAGGCCGGGCGCATCCTGCTGGACGGCACCGACATCCGCACCCTCGGCCGGGCCGAGCTCCGGCGGCGTATCGCCTATGTCGAGCAGGACTCCCCCATGCTGGCCGGCACGCTCCGGGAGAACCTCCTCTACTCCGCGCCCGACGCGACCGACGAGGCCGTCGCCGACGTGCTCCGCAGGACCCTGCTCGACGACTTCGTCTCCTCGCTCCCGGACGGTCTCGACACGGCTGTCGGCTCCCGCGGCCTGGCGCTCTCCGGCGGCGAGCGCCAACGGCTGGCCATCGCCCGCGCGTTGCTGCGCCGCCCCCAGGTCCTGCTCCTGGACGAGGTCACCGCCCATCTCGACGGGCTCAGCGAGACCGCGCTGCGCAGGACCGTGGAGGAGGCGGCGCGGGACTGCACGGTGCTGCTCATCGCCCACCGGCTCTCGACGGTCACCTCGGCGGACCGGCTGGTCCTGTTCGAGAACGGCCGGGTCAGCGATCACGGACGGCACGAGGAGCTGCTGGAGCGCAGCGCCCTCTATCAGGACCTCACCGCCACGCAGTTGACCCCCGCCGGATCGTCGGCGCCTCACTGAGCGTCCGGGCGGCTGCCGCGCCCTGCGAGAATTCCGTGCGCCGGAACCGCCGGGACCGCCGGGACCGCCGGAACCGCATATCCGCTCGTCGAACAACTCTCTCGCTGAACACCCCCCTCAGCACGACCGAAGGGTTCAAGGATCCAGATGACCGACACCACTCCCCTGCCTCTGCCCGCCGCGACCGAGGACGACCACTACGGCGACATCGCCGTCGAACTCCTCGGCGAGCAGCGGGAGAAGCTCGTCGTGAGCGGCGAGCGGATTCCCACGATCACCATCGTCCGCGCGCCCGAGGCCGAGATCGACGACCACATCGTCATCGGCACCCGGGACCCCCGGCACCTCACGATCACGGTGGACGGCGAGGCCGCGACGATCAAGCCCGCCAAGGGCAGGCTGCGAAGGCAGTCCTACCGGGTCGACGTCGTCTGCGCGGGCACGCGCTACCGGCTCGTCCCCGACTCGATCCCCTGCAGCCGGCTGACCCGGGACGGGAAGCACCTCGGGGACTTCTCGTCGGACGGCGACCGCCGGGTGATCGCCGAGTGGCGGGAGGACGCCGGGCCCATAGAACCGCTCGACGCGGCCGTCGGCTACGCGCTGTCCGCGGCGTTCGGCACCGGAGGCCAGCCGATGTGGATGATGCTGGTCGACGCGATCAGCACAGCGCTGCCCGGCTGAGCACACGGCCGGCGGCCACACGTGAAGTCCCCTGCTGGAAGGGATTCCCGCAGGGGACTTCGGCTGTCGCGCCGCACCCGGAGGCCGGCCCGGGAGAAGGTCAGGTCACGGGCGCAGGCCCCTGATGTCCTCCGCGTACAGGTTCGACACGATCGCTGCCTCGAACCGGGACTTCAGGTTCAGCTTCCGCACGATGCTCGACGTATGCGCCCGGACCGTACGTTCCGTGATGCCGAGTCTCCGGGCGAGCCAGCGGTTCTGCTCGCCGCCGGCCAGCAGCGCGAGCACTTCGCGCTCGCGTTCCGTGAGCGTGGTGAAATCCAGTACCTGTCGGTCGGTCATCGCCGTCACAGCGGCCCCCTAGTTGTGATCATCCACTGTTGTCGTCTGTTGTCCGTCCCGCGTCCGTTCCTCGACCGGCCGGGACCACCTGCGCCTTTACCCTTCGATTACCCTTTCCCTCATCAGTTCGACGGCTGCGTGGCATCTGACCCATGCCCCAGCCGTCAGTTCGACGGGCGCGCGGCATCTGACCCATGCCGACGCGCCGGCAGTTGTTGTGCGGCACGCGGGGGGCGGCAGCGGTGAACGACGGAAGTCTGTCGATACTCGGTATCGACGCTACGGAGGAACGCGTCTATCGGTACTTCCTGCGCAATCCCGGGACGAGCACCGAGGACATCGACATCCTCCTCCACCGCCCGCGCGAGGACGTGGAGAAGGCCCTCGCCCGGCTCGACGAGCTGTGCCTCCTGCGTACCGACGAACACGGCGCGGCGACGGCGACCGATCCGGAGACCGCGATCGAGCGGCTCACGGAGATGCGGCTGCGCGAGCTGCACGAACAGCTCCACCAGGTCACCAGGTCCCGGCATCTGGTGGCCGACCTGACCGCCGAACAACAGGCCCGCCCCCTCGCCACGCAGGGCGTGGAGCGGCTCGAAGTCCTGCGGCACATCCGCGACCGGATCGACGACCTGGCCTTCTTCGCCCGGCAGGAGATCCTCTCCGTCGAGCCGTACACCACCCTCACCCCCGAGAACATCGCGCACGCGCGCCCGCTCGACACCCGGTGTCTGCGCCGGGGCGTGCGGATCCGCAGCGTGGTGCTGCGGGAGGCGCTCGACCACCCGCCCACCGTCGCCTACCTCCGCGAGCTCAGGGCACAGGGCGCGTCGATCCGGGCCGCGGACGACCTGTCCGAGCGCATCCTCGTCTACGACCGCCGGACGGCCCTGGTGCCCGTGGACCCGGCGGACACGTCGAGCGGCGCACTGGTCACCCAGCAGGCCGGCCTGGTCTCCAACATCCTGGCCCTGTTCGAGAAGATCTGGGCCGGGGCCACGGACCTCGCGGCCCTGATCGACACCGATCCCGCGCCGACGGGCGTGCTCTCGGAGATGGAGCAGCGTGTCATGGAGGAGATGTGCCGGGTCACGAAGGACGAGACGGGCGCCCGTAACCTGGACATCTCGGTACGGACGTACCGCCGCCACGTCGCTGACGTCCTCCGCACCCTGAACGCGACCAGCCGCCCGCACGCGGCCCTGCTGGCCCGTGAGAGGGGCTGGATCTGAGCCCCGGCACCACACGGGCGAGGGCCCGTCCCGTCGCCCTGGGAAGCGTCCGCAAGGCATCGTCGTCCGGCCTCGGGCCGGACGAGACTGTGCGGACACGGCCTAAGGGGCCCGCCGGCCGTCCTCCAGCGCCCAGCCCTCCAGCGTCCGGTCCTTCAGCGCCTCGGCGCAGCGCTCCCGCACGTCCTGCCGCCCGCCGCCCCGGACCAGGACCGTGATCCGGTCCTCCTCGATGCGCTGGGCGCACTCCCAGTGCGCGGGCAGCATCCCGAGGAGCCGGAGCACCGCGGTCCCGGCGGGCGCGGCGGGCACGGCGGGCACGGCGGCCCGGACCACCACAACCACGACCTCGGCTACTACCTCGGCCACGACCTCGGCCTCGACCGGACCGTCTACTGCCAGCCGTTGACGCACTGGACCTTGCCCCTGTCCGCTCCGAGAGTCTTCGGCAGCGGTAGGCCGCAGAGGAACCCGGAGACCGCGGCGGTCCTCTCCGACACGGCGTGCGAGACCCCCCACGGCAGCGTGGCCGCCCCGCCGTGCCCGGACACGACACCCGTCCCGGCACTGGCGTGGGCCGGGACGGCGGCCGCCCCGACGACCAGCCCCAGGATCATCCCCCCGGTACCGACCATCCTCCTGGTGAACGCGCAGACGCCCATGTGTTCCTCCCCGTACGTCATGTGGCTCGCCGGCTTCCCTCGCCGACGCCCACAAGCTTGCCACTGACACGTGCCCGTACCAGGGGTGATCACTGTCAACTTGCTGCATGCGGCGGGCTACTTGGTGCCAACCGTATTCCGCCGGAACACCCCGGAGATTTTCGGCCACTGGATGTACGGCGACCGGGCCACGTCGGGCACCGGGGGGACACACGACGACGGGGCCGGGAGAGCGTCATCCGCTCTCCCGGCCCCGGGGCTCACGCCGGCCGTGCCGGTCAGTCCATCGGCCGCTTCTGCTTCGGACGCCAGACCACCAGCGCGCTGGTCTGTTGCATGTCCTGGTACGGCACCAGGTCCCGGCGGTACGAGGCGTGCACCTGCGCCTCGCGCTGCCGCATGGCGACCGCCGCGCCGTCCACCGCCGCCGAGAGCTCGGCGACGCGCTGCTGGAGCGCCGCGACCTGGTTCTCCAGCTCGATGATCCGCTTGATGCCCGCCAGGTTGATGCCCTCGTCCTGCGACAGCTGCTGCACGGTGCGCAGCAGCTCGATGTCGCGGGCCGAGTAGCGCCGGCCGCGCCCGGCCGTACGGTCCGGGGAGACCAGGCCGAGACGGTCGTACTGGCGCAGTGTCTGCGGATGGAGGCCCGAGAGCTGGGCCGCGATCGAGATCACGTACACCGGTGTCTCATCGGTCAGCTGGTACGGATTGCGTCGACGGCCGTCCATCTCAAGCTCCCTTCGCAGCCTGGAACAGTTCCACCCGCGGGTCCTCGTCCGCGGTCGCCTTCCGATAGGCCTCCAGGGCGTCCCGGGCCTCCTGGCCCAGGTCCCTGGGGACCGCGACCTCCACGGTGACCAGCAGGTCTCCGCGGGTGCCGTCCTTGCGCACCGCGCCCTTGCCCCGGGCGCGCATCGTACGCCCGTTGGGGGTGCCGGCGGGAAGCTTCAGGGTGACCGGGGGGCCGCCGAGCGTGGGGACCTTGACCTCGCCGCCGAGCGTCGCCTCCGGATAGGTGACGGGCACGGTGACCGTGAGGTTGTCGCCCTTGCGGCCGAAGACCGGGTGGGCGTCGACGTGGACGACGACGTAGAGGTCGCCGGCCGGGCCGCCGCGTTCGCCCGCACCGCCCTTGCCGCGCAGCCGGATCCGCTGGCCGTCGGTGACGCCCGCCGGAATCCTCACCTGCATGGTGTGCGCCGACTTCGCCCGGCCGCTCCCCTTGCAGACGTCGCAGGGGTCCTGGGCGATGAGGCCCCGGCCCTTGCAGTCCACACAGGGGTCGGTGAGCGAGAAGCCGCCGCCGCTGCCGCGCGAGACCTGGCCCGTGCCGACACAGGTCGGGCAGACCCTGGGGGTGCCGTTCTTGTCGCCGGTGCCGGAGCACGCCTTGCAAGGCGCCTGGCTGGACATCCGCAGCGGGACCGTGGCCCCGTCGACCGCCTCGGTGAAGCTGAGCGTCACCTCGGACTCGACGTCCTGGCCGCGCCGCGGCTGAACGCGGGTGCCCGCGCCGCCACGGTTGAACAGCCCGCCGAAGACGTCGCCGAGACCGCCCCCGCCGCCGCCGCCGAAGCCGCCGCCCTGTCCGCCGCCACCCGGGGCGCCGCCTCCGAAGAGGTCGCCCAGGTCGAAGTTGAAGTTGCCGCCGGCACCACCGGGGCCGGCGCGGAAGCCGCCGTTGCCGAAGAGGGCGCGCGCCTCGTCGTACTCCTTGCGCTTCTTGGGGTCACCGAGGATGTCGTTCGCCTCGGAGATCTCCTTGAAGCGCTCCTCCGCCTTGGCGTCACCCTTGTTGGCGTCCGGGTGGAACTCGCGGGCGAGCTTCCGGTACGCCTTCTTGACCTCGGCGTCGGTGGCGTCCTTGGGGACGCCGAGAACCTTGTAGTAGTCCTTCTCGACGAAGTCCTTCGTGCTCATCGACGTCCCTCCTTCCGGACGATCGGCCGAGCGGCCGGCCCGTGGGCCGGCCGCCGGGCCGGTCGGTGTGCACCCTGGTGGTCAGACGCGTTGCCGTCAGACCTCCTCGGTGCCACCGCTCTCCTCGTCGTCTGTCTTCTCTTCCTTGGCCGCGGCGGGCGTGGCGCCCGGCTGCGGCTCGGCGACGGCCACCCGCGCGGGGCGGATGGTGCGCTCGCCGATGCGATACCCCGGCTGGAGGATCGCCACGCAGGTCGTCTCGGTGACGTCCGGCGCGTAGCTGTGCATCAGGGCCTCGTGGATCGTCGGGTCGAAGGGCTCGCCCTCCTTGCCGAACTGCTGGAGGCCCAGCTTCGCGACGGTGGTCTCCAGCGATTCGGCCACCGACTTGAAGCCGCCGACCAGCTCGCCGTGTTCCCGCGCGCGGCCGACGTCGTCGAGGACGGGCAGGAGCTCGGACAGGAGGTTCGCGACAGCGATCTCCTTGACCGTGACCCGGTCCCGCTCGACGCGGCGACGGTAGTTCTGGTACTCGGCCTGGAGCCGCTGGAGGTCCGCGGTGCGCTCACCGAGCGCGGTGCGTGCCTGGTCCAGCTGTGCGGTCAGACCGACGGTCGGGTCGAGGTCCCCGGCCGGGGCCGCCGTCTCCTCCTCGGAGGAGTCGGCAGCCTTCGGCTCGGCGTCATCAGGGGCGGCGCCGGAGGGGACGTCGGACTTCTCCTCGAAGCCCGGAGTCTCCTCGGTCACGCCGCACCGCCCTTGGTGTCCTTCTCGTCGTCCACGATCTCGGCGTCGACGACGTCGTCGTCGGCCTTGGCCTGACCGTCGCCCGGGGCGTCGGCGCCCGGGGTCGCGCCCTCGCCCTGGGCGTTGGCGTACATCGCCTGGCCGAGCTTCTGGGAGACGGCCGCGACCTTCTCGGTGGCCGTGCGGATCTCGGCGGAGTCCTCGCCCTTGAGCTTCTCCTTCAGCTCACCGACGGCGGTCTCCACCTCCGTCTTCACGTCGGCCGGGACCTTCTCCTCGTTGTCCTTGAGGAACTTCTCCGTCTGGTAGACGAGCTGCTCGCCCTGGTTGCGCGACTCGGCGGCCTCGCGGCGGGCGTGGTCCTCCTCCGCGTACTTCTCGGCCTCTTCGCGCATCCGGTTGACCTCGTCCTTCGGCAGCGAGGAGCCGCCGGTGACGGTCATCTTCTGCTCCTTGCCGGTGCCGAGGTCCTTGGCCGTGACGTGCATGATGCCGTTGGCGTCGATGTCGAAGGCGACCTCGATCTGCGGGACACCACGCGGGGCCGGCGGCAGACCGGTCAGCTCGAACATCCCGAGCTTCTTGTTGTACGCCGCGATCTCGCGCTCGCCCTGGTAGACCTGGATCTGCACGGACGGCTGGTTGTCCTCGGCCGTCGTGAAGATCTCGGAGCGCTTGGTCGGGATCGTGGTGTTGCGCTCGATGAGCTTGGTCATGATCCCTCCCTTGGTCTCGATGCCGAGGGACAGCGGGGTGACGTCGAGGAGCAGGACGTCCTTGACCTCGCCCTTGAGGACACCGGCCTGGAGCACGGCGCCGATGGCGACGACCTCGTCCGGGTTCACGCCCTTGTTGGCGTCCTGGCCGCCGGTCAGCTCCTTGACGAGCTCGGCGACGGCGGGCATACGGGTGGAGCCACCGACGAGAACGACGTGGTCGATCTCGGAGAGCTGGATGCCCGCGTCCTTGATGACGTTGTGGAACGGGGTCTTGCAGCGGTCCAGGAGGTCCGCGGTCAGCTGCTGGAACTGCGAGCGCGTGAGCTTCTCGTCCAGGTGCAGCGGGCCCTCGGCGGACGCCGTGATGTAGGGCAGGTTGATCGTGGTCTCGGTCGAGGACGAGAGCTCGATCTTCGCCTTCTCCGCGGCCTCGCGGAGACGCTGGAGAGCCATCTTGTCCTTGGACAGGTCCACGCCGTGCCCGTTGGCGAACTGCTTCACCAGGTAGTCGACGACGCGCTGGTCCCAGTCGTCACCACCGAGGTGGTTGTCACCATTGGTGGCCTTCACCTCGACGACGCCGTCGCCGATCTCCAGGAGGGACACGTCGAAGGTGCCGCCACCGAGGTCGAAGACGAGGATCGTCTGGTCGTCCTTGTCGAGGCCGTACGCCAGGGCGGCGGCGGTCGGCTCGTTGACGATGCGCAGGACGTTCAGGCCCGCGATCTCGCCGGCCTCCTTCGTCGCCTGACGCTCGGAGTCGTTGAAGTACGCCGGGACGGTGATGACCGCGTCGGTCACCTTCTCGCCCAGGTAGGACTCGGCGTCGCGCTTCAGCTTCTGCAGGATGAAGGCGCTCATCTGCTGCGGGTTGAAGCTCTTGCCGTCCAGGTCGATCTTCCAGTCAGTGCCCATGTGGCGCTTGACGGAGCGGATGGTCCTGTCGACGTTGGTGACCGCCTGGCGCTTCGCGACCTCGCCGACGAGCACCTCGCCGTTCTTGGCGAAGGCGACGACGGACGGCGTGGTCCTGGCGCCTTCGGCGTTGGTGATGACGGTGGGCTCGCCGCCTTCGAGAACGCTGACGACGGAGTTAGTCGTGCCCAGGTCGATGCCGACCGCACGTGCCATTTCAATTCCTCCAACTGACTACTTGAGCGGATCTGACTCAAGGATGCACGACGCCCCCTCCAGAGTCAACAGACCTGAGTCCCTTACGCTCAACTTAAGTGCACACGGAGAACACACCCAAGGCGCTTCCGCCCTCCTTGGGCACCCCTCGCCGCACCCGCGCACGCCACGCCCCTCACACACCACCCGACCCACGGTCTCACCATGGGATCGTTCTGTCACAAAATGCCGTGAGGCGGTCACAACCGTCACCGACCGGCAGGTTTCACCGTGGATCGTCACACCATCGGACCTCGAACCCCGGGCGGGCGCGATGCAGAACGCGAGGAAGCCGCGCGTACGGCGAAAGAAGAACCAGAGAAGCCAGAAGACCCCGCCCCCACCCCCGCGCTCACGCCCGTCCCCATACCCGTACAGGCCAGTGGCGGGAACGGTCAGGGGCCAGTTCCCCTCGCGCCCCGCTGCACGCCTGGCCGGCCTCACCGACCGGGCCGGACGGTTCGCGGACCGCTTCCTCCCCCGCGCACCGGCCGAACGGGTCCTGGACCTGGCTCTCGGCACCGTCCTGCTGGTCCTTACCGCCCCCGCCGTCGCCGTCGCGGCCCTCGCCCTGGGCGCGCGCCACACTCCGGGCGGCGCCTGGGACAGCCGGCTCCGGACCGGTCTCGGCGGCCGGGTCTTCGAGCTGCGCACCCTGCGCACCCGCAGGCTCCGGCTGGACCTGTGCTCCCGCCTGCCCCACGTCGTACGCGGCGAACTCTCCCTGGTCGGACCCGCCCCCCTGGCCCCGGGCGACCCACGGGCCGCGCGGCCCGGCGCCCGGCAGTGGCGGCAGGAACTGCGGCCGGGACTGACCGGGCTGGCACAGGTGCGCGCCCGCTCCGGCATGCCGTGGGACGACCCCGCCCTGCTGGACCAGCACTACGCGGAGCACCATGGAGTAGTGCTCGACCTGGCGATCCTCGCCGAAGCCGTACGCGCCCCCCTGCGGACGCGGCTCCGGAGGGCCCGCCGAACCAAGGCACACCTGAGCGACGCAGATCACCGACGCCCCGGCTACAGCACGGTGGAATAAGTGGATAGTGTCAGCACAGACTAATTAAGTTACTGCTTAGTAGTAGTGGGTAGTAGCAACTGGACCCCGCTCTCGCAGGCCCGAGGAGCCCCGAAATGCAACTCGCCGCGATCATTGTGTCGCTGGTGCTGACGGTCGTCGGCGTTGCGCTCATCACCCGAGCCGTCGCGCAGATCTACCGCTTCGTCCGTCTCGGACAACCGGTACCAGCAGGCAGCCGCACCGACGACCCCAAGCAGCGGACGATCACCCTGGTCAAGGAGTTCCTCGGCCACACCCGGATGAACCGGTGGGGGATCGTCGGCTTCGCCCACTGGTTCGTCGCCATCGGCTTCCTGACACTGCCGCCCACGCTGCTCCAGGCGTACGGGCAGCTCTTCCAGGCCGACTGGGTGCTGCCGGTCATCGGCGGGTGGCTGCCGTTCGAGATGTACATCGAGTTCATCGGCCTGATGACGGTCGTCGGCATCGTGGCCCTGATGGCGATCCGGCTGCTGAACCTGCCCTCCCGGGCCGGCCGCAAGTCGCGCTTCGCGGGCTCGAAGGCCTGGCAGGCGTACTTCGTCGAGTACATCATCCTGATCATCGGCCTCGCGATCCTGGTGCTGCGCGGCCTTGAGGGCGCGATCCACCACGTCGAGAGCTACGACGCCGCGTACTTCGTGTCGTACCCGCTGGTCCTCGCCTTCAAGGGGCTGAGCCTCAGCACGCTCCAGACGCTCATCTACTTCACCGCGATGATCAAGATCGGCACCTCGCTGATCTGGATGATCACGGTCTCGCTCAACACCAACATGGGTGTCGCCTGGCACCGTTTCCTCGGCTTCCCGAACATCTGGTTCAAGCGGAACGCCGACGGCGACGTCGCGCTCGGCGCGCTCCAGCCGATGACGTCGGGCGGCAAGGAGATCGACTGGGAGGACCCGGCCGAGGACGCGGTCTTCGGCGTCTCCCAGGTCGAGCAGTTCTCCTGGAAGGGCATCCTCGACTTCTCCACCTGCACCGAGTGCGGCCGCTGCCAGTCCCAGTGCCCCGCCTGGAACACCGGCAAGCCCCTCTCCCCCAAGCTCCTGATCATGTCGCTGCGCGACCACGCGCACGCCAAGGCGCCCTACCTCCTGGCCGGCGGCGGCAAGGACATGGAGGGCAACGAGAAGGCCACGGAGGAGCAGCTCAAGGACGTACCCGCGGCCGCCCTCGCCGAGGCCGAGCGCCCCCTCATCGGCACCGCCGAGGAGAACGGCGTCATCGACCCGGACGTCCTCTGGTCCTGCACCACCTGCGGCGCCTGCGTCGAGCAGTGCCCGGTCGACATCGAGCACATCGACCACATCGTCGACATGCGCCGTTACCAGGTGATGATCGAGTCCTCGTTCCCGTCCGAGGCGGGCACGATGCTCAAGAACCTGGAGAAGAAGGGCAACCCCTGGGGGCTGGCCAAGAAGGCGCGCGTCGAGTGGACCAAGGAGGTCGACTTCGAGGTCCCGATCGTCGGGAAGGACGTCGAGGACCTCACCGAGGTCGACTACCTGTACTGGGTCGGCTGCGCGGGCGCCCTGGAGGACCGGGCCAAGAAGACCACGAAGGCCTTCGCGGAGCTGCTGCACATCGCGGGCGTCAAGTTCGCGATCATGGGCGGCGACGAGAAGTGCACCGGTGACTCCGCCCGCCGCCTGGGCAACGAGCCGCTGTTCCAGCAGCTCGGCCAGGAGAACGTGGCCATGCTGAACATGGCGTACGGCGAGGACGATGAAGACACGACGACGAAGAAGCCCAAGTCGTCGAAGAAGATCGTCGCGACCTGCCCGCACTGCTTCAACACCATCGCGAACGAGTACCCGCAGCTCGGCGGCGAGTACGAGGTCATCCACCACACGCAGCTGCTCCAGCACCTCATCGACGAGGGCAAGCTGATCCCGGTGACCCCGGTCGAGGGCCTGATCACGTACCACGACCCGTGCTACCTGGGCCGCCACAACAAGATCTACACCCCGCCGCGCGAGATCATCGCGAAGGTCCCGGGGCTGCGGAACGAGGAGATGCACCGCCACAAGGAGCGCGGCTTCTGCTGTGGCGCCGGTGGCGCGCGGATGTGGATGGAGGAGCGGATCGGCAAGCGCGTGAACAACGAGCGCGTCGAGGAAGCCCTCTCCCTCAACCCGGACATCGTCTCCACCGCCTGCCCGTTCTGCCTCGTCATGCTGACCGACTCGGTCAACGGCAAGAAGAACGACGGCCAGGCAAAGGAGTCCATCCAGGTCGTGGACGTCTCCCAGCTCCTCCTGGAGTCCGTGAAGACCCCGGCCGATCCGGCGGGCGAGCCGGAACAGGTGGACGCGCCGGAGCCGGAACCGGCAAAGTGACGTAACGCGTCGACGCGATGAGCGGCCGGACCTGCCTCGGGGGCAGGACCGGCCGCTTTTCCGTACCCGGCTCCCCGGTTCGGCTTCCCCGGCCCGTCTTCCCCGGTCGGCGTCCCCGGCCCGTCTTCCCCGGTCGGCTTCATTGACCCGTCTTCCCCGGTCGGCTTCATCGACCCGGGAGTGGCAGCACGGACAGACCGCCCGCTCCTCACCCTCTCCGCAACGCTGCTCCTCCCTGAACTCCCCCGAACTCCCCTGAACTCTCCCTGAGCTTCCCCTGAGCTGCCCCTCCCCCGGGGCCCCGAGGAGCCCTAGGGGATGTCACAGGTCGGCCGCAATGGCGGGCGGGTTCCCCCGGCCCCCACTCCCCGCCCCCGGGGACCAGGTACGTTCGACGGGTGGCTGGATTCAGGATCGGACGCGGCCGGGACAACCGCACCCCGCAACAACCGCAGCAGCAGCGGCAGCAGCCGTACGGAGGGCAGGCACCACAGCCGCCGTACGGTGCACAGCCGTGGCCGACGGCAGGAGGTCCGGGCAACGGCGGAGCACCACCGCCGTACGGCCCCCCGCAGGGCGCCCCGTACAACACCGGCGGCGGCTACGCGGGCCCCGGGCCAGGCGGACACGGCGGACACGGCCAAGGCCCTCACGGTCACGGCGGTCACGGCGGTCACGGCGGTCACGGCGAACCGGAGTATTTCGGCGACCCGTACGCGGACCCCGCGCCCCATGACCCGTACGCCAACAACCCGGGTCACACGCAGGCGTTCCGCGTCGACGACGACCTCTACGGCGGCGGCAACACCTACCAGGCCGGTTCCGCGCCCGCCCAGCCGGCAGGCCCGCGCCTGCGCTGGAAGGAGCTGCTGACCGGGATCGTGGCGCGCCCGGGGCCGACGTTCTGGCAGATGCGGGACTACCCGGTCTGGGGCCCGGCGCTGGTCGTCACATTCCTCTACGGCCTGCTCGCCCTGTTCGGCTTCGACCAGGCGCGCGACGAAGCGATCAACGCGACGATCTCGACGGCCATCCCGTACGTCCTGTTCACCGGCGTCGGCTTCGTCCTCGGCGGCCTGGTCCTCGGCGCGGTGACCCACACCCTGGCCCGCCAGCTCGGCGGCACGGGCTCGTGGCAGCCGACGGTGGGCCTGTCGATGCTGATCATGTCGATGACCGACGCCCCGCGCCTCCTCTTCGCCGTCTTCCTGGGCGGCGAGAACTCGCTGGTCCAGATCGTGGGCTGGCTGACCTGGCTGGCGGCCGGCGCACTGTTCACGTCCATGGTCAGCAAGTCGCACGACCTGCCGTGGCCGAAGGCGCTGGGAGCATCGGCGATCCAGCTGATCGCGCTGCTGTCGATCATCAAGCTGGGCACGATCTGAGGAACCACGCGAACGGAGGGCCCCCGGGAGCACAGAACACGCTCCCGGGGGCCTTCTCACATACGGACTCGGCGCACGGCGCACTGCTCACGGCTGACGGCGCTGCGCGGGTAAGCGAGGTCAGGAGTCGAGAACCTGCCCGTCCCGCCGCACGACGGGCTTCTCCACACTCCACGGGAAGTTGATCCATTGATCGGTCTTCTTCCACACGTACTCGCACTTCACGAGCGAGTGGGACTTCTCGTAGATGACGGCGCTGCGCACCTCGGCGACATGGTCGACGCAGAAGTCGTGGACGAGCTTGAGCGTCTTGCCCGTATCAGCGACATCGTCCGCGATCAGAACCTTCTTGTCCGAGAAGTCGATCGCGTTGGGCACGGGCGCCAGCATGACGGGCATCTCCAGGGTCGTCCCGACCCCGGTGTAGAACTCCACATTCACCAGATGGATGTTCTTGCAGTCGAGCGCGTAGGCAAGCCCACCGGCGACGAACACACCACCCCGAGCGATGCTGAGCACGACATCGGGCTCGTACCCGTCGTCGGCGACGGCCTGCGCCAGCTCGCGCACCGCCCGCCCGAAGCCCTCGTACGTAAGGTTTTCCCGCACGTCACTCGCCATGGTTGATCACACCTGGGTCCGATGGAAGTTCTGGAACGACCGCGAGGCCGTCGGGCCCCGCTGCCCCTGGTACCGCGACTCGTACCGCTCGGAGCCGTACGGGAACTCGGAGGACGAGGTCAGCTTGAACAGGCAGAGCTGCCCGATCTTCATACCCGGCCAGAGCTTTATCGGCAGGGTCGCGAGATTCGACAGCTCCAGGGTCACATGTCCGGAGAACCCGGGGTCGATGAACCCGGCCGTCGAATGGGTCACCAGCCCGAGCCGCCCGAGCGAGCTCTTGCCCTCCAGCCGCGAGGCCAGATCGTCGGGCAGCGAGATCACCTCGTACGTGGACGCCAGCACGAACTCCCCGGGGTGCAGGATGAACGCCTCGTCGCCCTCCGGCTCGACCGTACGCGTCAGATCGGGCTGTTCGACGGCCGGATCGATGTGCGGGTACCGGTGGTTCTCGAACACCCGGAAGTAGCGGTCCAGCCGCACGTCGATGCTCGACGGCTGCACCATCGAAGGGTCGTACGGATCAATACGGACTCGGCCGGCGTCGATCTCGGCCCGGATGTCCTTGTCTGAGAGAAGCACGTCCCGAGGATACGCAGAACGCGCGAGCCCGCCCCAACCGGACCACCCGCGCGCCTGCGGAACACCTCCGCCCGCTTCCTCTCTCCCGCGGCCGCTTGCTACCGCTTCTCGAACGCCACCGGCACGGCCTGCCGCAACCGCGCACACCGGGGACACCGGATCAACCGCCCGGGCCCGATCCGGCCGGCCCCGAGCTGCTGCATCGGGAACGACGAGGTAGCGAAAACATGCCCTTCGGCACAACGGACGACGGTGCGCTCCATCGACTCCATCAAGTCCCTTCCCCAACCACACATGGACGAGAAAGCCACATTAGGGGATGAACAGGACGCCACTCCACGCGGCACTCCGACCACCCACGCTACGCCCCCAACTCCCGCCCATCACACCCCCGTCCACTCTCCCCCTCCCACCGGACACACAACACGGAGGCCCCACGGCTCATCCGCCGGGGGCCTGGCATGGGGTAGAGTGTGGAACGATGCAGCGCCGGTGATCGGCACGCTTCGCGGGTGTAGTTTAATGGTAGAACATGAGCTTCCCAAGCTCAGAGCGCGAGTTCGATTCTCGTCACCCGCTCCACGACTAAGGCCCAGGTCATCGACCCGGGCCTTGTTTGTTGTCTGGACCTGTCTAGGTGCGCCTCCCTGACCGAAGCTGAGCGAGGGCGTGCGCGACCGGCAAGTCGTACTGGTCCTTGTCCTGCTCCCAGAAGGCGAGTACCCGAGCCGTGGCCTCGG
Source organism: Streptomyces sp. MMBL 11-1 (assembly GCF_028622875.1). NCBI lineage: Bacteria > Bacillati > Actinomycetota > Actinomycetes > Kitasatosporales > Streptomycetaceae > Streptomyces > Streptomyces sp. MMBL 11-1. The sequence continues at coordinate 4,194,930 of NZ_CP117709.1, read as the reverse complement.
CCATGTCCGGGGGCAGGTCGGCCGCGCGGAGGGTGTCGGCGATCTCCTCCATCTCGGGTGCCCAGCGCCAGGCTCGGGCTGCCACGCTCGGTAGATACTCCGGATCGGAGAGGATCGCGGAAATCATGATCTCGGCTTCGGCCGTGAGCTGATCACCGACTCCATGGGCGTCGGCGAGCGCGTGAGCGATGCCGGCGAGGGTACGAGCGGCCTTCTGGTAGCTGGAGAAGGCCATCTTCAGAGCGGAAGCGGAGCCGGGTGTGTCCCCGACCCGGCACACGTGCAGCACAGAGTCCGTGAACAACGACGCCACCAGCTCGACGGCGGAGTCGGCCCCTGCGAGATAGAGCCGTGTGGCACGCCCCTCACCTGGCGGCTGACCGAAAACGGCACCGTCGACAACTGCGGAGCCGGGGCGGATCTCGTCGGCGATGCGCCGTACGCGTTGAGGGCTGATGGCGTTCACATCGGCGTACACCCCCGCGAAACCGTGCGCGGCCACCGCCGCCGCGACGTCCTCCGCCGCCTGTGGTGGGCAGACTGAAAGAACGACGGCGCTTCGGGACAGCGCTCCCGCGAGCGAGTCGTACGCCGTGGCACCGGCTTCCCTCCCGCGTAGCCAGGTGTCCTCACTGCGGCCCTTGGTCACCGACAGCACCTCATGGCCGCCGGCCACGAGCTCGGCGGTGATCGCCGCGCCCATGGTTCCAGGGTGGAGGACGGTCACGGTGATCACTGGCTGCTCCGGCGGTGCGCGACGTGGAGTGTTCCTGATCTCCATGATCCGCTGTCGCTCGGCACCGGCGGCTTCGGAATCAATGCCTGATGGCCGTCTGGGCACTGATGGCGGACAGAAGTGCCTCCGGTCTCGAACTCGCCGTTCAGGACGGGACAGCGGTACACGGGCTGCGGCCCCGACGGTCCTTGCAGCTCGTCTCAACCTGAAGCCGCGTCATGGGTACCGTGCAGGAGACGAACTCTGTACGGACAGACCACCGGCCGCGCCGGATCGTCCGGCGGCCGGAAGGTGTCCTGATGCTGGAGGAAGCCGAGGAGATCGGCAAGCGCGCTCGCAGGGCGAGGCTGCGACTGGGCATGCCGCAGGCCGACCTGGCGACGGCCCTCGGAAAGTCGCAGGGCTGGGTGTCGAAGATGGAGCGTGGCCTGATCGAGCTGGACCGGGTCGGGCTGCTCAACCAGGTGGCCGCGGAACTACACGTCCATCCCAACGACCTGATCGGACGCCCGTACAGCAGCTCCCCCGACGACAGCCAGTGGCAGATCGCCGCCTCGTCGATCCTGCGCGAGCTGCGCCGCTACGACCTCGTCCCCGTCTTCGACGGGGTCCCCCGACCGGCCTCACAGCTATGGCGTGAGGTGACCCGGCTGCACCGCCTGCGGGACACCGCCTCCAACGTAGCGATCCTCCGAGTTCTCCCAGATCTGTTCCGGGAAGCGCGGGCTCTGGCGGAGGACTCGGACGGCCACGAGCGGGAAGAGGCGTACGCCGTCTACGCCGTGTGCTGCAAGTTCGCGCACACCGCCGCGCACGCCCTCGGGCACCCGGAGCTTGTGGCCATGGCGTGCGAACGGGCCGCGTGGTCTGCCAGGTTGTCGGGAGATCCGGTGCTGCCTGCCGTCGCCGACTGGATGCGCGTCTGGGACATGTGGGCGACGGCTGACTGGACCGACGCTCTGACCCTCTCGGACAAGGCGATCGCCTCGGTGCAACAGCCAGCATGGTGATCCGCTGGCCGTACGGGCTTGGGGCACGCTTCAGCTTCGGGCGGCCATCTCCGCCGCTCGGGCCAACCGCCCATCGGAAGCGGAGGACCGGATCGGACACGCGAAGGACGCGGCGGAACGCATGGACGCGTACGTCGGCGCACCGGTGTACGACCGGCATTCGCTGACGTTCTCCGCCGGGAACGTGCAGATCCACGCGATCAGCGTGGCCCTGGAGATGGGCAAGCAGGGCAAAGCTCTGGAGATAAACCGCCGCACCAGCCCGAGCCTGGTCGGGGCACTCCCCAACTCCCGTCAGGGACACCACCACATGGACGTGGCGCGGGCCTGGCTGTGGGACGGGAACCGAGCAAAGGCCCTCACCGAGCTGGAGACGGCTGAGCGGATCGCGCCGCAGCTCGTACGGAACCACCCCATCGCCCGTTCAACGCTCCGCAGCATCGTCTACGCGGAACGAGCAGCCACAAGGGAGAAGCTGCGGCACATGTCCGACCGCTTTCACCTGGACGGATAGGGGTCGTATTCCTCCGGCTCATATTCGAGGCTCGTCGTGTCCCTAACTTCGGGGCATGACGCGACGACGCTCTTCTCATCTCCGCTCGCAGGGTGCCGAGTTAGGTACGGCAGCACCGTTCGTTCCACGGCTCGGCGACCTCGCCACGGACAGCGCTCACGATGGCCGTGTCGGGGTCGTGGTCGCTCTCCCCGGTGAGGGCTCCGCTACGACGTACCACCTGCGTCCGCCCGGGGGCGGGGCCCCCTGGTCCGCGCCCGCCGCCGGAACTACGCTCAGTTCCGTGCCGGTGAGGGCAACCCACGCCACGCTCTCGGCCGGACGGGACGCGGTCTATGACCCGAGGGCTCGACAGGGATCGGTTCCCATCGAGTTCCACCTGGATGACGGCTCGACCCTTGATGGCGCGCTCATCCTCACCTCTGCCGAGGTGGTGTGGCTGCACCAGCAGACCAGCCGCCTCGTCGACGCACACGAACGCGCCCTCGGCGGCACCCCGTGACCGAGCCTCGGCGACGCCACGCCCGAAAGGCCGCGCCGCGCTCCGTACGCCCCAAAAACGGAGGCATCGCGCTCACGCTCCTGGCGGTCGCTGGCCCGGCGGGACCGGCCTGGGCACTGCGTGAGCAGGCTGCCCCGCTCCTCAACAGCCTCGGTCACCAGCCCGCCGCCATCTCAACGGACGCGAGCCCGCCCTCCGACCACTGACACAACTCCGCTGTCCGGGTCGTTCACCCCACCTTCCCGGCCAACGGGACCTGCCATGCACCCGGAACATCCAGGCGTGTTTCTCCAGGGAGAGATCGTGGACATCCCGTACATCGTCATCGACCAGCTCACCCCCGACCAACAGCAGGTCTGGAAGACCTACTTCGGCGACGCCGACCGACCCCGCTACATCGAGGAAGGCATCTGGCGCCGTACGCAGGAGAAGGCCACGGCTGACCAGAGCGGCTGGACGGCCGCCGACGACGCCCGGCGGCGGATCATCCACTACCGCTACCGGTACGGCCTGGTCCCCACCACCGCCGCGCCGGCCATCGGCCTGACCGACCTGTACCTCTACCACTCCGCTACCGCTCCAGCGGATGAGATCGACGCGCACCACGACGCCCTGTGGGACTCGCTCGCCACCGGCGGCTGGAAGGAGGCTCCCGGCGGATTCTTATGGACACGCCGGGATCTGAAGTGCCGGATCACCGAGCACGACGCCCACCCCCAGGACGCGGCGGCGGGCCGTACCCTCCCCGTCGGCTACCGGAGCCTGGACGTGCAGATCGCCTCGGTGTCCTACGCGCCGCCGCCCGCTGTCCGGCAACTGCCGTGGAACGTCCTGTCCACCGGGATCAGGTGCAAGGACCGCCCCGGTACGCCGACCCGCGTCCCGGACCTGTCCGTCCTCGCGGACCTGCTGCCGTTCCAGGTGGAGATCGGATGCGGTACGTCGGTCGAGGCGGGCATCCCGCCCCTGCACCGGCTCCACGAGATCTATCGAGTGACCGACCGCCAGGGTCACGAGCCGAGGGAGCACAGCTTCACCCTCTCCCCGACCGCGGACACGCTCCTCCACGAGGTGCTGACGGAGCCGGAGGAGAAGACGGCGGAGTTCGTGGAGATGTTCCGTGCCTGCTTCCTGGCCGAACCAACTCCGGCCATGTGGGCGCTCAAGGAACTGAAGGACGCCGGTCACCTCGTCGGCCCGGTCATCACCAACAACTTCGACGTGCTCGCGGCGCGCGCCGGGCTCGACGAGTGCTTCATGCGCCGCTACGACCAGGCCGTACCCGACGTCGAGTGGGTGGACGGCGCCAAGGCTCTCCTCGTCGTCGGCCTGCACGCCGACCGCCGCAAGGTCCAGGCACGCGCCCGCGCTCGCGGCATGCAGGTCGTCTACCTGGACCCGGAGGGCTTCTGGCGCGACGGCCAGTTCATGCCGTACCCGCTGGAAGGGCCCCAGGACGGTGACCTGGTGTGCCGGGCCACCGCCGCCGAAGCGCTGCCCGCTCTCGTCAACGTCCTGAAGCAGAAGCGAGGTTGAGCCACCTGCACGAAGAGGGCCGCGCCGGGTGTTGGCGCTAGCGTGACGCACCCGGCCGGCCCGGACTCCCCTGGGCGGGCGAGAGGCAAAGAAAGGAGCGTCGACCCATGCGCGTATCCGTCATCGGCTGTGGTCACCTGGGCATTCCCCACGCCGCTGCCATGGCCGAGATCGGCCACGAGGTCATCGGCGTGGACCTGGACCAGGCGAAGATCGACCGCCTCAACGCCGGCGAGTGCCCCATCTACGAGGACGGCCTGCCCAAACTCCTCAGCACCCACACCGCCACCGGCCGCCTGCGGTTCACCACCAGCCTCGCCGAGGCAGCCGAGTTCGCCGACATCCACTTCCTCGCCGTGGGCACGCCGATCGACGCGGACGGGCGGAGCTACGACACCGGGCAGGTCTTCGGCGCCGCCCGCGCCCTCGCCCCGCACCTGACCCGCCCGACCGTCATCGTCGGGAAGTCCACGGTCACCGTCGGCACCTCCCGCGACCTCGGCGCTCTCCTCGCCCGCCTCTCTCCGGCCGGTGAGGACGTGGAGGTCGTCTGGAACCCCGAGTTCCTGCGCGAAGGCCACGCCATCGACGACACCCTGCGACCCGACCGGATCGTTGTGGGCGTGCCCTCGGCCCGCGCCGAGGACGCGGTACGCCAGGTCTACGCACCCCTCCTGGCGAACGGCATCCCTCTGTTCGTCACCGACCCCGCCACCGCCGAACTCATCAAGGGCGCCGCCAACGCCTACCTCGGCATGAAGATCTCCTTCATCAACGGCGTCGCCGACATGTGTACCGCCGCTGGAGCCGACGTCCAGCAGCTCACCGAGGCCATCGGCCTGGACCCCCGCATCGGCCGCGGCGGCCTGAACGCCGGCCCCGGCTACGGCGGCGGCTGCCTCCCGAAGGACGTCCGCGCCTTCACCGCCTCCGCCCGCACCCTGGGCGCCGCCGAGGCAGCGACCATGCTGCGCGCGGCGGAGGAGGTCAACGAATCCCGACCCAACGCCGCGCTGAGGCTCATCGAGCAGACGCTCGGCCGCCCCGTCGACGGCGTACGCATCACGGTCTGGGGCGCTTCCTTCAAGGCCGGTACCGACGACGTCCGCGAATCCCCGGCCCTGGCGATCGCCGCACTGATGCACCAGCGCGGCGCGACCGTCACCGTCCACGACCCGCACGCCGTGCCCACAGCACTGCGCCGCCACCCCGAACTCGACTACTGCGAAACCCTCGAAGACTCCGTCGAGGCGGCCGAGCTGATCGTCCTGGCCACCGAATGGCCCCACTTCCGCGAGGCCGACCCCAAGGCCCTCGCCCCACTGGTCGCGGACCAGGTCCTCGTCGACCTCCGCAACCTCATCGACGCCGACGCCTGGCGCATGGCCGGATGGACCGTACGCCAGCTCGGACGACCCGCACAGGAATAGCCGAACCCATCGATCGGAGGTCCGACGTGGACACCCTGTGGGACAACATCGAGAAGCTCTCCGCCGTCTGCCGAGCGGCCGGCGCCCACCTCCCCGACGAGGAGCTGAAAGCCCTCCAGGTCGGCAAGGTCGCCGAGGAAGCCGGCGAGGCCATGCACGCCCTCCACGGCCTGAAGGGCCTCACCACCTGCGGCGACGACCACGACTGGTCCGAGGTCCAGAACGACCTGGTCGGCGCCGTCATCGCCGCCCTCCTGGCAATGCACTACATCGATTCCACGGGTGTTCGCGCCACCTTCGACGAGATCCTCCACCGCAGGACTCGTAGAGGGCGCGAGGCTGCTGGCGCAGTCTGACGCCCGCTGAACGCACCGCCGGCCGCGCCCCATGAGGTGCGGTCGGCGGCCGTAACTTAGGGCCGCCATCGCGTGGATAGGTATGTCAAGCCCTCACTCCGAGCACGATCTATCTACTGCGTCAAGGCACCCGCCGCGCGGCGGTACAGCCCGTGCGGCGCCCCCCGGGCCTGGGCTCCTGTCTCCGCCCCGCTGCAAGCCCATCCGCCGGCTGCATGCCTGATCGGGTTGATGGCTGGCTACTCCCTCCATGACCGGACGGCCAGCCCCGCGAAGGCTAAGTGGTCGCCGCGCGCCATAGTTCGCAGCTCGATCCCACGTCTTGTGGCAAAGAGCCAGTCGCACATCGCCCACCGTGACAAACTGCCCCATCGGTAACGCAAGTTATCTGCTTACAAGCCTTTCTCTGCGCCCACGGCTTCACCACGTGCGAACACGTGCGACCGCGGACGGAAGCATGTGCACGTCAGGAGCGATCGGTGAGCGTAGGTCAGCCAGCACAGCCTCAGCAGCACGAGCGGCCACCAGCCGTAACCAGGGTCGAAGTCAAGAATTTTCGCCTACTACGGGAGGTGAGCGTGACTTTCGATGAGGACGTTACTGTATGCGTGGGCAGAAACAATACAGGGAAGACTTCCCTCGCCGAGGTGCTCAGCAGGTTTTTGCGTCCCGGTGAAATTAGCCTACGCCTAGAGGACTTCTCCGCAGAATCATATATAGAGTTCGCCGAAGCGTATCGAAGGTTCTCTAAAGGCGACGAGGCCGAGGCCAGGACACTGCTACCCGAAATCTCTACAAAAGTCTTCCTGGATTACGACAACAGTGCGGGCGAATACGGAGATCTGGGTCCTCTCATCGTCGACCTTGACCCGGATTGCACTCAGGCCATTATCGCCATTCGCTACGCACTCAAGCCTGGAGCGATGAAGGACTTCTTCCGTGATGCACCAAAAACGCTGACAGGAGAATGGAGCGAATCCCTGCTACTATCCCTCGTCGGCCCACGGATTCCCCACCTCTACGAGCGCACAGCGATTGCCATCGACCCGACCGACATGACCAATTTTCGCGACATTTCGATGACAGACGTCGCCCGTGCCATCAAGGTCGATTTCGTAAAGGCACAGCGGGGTCTCGATGACGAAAAGGAACGCCCCAAGGACCAGATCGGCAAGATTCTTGAATCGCTATTTATGGTAGCCGCCAAGGCCGACGATGGATCCATCCTGAAGGATTTCGCAAATAGTACCGAAAACGCCTTGGAAGAGATCGTCGAAAAGCTAAACACTCACTTGCAGGAGATGTACAGCAGGATGGCACCGACTGTCTCTGAATTCGGCTATCCAGGCTTGGGAAACAAAAACTTTTCAACGCGGACCACTCTCGACCCCAAGCGTCTTCTGTCGAACTTCACCAGCATCAAGTATCCCGGTTCGGCCGGCGTGGAGCTCCCCGAGTCATACAGCGGGCTCGGGTCGCGTAACCTTTTGATGATCCTCCTAACACTCTTCAGTTACTATCGGGAGTACTCGGCTCGGGGTAGCAAATCGTCCGTACATTTGGTGTTTATCGAGGAGCCTGAGGCGCACCTCCATCCGCAGATGCAAGAAATCTTCATTCATCAATTGGGCGTCTTCAAGAATAAGTTTCCGACTGCGGATGGGGAAGATCAGAGCTGGAACGCCCAGTTCCTAGTAACGACGCACTCTGCGCACATTGCCAATAGAGCCGGATTCCCTGCCATTAGGTATTTTCGCTTGTGTGAGAGTGAAGATGTGCACGAGGCAAGCAGCTCAACAATCCTCAATCTAGCAGAGGCTCCGGGAGTTGATAAGGACTTCCTGCACAAGTACCTGACGCTCACTCGCGCTGACCTTTTCTTCGCTGATAAGGCAATCCTCATCGAAGGAACGACCGAACGCATTTTTATCCCTGCTGCGATTGCCGACTTCGACGACGCCAAACAGGAGAATGGAAGTATTAGTCTTTCGAGTCAATACGTGAGCGTTATGGAGGTAGGCGGCGCACACGCGCACATCTTCTACCCGTTCCTTGATTTCCTCGGTTTGCAGACGCTCGTCATCACTGACCTGGATCCAGCGAAGGTAGGATCCAGCTCGCAGCGCCTCGAGGCTTGCTGCGTCCATGAGGGTACAGCGACAACTAATCAAGCCATTAAAAAATGGTTCGAATATTCCGAACTATCCCCTGCCGACCTGCTCAAGAACGCCGAGCACGGTACTCCAGTCATCGGCAGGCGCGGCCTTGCCTATCAGATCCCCGAAACCACCATCGACGGTCCGTGTGGGCGCACGTTCGAAGACGCCTTCATTTTGGCTAACCCGACAAAATTCAACCTGCCGAGCGCCGAAAGTAAACCCACTTCCCAGATCGAACTGGACGCTCGCGAAGAGGCGAGGAAGTACAAAAAAAGCGACTTCGCTCTCACCTTCGCCATTGAACAGAAAGATTGGAAGGTACCACGCTACATCCAGCGTGGTCTCGAATGGCTACTCGATCAGGCGGCCGCACCGGAAAACGATGAGGACACGGCATCCCTCGGCGAGGTTCCTTCGGTCGGTCAGGTGGCGGTCCGATGAGTCAGATGGGTGTCAGCGTCACGACGGCCGAGGAGGAGAGCAAGGAAACGCTGCAGAGCATCCTTGCGGCATTGAGTGACGGGCGCAACTTCAAGTTGGAGGCCGGAGCCGGGGCGGGAAAAACCCACTCCCTAGTCGATGCCCTCCGACACATTTTGATAAATCGACGCCGGTTTCTTCCGCGCCAGGGGCAGCGTGTAGCCTGTATTACATACACAAACGTTGCCCGGAACGAAATTATTCGTCGCACCGATGGCAGCCCTCACATCTTCGCCGAAACCATTCACGGATTCCTCTGGGAAATCATCTCTCCTTTCAGGAAGTCACTGCTGCGCGAAATCCCACATTTGTCCGGCTGGGATAGAATCTTGGAGGGACAGGCCAGCCTGGAGGCGTGTGACATCTCCTACGACCTTGGATTCCGAGGAATACACGAGAATACTGTTCGACTCCATCACGATGACATTCCTGCCCTCGCTATACGTCTTTTCGTCAACCAAAAGTTTCGGGACCTGGTATCCGACAGATTTCCCATCATTCTTGTGGATGAATATCAGGACACTCCCTCCGGATTGGCCGAGGTCATGATTGGAGAGCATGCGCTCTCCTCGTTCGGATCCTCCTACGGATTCTTCGGCGATCATTGGCAGCAGATTTACGATAAGACCTGTGGATCGATTGATCATCTACCTGTAGCGTTGATTCAGAAGCGTGCGAACTGGCGATCCAGTCAAGCCGTCGTCGACGTCCTCAACCATATGCGCCCGGAGTTGCCCCAGGCGGCGGTGAGCGATGCCGAGCCTGGATCCGTAACCGTATATCACACAAATAGTTGGACTGGGCCACGAGGCACCCACTCAAAGAAGGGGCAAATCCCGGACGACGTCCTTAAAGAAACACTTCGCTGGATTACAGAGGATCGGCTGCATCGGCAGAAGAGTTGGGACGCCGATGGGCACCCCAAGGTGCTGATGCTGACTCACTCCTCGATTGCCTCCGAGCTAGGCTTCATCAATATCGATCGGTCTTTTAGTCGCAACGAGGATTTCGTACGGAAGAACGATGACGTCGTGGCATTTCTGCTGGACGTCATCGAACCCTGTTGCGACTTCTTCAATAGCAAGCAGTACGGCCCCATGTTCGATCTCTTGAAACGCTCCAGACCTCGCATGGTACAACGTAGCGATAAGACCGGCTGGACGGATCTTTTCAAAACGATCAATGCTGCTAGAGCGAAAGGAACCGTCGGAGACGTCTTGAACATTCTCCTTCAACAGAAATATTTTTCTCTCCCGCAATCAGTCACCAACAGGCACCGCAATTGGGAACTTGCCCTACGGGACCTCGAGGATGGGCAAGAAATTACTGAACCTCGTCGCCTGGCGAGCTATGGAAAGTTCAGAAGCGTCGACTATCGCGAGGTTATCGCGCTGCGCGATTATGTTGAAGAGAACACGCCTTTTTCCACCCAGCACGGTGTCAAGGGAGCCGAGTATCCGCGCGTTCTAGCCGTTTTTGGTGGCGGCTGGACCCAGTACAACTTTCCGGACATGTTGGCTAACTTCTCTCAGCGGGATTCATTGAGCGCGCAGGGCAGAAGGCGCTTCGAAAGATCGCGCAACCTGTTCTATGTAGCATGCTCGCGCGCTCAAAAAGATCTCGTCCTCCTGTTTACAACTCATCTTTCCTCCAGCGCTTTGGAGACTCTCAAAGAATGGGTAGGTGACGTCAGTATTGTAGACGTTCAGTACTCGCCAGAGGGAATTAAGCCCCCCTCCGCCTGAGTTCAGTGACAGCAGGGAGGTTGAGAGTCATGGCGGAGCGCACGAACCGTGCGCAGCGGCCTGAAGCGCCGGCGGCACTTCGATTCCGAGCATCCCGGCCTGAGCGTTGCCTGCACCTTGCCGGTGAGAAGTGGCGTGCCGCACTATTCGCCGTATGAATGAATACGATCGCCAACCCAACCCAGGCACCGGCCTGCGGGGGCCAAGGTACGCCCGCCGCAACCAGATCAATCCCACCGCTGATGCAGCCGAAGACGGGCGGTGGGTGGCTGCGGACGAATCGGGCTGGGATGGTGATCAGCTGCACGGAGCGCCGCGCAGCCGTTACCTCTCGGTCGGATCGGTGGCCATCAGCGACGCCGATGCCGAGTCCATCGTGGAAGAGATCCGCAAGGCCACTCGCTTGCAGGCTCCGGAGCTGAAGTTCTCCGGAGCGTTCGCCGGCTCGAAAAATGGCACGCGCCGTCCGATTCTCTCCAGCCTGCTGGCGCCGGGCGGTGCTCTGCATGGCCGGGCCTCGGTCTATCTCATCGACAAGCACTACTTCGTCGTTGCCAAACTGATCGACCTGTTCGTCGAGGAGAAGCTCTACAAGCAGGGCCGTGACATCCGTGGCTCAGGCCAGGCTCGGAAGATGGCCCGCAGCCTGTTCACCGAAGGGCCGCGCGCTTTGGGGGCGCCACTCTTCGACCGCCTGCTGGCATCGACCGTGGCCTTCACCTCCCAGAAGAACCGGGACCAGCGGGTGACGCCCGACGACTTCTTCGACGTCATCGAGCAAGCGTGGACCCGCTCTCACCGACGCAACGTCACAGATACGCTGGCCCTGCTACGCACCACCAGACAGGAAGCAACGGAGTACGTCCGAGACGCCTTCGAGCCCCATGGCACGCTCCCGCAAGCACTCGAGCCGCTCATCCCGACCGTCCGTGCGGTCACCGAAATCTGGTCGCGGAAGCTAGGCAGGGTGAACATGTTGGTCGATGACCAGAGGGCTCTGACCGATGTGAATCTCGACGACATCGAGACGGATATACGCGACCGCGGACATCCGGAGTTCCGCTACCTGTCCCGCGGCTTGCATCTGGGCCATCTCCGGCGAGGGAAGTCTGTGGAGCATCCGTCACTGCAGCTCGCGGACTTGTTGTCCGGGGCCGGGTACGCGGTAGCGGAGCGTCATGCCGGAGTGCCGAACCCCGCAGGAGACGACCTCCACTCTGCCGTTGTGCCGCTAATCGACCAAATGAGCATGCTCCCGCACGATGAGCCCGCGAGGGTGGCTCGGCCTGGAGCACCGTCCGTCACGAGTCGCACCGGGTGAATTTAGGAGGCTCCGGCGACGATACGGAGTTCGCCGCCTGCGGACTCGACGAGGTGACAATCAGCTGGCTGCCTCAGGGGGGACAGACTTGGGCCGACGACATCGGGGGACGACTTCACGAGCTCGGATCCCCGCACGAGGACTGATGGCCTGACCGCATGCCCACTACACGACAGGCCGCAGTTCGCGAGAGGGACTGATTGCCTCTCGGCCGTCGTGCCCCATCCGTGCCCTTCGGAGCGGACAACAGCGGTCAAGCACGGCGCCCCTAGACCACGCCGACCTCACCTGGACCGGTTAAACATGCAGGTCAGGGGTGCTTCGCCAATCCAAGCACCGCTGATTCCCAAGCTCAGAGCGCGAGTTCGATTCTCGTCACCCGCTCCACGACTAAGGCCCAGGTCATCGACCCGGGCCTTGTTTGTTGTCTGGACCTGTCTAGGTGCGCCTCCCTGACCGAAGTGCCGCCCGGACCGCGTGCTCAACCGACCGTGACCGGACTGCAAGGTCCCCTGGTGTGAGAACGCGGGAACAGGGTCTGGTGCAGACCGCGCCGTATGAGTGGGCGGGCGAGGTCCGGGGCTCCTTGCCTACGGTTGGGTCCCTGGTGCCGGTGGCGGCCCTGCCCCCGGTGCCGGGTCCCGCACCACGGATCCCGACGCCCAAGTGCGAGCCTGTCGGAGCAGTCAGGAAGTGACCAGCGCGCGCGGTCCTGCGGGTCCCCGCCCCGTGACAGAGGGCTACGGTCGCTGCCTCAACCGGTCGACGATCCCCCACTCAACTACATGCGACAGCTGGGTGTATGTCTCCTTCCCCGAGGCCGAGGTCCGCTCGTCGCGGAAGCCCAGGAACTCGTACGACACCGGGTCGAAGATCAGGTACTTGCCCTTGTAGGACCCGTGCCCGGTGTGGGCGATCCCCACGCCGGTCCGCCCCGCGGAGTCCTTCACTCCCGGGATCGTCTTGACGCCGGGCACGTGGGCCAGAGCCTCGTATGCCGCGGGGCGCAGCCCCTGGGGCAGTACCGGGTTCTTCAGGAGCTCGCCGAGCAGCCAGTAGGCCTCATACCGATGGGGTTCGTCGAGATCGCTGATCGACCGGCCGTCGGGGCGGGAGCCGGAGGCGAGGATGGCCAGGACGAGCCTTTCAGGGTCTTGAGGCAGCTTCTTCAGCTCCCTCCACTTCCGGGGCGGCCACACCCCGTTGCCCTTTCCTGCGGGCTCCTCCCACATCTCGCGGCCCAGTTCCATGGACAGGGAGGGCTTGGAGCCACCCACCGAGTCCCACATCTCGTCGGTGTAGGTCCGCACCTTTCCGGTCCTCTGCTCCGTCTCCTTGATGATCCGCTTTGAGTAGACGAACTGGTCGTCGCGCGGCGCCACCGGCTCCCTCTCCTGCTCTCGCTCCGACGCCGCCGCCCCGTTCAGCACCGTGACGGCGGCGTACTCCAACCGTGGGGTGCTCGCAGCCGGTGCGCCGCCCTCGTCGGAGCCGTCCGTGCCGATCAGCACTGCCGTCCCCGTGACCGCCGTGGCGACCACCGCAGCTGCCACAAAGCGCAGTGCATTGCGGCGACCGAGGCCGGTGCCGGTGCGCTCGTCCGCGTGGGCCACCGCGTTGAGCAGCCGGTGCCGGGCCAGAGCCTTGGCCGGGCCGTTGAGCGGGGTCGCGTCCGCGTCCCACTCCCTCACGAGTTCGAGTTCGTCATTCATGGTCGGATACCTCTCGCAGTGCCGTCGGGTTTGATCCGCCCAATGCTTCGCGCAGCTTGCCTCGAGCCCGGTGTAGCCGTGATCTGACCGTACCCACGGGGATGCCGAGGGCCTGGGCAGTTTCCTCGTAGCTGAGACCGCCCCAGGCGACCAGCAGCAGCACGTCCCGGTGGCGAGCGGGCAGCGCGGCAAGCGCCGCAGCCAGCTCGCGGCGTACGGCCCGCGCCATCACCCGGTCCGCGGCACGGTCGGCCAGCGGCTCGTCGTGATCGGTGAGGGCCGGGACCCGGGCCATGGCCTTGAACCGGCGAGCCTCGGCCCGCCGGTGCCGGCTGATCAGGTTCGTAGCTATGCCGAACAGCCAGGGCTGGGCATCGGTGCCAGTGCCGCGGGCCGGGTCGTAGCGATGGCGCTGCTGGAATGCGGTGGTGAAGGTCTCCGCCACGACGTCATCGGCGACCTCGTTGCCAAGGCGGCGGGCCGTGTAGCGGTGCACGGCGTCGAAATGCCGGTCGAAGAGCACGGCAAACACCTCGGGCTCATCCCGGGACCGCGCGATCACTGAGGCGTCGCTCTCTGCATCGGCACGCGCGGTGCCGATGCAGACACCTGCTCCGATGGCCATCGGGGCTCCTCTCGTCCCAGGGACGATGCTCGACTACTGGGCTTTCACCTGTCCTTCGCCCCTCGCGCCGAAGCGGTTCCCTCAGCTCCTCGGCAACACCGTGGTCTGCGGCCCCGACCCAGCCGTTCGTGCGCCTCACCGACCGCCGGACGGTCACCACCTCCATCTCCACCCGCAAGCGGAACGTGGCCGTCTAGCAGCGGCAGGATCAGCACCAGCAGACCCCGGCCGCACGGCCCGCCGCCACGACCGCGCCCCCCACAGCCCGTCGCCGGGCCGCGCTGTTCCCGTGCGCCGGACTGCAACCTCGCGGAGGCCGGTATCGGGCCCCCACCACGGACGTTCACCGGGATGACTGCTGGGCGCGCAAGCTCCTCGCGATGCTGCGGGTCTTCCACGACATGGGAGCCGAACTGGGCTCTGTCCGGCGTCAAGGTGGAGCCAGTCACTGAACAGGCGGCGAAGGCGGCGGCTGAGCTTCTCAAAGACGCCGGACTGCACGGACACAAGTACGCCATCGACGCCACGGTCGCCGAGGTCGCCCTGCGCCAGCCGAAACCCGTCGCCCTCCTCACCTCCGACAGCGACGACATGACCGGAGTCTGCGGAAACCAGGTCCGCATCATCCCTCTCTGACGCGCCGGCCCACGCCGAGCACGCCCCCTGGCAGGATCAGCTGTATCGCCCCCGTGCCCCATCCGTGCCCAGCAGATCGGACAACAGCGGTCAAATACAGCCTCCAGAGGCCATGGCGACCCCAGCTTCCGCGCAGGGAAGTGCAGGTCAGAGCCCTTCCGGTGACTCAAGCACCGCTGATTCCCAAGCTCAGAGCGCGAGTTCGATTCTCGTCACCCGCTCTTTCAGAAGGGCCCCGGTCGGAGACCGGGGCCCTTCTTGTGTTCGGTGCCGACCCATGGTGTGGAGGCTGTGGGGACGGCCGGAACCACGTGGGTGTGGGCATGCGTGGTGTCCTAGCGTGTGCAGTGGTGAAGGGCGACAGGCCACGTACGGGAAGGGCTTCCAGTGGGTGACGGGGCAGCGCTGGCGGATCGGATAGCCGAGCGGCGGGCCGGGGTGGGTGACCCCGGGGCCTTGTTGGGTGAGCTGCGGCGGGCCCTCGTGCTCGTGCCGTACGACCGGGGTGGGCTGTGGACCGCCGAGTTCGGGGGGATCCGGTGGGTGTGCGGGTTCACCGACGAGGCCGCTCTGGCCCGGTTCGCCGAGGAGCGGGCCGTGGTGGAGGGGACGGCCGGGGCCGCCTCCAGGAGTTGGGAGTACGCCGTGTTTCGTGGGGCGCGGTTGCTGGATGAGGTCATTCCGGCGATGGGGGTGCCGGCCGGGGTCGCGGTGAACGTAGCTGATCCGGACGGGGCGATGTTGTTCCCGCCGGTGGTGGGGATCGTGCCGGATGCCGTCGCCGTCGATGCCGATGCCAATGCCGACGTACCCAGCGGGGGGCGGGGGCTGTGAGCGGTACGGGTGCTGAA
Organism: Streptomyces sp. MMBL 11-1; assembly: GCF_028622875.1. NCBI lineage: Bacteria > Bacillati > Actinomycetota > Actinomycetes > Kitasatosporales > Streptomycetaceae > Streptomyces > Streptomyces sp. MMBL 11-1. The sequence goes on along the minus strand of NZ_CP117709.1, from coordinate 4,179,317 downwards.
GACCTCAACGTCGATCCGGTCAGTGTTCAGCAGATCACCAGCGGACTGCGTGGGGCCGTGGCCGAGTTGAAGGAGATCGGCACCGGTACGGGGGCCGTGCTCGGCAAGGGGCTCTCGGACCTGTCGATGACGGGCATGGAAGCCGGGCATCACGGGCTGTCCGTGGACTTCGAGGACTTCTGCGAGCGGTGGGAGTGGGGGGTGCGGGCGCTGGTCCAGGACGCCAACGCGATAGCGGCGAAACTGGGGTTGGCGGCGGGGATCGTGTGGGAGGAGGACCAGTACGTCCAGGGCACGCTGAAGATCGCCGTGAACGCGGGCGTCGGGAACCCGCATGCGTCGGAGGACGAGATCGTCCAGCAGGGGTGGGGCGATGTGCTCACCCCGGACTATCTGAGCCCCGACTACAGCCGTGAGTCGTTCGAGCGAACGTCGGACGAGGCCGGGCAGACCTGGAAGGACACCGGACGGGCCCTCGTCACGGAAGGGAACGGTGGGCGTCGGGCGGAGCAGCTGAACGAACTGTTCGGCGTGGATCAACAGGCGTTCGACCGGTCCGTGGACGACGTGTTCGGGCCATCGCCCGAGGAGCGGGCCCGGCAGCAGCAGGAGCAGCAGGGCGGCGGGGGGAACTAGGGCATGGGGTTCAAGGATTTCGTCAGCGACATCACGCCCGATGTCGTCGAGGACGCGGTCGAGGACGGTGTCGAGTGGGCCGGTGACCGGGTCGAGGACGCCGGGAACTGGGCCGGTGACCGGCTGGATGACGCCGGCTGGGAGTCCGGGGCGGACTGGGTCCGGGAGAAGTCCCGCTCCGTCGCGAACCGGATGGGCGCCGAGGTCGACGAGATGGACCTCGGGCAGACCGAGGACAAGACCAAGCTCATCTACGGGAGTCCGTCCAAGATTCGGGCCTCCGCCACCCATCTGAGGAAGTTGCAGGAGTCGTTCGACCAGGTGGGTGGTGGTCTCAAGGGAGTCGACTCCTCCGCGATCAAGGGGCAGGCCGCCGACGCCTTCCGGGACTCCGTGTCCATCGAGCCGCCCAAGTGGTTCAAGGCCGCCGACGCCTTCGAGAAGGCCGCGGGCGCACTCGACTCGTTCGCGGGGACCGTGGAGTGGGCGCAGGGGCAGGCGCAGACCGCGATCGACAAGTGGAAGGCCGGAACCAAGGCGTCCGAGGACGCCAGGGACGCGTACAACGAGAAGACGACCACGTACAACACGGCCGTCGACGCCTACAACGCCAAGCCCTCCGACCAGCGTGATCCCTCCTCGCTGCCGCCCAAGCCCGGCGCGTTCAGTGACCCGGGCACCGCCCGGATGGAGGAGGCCCAGGAACTCCTCGCGGAGGCTCGTAAGCAGCGCAACACGGCAGCTGAGACCGCGCGCAATGCCGTCACCGCGGCCCGTGACACCGCGCCGCCGAAGCCCCGGTACGCCGAGCAGGCCATGGACGGGCTCGCCGAATACCAGGTGATCAAGACCCATATCGCGGGCGGCGTCGTCAAGGGCGCGGCGGGCATCCTGAACTTCGCGCGGAGCGTCAACCCGACCGATCCGTACAACATCACGCATCCAGCGGAGTACGCGCTCGCGCTCAACAACACCGCCGCCGGGCTCGTCCGGGTCGCCAACGACCCCTGGGGAACCGGCAAGCAAATGATCGACGGGTTCATGAAGGACCCCGCCGAAGGGTTCGGAAGGCTCCTGCCCGACCTGGCCCTCACCGCCGCGACCGGCGGTGCCGGGGCCGGTGTCAAGGGCGCTCGGGTGGTGAAGGAAGCTGCCGACCTCGCCTCCGACGCACGCAGACTGGAGCGCGCCGCACCCGACGGCACCCACAACCGCCCTGACGGCATTCGCACTATCCAGGGCACCGACCCGGTCGACCTCGCCTCCGGGCGCATGTTCCTGCCCCAGACCGACGTTGTCCTGCCCGGCGTGCTGCCCCTCTCCTTCACCCGCCGGGTGGAATCGAGCTACACCGCGGGCCGGTTCTTCGGCCCCTCCTGGTCTTCCACCGTCGACGAACGCCTGGAGATCGACGCGGCCGGCGTCATCCACGTCACCGACGACGGACTGCTGATCACCTACCCCCATCCCGTGCCAGGGCTACCCACGCTCCCGGGCTCCGGGACCACGCGGGGCGTCCTGGGCCGCGACGTAGACGGCGACTACACCGTCGCCGATCCCTCAACCGGTCTCGTACGCCACTTCGCCGCTCCGCCCGGATGCGAACCCGGTGGAGACGGTGCTGCCTGGCTCGTCCAGATCACCGACCGGAACGGGCAGACCATCTCCATCGACCGCACCGAGGACGGCACCCCCCTGGCGCTCGTGCATGCGGCGGGATACCAGATCCGGACCACGACGGCCTCCGGACTCGTCACCGCGCTCGACCTCGTCGGTTCACCGCGCACGGCGAGCGACCACGTCGACGGTGACGCGCCGAAGCGCCTCATGGGGTACGGCTACGCGGATGGCAACCTCGTCACCGTCACTAAGCCGTCGGGCGCGTCACTCACGTTCACCTACGATGGCCGCCGCCGGGTCACTTCGTGGACCGACTCCAACGGCTCGCGCTACGCGTACGCCTACGACGACCAAGACCGGGTGGTCGCCGAAGGGGGCGAGGCAGGGCACTTCCAGCTCACTCTCACCCATGGCGAGCCGGATCCCTCAACCGGTCGACGGCTCACCACGCTGACCACGGCCGACGGGCGCAGTACGAAGCACCTGATCGATGGCGCGTGCCGCATCCTGGCCACCACCGATCCGTTGGGCAACACCACACACTTCTCCTACGATGACTCGGGCCGTCAACTGACCCGTACCGACCCCGTCGGGCACACCACCGCCTTCGCCTACGATGCGGCGGGCAGACTCACCTCGATCATCCGACCCGACGGCAGCGAACAGCGCACGGACCGCAACCAGCTCGGTCTACCCAGCCGGTTCACCGGGCCCGACGGCGCCCGCTGGGAGCAGGAGTTCGACGACCGGGGCAATCGCGTCGCTGTGACCGACCCCGCCGGGCAGAGCACTCGCTACGGCTTCGACGCACAGGGCCGTCTCGTCTCGGTCAGCGACCCGCTGGGACATGTCACCAAGGTGAGCTGCGATCCGGCCGGGCTGCCACTGGAGGTCACCGACCCCCTGGGTGGAGTGACCCGCCACGAGCGGGACTCCCTGGGCCGCACCGTGCGCGTGACGAACCCGGTGGGGACGGTCACCGTCTTCACATGGTCTGCCGACGGCCATCTCGCGCAACGCACTGGACCCGACGGCACAACGGAGACCTGGACATACGACGGTGAAGGAAACCGCCTCACCCATACCGACCCGGTCGGCGGTGTCACCCGTTTCGAATACACCCACTTCGACCTGCTCAAGGCACGCACGGGCCCGGACGGCGCGCGCTACGAGTTCACCCACGACGCGGAGCTGCGGCTGACCCAGGTCACCAATCCGCAGGGCCTGAACTGGTCGTACACCTATGACGATGCCGGGCGGCTCGTCTCCGAGTCGGACTTCGACGGGCGTGTCCACGTCTACCACCGGAACTCCGCCGGACAGATCAGCGCGCGCACCAATCCGCTTGGCGAGACCATCACCTACACGCACGACTCACTCGGCCGGGTGGTGGGAAAAGACGTTGCGGGCCGGGTCACCGCGTATACCTATGACCGGGCTGGACGTCTGGTGGAGGCTTCCGGGCCGGACGGCGACCTCATGTACCAGTATGGCCGCGGGGGGCACGTCAAGACGGAACTGGCCGACGGTCGTGTGCTCACCTTCGCGCACGACGCCTTGGGCCGCCGTACCCACCGGACCACTCCCACCGGGAAGCGCACCACCCGCGAGTACGATTCGGCCGGACGTCTCACCGGCCTGAACAGCGGCGACCACCGCGTCACCTTCGCCTACAACGCCACCGGTCGCGAGGTACAACGCGCCTTTGGTGACACGGTCACCCTGACCTCGGCCTGGGACGAGGCAGGCCGCCTGTCCGCGCAGCACCTGCTGGCGGGCGACCGCTTGGTGAACCGCCGCTCCTACAGCTACCGGGCCGATGGCCATCTCGAGGCGATGGACGACGCCTCGCGCGGCCTTCACCGCTTTGGCCTCGATGAGGCAGGCCGAGTCACCGAGGTCACCGCCGCCAACTGGACCGAGACATACGCGTACGACACCGCGGGCAATCAGACCTCAGCCTCTTGGCCCTCGTACCACCCCGGCAGCGATGCGGCCGGCGCGCGCGAATACACGGGCACGACCCTCGTTAAGGCCGGCAAGGTGCGCTACGAACACGACGCAGCCGGGCGTATCGTCCTGCGCCAGATAGCCCGGCTCTCCCGGAAACCCGACACCTGGCGTTACGCATGGGACGCGGAGAACCGCTTGGTCTCCACCGTCACGCCCGACGGCACCCGTTGGCGCTACCGGTACGACCCCTTGGGGCGCCGCACAGCAAAGCAGCGTCTCTCCCAGGACGGCGAGACGGTGCTGGAGGAGACCCGTTTCACCTGGGACGGCACCACCCTCTGCGAACAGTCCACCGAATCGGCCGATCTGCCTCACACCGTCACCCTGACCTGGGACCATCAGGGCACCCGCCCCTTGGCACAGACGGAACGTCTCCTGGACGCGGAGGCATCCCAGGAAGCGATCGACGAACGCTTCTTCGCCATCGCCACCGACCTTGTGGGCAGTCCCACCGAACTCGTTGACGAGGCGGGCACCCTTGCCTGGCGCAGTCGCACGGCCTTGTGGGGTACGACAGCCTGGGCCAAGGGCAGCACCACCTACACTCCGCTACGGTTCCCGGGGCAGTATTTCGATCCCGAAACCGGCCTGCATTACAACCACCACCGTCACTATGATCCCGAGACCGCTCGCTACCTCACGCCGGACCCTCTGGGGCTGACTCCCGCTCCGAATCCGTCCACCTATGTCCACAACCCTCACACCTGGGCGGACCCACTCGGACTCGCTCCCGAATATCACGAGTTCTACTCGGTCCAGGATGCTGCCAACGCGACTCGTCTGCGAGGAGACGGAACACCCTGGCCGACAGAAGATATTCGTGGACAATACGGAGAAGGTGTCTACTCATGGGGGTCAGCGGAGGAAGCAGCTCGCTACGCGGAACGGCTCCGCGGCCGTGGAGCCGACGTCGAAGTTCTGAGATTCAGAATATCCGACTCAGATTTCTCGTCGCTACATAAAGCCGATGTCGTGGAGATGTCTCCTGCTGAGGCAGAGGCGTTCATGGACCGGTACAGTCGCCTATACGGAGACGGAAAGCCTCACGACTTCGACTATATCCGCGGCCACACAGGGATGGGCGACGAACACTACTTCCACAGGCGAATTTTCGATCTTCTCAATTTCGGCGACTGAAGGAAATCATGACCGAAGTATTCAAGTTCCGCTTCCGAGGTCCAGCAGGTGGGATCGCAGTCAACCTAAAGGCAGAAGCCGCCACACTGGTCGACGGGATCCCACCACACAGCATGCAGATCTATAAAAAAGTCTGGCTCAGCCTACCCGCATCCGGCCTGCACTGGAAAGACGCCGCCTGGCTGGCGTTCGGGGTTTCCCTAAATGCTCACGCCCTGAGCGAACTCCTGCCCGATGGAATTTTCATTCACGTATCTTCACTCGATTACCCCCTGAGCGACTACCAGGCCGAGGCGGCGGCTTTGGCCATGGACGGGTGGCTTCATGAGCGATTTGATATGGAAAGTTCAGGCGCTACCGTCAGGTATGAGGTCGCGGAACGCCAGTTCACATTCACTTGGGGAGGAACTGCCCACCCCTTCTCCGATGCGCCGAACTGAGATCCTCTGTCCGATATCCTCAACGACCCGCGTCACCGTCACGCTCTCCAGCGATCAAGCCGCGGAGGCGCGCAAGCTCACAGACAGCGTCTCCGGCTATGCGACGAAAGCCGTAGCCCAGCCAGATGCGACATCAGCGTCCGGGGTACGACGCAGAACCGCACCAATGCGCGGCACACCATTGCTCCGAGGACCAGCCGTTGTGATGCCGTGAAGGCCGGCTGCGGATTCGGCTCCCACCGGCCGAAAGCCGGGCATCTACGGTGCTGGCGCCCAGCCTTCCCGCTCATGCCCCATCCGTGCCCAGCGGAGCTGGACAATAGCGGTCAGGTACGGCTTCCGCAGACCATGTCCATCCGGCGACCGACGTAACAGCGCGGCTCAGCACCTCTCCAACCTCGTCGCCGGGAATGGCGTTCGGCTGGACCTGGACTCGGGTCGTGTGACCGATCGGCCGCCTGTGGCCGCGAGACGCCGGGGTGGCCTCGCGCACGGGCCGGCCCGGGCCCCGCCCAGGGCAGCCCGGTCGTCGGTCTCGCCGGTCAGGCTGCACCGATGTGGCTGAAGCCGAGCGGCCGGAGCCGGGCGCTCTTCCCTGCCGGCGGCGCGATGCGCTATGCCTGCCTGATCGCCTAAGGAGGCCCTGGTGACCACGGCTCGGAAACCTCACGCATCGGGTACACCCGCGCAGATGACCCACTTCGACGACATCTACGGCCGGCCGGACCCACGCTCGTACTTCGCGACCCTGGGACCACTGGACTATCAGGCACCCCATCACGCCCAGCGTCTCTTCCGCCGCCTTCTGCCTTTCGCCGGCTTTCCCGAGGACCACGCTCGCCGGGCCGGCCGGGACGGCGTGCCGGGGGCCACGGTGTTGGACATCTGCTGCTCGTACGGCATCAACGCGGCTCTGCTCAACTATCACGTGACGCTTCGGGAGTTGTACGACCACTACACCTCGCCGCAGGTCGCCCAGTTGACGACCGACGAACTGATCAAGGAGGACCGCGAGTTCTACGCGGCACGACGCCGCACCGACGCCGTGCCCGTCATCGGTCTCGACATCTCCGCGCCGGCCATCGCCTACGCCCGCTCGGTCGGCCTGCTCGATGACGGGTTCGCCGAGAACCTGGAAACCGGTCCGCCCAGCCCGGCCCTGCACCAGGCCACGCGCGACACCCGCCTGATCACCGTGACCGGCGGGGCGACCTTCCTGTCGGCCCTCACCTATCGGGCGCTCCTGAAGGGCAGGCAGGAACCACCCTGGGTGGCCGCCCTCGTCCTGCGGACCGTTCCCTACAAGGACACCTCCGACGCCCTGACCGAGTTCGGCCTGACCACGCAGAAGGACACGTCCCGCACCTACCCACAGCGGCGCTTCACCGACGCCGACGAACAGCGCTACGCCATCGCCGCGGCGTCCGCGGCCGGCAACGACCCCCGAGGCAAGGAGACCGACGGCCACTTCCACACGGCCCTGCACCTGTCACGTCCCCCCGCGCACGCGGCCGCTCATCCGCTGCACACCCTGCTGCAAGACCCATAGGCCCCCACCGCTCACTTCGGGGTGGTGGGCGCAGACACCCCCGGCGGCCGGGCGCACGCTCCGGCCCGAGCGAGCCGTCACGACACACGACAGGGCCCCGCGACGCGGCCGGCCGGCCGGCTGGTCGGGCGGTCGGCCGAGAAGCGGGGTCCCTATCGTGATGTTCTCGTCCTCTGCTTGCGTGGTCCGCAGCCGTGGCGACGTCTGTGTCCAGTTGTTCGCACCGGCACGGCTCCACTCACCGCTTCAGGACGAAGCGGCAGGCCCTGGAGTCCCTGGGCTCCGAGCCGAGCCGCTCCTGATCCTCCAGGGCCGCGCCGACGAGATCCGGTCGCGGCGGCTGATCTCAGCGGCCGACCGCGCAGGCGTCCCCGTTGAGCATGAACCGCGGCGGGGACGACGCATCGCCGGTATGGGTGGCGAGATAGCCGAGGGTGATGCTCGCGCCGGGAGCGATCGTGGCGTTGTGCGAGGTGCTGGCGGCCTTGATCGTGTTGCTTCCCTGGGTGAGGTCGGTGTTCCAGTCGGAGGTGACGGTCTGCCCGAGAGCCAGCGGGAACTCCAGTGTCCAGCCGTTCACCGGAGTGCTGCCGGTGTTGGTGACCGTCAGGTCGACCGTCGTACCGGTGCCCCATGCCCGCACTGTGCTGTCCACTCGGCAGGTGGGTTCCTCCTGGGTGAAGGACACGCGGTGCAGGCCGCCCGGCAGGTCGTTGACCACGTAGAACTCGCCGTCGACGGTCGTGCCGATCGCCGTCACCTGGGTGGGCATCTCCCCTATCTCGGCCTGCTCGTAGCCGCCTTCGCCATCGGGGCGCAGCGCCCAGACGGTGGACGAGCAGTAGTCGGTGGCGATGTACGTGCCGCCGACGATGCCGGCGTGCTCCTGGCCCCGGTAGACGTGACCGCCGATGACCGAACAGCCGCCGGTGTACGGGGAGTAGGTGAAGACCGGCGCGGTGTACGTTTCGCCGGGGTCGCAGTCGCCGCCGCTGAACCTCTCCAGTCCCTCGTAGCAGGACCAGCCGAGGTTCAGGCCTCCCTGTCCGGGCCCGATGTGATCGACCTCCTCCCACCGGCCCTGGCCGACGTCGCCGATCCACATCGAGCCGTCGACGCTGTCGAAGGAGAAGCGCCACGGGTTGCGCAGCCCGTACAGCCAGATCTCCGCGCGGGCGCCGGGGGTGTCCACGAAGGGGTTGTCCGCGGGAACGCAGTAGGGGAGCCCGCCGCAACTGCGGCTTACGTCGATGCGCACGATCTTGCCCAGCAGGGTGTCCAGTCGCTGCCCGGCCCGGAGGGGGTCCGCGGAACCGCCGCCGTCACCGATGCTCCAGTACAGGTGGCCGTCCGGGCCGAACGCCAGCTGGCCACCGTTGTGGTTGCTGAACTCGGAGTGCGGCTGGGAGAGCAGGACCTCCAGGCGGGAATCGTCGAGCCGGTAGCGGGCGACGGTCACCGCACCGTCGGGCAGTGCCGTGTACGCGAGGTACACGCTGCGGCTGTCGTCGAAGTCGGGCGGGACGGCGATGCCGAGCAGGCCGCGCTCGTTGCCCGATTCGTCCACGGCCGACGTGATGTCGATGAGCGGCTCCGGGTTCAGGCCGGTACGGGGGTGGTAGGCCCGTACGGTTCCGGACTTCTCGGTGATGAACAAGCGGTCCGTGCCGTCGTCGGGTGCGACGACGGCGGTCGGCCGTCTCAGTCCGTGCGCGACCTGGGTGGTGGTCGCGCGGAGCGACGGAAGGGGGACGGTGGAGGAGTTCGCCGCCGCGTCGGCCGGTGTGGCGGCCGCCGTCGCGGGAGGGGGCGCCGCGAGCGACTGGGCGGCGGCGGGCAGTGCGGTGATAGCGGTCAGCAGGAGGGCCAGCAGGATCTGCCCGGTCCAGCGGTGTCGCGACATGTCGGCTCCGGAGTCGAGGACGCTTGCGCGGCGGTGGCGTCGGTATGCGGCGGTGGCGTCGGTATAGGGAAGGGCGCGGGACACGAGGAGTCCCGCCGGGCGTGTGTCGTCCGGCGGGATCACCCGGTGTGCGGCAGTCCCACCGGACGTGTGCCGACCGGTGGGACCACCCGGTGTGCGGCAGTCCCACCGGGCGCGTGCCGACCGGCGGGATCACCCGGTGTGCGGCAGTCCCACCGGGCGCGTGCCGACCGGCGGGATCACCCGGTGTGCGCTGAGGTCAGCCGAAGTTCACATCGCTGCACAGGAAGTACGTCTGGTCCATGTGCGATGCCTGCCAGATCGTGTAGACGACGTGGTGACCGGTGTAGCCGGACGTGCTCACGGGGATCGAGTAGTTCTGGCTCGGCCCGTACCTGCCGGTCTCCGCGACCAGTTCGAGGTCATTCCAGCCCAGCGCCTGGGTGGTGGGGTCGAAGCCTTGCCGGCTGACGTAGACCTTGAAGTAGTCCGCGCCGTGGCTGGCCTGGTCGTACAGCTCGACGGTGAAGTCATCGGTGATGTCGGTGGTCTTCCACGCGCCCACGGTGTCCAGCGCGTTGTAGCGACCGCCCTCGGTCCGGCCGCCGCTGCACAGCTGGCCGTCCGGTACGACCGCCTGGAAGTTGCCCCCGGAGCCGTTGCGGTACAGGCCGTTCCAGTTCCACATGGCGTTCGGGTTGGCCTGCCACGCCTGCCAGCACATCGGGTCCTGCTGCGCCATGTCCGGGTTCTGGAAATCGCTGCCCCAGCGCTGCCAGCAGTCGTAGGCGCGTGAGGCCGGGTCGATGACCGACCCGTGAGCCGCGGCTGTGCCGCTCCAGGCGGTCATGCTGAGAAGCACCGCCGCGACCGTGGTCAGGACGAGCGTGGGAATGCGCCACATTTTAGTGTCGCGTACATGACAATTCATGATCTCTTCCTTCGGTGGGGGGCCGGGGAACCCGGCGGGGGACGAGGTGTGGGAGCGCTCCCGCGCTTCCACAGTGCGCATGGCGTGGCGGGACGGGCAATATCTGTTCACGCCACTTCAACGCCACATGGCGCAAAGCGTCCCCCGGTGGCCGGGGACCTGACCGGTGGCGATCAGTGGCGCGGGGGCCCCGGGCATCCTCGTGTTTCCGGCCCCGGCGACGGCGCCCCGCTCATGACCTGCCTCCTTGGCGGGCCCGCCCGTCGAGGAGCGGTGCCGGCCGGGATCGGGCCGGGTGGTGCGCAAGCCCGTGCCCGCCCCGCGGATCTGCCGAAGAGTCCGACCTGTCGAAGAGTCCCGACCGGTGCCGGCGTTCAGACGGCGACGAGATCCCGCTCGCGGTCCGGCGTTTCGACCCTGGGCCGCCTGTTCGGCAGTGCGAGCCGGAAGACCTTGTGCCACGCGGAGAACACCTGCTTGGGCAGCGGGCCGGTGACGTACTCCAGCTCGTACTTCTCGAACAGCGCGCGCACCTTCACCGCGACCTCGGCGTACCGGTTGCTCGGCAGGTCCGGGAACAGGTGGTGCTCGATCTGGTGCGACAGGTTGCCGGTCATGAAGTGCATGGCCTTGCCGCCGCTGATGTTCGCCGAGCCCATCATCTGGCGCAGGTACCACTGGCCGCGCGTCTCTCCTTCGATCGACCGGCGCTCGAAGACCTGTACGCCCTCGGGGAAGTGCCCGCACATGATCACCGAGTGGGTCCAGACGTTGCGGACCAGGTTCGCGGTGAACGTGGCGGCGAGGGTGGGGAGGAACGACGGGCCCGACAGCAGCGGGTGGATCACGTAGTCCTTGAGCACCTGCTTGCGGATCTTGCGTCCCACCGCCTTGGCCCGCGCGCGGAACTCCGGGCTCCTGCGGCGCTCCTTGGGGAGGTTCTTGCCGAGCTCCAGGTCGTACGCTGCGATGCCGTACTCGAAGAAGCAGGCGTTGAGGAAGTTCCACAGCGGCTGGCCGAGGTGGAAGGGGTGCCACTTCTGGTCCTCGTCGACGCGCATGATGCCGTAGCCGAGGTCGTTGTCCTTGCCGATCACGTTGGTGTACGTGTGGTGCAGCTCGTTGTGCGAGTGCTTCCACTGATCGGACGGCGAGACGTGGTCCCACTCCCAGGTGGTGGAGTGGATCTTCGGGTCCCGCATCCAGTCCCACTGACCGTGCAGGACGTTGTGGCCGATCTCCATGTTGTCCATGATCTTCGCCACGGACAGCCCGGCGGTGCCGAGAAGCCACGCGGGCGGGAAGATCGAGAACAGCAGCACACCCCTGCTGACCAGCTCAAGCTTGCGCTGCGCCGAGATGACCTTACGGATGTAGTCGGCGTCCTTCTCGCCGCGGCCGGCGATCACCTCGTCACGGATCGCGTCCAGCTCGCGGCCCAGCTCCTCGATCTGCTCCGCGGTCAGGTGGGCGGTGGGGTCGATGGCGGTCAAGGTGCTCCTACCGTTCGATGTCACAGGGGCCCGCCGCGGCGGACACGCAGGTCTGGATGAGGACGCCGGGCTCGGCCTCGGTGATCTCGCCGGTGCGCAGGTCGCGGACGGCGCCCGCCTTGAGTGGTGTGACGCAGCCGAAGCAGATGCCCATGCGGCACCCGGAGGGCATGAGCACGCCGGCCTCCTCGCCGACGTCCAGCAACGGCGTGACGCCGTCCGCGTCGACGGTCCTGCCGGTGGTGCTGAACGTGACCTCACCGCCGTCACCGCCGTCACCGGCGACGAGGATGCCGGGTTGGAACCGTTCGGTGTGCAGGCGTTCTCGGACGCCGTGCTCGGCCCAGTGCTCCTCGGCGGCGTCGAGCAGGCCCCCGGGCCCGCAGGCCCAGGTCTCGCGCTCGGCCCAGTCGGGCACGAGGTCGTCGAGACGCGCGATGTCGAGCCTGCCGTCGGTGTCGGTGTGCACCTCGGTGAGCCGGAGCCTCTTGTCCGCGACCAGGCCGTGCAGTTCGCTGCGGAAGATCACGTCGTGAGGCTGTGGCGCGCAGTGGACCATGACGACGTCGTCGAGCTCGGTGTCGCGCAGCATGCCCATCACGGGCGTGATGCCGCTGCCGGCCGTCAGGTAGAGCACCTTGGCGGGCCTGGCCCGCGGCAGTACGAAGTCACCGGTCGGCTGGTCGAGCCGGATCAGCGTGCCCGGTTTCGCCCTGCGGACCAGGTGGTTGCTGACCTTGCCGTCCGGGACCGCCTTCACGGTGATCGTGATCCGGCCGTCCCGGCGGTCTGTCGGCGAGGTGAGGGAGTAGGCACGCCACAGGCGCACGCCGTCGACGTCGACCCCGATCCTCACGTACTGACCGGCCGTGTGGCCGCGCCAGCCCCGCCCCGGCCTGATCACGACGGTCGCGGCGTCACCCGTCTCGGAGTGCACGGCCTCGATGCGCCCGCACAGGTCCGCGCCCGCACGCAGCGGGCTGACCAGGTCGAGGTAGTCCGACGGCAGGAGCGGCGTCGTGACCATCTCCAGCAGTTTCCACGCCCTGCTACGGAGGGCTGCACTCGTCATGACTCCAGCTTGCTGCGCCTCACGGCGTAAAGTCCTAACCACAGGACGTAAAACTGGTCAACCGAATTGTTCGCAGGGAACAAAGTCCGCAGGGAACGGAAAATGAGCTATGCCATCCGGAGGGCCAGCGAGCTGACCCTGGACGAAGCAACGGTCACCGCGCTCCGGGCCGCACTGAGGACCACCGCCGACGAAGTCGTCCAGGCGATCATCGACGAGGTCCCTCCGTACGCCAATGCCCTAGCGGGTCGCATGGGCGCCACCATCCGCAGAGCCGTCCGCACCGCCCTGGGGCACTATCTGGACCTCGCGAGCGGGAAAGCCACCGGGGGCGACGCCGGTGACGCCGCCTACGAGCTGGGCCGCGGCGAGGTACGCGACGGCCGTTCGATGGACGCCCTGCTCAGCGCCTACCGCGTCGGCGCCCGCGTCGCCTGGCGATGCCTCGCGGCGGGTGCCGTGCCCGCCGGCCTGCCCGCCGCCGAGGTCGCCAAGTTCGCCGAGCTGACCTTCGCCTACATCGACGAGCTCTCCGCCGCGAGCGCCGCGGGTCACGCCGACGGGCTGGCCGCCCGGGGCAGGGCCCACGAGCGCCACCTGGAGCACCTGGCCCGCGACCTCCTCGCCGGCGCGAGCCCGGACGTGTTGCTGGCCTCCGGTCAACGGGCCAGGTGGCAGCCTCCGGTGTCGCTGACCGCCGTCCTGCTGCCCGCCGCCCAGGCCCGCCCGGCCTACCGGACACTCGACCCGAGCACCCTCGTCCTCGACGATCTGCCGGATGCCACCGGTGTGCTCCTGGTCCCCGACGCCGACCGGCCACGTCTCCTGCGGCAGCTGACCGACCGCGCCGCCGTGGTCGGCCCGGCCCGGCCATGGACCCGTGCGTCCGCGTCGTACGCACGAGCCGTACGCGCGCGCTCCCTCTCCTCCGACATCCGGGACACCGAGGACCACCTGCCCGACCTGGTGCTCAGCGCCGACGCGGACGCGTTCGCAGACCTGCGCGCCCGAGCCCTCGCACCGTTGCGGACCTTGCCCGCCGCAACCGCGCGACGGCTGGAGGAGACCTTGCGGGCGTGGCTGCTGCACCAGGGCAGGCGGGACGCGGTGGCGTCGGCATTGTTCGTCCACCCGCAGACCGTCCGGTACCGGATGGCGCAGCTGCGGGAGCTGTTCCCCGATCTCGCGTCACCACACCGGGTCCTTGAACTGACGCTGGCGGTCGGCCTCCGGGGCAGCTGACCCGCCACCCGGCACCCCTGACTCGGCACCCGTAACCCGGCACCCGTAACCCGGCACCCGTAACCCGTCATTCGCCACCCGTCACCCGGCATCCGCCGCCCGCCCTCCGCCTACCGCCGTCCGGAGACCCACCGGGGCCGACCGGCCCGGCGCACCGCGCGAGGGATGATGGGATGCCGTACGAAACGTGAGGTCAGGAGCTTCCGTGGCACAGCTGGTTCACCGCCCTCGCGAGGACGCGGAGTTCGACTTCATTCTCGGGAAAAGCAGGATCCCGGTCCTCGCGTACTTCACCGGGGCATGGCCCAAGGCCATCGAGCCCTGCCGGGTGATGGACCTCGTCATGGGCGACATCGCCGACGACCGCGTGGGCCGCCTGACGGTCGTCCGCACCGACATCACGCGCTGCCCGGCGGCGACCGAGCGATACGGGATCACCGGCGCCCCGTCCTGCGTTCTGCTGAAGGAAGGGGAGGCAGTGGCGCACGGCACGGGGCCCATGACCATCGACGAGGTACGGGAGTTCCTGGACGGTCACCTCTGAGCCGCCGCCGCGGCGCCCGAACCGCGGCTTCGGGTCAGGACTCGACATCGAATTCGAGTTCGTCGTAGCGGCGCTCCGCGATCTGCTCCCGAGAACCGGAGACGAAGGTGATGCAGTCCCCGCCGAAGACCGCGCTCTCCGGTATGGACAGGAACAGTACGTTCCCGCGGTCCTCCAATGGGTCGTGCCAGGCGCGGGCGAAGCCACCGAGCTGAATGCCGTAACCCCAGCGCACGGCAAGGATCGCCCCCATCTCATCTATCAGGTTGTCCACACGGCGGGCCCGTTCGGCGTCCCCCTCGGCGTAGTCGACCGCTTCCGCCACATGCGACCGGTGGAGCGCGCCGGGCATGGTGGTCCCGGCCACCGCGTAGAGCGGGAACGATTCGCTGGACTTCGGGGCGTCCTGCTCCGCTTCTCTTGGGTGACGTTCGACGGTTTCGGTCCCCGTGGGCACGTAAATGACGAAGCCTTCGTCCTGGTCCGTGACTTCGGCGAGGACAGCCACCTGGCCGTCGTCGGGAAAGTCGATGTCGAGGACGCCGGTGGGTATGGCCGCGCAGTCGACGGTCACCAGGTGCGGCACGTACGCGGGCACGTCCACACCCTCCGGCAGGTGGGCGGAGCCGCCTGCCCGGGCGGCCGGACGGGCGCTGTTCCGCAATTCCTCCGGCAGTTGCTCGAAGGGGCAGAGGTAGACGCAGGGGCGCAGAAGGCGGACGAACGCCTCGGCGACCGGTCCGGGGACGCCAAGGGCCCGCCCGGCATCGCGGATGGTCTCACGGACGGCTTCATGTGCGATCGCGGTCATGGACGCCACGGTGCCATGCCTCACTGACACTGCTCTGTTGCTCTGTTGCTCTGTTGCTCTGTTGCTGTGCTGTGGTGCTGCGGTGCAGCTGTGCTGCCCCCTCCGCCGGGTACCCATCGCCACCACCGAGATAATATTTGACCGATCGTTTCACTATCGCCTAGGGTTCGACCGTGGCCAGAACCAAGGAATTCGACCCCGAAGCCGCGCTGCAGTCAGCCCTTGAGCTGTTCTGGCGGCGCGGCTACGAGGCGACCTCGATGGCGGACCTCGTCGAACACCTCGGCATCGGGCGCGCCAGCATCTACGCCACCTTCGGCAACAAGCACGAGCTGTACCTGAAGGCCCTGGACCGCTACCGCGAGAACGGCGACGCGGACCTGCTGCGCGAACTCTCCCAGCCGGGGCCCGCGCTGCCCGCCGTACGCACGGCGGTGCGGCGATTCGCGGCCGAGGCGAACGCCGACGCCCATCGCGCCAAAGGGTGTTTCATCACCAACACGGCCGCCGAGCTGGGCCCCCACGATCCGGCGGCGGCCCGTCGGGTCGAGGCGAGCTGGGACCACTTCGAGACACTGCTGCACTCGGCGCTGACCCGGGCACAGGCGCAGGGCGAGCTGCCCGCGGACCGCGATCCGCAGGCGCTCGCACGGATGCTCCTGGTGCTGATGCAGGGGCTGCGGGTCGTCGGCAAGGCGTCGACAGGGCCCGGCCGGGCGCGGGACGCCGCCGAGCAGGCGCTGAGCCTGCTCGACTGAACACCGTCTCTCGCGGGAGGGCGGCCGAACAGCGCTTCCGGGCAGCACCCCCTGACAGCGCCTTCTGACAGCACTCCCGGGCAGCACTCCGGACAGCACCCCCCTGCGGGAGGTGCCTTCATGGCCGCATAACAGAACGTTCAGTCAAGTATCGGGGGAGAAGTGACCGAGCCGCAGAGCTGCAACGCCACGATCGCGGCCGGCCCGGCCGGGGACGCACCCGGGGCCGGGCCCGCGTCCCCGTCCGGGCCCGCACCCGGCCCTGCCTTCGCGCTGCTCGGCATCGTCCAGATGTCGCTGCTCTTCACGCTCACCTCGCTCGTCGTGCCGCTGCCCCGGATAGGCCGTGCATTCTCGCTCGACCGGACCGACTTGATCCTCCTCACCTCCGCCTACGGACTGGCCTTCTCCGGGCTCCTGCTCTTCGGCGGTCGTGTCGCCGACCGTTTCGGTGGGCGTCGCGCCCTCACCGCCGGACCGGCAGGGGCCGCCACGGGCCTCGCGCTGATCGCGTTCACAGGGCTGGAACCCCACCACTCCTACGCGAACGGGCTTCTCCCCGGCCTGCTCACGCTCGGCTCCGACAGCACTTCACTCGCCGCGACGGCAGTCCTTCTCACCGTCGCCGCGGCCATCAGCCTCCGCACCGAGTACCCGAGCAACAAAGCCACCCCGTTGCCCAGTGACCACATTGCCGAGTGACCACGTAACCGCGCACCACGCGCCGTCCAAGGGAGTCATCACCATGTCCGCACGCTTCACCGGAAAAGCCGTCCTCGTCACCGGCGCGGGATCAGGCATCGGCCGGGCCGTCGCGCTCGCCTTCGCCGCCGAAGGGGCCTCGGTGGTCGCGGCCGGCCGTACCGCCGCTTCGCTCGACGAGACGGTCGCCCTGATCGGGAAGGAGGGTGGGTCGGCGGTCGCTGTCACCGCGGACGTGAGCCGCACCGAGGACGTCAGGACGATGGTCCACCGCACCGTCGAACACTTCGGAAGCCTCGATGTCGCCGTCAACAACGCGGGCGTCTTCCGGGGCGGCGCTGCCCTGGCCGACCTCTCCGAAAAGGACTGGCGCACCCTGCTCGACATCAACGTCACCGGTGTGTTCCTCAGCCTTCAGGCCGAGATCGCCCGGATGCGCGACCAGCCCCACGGCGGGGCGATCGTCAACATCGCCTCCAACCTCGGCGCGCACAGCCGCATCCCGGGCGTGGCCGGCTACATCGCCACCAAGGCGGCCGTCTCCGCCCTGACCCGGGCCGCCGCCCTGGACCACATCGCCGACGGGATACGGATCAACGTCGTCAGCCCCGGCGCGACCGCCACCACCATGTCGCTGCAGCCGGGCGAGACCGAAGCCGACCGGGCCGCCCGGATGAAGGGCGCGTCCCCGCTGGGCCGGGTCTCCTCCACCGCCGAGGTCGCGGCGGCCGTGCTGTATCTGGCCTCGCCGGACGCCGCTTCGGTGGTCGGCAGCGATCTGGTCATCGACGGCGGCTCCTCCGCCTGACCGCGCTCCCGGGCCGGTGCCGCCGGCACCGGCCCGCCACAGGGCGGGCCCGTCACCGCCGGCCGACGCCCCGCGCGGTCCGGATGCCGGTCAGCCGTGCGTCGCGGAGCTGTACGCGAACAAGGCGATCACGGCGGCGACGCACACGAGGATCACCCATGAGCTGAAACTCGTGTGCCTGCCGCCGCCGTTCCGCCGCGCGGACCGGCGGGACCTACGGGACCGACGGGGCTGACGGGACTTCCCGGGCCGCCCCGTGTCCGTCCGGTCCGGCGCGGGCCGCGACGCGTCGGCGGCCGCGTCGGCCAGCAGGCGCCGACAGGTCGTGGCGAGCGCGCCCGTACCGGCGGAGAGGGGCACCACGGCCTCCGAACGCGCCGGCGCGGTGGTTCCGCCGTCCAGGATGCGCCCCGCGCGTACGAGGATCTCGTCCCGGCCGCCCGCCGGGGCGAGGCTGATCCACCGCCGTACGTGCTCGCCCCGGATGACCATCCCCCCGGACCGCTCCCGGTACACGGTGTGCTCCCGCCACAACACCGTCGCCAACTCCTCTGCGGTGTCTCTCAGTTGTGCGCCCGCCATCCGTCCCCCCACCTCGTGTCGAATCGAACAAGCATCGAACTCTACTGGCGGGCGCGGGTCCCGGAGCATCAGCCCCACCCCACGACGGACGGCCGGCCCGAACCGCCCGCCCGTACCGCCCGGCGACTCCGCCCGGCCGGTCGCTGCTGGTCACCGCCCGTCATTGCCCGTCACTGCCGATCGTCGCTGGTCGCTGCCGGCCGCAGCCCGTGGCCGTTACAGTGGCCGTCGAAGGCGGGGGGCAGCTGTGGACTTCGGGGTACTGGGTCCGCTGACCGTGCGGCAGGCCGGCCTGCCACGGGAACTGGAACTGGGCACGCCGAAAGCGCGGGTCCTGCTGGCGGTCCTCCTGAGCCGGCCGGGCCGGCCGGTCTCCGACGACGCGCTGGTGGAAGCGGTCTGGGGCGAGGACCGGCCGAAGAGCGCCGCCAAGAACGTACAGACCTACGTCCACCGGCTCCGGCACCGCCTGGGCGACCCGCGACGCATCGCCCGTGAGGGCCGTGGCTACGTGCTGCGGGCCGACCGTGCCGAGGTGGACGCGGCACACTTCGAGGACCTGGCGGCCGCGGCCCGGGCGGCGCTGGCGGCCGGTGAACGCGAGCGGTCGCGGCGGCTGTTCGCGGAGGCCCTCGGCCTCTGGCGGGGCCCCGCGTTCGCCGGGATCGCCGATCTCCCGGCGCTGGGCCCGGAGGCCACACGCCTCGACGAACTGCGGCTCGGCGTACTCGAGGAGCGCATCGACGTCGATCTCCGGCTCGGCCGGCACGGCGAGCTTCTCGGCGAGCTGACGGCGCTGACGATGGAGCACCCGTTCCGCGAGCGGATGTGGGCCCAGCTCATGCTCGCGCTGTACCGCTGCGGCCGTCGGGCGGACGCGCTGCTGGCCTACCTCCAGGTCCGCCAGGTCCTCGCCGAGGAGACCGGTCTGGAACCCGGGCGCCCGTTGCGGGAACTCCACCGGGCCGTTCTCGGCGAGGACCCCGCGCTGGACCGGGAGGCCGGGGACGGGGAACAGGGCCGGCGGAGCACCGCGGTCGCCCGGATGCTGCCTCCGGCGCTCGGCGACTTCAGCGGGCAGCGGGCGGAGTTGGCGGAGATCGAGGCCCGGCTCCGCACGGACCGCGCCGCAGACGAACCGGCCGCGACGGTGACGGTCTCGGGCCCCGGCGGGGTCGGCAAGACGGCCCTCGCGGTGCAGGCCTCGCATCGGCTGAGGTCCGCGTACCCCGACGGTCAGCTGTTCGCGGCGCTGGACGGCGCGCGTACGCAGCGGGTCGCACCGGCCACGGTCCTCGGCCGCTTCCTGCGTGCGCTGGGCGTGCCCGCCACCGCGGTGCCGGACGACCCCCAGGAGCGCACGGATCTCTACCGGGGCCTGCTGGCGGAGCGGCGGATCCTGGTGGTGCTCGACGACGCGTACGACGAGGAGCAGCTGGCGCCTCTGCTGCCGACGAGCGGTACGTGTGGCGTGATCGCCACCGGCCGCGTACGGCTGGCCGGTCTCGGCGGCGCGCACCGGGTCGAGCTGCGCGAGATGTCCGAGGCCGACAGCCTGGCCATGCTGCGCGGCAGCACGGGCGGCCGGCTGGCCTCGGCCGCCCCGGCGGACCTGTCCGACCTGGTACGGCTGTGTGCGCGGCTGCCGCTCGCGCTGCGGATCGCCGGGGCGCTCCTGGTGTCCCGGCCGCACTGGCGGCCGGCGGATCTCGTGTCACGGCTGGCCGACGAGCAGCACCGGCTGGACGCCCTGCGCTACCGCGATCTCGAAGTACGGGCCAGTTTCGGGCTGAGCTACGAGGGGCTCCGGCCCGGGGCTCGGCGGCTGTTCCGGCTCCTCGGGCTGCTGGAGGCGCCCGATTTCCCGCTCTGGGCGGCCGCTGCCGCTCTCGACACCGGGCTGCGGGCGGCCCGGGAGCTCCTCGACGAGCTGGTCGACGTCCACCTGCTCGACGTCACCGGGGCGCCGAACGGCCAGGCGCGTTACGGGTTCCACGACCTGATCCGCGCGTACGCCCGGGAACGCGCGGAGGCGGAGGAGCCGGTGGAGGCCCGGGACGGGTCCGTCGTCCGCGTCCTCAGCGCGCTCCTGGCCTTCACCGACATCGCCGACCGCGACCACATGGGGCAGAACATGTTCCAGCGGGACGCCGACCGGTGGCAGCCGGCAGTGGTGGAGGCGAGCCTGCCGCCCTCCGTGCCGCCGATGGAACTGCTGGACGCGGAACGCGTCGCCCTGGTGGCAGGGGTGCGGCAGGCCGCCGAACTGGGCAGGGACGAGCTCTGCTGGGAACTGGCCGTGGGCGGGCACGCACTGTTCGAGACGGAGCGGTACTTCGACGACTGGCAGGAGTGCTACGGGACGGCGATGGGTCTGGCCAGGACCGCGGGCAACCTGCGGGGCCGGGCCAGACTGCTCATCTCGATGGCCGGACTGCTCTACACCCGGCGCCGGTACGGGCCGGCCGAGGAGTCCAACACCGAGGCCATGGAGCTGTTCGAGCGGATCGGGGACCGGCGGGGCTATCTGGAGGCCCTGAGCAACGCGCCGTTCTTCCTCGTGCCCAACGGCCGGCTGACCGAGGCGATCACCGCCGGCCGGGAGGCTTTTGAGCGCCTCGACGCGGGCGGGCAGCCGGCGGCCGCTCTGCACGCGTACTCACAGGTCGGCCTCGCCCATCTGCAGGCGGGCAGACCGGAACGCGCGGTGGCGGTCCTCACGGAGATCATCGACGGGGCGAGGAAGCAGGGCATCCGGGCCCTGATCGCGCGCGACACCTACTGGCTCGGCCAGGCGCAGCTCGCGCTCGGCCGGCCGGCGGAGGCCGAGGAGTCGTTCACCGAGCTGAACGAGTGCGCCCGGAGCATCGGGTCGTCCGGGACGTTCTACACCGCCCACGCCTGGGGCTGTCTCCACCTGGCCCGGGGCGAGTACACCGAGGCGCGCCACCGTCTCCTCGAAGGCGTCGGGATCGCGCGCGCACTCCACGACCCCATGTTCGAGACCCGTGTCCTCATCGACCTGCTCGATGCCCGCCTGTACGGACCCCACGATCTGCCGGCCGCGATCGGCCGGGGGGACCGCGCGGTCGAGGTGGCCCGCGGAATCGACTATCCGTACCTGCTCGCGGGCGTGCTGGAGAAGCTCGCCCGCCTGCGGGCCGCCGCGGGGGACGCCGCCGCCGCACGACGACTCGCCGACGAGGCGGCCGTCGCGCGGGACCGGGTCCGCTGAGCCGCACCGCCCGGCTCGTGTTCCTGGCGTGTACCCGCCGTATTCCGGGATGTGACATCGTGCGCGTCGACGACGGAACGCCGTCGGGGGACCGCTCCGGCGTGTTCAGCCCGGTGGCGGTCCCTCTCGCCACCATCGAACGTTCGAAGCCGCCGTATCGGACGGCTCTCGTAACCAGTGAGGTAGTAGTAGTGCACAAGCGACGTATCGTGTCCGCGGCCGCTGTGGTCGCCCTGAGTCTCGGGCTCTCGGCCTGCAACGGCGACGACAGCGACCCCGCGGCGAAGGATTCCCCTCCGGCGTCGGCCCCCGCCCCGTCCGAGCCGGGCGAGCCGAGCGAGGCGAGCGAGAGCCCCGCCGCCGACGGCGGCGCCGACACCGACGCTCCGGCCGGGGGCGAGGGGGACGCGACCGCCCCGGGCACGAAGCTCAAGGTCGGCGACAAGGCCACTCTGCCGTTCGCGTACACGAGCGCCAAGAAGGGCACCATCGCCGTGACCGTCACGGCGATCGAGAAGGGCGCCGAGGCCGATATGGCCGCCTTCGGTGACAAGGCGAAGGGGATGACGCCCTACTTCATCAAGATGAAGGTGGAGAACGTCGGCGGCACCGACCTGTCGTACGCGTCGCTGAAGCTGGACGGTGTGCTGGAAGGGGGCACCGGCACGGGCGTCGTGCTGATCGGCGACATCCCGGGCAAGTGCGACAGGGAGACCGCGCCTCGCGAGTTCACCACCAAGGGCGCGTCGTACGAGACCTGCTCGCTCACCGCCACGAAGGGCGCGCCGGTCACGGCCGCCAAGTTCGACGAGGGTGACGCGTACAGCGACAGTCCGGTCGTCTGGTCCAACTGAGTTTCGTCTCAGCGGACTTGACGCCTGCGGGAGGGGTCGGGCCTCGCTCAGCGCACGGGGAATCCGAAGGAGCGGCCCTGCTCCTCCAGCCAGGGCAGGACCTCGCGCAGAGCGGCCAGCGTCTGGGACCGTTCCCCTCCCGCGTCGTGGAAGAGGATGGTCGGCCCGTTGGAGATCTCACGCTTGACGGTGGCGACCATGGTGTCCGCGCCGGGGTGCTCGAAGTCCTTGGTGTCGACGTTCCAGCCCAGCGGTCGCATCCCGTGGGACGCGGCGAGCTGACGGCTGTACGGGGTGAAGGCGCCGCCCGGGGCCCGGTAGTACTGCGACCGGACGCCTCCGGACGCCTTGGTGATCATCCGTTCGGCGTCCAGGATCTGCTGGGACTGGTAGGCCTCGGACTTGGTGTCCATGGTGGTGTCGTGCGAGACGGTGTGGTTGCACAGCCGGTGGCCGTCCGCCACGACCGCCTTGACCAGGTCGGGGTAGGCCTGGGCCTGGGTGCCCACCATGCAGAACGTGGCCTTCACACCGCGGTCCTTCAGCAGGCGCAGCACCTGCGGCGTCCAGACCGGGTCCGGTCCGTCGTCGATGGTGATGTTGACGCCCCGGGCCCCCCGGTCCGAGGCGTGCGCGATGCCCGCCGCCACGTTGGCCGCGGGCCGCTCCCGCGCGTCCGGCGACGCGACGGCCGCCGACGGCCGCCCCCCGGCCGGGCCGGCCTGCGCGGTCCACACCGAGGTGGCGGCGGCCAGGGCCGTCACGCCGAGCGCCGCCGCGAGGAGCCGGCCGTGCCATGCCCTTCCCTTGTGCTTGCCCATGTCCGCCCGCCCCTTTTTGCCGTCTCCGCCGATCCCGTGCACCCCTCCAGACGGGCGAACGTCTCGGCGGGATGCCTCGGTTACCGATCCCGGACATATCTGCGGGCGGCCGGCGACCATCGGGACCGCCGAGCGATCGGGGCAGTGGGCGCGGTCCCCGGGGAGGCCGCCGCCGGAGAGCACCGGAGGCACACTCCGTTCTTTGCCCACTCTTTACCGGGATCGGGGCCGATGCCGGGATGGCGAGGCGGCGCGAGCGCGTTCAGGCCGGGTGGACCACCCCGGCTATGGACAGGAATCCGACGTGACAGACGTGACAGACGTGACAGACGTGACAGACGTGACGGCACACGCGCCGACCGACGTGACGACCGACGTGACAGGCACCGCAGCCCCGGCAGGCGGCGAGGTGGCCGCCGCCCGCGCGGCGGCCACCCTCTCCCGCCCGTTCACCGTCCGCGGGCTCACCGCCCGGAACCGGATCGCGATGGCGCCCATGACCCGGCAGTTCTCCCCGGACGGCGTTCCGGGACAGGACGTGGCGGACTACTACACCCGCCGGGCCGCCGGTGACGTCGGGCTGATCATCACCGAAGGCACCTACGTCGACCACGCGTCCGCGGGGACCAGCGACCGGGTCCCGCGCTTCCACGGCGAGGCGGCGCTCGCGGGCTGGGCGCACGTCGCGGAGTCCGTGCACCGCGCGGGCGGCGCGATCATCCCTCAGCTGTGGCACGTGGGCGTGACCCGCACCGAAGGCACCGGGCCCGTGCCGGACGCCGAGCCGGTCGGCCCCTCGGGCCTGTCCCTGAGCGGCGAGCCCAAGGGGCGCGCCATGACGCAGCAGGACCTCGACGACGTCATCGCCGCCTTCGCCGACGCGGCGGCGGCGGCCGAGCGCCTCGGTTTCGACGGCGCCGAACTGCACGGCGCCCACGGCTACCTGATCGACCAGTTCCTGTGGTCCGGCAGCAACCGGCGTACCGACGCCTACGGCGGCGACCTGGTCGCCCGGACCCGTTTCGCGGCCGAGATCGTGGCGGCCTGCCGCGCCGCCGTGTCCGACGCCTTCCCGCTCTTCTTCCGGATGTCCCAGTGGAAGTCGGACGCCTACGAGGCGAAGCTCGCCGAGACGCCGGAGGAGCTGGACGCCCTGCTCACACCGTTGGCCGAGGCCGGTGTCGATGTCTTCCACGCGTCCACGCGCCGCTACTGGCTGCCGGAGTTCGAGGGATCCGACCTGAACCTGGCCGGCTGGGTGAAGAAGATCAGCGGCCGGCCGACCCTCACCGTCGGCTCGGTCGGCCTGGACGGCGACTTCTTCGGCGCCTTCCAGGGCAACGACTCCCCGGTCACCGGGATCGAGCAGCTGCTGGACCGGATGGAGCGCGACGAGTTCGACATGGTCGCCGTCGGGCGGGCGCTGATCTCCGATCCCGAGTGGGCGGCGAAGACCCTGCGCGGGCGTACCGCGGACATCACCCCGTTCACCGCGGACATGCTGACGACCCTGCACTGACCCGCGCGTCCCCCCGGCCGCCGGCCCCCGGGCCTGTGCCTTGCGCTCTGCGCTCTCTGGTCTACACCCTGCGGTCAACACCCTGCGGTCAACACCCAGCGGTCTACGCCCTGCGGTCTACGCCCTGCGGTCCGCGCCCCAGGCTCTGTCCGCCGCCGCCGGGAGGCCCGCTCGGATCGCGGTGATCAGGGCGCGACTGGCCTCGTGGGCGGCGGCGCTGCCCTCGGCGGGGGTGGTGCCGGGGCGCTGGTGCAGCACGACCCCGAGGACCAGACGGGAGACGCCGGCGACCTCCTGCCGGGTGGCCCAGACGAGGTTGCCGCCCGCCGGGGTGGAGGAGCCGGTCTTCAGGCCGATCACCCCGTCGTGCCCGAGCAGCTTGTTGGTGTTGCGGAAGGTCACCCCGGCGCCGGGGGCCGTGACGGAGTCGGTCGCCACGATCTGCCGGAAGGCCGGGTCCTCCATGGCGGCGCGGGCCAGCCGCAGTTGGTCCGCCGCCGTGCTCCTCGTACTCGCCTCCATGCCGCTCACCCCGGTGTACGTGGTGGCGCGCATGCCGAGCCCGGCGGCGGCCCGGTTCATCTTCGCGACGAACGCCTTCTCGTCGCCCGCGTCCCAGCGGGCCAGCAGACGCGCCACGTTGTTGCCCGACGGCACCATCATCAGCTCCAGCAGCCGGCGTTGGGTGTACTCCCGCCCGGCGAGCACGGGGGCGGTCGTCTCGACGGAGGAGTACGACTCGTCGGCCGCCCGCTGGTCGGCGACCACGGTCGCGCCGGGAGCGCCGGCCCGCATCGGGTGACCCTTGAGGATCACGTAGGCCGTCATGACCTTGGTGACGCTGGCGATCGGGACCGGCTTCTGCTCGCCCCGGGTGCCGAGGCTGCCGACGCCTTCGACCGCCACGCTCGCCTGGCCCTCGCGCGGCCAGGGCAGGTGCATCGACCTCGCGAGCGGCACCACCTCCTCCCCCGCGCCCCCGGCGGCCGGTCCGACCGTGGACCTGTCACCGCCGACCGCGTACCACCCGGCCGTACCCGCCACGAGCACCACGGCCGCCGTCAGGGGTACGAGGACCGAGCGGCGGAATCGGAAGCGGGAACGCACGCGGAAACCGCTCCCGGTGGCGGGGGCAGGAGCAGAGACAGAGACAGAGACAGGGGCGAGGCCGGGAGCGGGAGCGGGAACGGGGGTAATAAGGGGATCAGAGGGAACGGCAGGGGCGTCGGGGGTCTCGGGGGTCTCGGGCATGGGCTCCTCCAGGTGGCAGCGCGGTTTCCCGTACCTCTGTCACCTTCGGGGAGTCGTTCTTCCGCACCCGCTCAGCGCCGTTTCCGCCCCCGCGAGAGTGCGTTTCCGTTCCGTATCAGGCCGGACGCGGGGCCAGGTCGAGGGTGGCCAGCGCTCCGCCGTCCGGGGCGTTCGCGAAGGTCAGCCGGGCTCCGAGCACCTCGGACTGGCCCTGGGCGACGGTCAGGCCGAGACCGTGCCCCCGGCCGCGTTCGCTCGCGCCGGTGCGGAAGCGCTGCGGGCCCCGCTCCAGCAGATCGGGCGGGAAGCCCGGCCCGTGGTCGCGTACGGCGATCCGTGCCCCGGTCACGGTCACCTCGACGGGGGCCGCGCCGTGCCGGTGGGCGTTGGTGACGAGGTTGACCACGATCCGCTCCACCCGGCGCGGATCGGTCTCCACCACCTCGGCGGCCCCGACGGTGACCCGGGTGTCCGTGCCCGTACGCCGCACCACGTCGGCGACCAGGTCGCCCAGCGGCACCGGGTCGGGGCGGGAGCGTTCGGCGCCCGCGTCGAGACGGGAGATCTCCAGCAGGTCCTCGACCAGCGCGTTCAGAGCCCGTAGCCGGTCCCGTACGAGACCGGTCGCCTCGTCGTCGTCGGGCAGCAGCCCGGCGGCGGTGACCAGGCCCATGAGCGGGGTGCGCAGTTCGTGCGCGACGTCGGCGGTGAAGCGCCGCTCGTTCTCCAGCTTGCGCTGGAGGGCGGCGGCCATGTCGTCGACGGCCGCCGCCATCTCGGTGATCTCGTCGCGGGCCCGCCCGGCGGGGCCGATGCGGGCGTCCAGGTCGCCGTCGGCGATACGGCGGGCGGTACGGGCTCCGTGGCGCAGCCGCCGGTTGATCGGTTCGGTCGCGGCGGCGGCGAGCGGGACGACGAACAGGAGGGCGACGAGGACGGATTTCACGATGCTGCGGTCCAGCAGCTGAAGGCTGCGGACCTCGGCGCTCATGTCGTCCCGGACGACGAGGAACTGATCGTCGCCCACGGCGGCGGCGCCCCACATCCAGTACCAGTTGGGCGGCTTCGCGTCGTACCAGGTGGCGTACCCGCCCTCCCGGTCCGGCAGGGCGGCGAACTCGCGCGCCAGCGCCTCGGGCAGCTCCGCCGTGGACCGTACGTCGATGTCGGCCGGCGCCTTCCCCGTACGGGAGAACTCCCGGTCGGCGGCGGTCAGCCGGGTGAGGGCCCGGTCGGTGCCGACGTCCAGCCCGCGCTCCCGGGTCGCGTCGTGCACCAGGAACCCGATCACGGTCGCGACCGCGCAGCACGCGACGGCGGCCAGTGCGGCGATCTTCCAGCGCAGGGCCCGGGGGTTGAGGAAGTCCACGGCGTCCGCCGGCCGCTCAGCCGCGTACGAGCTTGTAGCCGAAGCCGCGGACGGTCTCGATCCGGCCGCTGCCGATCTTCTTGCGCAGCCGGAGGACGCACAGGTCCACCACCCGGGTGTCGCCCTCCCAGCCGTAGTCCCACACGTCGCGCAGCAGCCGGCGGCGGTCGAGCACCGAACCGGGCGCGGCGGCGAACTCCAGCAGCAGCCGGAGTTCGGTGGGGGTCAGTGACACGGTCTCACCGGCCCGGCGCACCTCCATGCCGAGGGTGTCCACGCTGAGATCCCCGAAGACCAGGAGGTGATCGGCGGCTCGGCCGGACTTCCGGGCCGCGGGGCCCTCCGCCTCCGGGCGGAAGGTGGCGCGGCGCAGCAGGGCGCGGATCCGGGCGACCATGACGGCGGTGTCGACGGGCTTGATCACGTAGTCGTCGGCCCCCGCCTCCAGGCCCGCGACCACGTCGAGGGCGTCGCCGCGCGCGGACATCATCAGGACCGGGACGGGGCTCTCCTCGCGGATCCGGTGGCACAGGCCGATGCCGTCCAGTTCGGGCAGCATCACATCGAGGATCAGCAGGTCGTGCGCGCCCGCGCGGAAGGCCTCCAGGCCGCTGAGTCCGTCGACGGCCACGTCGACCCGGTAGCCGTAGCGTTCCAGGGCCAGTTGGACGGCGCGGCGGATCGTGGCGTCATCCTCGACCACGAGCACGCTGACGGGGGCCGGGCCCCGGGGATCGGACACGCTGCCTACCTGGGCGTTCGAGGTCATCGGTCGCTCGCATCGTAGTCGGGGAAGGGGAGGGTGGCGGGCCCGGCCACCCGGGCCGCCGCGCCGAGGTCACCGGCTCAGCGTGGCCGCCACCGGAAGGTGGTCGCTGCCGGTGGCGGGCAGCGTCCAGGCGGCGCGCGGGGTCATCCCCCGCACCAGCACGTCGTCGATGCGGACCACCGGGAACGCGGCGGGCCAGGTGAACCCGAGGCCGTCGCCCGCCTCCCGTTGCGCCGAACGCAGCTGCGAGGTCACCGGGGCCAGCGCCCCGTCCTGGTACGTCCCGTTGAAGTCACCCAGCACCACGACCCGGGGCGCGGGCTCCGCCCGGAGCGCGGCGGCCAGCTCGCGGGCCGCCTCGTTGCGCCGGCCCGTCGTGAATCCGGCCGCCGAGACCCGTACCGACGCCAGATGGACCGCGTACACGGCGACGGGCCCGTCCGGGGTCCGGGCCGTGGCGCGCAGCGCGCGGGTCCACGGCATGATCGGCACCGCCTTCACGTCCGCCAGCGGGTATCTGCTCCAGATGCCGACCCCGCCGAGCACCGCGTGGTGCGGATAGGCGTCGGCCAGTTCGCGGGAGTAGACGGCCGCCGACGCGTCGGACAGCTCTTCGAGCGCCAGCACGTCCGCGCCCGCCCCGGCGAGCACGCGCGCGGTGCCGGCCGGGTCGGGGTTCCCCTCGCCCACGTTGTGGCTGACCACCGTCAGGTCGCCTTCCCCGCCGCCCGAGCGCTTGTCGGTGAGCGCGCCGCCGAAGAGCGCGACCCAGACGACGGCGGGCGCGAGCACCGCCACGGCGGCGGTACGGGACCGGCGTACGGCGGCGAGCCCGAGCAGGACCGGCACGCCGAGGCCCGTCCAGGGCAGCAGCGTCTGGAAGAGGCTGCCCGCGTTGACGCCCGCGTTCGGGATCCACGCGTGGAGTGCCATCGCCGCGGCCCAGACGACCGCCGCGGCGGCGAGCCACCGGCCGGGGCGGCGGGCGGGCCGCGCGGTGGACCCGGTGGACCCGGTGGACCCGGTGGACCCGGTGGGGGCGGGCCCGGGGGCGGGCGCCGCGTCCGTGGGGGGCGCTGCGGCCTCCGGTGGGCTCAGCACGGCACTGGTCTCCTGACGTCGGCGTACACCGGGGATCGGGTACGCCGACAGCCTCCGGGAACGCCGCTTCCGGCTGGTCAGGGGCGCGCTTCGAGCACCGCACGGCTCTGTATCGGGTAGGTATCGGTACGGAGCACGGGGACGGGGCACAGGGGACGGGCACGGGGCACGAAGCACGGACCGCTGCCCTGGCCGCGACCGGCCGGTGCACCGGCGCGGGGGTGCCGGAGGGGAGCCCACGCCGACACCGACGCCGCTACCCCTGCCGACGCCGACGCCCCTGCCGACGCCCCTGCAGCTCCCCCTGCCCCTGCCCGGCTCAGCGGGTCTCGGTGAGCGGGCCGTACGCGTCCGGGCGGCGGGTGGTCAGGAACGGGAACAGCTCCAGCCAGTCGCGCCGGGCGTCGAGATCGAGATCGGCGACCAGCACGGCGGGCTCGTCGCGGGGGGCCTGGGCCAGGACGCGGCCGTACGGGTCCACGATGAAGGAACTGCCGTAGAAGACGAGGCCGTTCTCGGCGCCGATACGGTTCGGCACGATCATGAAGGTGGCGTTGGCGATGGCGTTCCCGGTGATCACCTTCTGCCAGAGCGGCTGGGAGTCGAAGCCGGGGAAGCCCGGCTCGGAGCCGATGGCGGTCGGGTAGACGAGGACGTCGGCCCCGGCGAGCGAGTAGGCGCGCGCAAGTTCCGGGAACCACTGGTCCCAGCAGGTCGGCAGGCCGAAACGGGCCTCGTCGACCGTGACCAGCGGGAAGGCGTCGTCGCCCGCCGGGCCGGGGCGGAACCAGTCGTCCTCGTAATACCCCTCGGTGACCGGGATGTGGGTCTTACGGGTCCGCTGGGCGAGGGTGCCGTCGGGGGCCACGAGGATCGCGGTGTTGTAGCCGAGGCCGTCGTCCTCGCCGCCGGGCGCCGGGGCCTTCTCGTACAGCGACGCGTGCACGTACACGCCGTGCTCCCGGGCGGCCCCGGCCGCGAACGTGAAGGTGGGGCCGGTCAGCAGCTCCTCCGGCGCGGCGGGCCCGGGGTGGCCGGCCCTGCGCGCGACGGCGAAGTACGGCGACAGCGTCAGCTCCTGGAGGCAGACCACACGGGCACCCTCGGCGGCGGCGAGCCGGACGCCTTCCAGCAGGGCGGCCCGGTGCTCGGCGGGGTCGTGGTGCCAGCGCTGCTGGACCGCCGCCACGCGCAGGGGGGCGCGCTCGGCGGGGCGGGTCCGGGTCGGGGACGCGGGCGGGTCGTACGCGGTGATCAGACGCATGGCGGGTTCCTGGGGAGGCGGGGCGGCGGGCGGCCGGGGGCCACGAACAACAGTGCCGGAACGTTCCGGCACTCCCCGAACCTAACCGTGCCGGAACGTTCCGGCAACCCTCCGGCCCGCTCTGGGCGAACGTCTAGACTTCATCCCCGTGACCTCCCGGACCGTGACCCTGCTCGATGTCGCCCGCGCCGCCGGGGTCTCCAAGAGCACCGTCTCCGACGCGCTCCAGGGTTCGGGGCGGGTCGCGGAAGCCACCCGGGACCGGGTCCGCACGGTCGCGGAGGAGCTCGGCTACCGCCCCAACAGCGCCGCCCGGCATCTGCGCCGCGCCAGCACGGGAGCCGTCGGGCTGCACCTGCCGGCGACCGCGACCCGGCTGGACTACTACATGAACCTCGCCTTCGGGGCGGTGGAGCGCGCCCAGGAGGACGGGCTCGACATGGTGCTGCTCGCCCCCTCGGGGGCGTCGGGCGGGCGGATCGCCTCGCGCGTCGACGGCCTGCTGGTGATCGACCCCGAGGCCGGCGACAGCGCGGTGCCGGGGCTGCTCGACGCGGGCGTCCCGGTGGTGACCGGCGAGCGCTACCTCGGCCCGGCCAACAGCCCCAGCGGTGCCGTGGTCTGCGACAACGCCGCCTCGCTGACCGCCCTCCTCGACCATGTCACCGAGCGCGGCGCCCGCCGCCCCGCGCTCCTGGCCCCGTCCGGCTCCTCCGCCTGGGCGACCGCCCTGCGCGCGACGGCCGGATCCTGGGGGCGGGCCCACGGGGTGGCGGTGACCCTGCGCACCGTGCCGTTCGCGGCGACCCCGGCCGAGGCAGAGGCGGCCACCCGGGCACTGCTCGCCGACGACCCCGCCGTGGACGCCGTGATCTGCGCCCCCGACGGCTCCGCCCCGGGCGTCCTGCGCGCGGCGGCGGCCCTCGGCCGGAAGGCCGGCAGGGCGGCCGGGGAGGCGGACCCGCGTGCGGGCGCGGCCCTCCTCGTCGCGTCCTGCGTCGACGGCCCGGCGACCCGGGGCGCCGAACCGCCCGTCACCGCGGTCGACCTGCGCCCCGCCGCGTACGGGCGCGCCTGCGCCGACCTGCTCTGCGACATCCTCGCGGGCCGCGCGGCCCCCGACACCGTCCGCCGCCACGCCTGGTCCCTGGAGACCCGTACCTCGACCGGTGCGCCGGGCTGATCCGCACCCGGACCGGGCAGCCGATCCCAGCCACCCCCAGCCGGGCACCGGAGGACCCGGGCGGCCCGGCCCGCAACCCAATCCCCGGGGCTCCGGAGCCGGTTGCCGTCCTCCAAGCCTCCGCAATGTGAACGTTGTGCGTCGACTGGCAACTGGCGTGGCGGCCTTGACATTTCAGCGCGCGGCCAGTGATAAGATCATCTTACTTCCAGTGGGCTGATGGCGTGTGGGGGCATTCCGGGAGGGATGAAATCCTCGGCCCCACCTTCGGAGGGGCACCTCCCGAAGCGGCGCACGGTCGTGGCGAACGAGCCGTGACTGCGTGCCGCATGACGGGGTGTCAAGCCGTTTCCGCCATGGCACTTGAAGTGAGTCTCATGACATTTCCGCAGGGCCCCGTCATCTGGGCGCTGGTTGTCGTCGCACTGGTCGCCGTGGGAGCCGTTCTGCGGGCTCGCGCGACCAACGTCAAGCTCCGCAGACACCATGCCGAGCTGCGCCAGGAGCGTGACGCGCTCCTGCACCAACGGGACGAGCTCCACGTCGTCCACAACGGTCTGCTCCAGCGTCAGTCCACCGAACTCGCGGAGGTCCGCAAGGACGCCGAGGAGGAGACCAAGGCGGTCCTCAAGGCCGCCGTCCGCACCCTCCAGGGCCTCGCGGACGAACAGCAGGTCGTGATCGAGAAGGCCCAGCGCAAGTACGGCGACGACCCCGGGATCCTCGCCGACCTGATGGCCATGGACCACGCCAACAGCCAGTTCGGCCGGCGCGCCCAGGGCATCGCCGTGCTCTGCGGCGGCTGGCTCGGCCGGCGCGAGACCGTGGCCTCCGTCTTCGACGTGGCCCGCAGCGCCCAGGGCCGTATCCGGCACTTCGACCGGGTCCGGGTCAACGGCCAGGTGAACTTCTCCGTCGTCAGCCGGGCGGTCGAACCCGTCGCCGTGGTCCTCGCCGAGCTGCTCGCCAACGCCACGAACTACTCCGCCCCCGGCACCCCGGTCGAGATCAACATCCAGGCCGTGCCGACGGGTGTCTGCCTCATCGTCGACGACGCCGGTCTCGGCATGGGCCAGGAGGAGAAGGACCGCGCGGCGGCTCTCCTCTCCCCCCAGGCCGCGATCAGCGTCTCCAGCCTGGGCATCCCGCCGCAGTTCGGGTTCGCCGTCTCCGGGATGCTCGCCGCCCGCTACGGCTTCCGGGTCTCGGTGGACTCCGTTTCCCCCTATGGAGGCGTACGCGCGGTGGTCCTCATCCCCGACGAACTGCTCACCACCGAGGCGCCGCCGGCCGTGGCGCCCGTGGAAGCACCCGAAGCGGCAGCTTCCCAGGCGCCGCAGGTGCGGCAGGCCGACCAGTGGCAGGCCGCCCCGGCCCCGGCGCCCACCCCGCTCTTCCCGCCCACCCCGCAGCCCGACACCGCCACCCAGCCGCTGGCCCAGATCACCACCACCGCCGGGGGGCTGCCGAAGCGTCGTCGTAAGAGCCCGGTCTCCGCCGTGCCCTCGGCGGTACCGGAGCCCGTGCGCAGCAACGAGGAGACCGCCTCCCGACTCGGCGCGTTCCAGCGCGGCACCCGGTCCGGACGCGACACGACGACGACGGAAGGACCCGAGTTCCAGTGAATCCCGATCTGTCCTGGGTGCTCAACGACCTGCTCCAGGTACCCGGCGCCCGGCACGCGATCCTGGTGTCCGCCGACGGCCTGCTGCTCGCCAACTCCAGCGAGATCGGCCGCGACGACGCGGAGACCGTCGCCGCGGCGATGAGCTCCATGCAGTCCCTCAGCCGGGCCGTCGCCCCCTTCATCGGAACCCGTGAGCCGGGCCGCTGGCGGCAGACGCTCCTGGAGTACGAGGACGGCTGGATCTTCCTGATCGCCGCCGGCAGCGGCGCCTATCTGGCCGCCACCGCCGCCGCCGACGTGGACATGGAGGCGATGTCGTTCCGGATGCAGCAGCAGGTCACCGCGCTGGGGAAGGCGATGACCACGCCGCCCCGCCAGAACGCGGGCAGCGACATATGACCGCGCCGGGCGAGGAGCAGCAGGTCAGCAGCGGGTTCGTCCGGTCCTATGTCATCACCGGCGGGCGGGGGCTCCCCGACGCGGAGGACCTCTCCCTCGTCACCCTGGTCACCCTCGCCCCCGACCGCCAGCCGCCGCCGAACCCGAGCCCCGAGGTCAAGGCGATCTGGGAGCTGTGCTCCGGCGGCTACCTGTCGGTGGCCGAGGTCGCCGGTCACCTCGGCCTGCCGGTCGGGGTGGCCCGTCTCCTGCTCCAGGATTTAAACCAGCAGGGACACCTGCTGCGCCGGAAGGCGCCGCCGCCGGCCCAGCTCGTTGACAGAAAGATCCTCGAAGAGGTGTTGCATGGACTCCAAGTCCGGTTCGGCTGAGAGCATCTATGTGCCGGACGCGGTGCGGCACGCGGCGAAGATCCTCGTCGTCGGGCACTTCGCGGTGGGCAAGACGACGCTGATCGGCACGCTGTCCGAGATCACCCCGCTGCGCACCGAGGAGCGGATGACCCAGGCCGCGGCCCAGGTCGACGATCTGCGCGGCGCCCCCGACAAGACGACGACGACGGTCGCTCTGGACTTCGGCCGCCTCACGCTCAGCGACGAACTGGTGCTGTACCTGTTCGGCACGCCGGGCCAGCAGCGGTTCGTGGAGCTGTGGGAGGACATGGCGCGCGGTTCGCTGGGCGCGCTGCTCCTGGTCGACCCGGCGCGGCTCGCCGACACGTTCCCCGTCATCGACCTGGTCGAGACGTACGGGCTGGAGTACGCGGTCGCCGTCAACAGCTTCGACCCGTACTCGCAGCACGCCGAGAACGAACTGCGCGAGGCGCTCGACCTGCTGCCCGACACCCCGGTCGTCTACTGCGACGCCCGCGACCAGAACTCCTCCGCGCAGGCCCTGATCACCCTGGTCCGCCACCTTCTGGCGCACACGGCCTGACGCACCCCCACACGTATCCCGAGCCGGGGCCGACCGGGCCCCGCGATCACACCGAGGAAGCCGCCATGGACCCGCAGCCGGGAGCCAACCCGTACAGCGCCCCCGCCGGGTGCCCCATGCACCAGCAGCAGACGTCGCTGTACGGGCCGGAGTTCGCCGCCGACCCGCACCGCTTCTACGACGCGGCCAGGACGCACGGCCCCGCCGCGCCCATCGAGCTGGCCCCGGGGGTGGAGGCCACCCTGATCGTGCAGCACGAGGCGGCGCTGCGGGTGCTGCAGAACCCGGCGCTGTTCGCGCGGGACTCGCGGCACTGGGCCGCGCTGCGCGAGGGCGCCGTCCCCATGGACAGCCCCGTGCTGCCGATGATGGTGTACCGGCCCAACTGCCTGTTCACCGACGGCGCGGAGCACCTGCGGCTGCGCAAGGCGGTCACCGAGTCGCTGTCCCGGCTCAACAGCTCCAGGCTGAGCAGGGACGTCGAGCGGATCGCCGACTACCTGATCGACCAGTTCATCGAGCGCGGCACCGCCGACCTGCTCAACGAGTACGCCAAGCTCCTGCCGCTGCTGCTGTTCAACCAGCTCTTCGGCTGCCCCGGCGATATCGGCGACCGGCTGACCCGCTCGATGTCCGCCATCTTCGACGGCGAGGACGTGCTCCGCGCCAACGCCGAGCTGACCGAGTGCCTGATGGAGCTGGTCGCGATCAAGCGCCGCCAGCCCGGCGAGGACATCACCTCCTGGCTGATCCAGCACCCGGCGGGGCTGCGGGACGAGGAGCTGAAGGACCAGCTGGTGATGCTGATGGGCGCGGGCGTGGAGCCGGAGCGCAATCTGATCGGCAACGCGCTGCTGCTGATGCTCGCGGGCGACCAGCCGGGCACGCCCGACCGGCGCGGTTCGGGGCTGCTCGTCGAGGACGCGCTGGACGACGTCCTGTGGAACAACCCGCCGATCGCCAACTACGCGACGCACTACCCGGTGCGGGACATCGAGCTGGACGGGGTGACGCTGAAGGCGGAGACCCCCGTGCTGATCAGCTTCGCCGCCGCGAACAGCGACCCGGGGCTCACCGACGCGCGCCAGACCCTGAGCAAGGGCGCCCACCTGGCCTGGGGCGCGGGTCCGCACGTGTGCCCGGCCAAGTCGCCCGCGACGCTGATCGCGCTCACCGCGATCGAGAAGATCCTCAACACCGTCCCGGACCTCGCGCTGGCCGTACCCGCCTCGGGTGTGGCCTGGCGGCCGGGCCCGTTCCACCGGGCGCTGGTCGCGCTGCCCGTACGGTTCACCCCGACGGCCGCGCGGCGTGCGGGGACCGGGGCGCAGCCCCCGGCCCCGACCTCGGCCCAGCTGCCCGACCCGTTCCGCAACGCGCCCGCCGCACCGCCGGTGACGCCCCGTCACGCCCAGGAGCCCGCCAAGAAGCAGAAGGGCTGGTGGAGTTCGTTCCTCGACGTGTTCCGCGTATGACCCGCGCGCGGGCCATACGCAGGCCGGACGCCGACAATGCACCGATAACAACGGGCATTTAGTGACGATTGCATGTGACGGGGGCAACAAAGAACGATGCTTGGCGCCGATATCCGGAGGGGTAGGTTCAGTGCGGTAACCACGGGCCTAGGTCGAGGAACTCTGTGTGAGCATCACTGGCGGTACATCCAGGGCGCCCGACGGACGGCGTGCGGTCATCGGTCTGCTCCGCAGACTCAATTCGCCGGAAGGACAGGCCGAGCCGTACGGAATACTCGCGGAGCTGCGGACGATGGGTGACGTCGTCCGCGCTCCGTGGAACGGCTATTTCGTCACCGGCTTCGACGCCTGCAGCCAGGTGCTCCGGGGCCGCAACTGGCTCGTCCCGGACCTCGCCTGGCAGGAGCGGCAGGACGACTCCAAGCAGTGGGACGCGATCGCGACCCGGGAGATGACCACCACCCTCTCCCGGCTCAACGCCCCCGAGCACACCTGCCAGCGCCGCTCGCTGGGCAATCTCTTCGACCGTTCCACCATCGAACGCCTCACCCCCGACGTCGAGCGCGACGCCGACCGGCTGCTGGACGAGCTGGCGGAGAAGCTCCGCTGGGGCGAGGCGGACTTCGTCTCCACCGTCAGCGAGCAGCTGCCGATCACCACCGTCGGCGGCTGGCTGGGGATACCGCCCGAGGACTACCCGGACATCCTGGAGATCACGCACAACCAGGTCTTCGCCCAGGAACTGCTCCCCACCAGGTCGCAGCTCACCGTCTCCGCGGCGGCGACCCTGCGGTTGCGGGCCTACTTCACCGATCTGGTCGCCCGCCGCCGGGCGGAGCCCCGCCACGACGTGCTGACCGGCTGGATCCACACCTGGGACGCCATGGAGCCGGACCGGGAGCGGGCGGACGAGATCCTCTACCGGCTCACGATGTTCGTCACCATCGCCTCGCTGGAGACCACCGCGACGCTGCTCTCCTCGATGACCTCCCTGCTGACCGAGCCCGGCCGGTGGGCGTGGCTGCGGAAGTACCCGGAACACATCGACGCGGCCGTCGACGAGGTGCTGCGCCACGATCCGCCCATCCACATCAACACCCGGATCGCCGCCGAGGACACCGTCCTGGCCGGGGTCCCGATCAAGAAGGACAGCATGATCCACGTCCTGTACGGCGCGGCCAACCACGATCCGCGGCGGAACCCGGATCCGGACGCCTTCGACATCCTGCGCGGCGGCAGCCACCTCACCTTCGGCGGCGGGGTGCACTACTGCCTGGGCGCGGCGCTGGCCAAGCTGGAGGCGCGGACGCTGCTGGCACGGATGCTGGATCGTTTCCCCACCCTGCACACCGTGTCGCGGCCGGTGTACGCCCCCCGGATGGTCTTCAGACGGATCACCTCCCTGGGCGTGGCCCTGTGAAGCTCTCGCTCCCCGGCTTCCTGACCGCGGGCGACCAGTCGGCGACGGTACGCAGCAGGCGCGAGGGGGCCGTCCTGCATGTGGAGCTGCACGCGCCCACGAGCGGCAACGCGGTGACCGAGGCGATGCTCGACGAGCTGCTGGACGTCCTCGCCGCCCCGGACCCCGAGGTGCGGGTGCTGGTCCTCAGCGGCGCGGGGGACGACTTCTGCCTGGGCGGCGACCGTACCGAGTTCGGTCAGTGGCTGGAGGAGGACCCCGCCGGCCGGGGCATCCGGATCGCCGGGGAGAAGGCCCGCCGGGTCTGCGAGGCGATCTCCGGCAGCCGGGCGGTGACCATCGCCCGGGTGCAGGGCAAGGCGGTCGGCGCGGGGTTCGCGCTGGCCCTCGCCTGCGATCTGCGGGTCGGCGCGGACACCGCCGCCTTCCGGCTGCCGGAGCTGGCGCTCGGGCTGCCGACCGCCTGGGGCGGGCTGCTGCCCCGGCTGATCCACGAGGTGGGCGCGGCCCGGGTCCGCGAGCTGATCCTCACCGGGCGGTCCTTCGACGCCGCCGAGGCCCGCGAGCTGTCGGTGCTCCAGCGGGTGGTGCCCGAGGCGGAGCTGGACGCCGCGGTCGCCGCCTGGGCGAAGCCGGTGGTCCGCCGCCCGGAGGCCGCCCTGCGGGTCACCAAGGCCCTGCTGAACTCCTACGCCGCCGCCACCCGGCTGGCCGACCCCTCGTTCCTCGACGCGGAGCTGATGGCCTCGGTCGCGGCCGCCACCCGGCGGTCCCCGGCGGGCGGTGGCGGATCGGCCGGGTCACACTCGTAAGGACCCGAGTGGGAGGACTCCGGCGTGGACGTACCGGTGTGGCTCTGGATCGTGTTCGCCGTGACCGTCGTCGTCTCGCTGACGGTCGACCTCCTGGCGCACCGCAAGGCGCATGTGATCGGCTTCAAGGAGGCCGGGCTGTGGAGCGCGCTGTGGGTGAGCCTCGCGCTGCTCTTCGGCGCGGTGGTCTTCCTGACCCTCGGCACCACCGCCGGTACGGAGTACACCACCGCCTGGCTGCTGGAGAAGAGCCTCTCGGTCGACAACCTCTTCGTCTTCGCGCTGATCTTCGCGTATTTCAAGGTGCCCCGGGAGTACCAGCACCGGGTGCTTTTCTTCGGCGTCATCGGCGCACTGGTGTTCCGTGCGGTGTTCCTGACCCTCGGCGTCGCGGTGGTCAACCGCTTCACCTTCGTGCTGTTCCTCTTCGCCGCGGTCCTTTTCTACAGCAGCTATAAAATCCTCAGCGGCCAGGAGGAGAATTTCGACCCGGGCAAGAGCTTCGCGGTGCGGCTGCTGCGGAAAGTGATGCCGGTCCAGGACCATTATTCCGGCACGCACTTCGTCGTCCGGGAAGAGGGGCGGCGGGTGGCCACCCCGCTGCTGGCGGTGGTCGCCGCGATCGAGGCGGCCGACCTGATCTTCGCGGTCGACAGCGTGCCCGCGGTGCTCGCGGTCAGCGACGAGCTGTTCATCGTCTACACCAGCAACGCCTTCGCGATCCTGGGGCTGCGGGCCCTGTACTTCCTGCTGGCGGGCCTGCTGGACCGGTTCCACTACCTGAGCCACGGCTTGGCGGTCATCCTCGCCTTCATCGCGGTCAAGCTCCTCCTCCAGGCCTCCCACAAGATGATCAGCACCTCCATCCCGGAGATTCCGTCGCCGGTGAGCCTCGCGGTGATCGTCGTCATCCTGGCGATTTCGGTGACCCTGAGCCTGCGCCGTCCGGCGAGAAGTCCGGGCTCCACGAACGCGCCCGACACCGATACGGAAGAGTAGGGTCACGGAAAGCGACGCCATTTCCCGGCAACGCAAAGGGA
This sequence comes from Streptomyces sp. MMBL 11-1, assembly GCF_028622875.1. Classification (NCBI taxonomy): domain Bacteria; kingdom Bacillati; phylum Actinomycetota; class Actinomycetes; order Kitasatosporales; family Streptomycetaceae; genus Streptomyces; species Streptomyces sp. MMBL 11-1. The sequence continues at coordinate 4,139,980 of NZ_CP117709.1, read as the reverse complement.
AAGACTTTCCAAAATCTCCCGCCCCGCCTATCGTGAATAAATGGCCAGCAAAGAGCGTGACACCCGACAGCGGGCCGCTTTCATGTGCCCGACCTGCAAACAGCCCGTCCCTTCCGAGATCCACCGCCACAAGTCCCTCGGGATCTTCGTCCCGGTCTGGCGCGCGGGCCCCTGCGAGAACCCCGACTGCCCGGATTACGCCGCGCAGGAGCGACCCGCCCGGCACCGGACCGGCTCCTCCTGAGAGCTGCCGGAAGCCCTGGGCGCCTCCCCTCCGGGGCTTCCCCCGGCCCCCTCCCGGGCCTCTCCCGGACTCCTCCCGACGCGCGTACCGGCCCCGTGCTGACTAGCGTTGCCGGTGCGGGTGGGGACCCGTACGGGCGGGGCCGAGAATCAGGGACTCCAGGGCAGGGAAGGACCGGCACCATGGCTGTACAACCCGAGGGAACCCCGTGCTGGGCGGACGCCATGTTCGCCGACGTCGAGGGCGCCAAGAGCTTCTACGGTGACGTGCTCGGCTGGACGTTCGGCGAGAGTTCGTCGGAGTTCGGCAACTACACGCAGGCGTACGCGGACGGCAGGGCGGCGGCGGCCGTGGTCCCGCCGATGCCGGGCGCGGAGGGCCAGTCGGCGTGGTGCCTGTACCTCGCGTCCGCGGACGCGGCCGCGACCGCGGAGAAGGTCCGCGCGAGCGGCGGCGAGGTGCTGATGGAGCCGATGCGGGTCGACGAGTTCGGCACGATGGCTCTGGCCCGCGACCCGGGCGGAGCCGTCTTCGGCATCTGGCAGGCCGGCAGCCACGAGGGATTCGAGACGGAGATGGGCACGCCCGGCGGGTACTGCTGGGGCGAGGTCCTCACCCGGGAGCCGGAGAAGGTGGACGCGTTCTACGCATCGGTCTTCCCCTACACCGTGCGGAAGCTCGACGAAGAGTCGCTGGACTTCTCCGTGTACGACGTCCGGGGGGAGGCGGTCCTGGGCCGGATGGCGATGGGCGACGACTTCCCGTCGGAGGCGCCCGCGTATCTGAACGTGCACTTCGCCGTGGCGGACTGCGACGCCGCCGTGGCGAAGGCGACCGAGCGCGGCGGGGTGCTGCGGGACGGGCCGGTGGACAGCCCGTTCGGCCGGTTCGCGGGGCTCAGCGACCCGCAGGGCGCCCCGTTCACCGTGATCGACGTGACCACCACCCAGGGGGAGATGCCGTCGATGAGCCCGGCGACCTGATCCGGGACCGTCACAGGACCGTCGAGGTGCGGGCCGCGACCGGACCCCCGGTGCGGCCCGTTCCCCTGCCCGGCGCGGCCCGGGGCACGTGCGGGGCACGTGCCGGGCGCGGCCCGGGGCACGTATCCGGCTCGGCACCCGGCACGGCACCCGGCGCGGCCGGTCCGCGCGGCCCGTACCGTCCGGTGCGCGCACCCCGTACGTTCCTCCGAGATCCTCCGTACCTGCGATGGATCATCGTCCAGAGATTGGCAGATGCCAGCCCGATGGGTCTAGCGTGCCGCACATGCAGTCCTACACAATCGGCCAGGCAGCACGACTCCTCGGGGTCAGCCCCGACACCGCACGCCGCTGGGCGGATGCCGGCCGGGTCGCGACCCATCGCGACGAGGCCGGCCGGCGGCTGATCGACGGCCGCGCGCTGGCCGCCTTCTCGATCGAGGTCGGCCAGGGCGCGGGCGGCGAGGACGAGGCCGTGTACACCTCGGCCCGCAACGCGTTCCCGGGCATCGTCACCGCGGTGAAACTCGGCGACATCGCGGCCCAGGTCGAGATCCAGGCCGGTCCGCACCGGCTCGTCTCGCTCCTGACCCGGGAGGCGGTGGAGGAACTGGGCCTTGAGGTCGGCATGCGGGCGACCGCCCGGGTGAAGTCGACCAGCGTGCACATCGACCGCGTCTGAAGACCGGCCGACGACGAGACCCAAGGAGCCCGGCCCTCATGCCCCCGCTGATCAGCCACCGCAGCGTGACCGGCCACCGCCGCGTGACCGGCCACCGCCCCGCGACCGATCGCCGCCGTGCGGCCGCCGCCGCCCTGGCCTGCGCCCTCCTGATCCCGCTCGCCGCCTGCGGCAACGGCTCCGGCCCGGCCGAGGACACGGGCGGGGGCAGCGGCCCGGGGTCGGCGACGGGCGCCCCCGCGGCCGACCTGACCGTGCTGGCCGCCTCCTCCCTGACGGACGTCTTCAAGGCGGCGGGGGCCGCTTACGAGAAGGAGAACCCCGGCACCGAGGTGACGTTCTCCTTCGCCGGCTCCCAGGAACTGGCCGCACAGGTCAAGCAGGGCGCCCCCGCCGACGCGCTGGTCACCGCCGACGCCAGGACGATGGCCGGCCTCGCCGACGACACCGGGAAGCCGACCGTCATCGCCAGGAACCGGCTGGTCATCGCCACCGGCGAGGGCAACCCGCGGAAGGTCGGGAGCCTGGAGGACCTCGCCGATCCGAAGCTGAAGGTGGTCCTGGCCGCCCCCGAGGTGCCGGTGGGCCGCTACGGCGAGCAGATCCTCCGAGCGCGGAAGATCGACGTGAAGCCGGTCTCCCAGGAGCCCAACGTCCGCGCGGTCCTGTCCAAGGTCTCGCTCGGCGAGGCGGACGCCGGGCTCGTCTACCGGACCGACGCCGCGACCGCCACCGGCAAGGTCGACGCGGTCGAGATCCCGGACGAGCAGAACGCCATCGCCTCCTACCCGGCCGCCACGCTGAAGACGTCGCAGCACCGCGAGGCCGCCGCCGCGTTCGTCGCCTGGCTCTCCACACCCGTCGCGCAGGAGATCCTCCGGGGCGCGGGCTTCCAGCAGCCGTGACCGCGCCGGCCCCCGGCGGGCCCGTGGCGAACGGTCCGACAGGCCTGCCGGACACCGCACCCCGGGCACGGCACCCGGGGCCCGCCCCCCGAGCCCGACGAGGTCACCGATGAGGTCCCCGACGAAACGGCCCGGCCGCCGCGCCCCCGGGGCCGGCGCCCCCCTGCTGCTGACGGTGCCCGCCGTGCTGGCCGTGGCGTTCCTGATGCTGCCGCTCGCCGGGATCCTGGTCCGCACCTCCTGGGGTGAACTCGGCGCCCATCTCACCGCCGAGGCCACCACCGAGGCGCTGCGGCTCTCGCTGCTGGTCTCCCTGTGGGCGCTCGGGCTCTCCCTGCTGCTCGGGGTGCCGCTGGCCTGGCTGCTGGCCCGGGTGCCGTTCCCCGGCAAAGCGTTCGTCCGCTCGCTGGTCCTGCTGCCGATGGTCCTGCCGCCCACGGTCGGCGGCGTCGCCCTCCTGCTGGCGTTCGGGCGGCGCGGGCTCCTCGGCCCCTGGCTGGAGGGCACCTTCGGCATCACGCTCCCCTTCCACACCTCGGGGGCCGTCCTCGCGGCGACGTTCGTCGCCATGCCGTTCCTGGTCATCTCGCTGGAGGGCGCGCTCGGCGGGCTGCGCCCCCGGTACGAGGAGACCGCGGCCTCCCTCGGGGCCTCGCCGGTCCGGGTGTTCCTCACCGTGACGCTGCCCATGGTCGCCCCCGGGCTGATCGCCGGGGCCGCCCTGACCTGGGCGCGGGCGCTCGGCGAGTTCGGCGCGACCATCACCTTCGCCGGGAACCTCCCCGGCACCACGCAGACCCTGCCGCTCCAGGTCTATCTGCTGCTCCAGGACTCGCCGGAGGCCGCCACCTCGGTGTCGCTGCTGCTCCTGGCCATCGCGATGACCGTCCTGATCGCGCTGCGGGGCCGCTGGACCGGCACCCCGGGCGACCACCGGGACTCCGGCCGCCGGTCCGTTCCCGGCCGCTCCGCCGGTACGGACGGGGCGACCGGCACGTACGGGACCGGGACCGACGGGACCGGAGCGTACAGAACCGGCGCTCACGGGACCGGGACCGGCGGAACCGGAGGGGCCGACGGGCCTCCCCGTACGACGACGACGCCCGCGCCGTCCGAACCCTGGCCGCTGCACGCCGACGTCACCGGCTTCACCCACCTCACCCTGGACGCCCCGGGCTCCACCACCATCGCGGTGGTCGGCCCCAACGGCGCGGGCAAGACCACGCTCCTGCGGGCCCTCCTCGGCCTCACGCCCCGCGCGCACGCCGCCCTGCGCCTCGGCGACAGCGACGTCACCGCACTCCCCCCGCACCGCCGGGGCGTCGCCTGGGTGCCCCAGGACGGGGCGCTCTTCCCGCACCTGAGCGCCCTGGCCAACACGGCGTACGGGCTCCGCGCCCACGGCGTGCCCCGCGCCGAGGCCCGGCGCGAGGCCCAGCGCTGGCTGGACCGGCTCGGGGTGGGCCACCTCGCCCACCGGAAGCCCGGCCGGCTCTCCGGCGGCCAGGCCCAGCGGGTCGCCCTGGCCCGCGCGCTGGCGGCCCGCCCCCGCCTGCTGCTGCTGGACGAACCGCTCGCCGCCCTCGACCAGACCACCCGGGCCCGGGTGCGGCACACCCTGCGCGGGCACCTCGCGGACTTCGGCGGGGTCTGCCTGATCGTCACCCACGACCCGGTCGAGGCCGTCTCGCTGGCCGACCGGGTCCTGGTGCTGGAGGACGGCCGGGTCGTCCAGGACGAGCCGCCCGCCGAGGTCACCCGGCACCCGCGCTCGCCGTGGGTGGCCCGGATGCTGGGCCGCAACGCCTGGTCCGGCACCGCCACCGCGGACGGCCTGGCCCTGGAGGGCGGCGGCCACCTCGTGGTCGCCGAACCCCTCCCGGCGGGCACGGACGCCCTCGCGGTCATCGCGCCGGAAGCCGTCTCCGTACACCGGGAGCGGCCCACCGGCAGCCCGCGCAACGTCTGGCCCGGCACGGTCCGTGAGATCACCTCGGGCGGCAGCCGGCTGCGGCTGCTGATCACCTCCGCCGAGGCCCCGGATCTGATCGCGGAGATCACCCCGGGGGCCGCCGTCGACCTGGGCATCGCCGACGGGAGCACCGTCTGGACCAGCGTGAAGGCCACCGAGGCGACGGTCGTCCCGCTGTAGGGGCGGCGGCCGGTCCGCCACGGGCTCCCGGGGGCGGGGGAACCAAGATCCCGCCCCGCACGTACTTCTGTACGTACGACCGGCTTCCGCACGCACTTCTCGCACGGCACCACCAGAGACGGGGACCCATGGCACTGTTCGGCAACGCCCACACGATCGACCCGGCCACCGCCCATAAGGACTACGCACGGCTGCTCGGGCAGGGCGAGCAGATCCACGCCGCGTATCTGCTGATCCGCGACAGCATCCTGTTCACGGACCGGCGGCTGATCCTCGTCGACAAGCAGGGCATCACCGGCAAGAAGGTGGAGTACCGCTCCGTCCCGTACCGCAGCATCACGCAGTTCGCCGTGGAGACGGCCGGGACGTTCGACCTCGACGCCGAGCTGAGCATCTGGGTCTCGGGCAACCCGGTGCCGCTCCAGAAGACGTTCACCAAGGGCGTCGACATCTACGAGGTCCAGGCGATACTCGCGCAGTTCGTCTCCCGGTAGGCCCGCACCCCACGCCCCGCAAGCCTCAGACGTACGGGCGCGCCCACGCCCGCGAGCCTCAGACATACGGGCGCGCCCACGCCCGCGAGCCTCAGACGTACGGGCGCAGCCGGGCCGTCGCCGCGTGTCCGGGGGCGGCGGCACGCAGCTTGGCGGCGCGCTCCCGCAGTTCGGGCAGCAGGCCGTAGAGCGCGTCGCCGGGGCAGCGGGTCTCGAAGCTGTCGCGGTGGCCGGAGATGACGTGCAGCCGGGCCACCTGGCCCCGGTCGAAGCGGCTCTCGTCGTTCGTCGAGACCAGATCGACCGTGCCCAGCGGGTCGGCCCCGGGCCGCAGTTTCCAGGCGGCCAGCTCCACCAGTGCGTCCATCATCGGCCCGGGCACCTCCGCCCCCGCGCCGAAGTTCCCGATCGCCGCGATGCCGACCGTGTCGGTGTTGAACCCCTTGGTGTGCGCGCCGAGCACGGAGCGGCCGACCCCGCCGGCGCGGCCCTCGTAGATGGTGCCGCAGCGGTCGACGAGGAAGTTGTAGCCGATGTCGTCCCAGCCGTCCTGCCGGATGTGGTCGCTCTGGACGGCCCGGATCAGGTCGGGGGCGTCCGCGCAGTCGTAGTCGTTGGGGTTGCCGGTGTGGTGGACGAACACCGCCCGCGCCGCGCCCGTGTAGTGCGGCCCCTCCCGGACCAGGTCCTCGTCCGCGTGCCATTCCCGGCGGCTGACGACGGCCGGCTGCGGCAGTCCGCGCGGCGGGCGGGGCCCGGAGGCCAGCTCCGGCCCGGGCGCGTGGAACGCCGGGCCGTCCCCGAACACCAGGAGGGCCAGGGGCAGGACCAGAGCGCCCAGAACGAGTCGGCGGGACCACATGCACTCCACCCTGCGGTCTGGCCTCCGGCTCCGCAGAGGAGCGGGCCGTTCGAGTGACACGCCCCGCGCCGGCCGCCCTCATCGGCCCGCCCCACCACGCCACGTGTCGCCCCACCACGCCCCACCACGCCACGCCACACCAAGCCTCACCACGCCTCACCGGTCTCCGCCGCCCGGCCCGGGACGGTTCTGCCCCCGCCGCCCTCCTCCCTGCGCAGCAGCCGGAACGCCAGCAGGGGGAACACCAGCACCGACAGCATCGCGGCGGCGACCAGCGCGGCGGCCTCGCCCGCCCCGATCACCTTCTCGTCCAGGCCGATCGCGGTGATCGCGACCACCAGGGGCAGACAGGTGGAGGAGAACAGCCCGAGCGCGGTCCGTGGGCCGCGCCCGGTCAGGTCGCGCGGGGCCAGCAGATACGCCGGAACCCCGCGCACCAGCAGGAACAGCAGCAGGAAGACCGGCAGGAGCAGCAGCGGACGCCCGCCGTCCAGGAGCGCCGCGAGGTCGAAGTCGATGCCCGTCACGATGTAGAAGAACGGTACGAGGAAGCCGAAGCCGATCGCCTCGATCCGCTCCAGGATCTGCCCGCTGCGCTCGGGCACCGCCCCCTGGAGGACGAGCCGGGTCAGCATCCCCGCGGCGAACGCGCCGAGCAGGGTGTCCAGGCCGAACACGTGGGCGAGACCCAGCATCCCGGCCAGCAGCAGCATCACGAAGCGGACCGCGAACTGGCCGCTGGAGTGCAGGGTCACGGCGATGAGCCGGGCGAACCACGGCGGCCGGGGCCGCACCGCCCAGAACACCGCGCCCGCCGTGACGACGGCGAACGCGGCCAGCACCGCGCCCGCCGCACCGGGGCTCCGGCCGCTGAACAGCAGGGCCATCGCGATGATCGGGCCGAACTCCCCGACCGACCCGAACGCCATCACCACCGACCCGAACCGCCCCTCCAGCCGCCCCGAGTCCCGCAGGATCGGCAGGACCGCGCCCAGCGCCGTACTGGTCAGCGCGGTGCCGATGACCAGGCTCTTCGCCAGGTCCGCCCCGCTGATCAGCAGCGCGATGCCGAGGCCCGCGGCGAACGAGAGGACCCACGCCCCGCCGGCCCGGCGCAGGGTGGAGCCGCGGACCTCGGCGAACCGGATCTCGTAACCCGCCAGGAAGATCAGCATCGAGAGTCCGAGATCGGCCAGGGTGTCGATGACGCGGTCGTGATGGGCCCAGCCGAGCACGTCCGGCCCGGCCAGGACGCCCAGCACGATCTCGAAGATGACGACGGGGACCGGCAGCCACCGCCCGGTCGCGTAACCGAGCAGCGGGGCGAGAACCGCCAGGGCCATGATCAGGACGAGGGTCCCGGGGTGCTCCATCGCTCGTGTATAGCAAGGAACACCCCGGAATCAGCCGCTATGACACCCTCTGTCCCCTTCGGGCGCCGGTTCAGTCCGGGCAGTGGGCATCCCTGGCGGGGCGCTTCCCCGTCACCAGGAAGTCGCTGACCACCCGGTCGCCGCAGGCGTTGCCGTTGCCCAGGTACATGCCGTGCCCGCCCCGCTCGACGGTGACCATCCTGGCCCGCTCGCCGAGCGCCGCCCGCATCTTCAGGGCCCCGGCCAACGGGGTCGCCGGGTCGCGCAGGCTCTGGATCATCAGGACGTTCGAGGGGCCCTCGTCGGTCATCCGGGTGGGCCTCGGCTCCTCCTCGTACTTCCAGTAGGCGCACGGGGAGATGTTCCTGGGCATCCCGGCCGTCAGCGGGTACCGCGCCCGGTCGGCGGCGACCTGGCGGGCGTACCCGGAATCCGGCCCCGGCCAGCGCACGTCGTTGCAGACCACGGCCATCGTCAGGGACGCGTCCTCGTCCGGCATCGCGCCCGCCAGCTCCGGCGGCAGCACCGGGCGGGCCTCCGGGTCCCGCGCCGACCGGATCAGCCGGGCCAGCGGGGCGAACGTCCTGTCGCTCATCAGAGCGTTCTGGAGCGCCTGCCGCAGCCGGTTCCCGGTCAGCGGTACGCCGGGGGTCGCCGACTCCTTCGGGTGGTGGTCCAGCTCCCGGGCCAGGGCCAGGAACAGCGGCTCCACGTCCTCGGCGCGGCGGGCCAGCCGGAGCCCCTCCGCCTCGCGGGCGGGGTCCGCCGCCCAGGCCGCGAAGTCGGGGAAGCGGAGGGCGACGGCCGGTCCCACGTTCGCCATCCAGCCGTACGCCACCCGCGCCGGGTCCGGGTCGCCGACGCTGTCCAGGACCAGCCGGTCGACGCGGTCCGGGTGCTCCTGCGCGTACACGGCCCCGGCGTAACTGCCGTACGAGTGCGCCCAGACCGACAGCTTCCGCTCGCCCAGCGCGGCGCGCAGCCGGTCCATGTCGCGGGCCTGGTTCCGCGTGCTGAAGGACCGCACCACCGGGCCGCCGTCGCGGGCGCACGACGCGGCGGTGCGGCGGGCGCGTTCGGCGTTCTCCGCGATCGACCCGTCCGCCGCGGGCCAGGCGCGCAGCGTCACCAGGTGCCGGTCGGCCTCGGGAATCCCGCAGCCGGCCCGGGTGGAGCCGCCGACCCCGCGCGGGTCCAGGCTGACCAGGTCGTAGGCCCCCTCGGTGGCGGCCCGCAGCGCCTCGCCCTTCTGCGCGAGGCGCTGCACCCCCGAACCGCCGGGGCCGCCGGCGAGCACCAGCAGGGCCCCGCGCCGCGCCTCGGGCCGGTCGGTGCGCAGCCGGGTGACCGCCAGGTCGACGGTGCGCCCGCCGGGAGCGCGGTAGTCGAGGGGAACGCGGAGCGTCGCGCACTGCTGCCCGTCGGGGACGGGCGTCCCCGGGATCGGGTCGCAGGCCCTCCAGCTGAGCGGGGGTGCGGCGGCGCCCGCCGGGCGGCTGTGCGCCACGGGCGCGCCGACAGCGGTCAGCGTGCCGGCCGCCGCGGCGGCGGAGACGGTGAGAAGTAAGGCCTTTCGGCTCCACGTAGTCATGGACACAGCCTTGTCGGGCCGGAGCGCGCTGCCCATACGGGAGCCCGGTGGACCGGGGTGGGGACACCCCCCGGATCACTCCCGGAAGCCCCCTGATCACCCTCCGCACCCGCACCGGCCCGGCGCGGAGTGACGAAGGGCACAACGACTGGAGGGAACGCCTCCGCGTTCTAGGGTGTCAGGATGCCTTCCCCCCTCACCTCCGAGCAGCCGCGCCCCACCGCCGCTGCCGGCGCCCCGGCGACCGGAAAGCCACCCTCCGTCGGCCGCGACCCGTTCTTCGACAACGCGAAGTACCTGGCGATCGTGCTCGTGGCGATCGGACACGCGTGGGAGCCCCTGCCCCCCGGCCGCCTCGTGGAGGCCGCGTACACCTTCGTCTACACGTTCCACATGCCGGTGTTCATCCTGATAGCGGGCTACTTCTCGCGGAACTTCGAGCTGCGGCCGGACCGGGTGTGGAAGCTGGTCACCAGCCTGCTGGTGCCCTACGTCCTGCTCGAAGGCCTGTACACGCTCTTCGAGCGGGCGGCACGCGAGCCGGACTACGCCCTCTCCCCGCTGGAGCCCTACTGGCTGCTGTGGTTCCTGCCCGCCCTGTTCCTCTGGCGGCTGTCCACCCCGCTGTGGCAGACCGTGCGCTTCCCGGTGCTGGTCTCCCTCGCCATCGCCGCCCTGGCGACGGTGTCACCGGCCGCCGACGGAAGTCTCCAGATCCAGCGCATCCTGCAGTTCCTGCCGTTCTACGTCCTCGGCCTGCGGCTGCGCCCGGAGCACTTCGTGGCTCTCCGCTCCACCTGGGTGCGGGTCGCCTCGGTGCCGGTGTTCGTGGCCGGGATGCTGCTGGCGTACTGGCTGGTGCCCCGGACCTCGACGTCGTGGTTCTTCCGGAAGAACAGCACCGAGGTGCTGAGCGTCTCCGAGTGGACCGGCCCGACCACCACGGTCCTGCTGTTCGTGGCCGCGATCGTGCTGGGCGTGTGCTTCCTCGCCTGGGTGCCCCGGGGGCTCAGCTGGATGACCACGCTCGGCACCTGCACGCTGTACGGGTATCTGCTCCACGGCTTCGTCGTCCGGGGCCTGAAGTACGGCGGCTTCTACGACGACCCGTTCTTCGACACCACGATGGGCACGGTCGCCGTCACCCTGGGCGCGGTCGTCATCATGACGCTCCTGTGCACGCCCCCGGTCCGGTGGCTGCTGCGTCCGCTGCTGGAGCCGCGCATGGAGTGGGCCCGGCAGAAACCACCGGCCGCCCGCGCGTCCTGAGACGCCGAGCGGCCGGGGGCACGCGGGGGCTGGAGGTTCCTGGTGGGTCCGGAGGAGGTCAGTCCACGATGATGTTGTGGCCGAGGACCGCGACGTGCTCCAGCACGTCCTCCAGCGGATCGTCGATCTGGCCCGTCGAGATCAGGGCCACCTGCGGGCCGTTGTGAGCGTCGGTGTGCGTCTCGTCGGCGTACGCGGCGGTGGCGGGCAGCAGGGACGCCACCACGGTCACGCCCAGCACGGTCAGCTTCCTCATCATGGCGGGGATCATCGCACGCCCCCGCGACCCCCGAAGACGGCGTCGCGGGGCCGGCGAGCGGGTCTCAGACCCCGTCGGCCCGGGGCGCGGACACCGCTCCGGGAGCCTCGCTCCGCGCCTCCGCCGGGGTGCCCAGGAGGGCGGAGGCCGTCTCCAGCGGGGTACGGGCGGGGGCCGGCGCGGGCACGGCCGACTCGGCGGTACGGCAGGTGAAGCCCAGCTTGGACAGCGCCCGGACCACCTCGGCGGAGCTGAAGTCCCGGCGGTCCTGCCGGGTGATGACCTCACCCACCTGCTTGACGGGGTAGACCCGGCGGCTGATGACCACCGCGTCGCCCGTGACGGGTTCGGGCTTGATGCCCTTCATCGAGTCCTCCACCTCGTTCTTGAACAGATCGAACGGGAAGCGGGCGATGACACAGCGCATGGTTCCTCAACAGGGGTCGAGTGCACGGAGGACGTGTCGAGTGCACGGAGGGGACGTACCGGAGCCCGGACACGGGGCCCGGTGCACGCGCCGGGAGGGATCGCCGGGCGTGCGGTGAGGCCGGCGGCGCACAGCCGGCCTCACCGATCGGTCACGCGGCGCGGTTGTTCCGGCGCTGCGCCGCGGCGGCACGGGCCTCGGGCGTCGGCACGCCGGGACGACGGCCCCGGGCCGGAGCCCCGCCGCCGCGCTTGGTGCCGCGGCCCATGAACGCGCCGCCTCGGCTGCTGCCGCGCTCCTTGGCCGGGGCGGAGATGACGACCGGGACGCCGGAGGGGGCCTGCGCACCGGTGATCCGGCTCAGCTCGGCCTCGCCGGAGCGGACCTGGGCGATCTGCGGGGTGATCCCGGCGTCCGCCATCAGCCGGGTCATCTCGCGGCGCTGGTTCGGCAGCACCAGCGTGACGACGCTGCCGGACTCACCGGCGCGGGCGGTACGGCCGCCGCGGTGCAGGTAGTCCTTGTGGTCGCTCGGCGGGTCCACGTTGACGACCAGGTCGAGGTTGTCGACGTGGATGCCGCGCGCCGCGACGTTGGTGGCGACCAGCACCGTGACGTGCCCGGTCTTGAAGCGCTCCAGGGTACGGGTGCGCTGCGGCTGGGACTTGCCCCCGTGCAGCGCCGCCGCCCGGACCCCGCTGTGCAGCAGGTGGTCGGTGAGCTTGTCCACCGCGTGCTTGGTGTCCAGGAACATGATCACGCGGCCGTCGCGGGCCGCGATCTCCGTCGTGGTGGCGTACTTGTCCGCGCCCTGGACATACAGGACGTGGTGCTCCATCGTCGTGACGGCGCCGGCGGACGGGTCGACGGAGTGCACGACCGGGTCCTTCAGGTAGGTCCGCACCAGCAGGTCGACGTTGCGGTCCAGGGTGGCCGAGAAGAGCATCCGCTGCCCGTCCGGGGTCACCTGGTCCAGCAGCTCGGTGACCTGCGGCATGAAGCCCATGTCGGCCATCTGGTCGGCCTCGTCGAGGACCGTGATGGTGACGCGGTCCAGCCGGCAGTCGCCGCGCTCGATCAGGTCCTTGAGACGGCCCGGCGTCGCGACGACGACCTCGGAGCCGCCGCGCAGCGCGCTGGCCTGGCGGCCGATGGACATGCCGCCGACCACGGTGGCGATGCGCAGCTTCAGCGACCGGGCGTACGGGGTGAGCGCGTCGGTGACCTGCTGGGCCAGCTCCCGGGTGGGGACGAGGACCAGCGCGAGCGGGCGCTTGGCGTCGGCGCGGCGGCCGGCGGTGCGGGCCAGCAGCGCGAGGCCGAAGGCGAGCGTCTTGCCCGAGCCGGTGCGGCCCCGGCCCAGGACGTCCCGGCCGGCCAGCGAGTTCGGCAGGGTGGCCGCCTGGATCGGGAAGGGCACGGTCATGCCCTCGGCGACCAGCGCCGCCTTCAGCGGTGCGGGCATCTCCAGCTCGCCGAAGGTCTCGGCGGCGGGGAGGGCGGGGGTGACGGTCACCGGCAGGGCGAACTCGCCCTTGACGCCGGAGGCGGAGCGGCGGCCGTATCCACCGGACCGGCCGGAGCCGCCGGAACCACCGGAGCGCTTGGGTCCGCCGCCGAAGCCCGCGGCGCGGCGCTCGCCGCCACCACCGGAGAAACGGGGGGCACCGCCGCCGGAGCGGGTGCGGGAAAAACGGTCGTTCGAGCGGGGCGTGCGTTCGCGGTTCATCTGGAACCTTTCCTCGATGGGGCACGTATCGAGGGATTCTTTTTCGGGAAGCGACCGTGAACGGCACCCAGAATCGCAAGAACGAGCCGATGAAATGACAAAAGAAAACGAAGCCCGGCCGCCGGGAAACAATGCACCGGACGCGGCTTCGTCGAGGGGCGCGCAGAGCGGGCCCCGGAAACGACAACGAGCCGGGGCCCGCACCCCAAGGTGCGGGCCCCAGCTGCGCAGTACTGCCTGAGTGATCAGGCGGGGGTGATGTTCTCGGCCTGCGGGCCCTTCTGGCCCTGCGTGACGTCGAAGTTCACCTTCTGGCCCTCCTGCAGCTCACGGAAGCCGGAGGCGGCGATGTTGCTGTAGTGGGCGAAGACGTCGGCGCCGCCGCCGTCCTGCTCGATGAAGCCGAAGCCCTTTTCCGCGTTGAACCACTTCACGGTGCCAGTAGCCATGTCATATCTCCTTAGGGGCAGAGCCCGCGGGCCCACACTGTGCGGGCCCCACGTCGCCGCGATGATTACCCCGTCCGGAAGAACACCGGAAATACAAAAGCGTGCTCGCCGACATCCGACCGGCAAGAACACTTGAAGTTTTTGGGAACCACAACTGCAACTGAGATCAACACTAGCACGAGGGGACCGGGAGAGGCAGGTGCCTAATATCACCGGCCGTGTCGGAACAGATCGGGAAGAGAAAAGCCTCATCGCGCATTGCGCGAAATTCTGTGCTGACGAATGCAGATATTTTCCGGGGCCGCGCGGAGCCGGCGCATCCCACGCCCGGCGGCCGTCAGCGCCCGGCGGGACCGCCGGTGCGGGCGGACCGGTCGCGCAGCTCCTCGTTGAGGCGCAGCGCCTCCTCCAGCTGGTCCTCCAGGATGACGATGCGGCAGGCGGCCTCGATGGGCGTGCCGGCGTCGACCAGGTCCCGGGCGCGGGCGGCGATGCGCAACTGGTAGCGGGAGTAGCGGCGGTGTCCGCCCTCGGACCGCAGCGGGGTGATCAGCCGGGCCTCGCCGATGGCCCGGAGGAACCCCGGCGTCGCACCGATCATCTCGGCGGCTCGCCCCATCGTGTAGGCGGGGTAATCGTCGTCGTCGAGCCGGTCGATGGCGTGCGAGGGGGTCTCCGGGGGCATCTGCACCTCTTCCGTCACGCGCGACCGGAGGAGCCGGGCGCCGTACGCCTGCGGGGTGCGCCTCCGCTGCGTACCACTGGTTCACGTGACTGCACAAGAAACCCTAAACGCCCGGGCAGGCCATGTCTATCGCGGCCGGAACAGTTTTGGGCCGCCGGGAAGGGCACGGCGGATCCGCCGCCGCAGATCACTGACCGACCGGTCAGTTGTCGTCGGGAGGACCGCGGGGCCATAATGCACGCGTAGCCCTTCACGCATCCCCCGTCGTGAAGGGCTACACCCCTGTCCGGAGGCCGCTCCGGGCGCCGCGGGGCACACGGTCATTCACGGGCAGGGGACTCCCCTCGTGGTCCCCTGCCCGTGTTTTTTCGAGTTAACAGTGACGTAGAGTGTTTACGCAAGCTCAGTTCCGACTCCGAGGTGATCGTGGAGGCCCGGATGGCCATGGACGACGGCGGCGAACGCGGTCCCGAAACCGTCGAACCCCCCGGTCCGGACGAGCTTCCCCGCTTCGGCTCGCTGCGGGAAAAGGTCGAGTACATGGTCGAGAAGACCTTCCCCGGACAGAAGATCTCGGGCCGGGTCTTCGCCGAGCTGGTCCGCGACCGCGGCGGCTCGCTGTCGCACAGCTACTTCTCCAACATCCTGGCCGGCAAGGTCACCCAGCCGTCCGAGGACATCCTCAAAGCCCTCGGCCTGGGGTTCGGCGTCGACTGGCGCTTCTTCAAGGAGGAGTCCGAGGTCGTCGACGACGTCGTCGCCGGACTCCAGTTCCTGGCCAAGCGGCGCACCGGGGAGATCAGCGGCCTGGCCGGCCGGGGCCTGGACGACGACGGGCTCCCGCCGGAGCTGCTGCGGTTCGCCCTGTCCCTGCTGGAGGACGCGGCCCGGGAGAAGGACGGCCCGGAAGGGCAAAGCGGTGGCAACGATTCCGCCGTGCACCACCACCCGGCGGGCCCGGCAGCGTAGCGTCTTGGCCATGTCCCTGCGGAAACTGCGGAAAGAGTGCGAGGCCGGGCTCGCCGACCTGCCCATCCCGGTTCCCTTCACGCTGGACAAGCTCGTCGCGAACATGGAGGAGGCGAGCGGGCGCACGATCCGGCTGCACGAGATGCCGGACCGCCTCGCCCGCGTCAACGCCGCCTGCGGGCTGCGCCTGAAGTCGGGCGGCACCAGCCTCGTCCTCTACCGCCGCAGGCCGACCGCCTACCAGACCCAGCACGTGATCCTGCACGAGCTGTGCCACGAGTGGTTCGACCACGGGACGACGCTCGACGCGGAACAGCTCCGCGCGCTCCTCCCGGTCTTCGACACCTCGCTGATCGCCCGGATGATCTCCCCGGCCGCCGCCGCGGCCTTCGCCTCCGGCGGCGGCACCGTCCAGGCCCGTGCGCAGTACGCGACCCACGACGAACGCATGGCCGAATTCGGTGCCTCCCTGATCCCCCGGATGGCGCGGGACCTCACCACCGATGACATGGTGGGGCGGCTGGACAACTCCCTGTCCCGCCCGGTGGCCCACCGACGGCGCGGCCTCTTTCCCGGACGACGGTCCGGCGACGCCTGACACGTGCCACCGGCCCACTCGCGGGCCCCCGCCCCGCGCTCCCGACCCCGAGGACGAACACCGCCGTGACCCCCCTCGATCTCGCCGGCTACCTGATAGCCGGCCTGATGACGGCCGTTGCCCTGTGGCGTATGCCCGCTGCCCTGTGGGGCGACGAGGAGGACCGCAGACGGCGCGCCCTGTGGGGCTGCTACGCCGGATTCGCCGTCGCGCTGTGGACCAAGACCGAGGCGGTGCGCATCGGTCTCAACAACAGTGCCGTCACCGATCTCGCCGTCCTCATCAAGCACTACACCGCCACGGTGGCAATTCTGGCCATCCTCAGCTACATCGTGGCCATCTACGGCAGCTACCCCGAAGCGGGCGCCGTCCCCCGCCACGTACGGTTCGCGCGGCTCGTGCAGAAGCTGGCGGCCAAGGCCTCCGTCGCCACGCTGATCCTGCTGACCGTCCTCTTCTTCACCGTCGTCGACCGCTCCGAGCCCTCGGACCGCTTCGTCTCCGACCACGCCGGGGAGGGGGGCGCCACGCTCTACATGAGCGTCTTCTACCTCTACCTCGGGGCCGCGTCCGCCGTGTGCGCCTTCCAGTGGGCGCTGGCCACCCTCGACGCCCGGCGGCGCCATCTGCGCATCGGGCTCGGGATGATGACGTTCGCGATGATCATCGGCGTCGGCTACACCGTCAGCCGCACCCTGTTCCTCTGGATCAGTGTGGTGGACGAGCCGAGCGAGGCGTTCGCCCTCCGGTTCGACCAGGTCACCGAGGCCGCGCAGCTGGTGCTGTTCGCCTTCTTCGCCCTCGGCGCGTCCGTCCCCGCCTTCGCGGCCGGCGCCCGCCGCGCCCGGCTGTGGCGTGCCCAGGTCCGGCTGCACGCCCTCTGGTACGAGCTGATGGCCGCGTTCCCGGACCAGCCGTTCGACCCGCCCGCCTCCCTGACCCGCGAGCTGACCCGGTTCAACGTCCCGGCCGACCTGCGGGTGGACCGCTGGGCCGCCGACATCGCGGACGCGGCCGAGAAGCTGCGCCACTACGTGCCCGACGCGCTCCTCGCCGCCGCCGGACGGGCCGCCGCCCGCGACACGGACGACCCGCGCCGGGCCGAGTCCCTCACGGACGCCTACTGGATCCGCGCCGCCCTGCTCGCCAAGGCCTCCGGCGCGCCCGCCGGGGGAGCCGCGACGGTCGCCGCCCAGCACGCGGCGGACCAGGACGGCGAGGTGGCCCGGCTGGTCCGGGTCGCCGCCGCGTACCGGACGGTCGGCGAGGAGCGCGCCCGCGCGGTCCTCGCGGCCGCGACGGCCGAAACCACCCGCACGACGGAGACGAACGCATGACGGAGACAAGCGCATGACGGAGACGAACGCATGACCGGCACCACGACCGGCGAGGGGATCCCCACCGCCTCCGCCCGCACGACCTCCGTGGCGCGCACCGTCACCGACGTCCTCCAGCCGCGCAACGTCCTGCTGGCGGGCATGCTCGCCATCGGCCTCGCGGCGGCGGGCGGCGACTGGACGGGGCTGCTCTGGGGCTTCCTCGGGGCGCTCTGCGCCGGGCTGATCCCGGCGGGGTACATCGAGTGGGAGCGCGGGCGCGGCACCTGGGGCGACCGCCATGTGGTGGACCGCACCAAGCGGGCCCCGATCTTCTTCGTGATCCTGGGCTCGATCGGCGCCGGCTCGCTGGTGATGGTGCTGGGCGACGCGCCCCGCGGCATTCTCGTCGCGATGCTCGCGCTGTGGGTGATGACGGTCGGCCTGCTGGCCGTCAACACGGTGTGGAAGATCTCGGTCGACTCGGCGGTGGCCTCGGCGTCCGTCTCCCTCCTCGCCGTCACGCACTCCCCCTGGTGGCTCGCCGCGTACGCGCTGACCTGCGCGGTCTGCTGGTCCCGGGTCGCCCTCGGCTACCACACCGTCACCCAGACCGTGGCGGGCGCGGGCCTGGGCGCGGCGACGACGGTGGCGTACGCGTTCGTCTGAGGGCGGCCGGTTTGCGGGGGCGGCGGACACCCGGTTACGTGTACGGGGAGGGCGCCCCGAGAACGGGGCGGTCCGCAGGCTGGAGGTACCTCCGATGGCGAAGAACCGGTCCGCGCCCGCCAAGGGCCCGCGCGGCGGCAAGGCCGGGCTCGTGCTGAGCCTGGGCAGCAGCGTGCTCGCGGTCATCAGGGCGTCCAAGCAGGTCCGCCGGGCCAAGGGCGCGCACGACAAGCTGAACACCGCGGACGCGGTGGCGGGGCTGCTCCCGCTGATCACCTCGGCCGCCCTCGTACTGCGGCAGCTGCGCGGCCGGCGGCAGGAGAAACCGGAAGCGGCGTGAGCGGCGGCCCCCGCGCGGGGGGCCGCCCCTCCGTCACTCCGGCGGGGTCGGCCGCACCACCGGCGGGCCCTCGCGGATCCGGGAGG